>CAZCDU010000011.1:37135-39735 GCA_964497125.1 uncultured Victivallales bacterium | reverse complement strand
TGGATATCCAGACAGGCCGGCTTCAGTATGCGAATGCCGGGCATCCTGAGCCGCTCTATCTCGGTGCTGTCGGGAAGGTGCGCTTCCTGGGACTACCGGATGAGAAGAGCCAGCCTGCGATCCCGCTATTCAAGGATTCTGTGTATGTAACGCACACGCTTGACCTGGCACCAAATGACCTCGTGATGATCTATACAGACGGTCTGGTCGAGGCGGAAAACGCCATTGGCGACGAATACGGCGTGGATCGCCTCGTTAATGCGCTTTCGGCCAACCGCGAAGGGCTATTGACGTCGCTATTCGAGTCCATTCTGCAGGACGCCTGCGCTTTCACAGGCAGTGACCACTTCGATGATGACGTCTGCATGGCAGGCCTGCGCTTCATCCGGCCCCTGCGTCAAGACGAGCTCGCGTAGCATTTGACTATCTGGGATTCTGCGGTAGAGTGGGATTTATGGATGGCCACCGCATACGCTTGGTTCTCATCGAGGATGACGAAGACGACTATATCATCACGCGTGAGCTGCTCGAGGAGAGTGAATGGGAGCGGTTCAGCATTCAATGGGCACCGACTCTGGCAGAGGGACTGGCCCTGCTTTCGGGCGATGTTGATGCCATCCTGTCAGATCTGACGCTTCCCGATTCTTCCGGGTGGGAAACGTTTACCAGCGTTCACAACGCGGCTCCCCATCTCCCGGTTATTCTGCTCACGGGACTTTCGGACGAAGAACTTGGTGAACGCGCCGTCCAGAGTGGTGCGCAGGATTACCTCGTGAAGGGCAACATGGATTCGCCGCTGCTCTGCCGGGCTATCCGTTATGCGATTGAGCGTAAGCAGATTGACGAGCGGCTCTCGAACGTTGTTGCGGAACTGCGTGCGCGCAATGCCCAGATGGATGCAGAACTGGCAATGGCCCGCGAAATGCAACTGGCCTTGCTGCCGCGTCAGTATCCGCTGTTTCCGGCCACCGCGCTGCCGCACACGAGCGCGCTGCAGTTCAGTCATCGCTATCGCCCGTGCCTGGCCCTGGGAGGGGACTTCTTTGATGTCCAGGCGGCTTCCGACACGGTGGCTACCATCCTGGTGTGCGACGTGATGGGGCATGGGGTACAGCCGGCTCTCGTGACCGCTGTTGTTCGTGGATTGGTAGAGGAGCTGAAGCCGCTGGCGCATGACCCGGGGTTGCTGATGTCCGAGTTGAACCGCGACCTAACCCGCTTACTTCAACAACCGGAGCAGCTCATCTTTGTGTCCGCGGTCTGCGTTGCCGTGGATGCGGCCACAGGGGAGATGGCGTGGGCAAACGCCGGGCATCCCGAGCCAGTCCTGCTGGGTACCGGCGGAGCCCCCTCCCGATTGACCGCAGATGCAGGGGCGGTCGCACCGGCAATGGGTATTGATGACGATCACACCTACTCGACCCACAAGGGCGTCATGAACGTGGGTGATCGACTTGTGCTCTTTACGGATGGACTTTACGAAATGCTCAACGCCGGTGGTGAAGAGTTTGGTGAAGAACGCCTTGTTGCTGCCGCCAGTGACGGGTACTCTGGTCCGCTGGACGCCATGCTTGACGGTGTTCTGGGGGCTGTGGAAGCGTTTTCAGGGACAGCGGATCTTTCGGATGATGTCTGTCTCGTGGGCCTCGAGGTGAGGCAATTGCTACGCAATAAATAAGAAAGGAAATACGCACGATGCGAAAATACTACGGAATCATAGGAGGTCTGCTGATTGGTGGCCTCTTGTTGGCGGGCAGGGGGCATGCGGACGAGAGTGGGAGCGCGCTCAAGATTGTCTGTTCGACGACGCAGACGGCCGACCTGGCCAAAGAGATCGTCGGGGACCGGTGTGAGGTGGTGTGCATTCTTGGGGCAGGCGTGAATCCACACGTCTATCAACCGGTGCCGGGAGATAGTCGCCTGGTCGAATCGGCCGATCTCTGTGTGCAGAATGGCCTCCATCTGGAAGGCAAGAACTGGATGGCCAGCCTGGCCATGGACAACGGCAACAAACCGCTTGTGACCTGTGCCGACGGTGTGCAGCCCCTGGACCTTGAGTACGAGGGCGAGATGATCAAGGACCCGCATGCCTGGTTTGATCCGCGAAACGCAGCGGTCTACGTGAACAACATTCTCCGGGAAGTGGTGCGGCTGGATCCTGTCGGCGCCCCGATGTACGAAGCGCGAGCGGAGCTCTATCTGCAGCAGCTTCGCGTCCTCGATTCCTGGATTCAGAAGCAGATGAGCCGTGTCCCAACCCAGCGCCGCGTGTTGGTGACAAGTCATGATGCCTTCAACTACTTCGCGGCCCGCTATGGCATGAAAGTGCGTAGTCCTGTTGGCTGGTCAACCGGCAGCGAGATAGGAGGCGGAATGACGCCGTCGCGTCTGCGAACGGTTGTGAAGTCGATTCGCGACTTCGCTGTGCCGGCCATTTTCGTTGAGACGAGCGTGAATCCCAAGATGATTCGGGAAATCGCGAGCGAGGCCGGCGTGAAGATTGGTGGCGAGCTCTACTCCGATGCGATGGGTGAGTCGGGCAGCGCAGGAGAAACCTACATTGGTATGATGCGTGAGAACGTGATTACGATTGTGGAGGC
>CAZCDU010000011.1:0-37035 GCA_964497125.1 uncultured Victivallales bacterium | reverse complement strand
TGGTAAGGCATGCGGGGCAGGATCTGTTGCGCCTGGCGCGGGATTGGTCCCGCGGACAAGTGGTCGTGGTGGAGTCCGTCTCCCTTGCCGGTACGAGTACGCAGCTCTTCATCCAGGCGTCACCTTCCGGACAGGAGGCCGACAAGCCGTGTGGCGTGAGGGTGCGGGTCGTCCGCGCAGATGGTGCGATTTGCGATGACCAGACAATCTGGTCAGAGGGTGGTGGTGCTCTGCTTGCACAAACGGTTGACGTGAGTCTTGAGCCTGTGCTCGAAAGACTGGACCGCGGCCTTGGAAAGGGTGGGGCATGAGCGAAATCCCCGCCATCTCGATTCGCAACCTGACTGTCTCCTATGGCACCAAACCGGTTCTTGTGGACGTTTCACTGGATGTGCCCAAGGGCACCGTTGTTGGTGTTCTGGGGCCCAACGGGGCAGGGAAGTCGACGCTGATTAAGTCGGTGATGGGGTTTGTGTCCCGTGATTTCGGTAGCGTGGACCTGTTCGGGGAGCGTGTGGATCATGCGCGGGGGCGGGTCGCCTATGTCCCGCAGCGCGGACAGATCGACTGGAACTTTCCCGTGACGGTTTGGGATGTGGTCATGATGGGGCGCTACGGATTCGTTCCGTGGTACCGCTCCCTACATCGCCGTGATCATGATATTGCGGAGGAGGCCCTGGATGCCGTGCGTATGAGCGAATACCGCGACCGCCAGATCGGGCAACTCAGTGGCGGACAGCAGCAGCGCGTCTTCATGGCACGCGCTCTTGCACAACAGTCTGACGTGCTGCTGCTGGATGAGCCATTCGCGGGGGTTGACGCGGCCACAGAGCGGGCGATTGCCGGGCTTCTCGCGCAATCCAAGGAGCAAGGCAAGACGGTGATGGTTGTGCATCATGACCTTGAAACGGCGGGGGAATTCTTCGATCGGGTTATCATCGTCAATCGTCGGCTGTTCGCCTATGGGCCGCCCCGCGATGTCATGGTCCCGGAGCTGTTAGTCGAGGTGTATGGCGGAAAACTGAGAAACCTGAGCTGGCACCAATGAACGCATTCATACATGCCATTATAGAGCCATGGACACATGCCTACTTCGTTAAAGGCGTGTTGGGAGGCTCGATCATTGCCGTCGCTTGCGCGGTTCTCGGTTGCTACATCATTCTCCGCAAGATGGCCTTCATTGGTGACGCCATGAGCCATGCGCTCCTGCCGGGAGTCGGTATTGGCTATCTCGTGATGAATGCCTTGATTCCTGGGGGGTTCACGTCGGGAGGGTTGCTTCTCGGCGCGCTGATTGCCGCTGTGCTTACGTCCGTTTCCATAAGTGCCCTGAGCCAGATCAATCGTGTTGCCGAGGATACCGCCATCGGCATTGTCTATACGGGACTATTTGCATTTGGTGTTGTGATTCTGACGCGCTTTCAGCAGTACATTAACATCGATTTGAACCACTTCTTCCAGGGGGACATCTACGGGGTTTCCTGGGAGGATATGTGGCTGAGTGCAATCGTGGGATCCATTGTGTTGGGCACGATTGTGATCTTCTACCGCTACTTCACAATCGTGAGTTTTGACCCGACGATGGCGGCGTCGCTTGGGTTTCCAACTCGGTTGATCCACACGGTCCTGACTGGGATGATTGCCCTCATCTGCGTGGCAGGTATTTCCATGGTTGGCGTGATCATGATCGTCGGTCTGCTGATTACACCGGCAGCACTTGCCTATCTACTCACGGACCGGCTGCCTCGCATGATGGTGATTGCCGCGCTCATGGGAATCCTCTCCGTGATCTCGGGCCTTTACTTCTCAGAGTGGGTGAATGCCTCGGGTGGTGGTGCCATCATGTTCATGGGGTTCATCTTGTTCCTGGTGGGCCTCGTTCTCGCGCCCCGGTACGGACTGCTGGCCAACTGGCTGCGACGCCGGGCGCTCGTGCCGCAGAGCGATATCGAGGATCTGCTCAAAGCGGCACACGAGGCGCGAGATTACCGCACGTTGCCAATCGTTGCATCCCGCACCCGGCGGGGGCTGAGAAAGCTCACGGCGGATGGCATTGTGGCGGGTGTTTCCAACGATGGCATCATCACGTTAACAGAAAGCGGGCAGCGTGAGGCCGCTCATATTGAACGCTCCCACCAGCTCTGGGAAGCGCACCTTGTTCAGAAGGGCATGACACCTGACGAAGCGCACGATGCAGCAGAGAAACTGGAGCATCTGCATGACAGCAAGGTGCTCGCCCGATTCGATCGCGAGTTGGATCATCCCGATACCGATGCGCATGGGGTTGAGATTCCTCGTGAAACCGTTGATTGAATTGCGCTACAAATGCCGCTATACTTCGCAACTATGAAGAAACGATCACACAAGACGGGCGGGGTTGGGTTCATGGCTATGGCCTTGTTATTGTTGATGGCAGTACAGGCGTACGGGCAGAGCATGACGGGTGAGAAGCATGGCTGGGTAATCAAGGCCGTAATCTCGAGTTCTAACGTTTTGGCGGCGATTGAGTCCTCGGAGACGGGCGATCCCGATGCGGTTATCAGAGGATTGCAAGCTCTCGCCAAAGCGCGTATGGATGCGCTGCAGTACGCTGAAGCTGAGGCAGACTACAAGCGTGCTATTGATCTTCATAGAGACGCCTTCAAGGGACTTCAGAAGGGCGACGACATTGCGCATGGTCTGCTTCGGCGTGTACGACTCTTCTCGGGACTTGGCGATGCACAGCTCCAGCAGGGACGGTTTGAGCAAGCTTCTGTGAGCTATGAAGCCGGCATTCGTGCCGCCAGGTTGGGAGTCAGGTCGGCTTCTCCCGAAGTTAAGCACTTGCGAACCGGGCTGGCTTGCAGTATCGCGCGCCGATCGGTTCCGGCATCAGCCGAATCCCTGTTTCGCCAGCTGCTGGAAGCCAGTGAGCGAGCGACTGGATTCGTTCATGGTGACGTTGCAACCATTCTTGATCACTGGATTGAGTATCGTGGCATGGTGGGGCGTCTTTCTGAATGTGAGAAGATGTCGGAGCGTTTGGTAGGCACCTTGGAACGCGTCTATGGCAGCGACCATCCGGAGGTCGCTGATGCGCTGAGTCGCTATGCGTCGATTCTTTACGAGAATGGCGAGCTCCAGCGTGCATTCCCGCCGCTTCAGCGTGCCTTTGCAATTCGCCGCTCGGCCTTTGGTAACAAGCACCCAATCACGAAGCGTGCCCGCCGCAATCTTGGTGTGCTCCAGGATGAGCTGAAGGCCAAGAAGTAGGAGAGGGGATCCCCCAGCTGTCCTCCGTGTATAGCGTTGGCTCAGACGGCAGGCCATGAAGTGAGCCGTGAGCAAGTGGAGGGTGATAGCTGTGGCAGTTCTGAGCAGAGCACATCCCTGCATCCTGTTTCACTCTCCCTTTGCACCGGCTCGGCAGGGACGCCTCGCCCTACCTTGGAATACTGCCGCCACAGCTGAAGTTTTAGGCTAGGAAAGTCCCCGCGTGGTGCCTTCGCCGGACTATACGCGAATGAAACGTTCCAGTATTTACGGCCTAAAGGCCGAACTACGAACGGGTTTCTACACGAGGCAGGCGTTTGTAGTTCGGCCTTTAGGCCGCATCTTCGGACGGGAAGTTTCAGGCTAGTAACGCCCCCGGGCGCGCTCGGATCATTCGAGCGTGAAACTTGAATTCTGCGGATCTGAATCCTAACGGGTCCAGCTACAGGAGAGAGAAGTAGCTGAGTTCGATAGAATTGCTGCTTCGCTGCTAACGGGGCGTTGCCTGTGGGCCTTTGGTCTGCGGAGATGCAAATGCGGAAGCCGAGAAGAAGAAAAGGCCGGGCAAAAGCCCGGCCTTTCGAGTGTTCCGCTGTGGCTCCCCGGGGGAGCCAGGCGGGTAAGTCTAGATGAACCGGAAGATGGTTCCACCTTCCATCACAAGACCCTTTGTGGCGATCTCGATAGTGTCGAGTGTTCCGTCACCATCCTGGTCGACGCCACCGCTCGGTGTTACCGTGGTGATGAGGATGTCGTCGATGTAGGCGGTGTTGTCCTGGTTCTCGATAACAAACTCCCTGAAGTCAGGTGCGCCTGCGTCGGGGAATTCAACACGTTCCTTGACGATCTCCAAGCTGCTCCCGTTACCCACGAATAGCGCAAACTCGTTCTTCGAGAAGTCCTGGAAGATGGCAACACGCTGGAAACTGCTCTCCGTGAACTTCGACGGTGCGCGCGGATAGGGAGCGCTGCTGCCGAGCGTCATGGCGCATTCGGCCCAGGCATCGTTCTCTCTGATTACCATGTAGCCATTGGTGTTAACATAGCTCATGAAGCTCTTGCCTGTCTCTGTGGAGTCACTGGGTTCGGCGCCGAGTGCGGGGCGCAGGTAGTAGGTCGTCCAAACCTTAACGTCGGCGGCGCCGCTTGAGCTGATCAGGTTGGTTGCTGCAGAGCCATCAGGAAGAATGAGAGCCTTGGTGCCCCCGTTCTTTACCGCAGTCTGGACCTTTACGTCTGAGGAGGATGCAGACCAGCCGTAAACCCCGTAATTGTCGATGGGCTGGTTGGCTGCATATTTCTCGAAATCATCGCTCATGGGGATGCCTTGCTCCGCGATGCCACCAGCATTCCAGTCAGTGCCATCAATCGTGAAGCTTCCTTCCAGCTCAATGCTTGCGGTCGTTTCCGATAGGGTGCCGCTTGTGATGTCAAGCAGTGAGCCTGTCCCCATGGTCAACGTTCCAGCATTCACGTCTGTGCCGGTATTGCCTGTGACTGTTACATTGGCGGCGATCGTGAGGGTCGTGGTATCAATGTCGGTTTTGAACGTCACATCGCCATTGGCTGTGAGAGAAGCGTTGGTGAATGCGGAGCCGGAAAAGACGTACTCAACGCCATTTGACAGGACCACGTTCTCGGTAGTCGTGCCATAGGAGGCGCCAATCTTGATCTCATCACCCGTGCGGGCTACGGCTACGGCTGCGGCGATTGTGCTGAACTCCGGAGTGCCGCCATCCTCAACGTAGAGCGTGCGGGCAGCATAACCGAGGGCGTGTACTTCGGCGACATCGGAGGCATACCCCAGATCAATGTCATTGTCCGTTGCGTGGCCGCCGGCGAAGGTCGTCTTGATCCAGACGTCGTCGACGGTCGCGTTGCTGTCAACGTTTTGAACGGCAAACGAGGTGTATGTGCCTTCTGATCCCTTGGGGAATGGAACGTCTTGGATGAGGAGCTGGCCTGCCAGGAATACGGCATACTCGTTGTTGTCGTAGTTCTGATAGATGGATACGCGTTTCTCGGTGGCGCCGGTTAGCGCTGTAACGGTGGAGCCCCAAACGTCATTGCTGCATGTGACCCAGGTTCCGTCGTTGTACACTGTTACGTATCCGTCGGCATCAATGTAGAACAGGGCCGTCGTGGCATTGGTTGCTGGATCGGTCGGCTCGACACCAAGCGCAGGCTTGAGGTCGAAGTCCGTCCATGCCTGGTCGGGGACGGCAGTGCCAATGGTGTTGGTGAGTGCAGTGCCAGTGGGGAGATAGGCCGCGTTATTGCTGACGATCACGCTGGCAGGCGCAGTCCACTGGTCAAGTGTACTGACAGCGGTGCCGTCGCTTTGCGTGAATGTTTCCGTTTCCGGCAGAAACTGACCAAAAGACGTACCTGCAAGCAGGCTAACCGCGACTACGAGACCCAGAAGCTTCTTCATTATCTTCTCTCCCTTGTCTTACGTTTTGCACACAACCTTGCGTGCGTAAATCACATCAAGATACCAATCGATAAACAAATTGTATGAAGGTATGGGGGAAATGTCAAATTAAACTTACGGCAATAGGGGATTTCCTGATGCATGCCGAAGTGAGGCGTTGTCGCGTGCATGCGTGCGAATTGTCGCAGAAACTACTCGCCTGTGGATCGCCGCCTGACAATCCGGATGCCGATTCCCCAGATTACACGGATAAGAAGGGCGGCGATTACGGCTATCGCCGCCATTTGAAGGAGTAGGCGCCTTAGTTCCGCAGCGTGGTCACCAAGCTTTGCGACGGCAGCCAGGATGAGAGCGGCAAGCAATAGTGCGGGTGCCAGCAGATTGAGCGTGTTCATCACCATAGCCAATGGCCGTGAAACCGTCAGGCGCCCCTTTGGGCTGAAGAAAAAGCTCCTCGGGCTCATGATAGGGGTCTCACTTCCTTAAATGGCTTCATGACGTCCTGAATGACGAGACCACAGAGATGGAACCCGAATATTCCCGTGATATGCGTTGCAGAGCCATTAATCTGCTGTTTACTGCTGCACCACTCATGGGCGTCAACGAGTTCGCCTCCCTCTGTCTTGGCCTTGGGGCAGACGCAGTCACCCGTGCCACAGCCAATGTCACCCTCCTGCCCGGGAATCATTTCGTCACTATAGACGCACAGGAACTTACCACGAATGCCGCGGTTGCGTAGGCGCTTGCGGACGAAACGCCCGAGCCGGCAGCCCCGTGTTTTCCAGATTGAGGAGACCTTGATTCGCGTCGCATCAAGCTTGCTGGACGCTCCCAGTGATGAGAAGAGCACCGTGTCGGAACGGAGCGCATTGGCGATCAGCTCAACTTTGCTGCCCAAGCTGTCGATCGCATCGATGACGTAGTCGTAGTCTGAGAGGGCGAAGTGCTCGGCTGTCGACCAGTCGTAGATTCCGTCATGGGCCGTGATTTCGGCCGCCGGATTGATTTCACGCAGGCGTTCGCGCAGCACCTCCACCTTTGGGCGACCAACCGTGGACGAGGTGGCCTGGACCTGGCGGTTGATGTTGGTTACGCAGACAAGGTCGGAATCCACAATGGTCACATGGCCGATTCCGGAGCGCACCAGGGCCTCGGCGGTCCAGCTTCCCACGCCTCCTACGCCGAAGACAATGACACGGGTACGAGCCAGCGCGTCCAGACCATCGCGTCCCGTGATGAGCTGCAGGCGGTGAAACCGTGGGCTGTGCCGTAGATCATTCCTTTTCTCTGTGTCCATGCAGAACTCCTTGCGGGCCGGAAAACGCGGCAACCTACCACGAACACCTCTTCGTGACAATTTCGGAGTGGCTGCTTGACCCCCGCGGCGCTTCCCCATAGGCTTCGCGCTTCATTTCGAACTGAGAACACGCATCGCCGCAAAGGAGAGCACCATGCCAAGAGCAGCCGCACGCCATATCCTGGTTAGCAGTGAAACCGAATGTACAGACCTGATCCAGCAGATCAAAGAGGGCGCCGATTTCGGTACTTTGGCTGCCCAGCATTCGCAATGTCCGTCAGGCAAATCCGGCGGCGCACTGGGTGAATTTGGGCCAGGGCAGATGGTGCCGGAGTTCGATCAAGCCGTATTCCAGGGCGAGGTGGGTGACGTGCAGGGACCCATCAAAACTCAGTTCGGGTACCATGTTCTCGAAGTGACCATGCGTGTCGACTAGCCGATGAGCCTGTTCGTCGCCGGTCAACGCTGGATAAGCACATCAGAGCCTGATCTTGGGTTGGGACTTGTCGTACAGGTCTCTACCCACCAGGTGCAGCTTCTCTTTCCCGCGGGGGGAAAGACCCGCACCTATGCCGCGGATCATGCTCCCCTCAGGCGTGCACAGTTTGCACAGGGGGCGACAATTCGCGGCCACGAAGGCGTCCCGTTTGAGATTGTGAGCGTCGAGGAGTCAGGCGGGCTGCTCACTTATAGGGGAGAAGGGCAATCGCTACCGGAATCGTCATTGGACGATGCCCTGAGTGTTGAGACTCCGGCTGATCGCCTGCTGGCCGGCCATACGGACGGCAGTGCCTTGTTTGACCTGCGCCTGGCTACACTCCGGCATCAGCACAGCAGCAACCGCTCCCCGGTACGCGGGTTCACGGGCGCTCGAATCGAACTCCTGCCTCACCAGCTCTACATCGCACACGAGGTGAGTCGGCGGCAACGCCCGCGGGTCCTGCTCGCCGATGAAGTGGGGCTGGGCAAGACGATTGAAGCCTGTCTGATTTTGCACCGCATGGTGGTCTGCGGGAAAGCTCACCGTATCCTGATCCTGTTACCAGAGCCCTTGATCCATCAGTGGTTTGTTGAGCTCCTGCGTCGCTTCAATATGTCGTTCCGCATCCTGGATAAGGATCGATGTGAGGTCGAGGACCGGGCTGGGGCCCGCAATCCGTTTCTTGAGGAGCAGTTCGTGCTCTGTGGGCTTGAGTTTCTCGCGGGCAGTCCGGCACGTGCCCAGCAGGCTGTCGACGCGGGGTGGGATGTGCTTGTTGTGGATGAGGCCCATCACTTGGGCTGGAGCCCGGGCGGGGTGAGCGAGGAGTATGGCCTGGTTCAGCGGCTGGCCGCAGTCGTGCCAAGCCTGCTGCTACTGACCGCTAGCCCGGAGCAGAGCGGACAGGAGGGGCACTTTGCCCGTCTGCGTCTTCTTGATGAGAAACGCTATCCTTCTTACGACCGCTTCCTGGCTGAGCATGACGCATACGTTGACGTTGCCGACAGGGCTGCATCCGTTATCGAGACGGGCACGGAGGATGAGCTGTCCGACTTGCTGGATCGCCATGGCCCCGGCCGCGTTATGTTCAGGAACTCACGTGCGACGATCACGGGATTCCCAAAGCGGATTCCCCACCTCGTGCCGCTCATGCCTTCGCCATCGGGTGCCGGGGATGCCCGCGTGCAGTGGTTGGGGGAGTTTCTGCGAGAGCATCCCACAAGGAAGGTGCTGGTAATTGGCGGAACGGCACGTGATGTTTGCGCCTTGGAGAAAGCCCTTCGCGCGCGAATTGGTATCGATATTGCAAATTTTCATGAGGATCTACCCCTGTTGCAGTGTGACCGCCAGGCGGCTTGGTTTGCTGAACCTGACGGTGCCCGTGTCCTGATCGCATCGGGTATCGGGGGAGAGGGCCGCAATTTCCAGTTTGTCAGTCATATGGTCCTGATGGACGTGCCGCGCGATCCAGAGCTTGTCGAGCAGCGCATCGGCCGGTTGGACCGTATCGGGCAGAAGCAGAGCATTCATATCCATGTTCCGTTCGTTCGAGGAACAGCTGAAGAAGGTTTTGTCCGGTGGTTGCATGAGGGGCTTGACGCCTTTTCGCGGCCCCTGGTTGGTGGATACCGGATGTTACTGGAGTTTCAGGATCAGCTGACTGACGTGACAGACGCGTTGATCGCGTCGACGCGCGAATCTCATCGCGATCTGTCTGCGCGCATCGAGGCGGGGCGCGACCGATTGCTGGAACTCAATTCATGCCGTCCGACCGTGGCTGCCGATCTTGTGTCGTCGATACTTGCTGCCGAGGCCGATGAGACGCTTGAGCAGTACATGCTTGAGGTGTTTGAGCAATTCGGCGTCTCGGTTGAGTCTTTTGGTGAACATGACTACCTGCTTCGCGCCGATCTCCTGCTGTGCGATGAGTTCCCGTTGCCGCGGGAGCGGGACGCGATGCGGATTACGTATGACCGTTCGCATGCCTTGAGTCGCCCCATGATAACGCTGTTGAGTTGGGACCATCCCATGGTCCAGGGATCGATGGACTTGATCCTGGGTAGCGATAGGGGCGGTTGTGCGATTGCTCGCAGCTCTGACGTCGAAGGGGTATTGCTCCAGGCCGTGTATGTTCTGGAAGCGGTTTCAGATCAGAGCGTCGAGATCGATAGCTTCCTGCCTGCAACCCCGATGCTGATCCAGGTGGATCAGAAGCTGGCCGCTGTGGAGCGCGCCATCACCGTTGACGGCGATGGCGAGTCATGGTGGGTGCGAGACAATGAGCGGCTTCAGCGGGACCTCGTCCCTGCCATGATTGCGGCCACACGCGCGCAAGCCGAGGCGCGGAGCCCAAGAATTCTGGATGCTGCCAAAGCGGAGATGCGATCTGCGCTAGACACGGAAGTAGAACGCCTCTGCCATCTGCAGGCTGTGAATGACCACGTGCGTGACGAAGAGATCGATGCCGCCAAAACGCAGATTCATGATCTAGCCCTGGCCATGGATAACGCCCGCCTACGCCTGGATTCGCTCCGCCTGGTGGTCGGTGTTTAGGCTGAAATTTTGCGCACAGTTCCGAATTCCGCAAAGGTGGACCGTGGCCTCCGGACGCGGTCGAGCAGAGCAAGCGCCTCTTGTGAGACAGTATCGAACATCGTACTCCCCTGTCTCTTGGAAGGCTCATCACTTGCTCAACGCCGTCCGGAGGCCGGCGTCCACCTTTCCCCCTGCAATGTTTCGCCCTTGAATAATCCGAGTCGACTCGGAGGCCCAGCTGACCAGGGGACCTCGCAAGTAGAGCCAGTTGTCTCCAACTGGCTCCTCTCTCAAGCGTTCCATGCAACAGTAACGAATTCCCTTTTGTGGTATCGTGCTACGTCCTGTATGATAGATGGCATGAAACGTGGCTGTATTTTGTGCGCATCACTCCTGGTCTTGGCCGTTGGCATTGGCATGGGGAGGGCGATGACGACGGACGGGCCGCCGCTGAGAGTGTGGTCGGTTGCCCGTGACTCAATGGACTACATGTTCATGACCGCGACGCCCGGGGCAGATGGCGCTTTCGTGCTTTCCTTCAATCATAGGAGTGGGCGTACGTCGTTTCTCAGGGTCGGCGAGCAACTCGGAGATTGGCAGGTTTCAGCCCACACGCCAGCACGGCGGAAGGAGATCAATCCCCGCAGTGGCCTGGTGAAGGAGATCGACTGTGACGTGGTGACGTTGCGATCTGCGGATGGCCGTGAACGCGAACTCAAGCAGGGCGAGCTCTTCATGACTGAGGGCCTGCGGACTGTCCTCATCGACCTGAAGTCGGGCCGGCGACACGATGTGAGAGTGAGTGAGCGTGTCGAGATTGGTCGTGAGGAATGGCAGGTGAACAAGGTGCTTCCCGATTCCGTTGTGCTGCAGTCCGGCGACCGGGAGTGTCAGGTTCCCCTGATCTCGGATGAAGAAGTGGCTGTACTGCGAGAGCGGGCGTCTCAGGTCGCGGCGGCACGCAGACGCGAAGCCGAGCGGCTTCGCAAGATCGAAGAACGCAAGAAGGCGGAGGTGTGGACGGAACTGGTAAAGATCCCGCCCAAGAGGCCCCCGCCGGTACAGAAGACCTTTCGTGATATCGAGCCGGGCTACTTCTTTGGCAGCTACGGGCCTGTGCCGGTTGAATACACCATTGTCCCTCCACTCTTCGACAACAATGGCAAGATGATCCGCAGCGCCATTGTTGTGCCGACGCGTTTCGAGACACACCCCGTCAGCGGGTTCGGGAACTGCCCCGCCAGCCGTCGACGCGGGATCTCAATCACGGTCGGGCGTTGACAGGCGGTAGCGTATTTCGGCGTTGATCCGTGGGCTGGCGCTTGCTATAACTCCCACTCCAATTGGGCCGGGGTGGCGAAATTGGCATACGCACTAGACTCAAAATCTAGCGAGGTTAAACTCATGCGGGTTCGAGTCCCGCCCCCGGCACCAGGTCGCTCCGAGAGGGGGTTCCCTCCTTGGCTGGAGTGGCTAGTCGCTACGCTTTGAACCCACTAGGCCTGCGGAGGGAACCCCCTCTCTCCGCTCTTGAGTTAATTGCCCCCCATGCGTGGCTGGAGTGGCCAGTCGGTACGGTTTGAATTCCGGTCGCAGTGGGCACCGCGGGAGTTCGCCCGCCGCCATTCCTGAACCTGCCACACTTTCGCACTTCCTCCGATTGACGCTGCGTAGCATCAGCGTTATGCTCCAGGCAACTGGGAGGCACTATGCTGGAGTCGATCGATTTGTCACGGGTGGTTGAGAAACCGGAATACAAGCAGGCGAAGGACGCCCTTGGTATCAGGATTGCATCGCTGCAACGGCAGCTGAAGGAGCACGGTGTTCCGGTTGTCGTTGTCTTCGAAGGTTGGGATGCGGCCGGCAAGGGGACGCTGATTAACCGTCTGATTATGCCGCTGGACCCGCGCGGTTTCACGGTTCACAGCACCCTTGCTCCTAGCGAGGAAGAGCGCTTGCGCCCATTCCTCTGGCGGTTCTGGACGAAGATCCCCGCGCGTGGCCGGATTGCCATCTTCGATCGTAGCTGGTACCGCCGTCTCCTGAACGAACGGGTGGATGGTGAGCTCAGTGAAAAGGAGGTGTCGGCTGCGCAGCGTGACATCGTCTCGTTCGAGCGCCAACTTGCGGATGATGGCTGTGTTATCATCAAGCTGTTCCTGCACATTTCCAAGAAGACGCAGAAGAAGCGATTTGAGAAGCTCCGCCGCAATCCTTCAACGGCCTGGCGTGTGACCGATGAAGACCTGAAGCGACAGAAGCAGTACGATGACTACCTGGGTGCCGCAGAGGCGATGTTGGCCGCCACGGATTCCGACATTGCCCCGTGGACAATCGTAGAGGCGGAGGACCGTCGTTTTGCCTCGCTGAAGATCTTCCGGGCCGTCATTGGCGCACTTGAACGGGGACTGGAGCGTGCAGAGCAAGAGTCGGATGCCGCAGCGGAGGAGGCGCCCAGTGCGAATGCTGACGACCTCAACGTGTCGATCCTCTCTGGGATCGACCTGGGACAGGAGCTGGAGAGAGAGGACTACCGCAAGCGACTGAAGAAGCAGCAGGAGCGTCTGCGTGAGCTGGAACATGAGATCTACGTCCAGCGGACCCCGGTCGTTATCGTCTATGAAGGATGGGATGCGGCAGGGAAAGGCGGCAACATCCGTAGGCTAACCGAGGAGCTTGATCCACGCGGCTATGAAGTGGTGCCTGTTGCAGCTCCGAACGATGTCGAGAAGGCGCATCATTACCTATGGCGATTTTGGAATGAGCTCCCGAAGGCTGGTCACATTACGATCTTTGACCGTTCCTGGTATGGGCGGGTGATGGTCGAACGGGTGGAAGGCTTCTGCACCCGCGAGGAGTGGCAGAGAGCATACCGCGAAATCAACGAGATGGAACAGCACTGGACAGAATTTGGCACCGTCATGTGCAAGTTCTGGCTGCAGATCGACCAGGATGAACAACTACGGCGCTTCAAGGAGCGCGAGCGCCTGGAGCACAAGCGTTGGAAGATCACCGACGAGGACTGGCGCAACCGCAAGCAGTGGGATGCCTATAATGCAGCGGTCGAAGAGATGCTCGCGCGGACGAGCACCCCTTACGCGCCATGGACCATTGTCGAGTCCAACTGCAAATGGCACGCCCGCCTTAAAGCTCTTGGCTGCGTGATCGATGCGATTGAGCGTGCGCTTTGATCCGGCAACTATGGGCACGTAGCCGCTACTCAGTACTTGCCCATTTGAGGCCTAGCAGGGCGTGACGCCCTTCTTGAGAAGGATGTTGCCATACTTGGCGGTGTCACCTGACATGACCACGGCGAAGGCTTCCTTGGCGCGGTCGTAGAAGTCGAAGCGGTCAATTCGCTCGATGGGGGCCGTGCCCGGCGCGTGTTTGTCAACGGGTACGCGGTAGGCGGTTTCAACCGCGGGATCAAGGGTATCACCTTCGACGGCGGCCATCATCACCAGCGGTGCATCAACATAGCTGTCGAGCTCGAAGAGCGGTAGAATCGCGTCCAGGAGATCGGGGACGAGAAGTCCGTCTGCGCGGATCACGTTCTCATTGAATGTGTGTCCCGGGAAGTGTGCGTCCGCGATAATGATTTCATCGCCGTGTCCCATGCTGCTCAGGGTGGCCAACAGTTCGGGGGAAACGAGGGGGGATATTCCTTTTAGCATGTGTCTCGTCCTTGGTTAGGTGGTTATTGTCGTTCTGTACTTCAGCAGTTTGAGATTGGGGCTGTCCTATCCGCAGACTTGTTTCATCCAGAACTCGGCCATCTTCTGGTGACCCGCAGGGGTGGGGTGCACACCGTCTCCCGCCCAGAAGTCGGACGGCGCTTGTGTGCAGAGCTCATCGAACATCTCCTGAAACGGGACAAAAACATCCGCGGACTCCCTGGCAATTGCCTGCACGATGGTGCGACGGTCATCGATGTCCGGATGGAAGTTCATATTGAGGACGGCACCGGCCTCGGTAGTGAATGGTTCGCAGATGACGAGCGTAAGCTCCGGGAGTGCTTCGCGGCTGGTTGCGATCAGGGCGCGCAGAACGCGGTCGAACTCCTCAAGTCCAACGCCGTTGTCCGGCGTGCCGCTGGCAACTCCATGCCACGTGTCGTTGACGCCAATCAGGATTGAGATCACATCCGGCTTCAGGTCAAGACCATCGGTATTCCAGCGATCCCGCATATCGGTGACGCGGTTTCCTGAGACTCCCCGGTTGTAGATCTGAAGCCCCTGATCGCCAAATTGCCCCAGGAGCAACTCGGCGGCCCTCGCCGCATACCCGGTGCCGAGGACGCCAACGTTATCGGCTTGGCTCACGGCCTCGCTGTTGTCTCGCGCCCAACCTGCATCCGTAATGGAATCGCCCTGAAAGAGTATTGTGCTGTTTGGCTGAATCAGCATGTCTGTGTTTCCTGTTCGCTACGCGCTATACTTGAATCTGAATTCTCACGAATCCAGCTACGGGACTGAGTCCTCACGTACCCAGCTGCTGGAATAGATCGAGCCGATGATTGCCACAGTTTCGAAACAACGCAAGCCTGATATTACCTAGCCTGCAGATTTCACGAGTACATGAAATCGCAGGAATGACGAAACACCCAAACACCCAAAGACCCAAAGAAGCCCGAATCCCGAACTCCGAAATACCAAAGCCGGAAGGTGCTTCGCGGATCAGCAATCTACGGACTTACTATGGGCATGATCGGCAGGGCTTTTCGGGCTTAGGTATTTGGGGTTTCTTTGGGTGCTTGGGTGTTTGGGTGCTTGGGTATTTCCCGGCGTTTCGCCACTCGTGGCGAAATGTCCGGGCTAGGCCTGCGGTTTGGCCGCGTCGGTTCCGGGGGCGGCCAGCAGGGCGTTCAGATCGTCCTGGGAGAAGGCCAGTGAGTCGGCGGTGGCGTTTTGTATGACTTGGGTCAGCGCACGTTTTCGTTCCTGCAACTCAAGGATGCGGGCCTCAACAGTACCTTCGGTGACGAATTTATAGACGAACACCGGTTTGTCCTGGCCGATGCGATGCGCGCGGTCGGTGGCCTGGGCCTCGACGGCGGGATTCCACCAGGGGTCGTAGTGGATCACCGTGTCGGCGGCTGTGAGATTCAATCCCGTTCCGCCCGCTTTCAGACTGATCAGGAAGATTGGCACCTTGCCGGCCTGGAAGTCGTTGACGGGCGTTTCCCGGTCACGCGTTGATCCACGGATTTCGACGAACGGTAGCTTCCGGGCCTTGAGCTGAGCCTTGATCAGGTCGAGCATGCTGGTGAACTGTGAGAAGATCAGAACCCGTCGGCCCTCTTCGATCATCTCCGGCAGCATGTCATCCAGAAGCTTGAGCTTGCAGGAGTCCTCCGGCAGCGAGAAGGGCTGATTCTTGTCAACCAGGCGTGGGTCGCAGCAGATCTGGCGCAGCTTGAGCAGGGCGGCGAGAATGACGATGCGTGAGCGGGCCATTCCTTTTGCCTTCATCTCTTCCTGAATACGCTCAGTCATGGCCATGCGGATGGTCTGGTAGAGGTCGACCTGGGCCTCGCTGAGCGCAACGGTCTGGATGATCTCAGTCTTCGGGGGCAGTTCAGTCGCTACAGAGTCCTTGGTGCGTCGCAGGAGCAGAGGTTTGATTCGTCGCTGCAACTGCTGCCGAACAACCGGATGTGCATCCTGCTCAATGGGGTCCCGGAACACCTGCTGGAAGTTCCCCTCCGTGCCGAGAAAGCCGGGCACGGCGAAGTGCATGAGCGACCAGAGCTCGCCCAGATGGTTTTCAATGGGCGTTCCCGTAAGACAGAACCGCATGCGGCCCTTTAGCGCGTAGGCGGTTTGTGTGACCTTTGCCTTCGGGTTCTTGATGGCCTGGGCCTCGTCGAGAATGATGAACGAAAAGGTCTGGCTATGATAAATCTCGCGATCACGACGCAGCAGCGCGTAGCTCGTGATGATTACATCGGCTTCGGAGAAGTCCTCCAGCAAGGCATGACGATCCGGGCCGTGCAGCACGTGTGTCCGGAGGGAGGGGGAAAAGCGCTGCAGTTCCCGCCGCCAGTTCGGCAACACGCTGGTGGGGGCCACGATCAGCGTGGGGAGATCGAGTGTTCCGGCCTCCTTCTCCTGCTGAATGAGCCCGATGGCCTGGATCGTCTTCCCGAGTCCCATGTCATCTGCGAGAATGCCACCCAGACGGTGGTCACGTAGAAATCCCAGCCAACCCAGGCCGTGGGACTGGTAGGGGCGTAGGGTGCAGTCCATGCCCCCCGGGGGCGCCTGCGGCTCAATCGTGATGCCGCTCTTCAGGGAGCGTACGACGTTGGCCAACTCTGGCGGGGGATCCCATGTCGACCCAGCGACCTGCTGGGCGAGCTCTGCTGCGCGCCATTCGCTGATACGCAGACGGCTGTCGCGGTCAAGCGGCTTGTCGCTGTAGAGCTCGAAGAGCTGCTGAATCATACCAAAGAGCCGCTCTCCCTCGATGAGGAGAATACAACTGCCCGTCACAATGGGAATGGTGCTCGCCTTGAGCTGGGCGCGTAGCTCTCCTTCGGTCAGATCCCGGTGATCCCGCAGGTAACGATGCAGGAAAGGGAGCAGGTTGATCCGCTGCCCATCGATGGAGATGCCGGACTCGAACGTCAGCCAGCCCTTGGCCGATGTCGTGAAGTCGGAATACCAATCTTCCTCCCGGGCGGTTACCAGCTTACAGCCTGCCTCATGCTGAATGTCCCATCCATCCGCTTCAAGTTCGGGTAGCAAATTCTGGACGACGTCGGCCCACGTGATGGTAGCGGCTGGCGGCAGTGTCAGTGTGCCTTGTTCTGCGGCACGCGCGAAGAGGTCCGTCGAGGCTGGCTGATGGGGAACGAAACCAAATGCATCGAGTCGGGCTTTGGCGCTTGATTCCGTCTGGGGCTTGCGAGCCATGTTGAGTAGTTTTCCGTCATCCACGAAGCGCACACGGTCGCCAGGATCGGACGATGAAATGACACGCAGCCCATACCGGAAGGTGATCCGCACCAGCAGTGTCGGGTCGCTCTCGCTTCCCTGTCGTGCCATCGTGAGGACGGGCGTGGGAGCGGCATCCTCAATGCAGTTCTCGTCGATATGGGGTGGGGCGGGCAACGCTTCATGTGGGTGCTTCTGCGTGAGCTGTTGAATGAACGTGAGGCACGCTTCAGGGTCCATTCCCGTGCTGCTATGCCAGGTTGTGGCCAGGCCATCCGGCAGCATCGTCTTGACTGGGTGGCATGATGCGTCTCGAGTGTTCAGGGCCAGGGGCGGCGTGCATGGCAGAATGGGGAGTTTGGCGTTGAGCTGCAGGATGGGTTCGAAACCGACGGGTTCGGTTGATGGCACCCAGGCGGGGGTTGCTTTGAGTGCAGCCTTCCAGGCCAGTGGCTGAGGGCTTCCCTGCATGGCATAGCATCGGCCGGTCTTGACCATGTCCCGCACGATTGTGTAGGCCGTTGTCCCTGATATCCTGACTCCGCTGGCGCCGCGTTTCTGGTGCATCACCAGGGCCATCAGAATACGCCGGTCCTGCGGACCCAGGGTCAGAGAGGCCGGCGGGTACTTCAGCAGATCAGCTGGCTGATGCGGGAATCTCGAGCGGCCCAAGGGGGCGCCCTCGTGGATGTCTGCCGAAAACGCATGAGCCGTCATCTGAGTCGGCTCAAGCTGTTGAATCACGTAGGTCAGAATCACGATGCAGCCATGTTTCCTGAAGGCGTGGATGCGAACGGCCGACGAAGGCCGGCAGGGCTAGCACATGGATGTCGGCACGTCGAGTCCCTCAAAGGTAACGAGAAACTCATGGATCCGGCCGGCGATCAATGCGGCACCGTCTGCATCGTCACTTTCGATGTTCAAAGGCATCAGGGGGTCGTGCAGGGATTTGCGAAGTAGAGCCCACCCGTTGCCGGCGGTTGCATCACAGGTGACGTGAACCCCTTCGTGGTTGTTCGGTGTAATCGACCAGCCTTCGGTCTGCTCCACGAAGTCCGCAAATGCTTCAAGCACCTTCTCCGCATAGGCCGAGAAGTCCTTCTCTTTGATTTTCGGGCGGTACTCTCTCGCTTCCGCGGGTTCCGGCAATGCGGCGATCAACTCATCAATCGTGCCGCCGTCGCTTTGCTTCAGCTGCGCAATCTTGATCAGAATCTTGGCGATCTGGTAGGCCCCGTCATCCAGGAAGTAGTTCTCTTTCAAGGCCCCATGGCCAGAGGTCTCCATGGCGAGCCACGATTCCGTTCCCGTTTCGTTGAGTCGGATGGCTTCGTTGATGACGTTACGGTAGCCGCGCTTGAACCGGTGATGGACACCTTTCAGATGCTCTTCGATCCACCACTTCAGGCCGCTCGATGTGACCGAGTCCGTGACGATGGTAGAGCCCGGGTGTTCCCCGAGAACGATTGTGGCCATGAGTGCGATGAAACGGTTACGGTTAATCGGCTTTCCGTTTTTGTCCACGGCGCCTGCGCGGTCCACATCAGTATCGAAGATGATGCCAAAATCGGCAGCGTTATCCGTAACGGCCGCAATGATGGCATCCATGGCCGCTTTGTCCTCGGGATTGGGAATGTGGTTGGGGAACGAACCATCCGGTTCCAGGAATTGGCTGCCGGTTGTGTCGGCTCCGAGCGGCGCAAGAACGCTGTCGACAAAGAAGCCACCTGCGCCGTTACCGGCATCAACCACGATGTTCAGTCCTTCAAGGGGACGCTCTCCACCCGCGCTCTCGCGGATGGTTTTGACGAGGTGGCTTGCGTAGTCATCCATCAGCGTGGCCTGGGTGACATTCGATAGAGGCGTGTCGGCCAGAGTCTCGCATTCGGCCGCCAGTGTGAGGATGCGCGTGATGTCCTGCTTCTCGAGGCCGCCTTCCGCCACGAAGAACTTCATGCCATTGCGGTTGAAGGGCAGGTGACTTGCCGTGAGCATGATGGCGCCATCGCAGGCGTATTTGTCAAGGATCGTGGACATGAACATGGCTGGTGTGGACGCCAGGCCGCAGTCGAGTACCGAGCAGTCATGCTTCTCAAGCCCCTGGAAGACTGCCGTCTTGATGAGCTCAGCAGAGAGACGGGAGTCGTGCCCCACGGCTACTTTGAGTCCCGTTTTGCCGTTGCGTTCCGCAAGCCATTGCGCGAACGCAAAGCCGATCGTCCGTGAGATCTCTGCGGTCAACGTGACCGGTTCCCCTTCAACGCCGTCGAGGGCAACCCCGCGCACGTCGCTGCCATTTTGTAGCTGCAACCATTTCTCCATAAGGACAACACCATCGTTAGTTGTTAGATTTTTCTGAAGTGAGGAGAATGCCACCGTTTCAAAGCCACCGTCAAGGGTGGAGGAAGGCTAGGCCTTTGAATGCTTGTGCTGCGGCTCCCTTACGGGGCACAGGGAGGGGATTCTTCCCGTTGGTTTAGCTTCGTTGGCAACTTTTTTTGGATTCGGCCCTTGCGCGCAGGCTTCTGAAATGCATATGTTTAGATGCGAATGGATAGCATTTTGCGATGGATCGTGCGGATGGAGGAATAGAAATGAGGTATCACATCATGTTAGTCGCTGCTCTGGGAATGGCTGCGCCCCTCTCCGCTTGTGCGGCGGGAGACCAGGTCATTAATCTTCTGACGGACTGTAGTCATGACTACTCGTTCAATCTCTCCAACGCGAGCCGGAACCAGGATGAGGTCTTTCCAGGCATCAATTGCCTGACAAGCGGTCGGACCATCCACAAGCTCGACCTTGAACCCATTAACGCGCTTGCGGTTCTGATTGATGGTAAGATGCCGTATTCGCCAAAGGATGCGCCGACTCTTCGCGACTACGTGAAAGATGGGGGCGGTCTCTATCTTGGGATCAAAACGGGTGGCGTGTATGCGGATTCGGTTCGCGAGTTCCTTGCGGGACTGGGACTCAAAGATGGTGGGCCGCGCTTGGCAAAGGATCCAGCCAACTTTGGGATCTCTGCACACGCTCCGAGCGAGCTTGTCTTCGAGCTGGATGGTCGGCAGAAGCGCTTTACGTCACGCGTCGGCCCGTGGGCGGACTATCGGGGATCCGTTGCGTTTGAGGTCTACGGCAATGGCAAGCGGCTCTACGAGGGCAAGGTCCTTTCGAATGGCGGCAGGGAATCAATCGACATCAGCATTGATGGGGTGAATGAGCTTCGCCTGGTGGCCACGGATGGCGGCAACGGCAAGTCCGCTGACGGTAGTGTCTGGTTTGACCCGCGGCTGGTGACGGCCTCTGGTGAGAGCAAGCGGCTTCTTTTGAAAGATGCAACGTCAGTCAAGGTGGGTTGGGCCCAGGCTACACAGGACCGGCACTTCAATGGCCAACCCCTGGGCGTTGTGCGAGCCAATGACGCCAAACGTGAGGATGACGCCATCGTGGCAGCAGACCATCCTGCTGCAATGCCCGGGGCTACCTGGAGTCCGGCGGGGGTGTTGCCCAACATCCAGCCGAGTAGTCCCAAGGGATGGGAGACGGTTTACGCCCTTTCCGATGGCTCGCCTGTTGTGCTGGTTAGGCGCTACGGCAAGGGCATGATCGTGGCTGACACGACTGGTCTCTATCACGCCGCAATCGGCAAGACGAAGCCTGGCCTTGCCGCTATGCGCAAGCTGATAGAGCACATGAGTTCAGGCAAGCAAGTTGCCGCGGTGAAGGGTGGGGGCGGCTGGCAGTTCAGCGATGGCTACCGGTGGGAACTCATCACGACTACCGATGACGGTCTGCGCATCCATCACAACGAGTATAGTAAGATGTACGTGGCCAACGATGTAAAGGCCTACAAGCAGACCGTGGCGTACCTGACCGAACTCACGGGATTGGACGAGGTGCAGAAAGCCGCGCAGATCAAGGAACTCGACGAGCGCAATGCAGCCTATCAGCGTGGCACCCAGGTTGACGTGGACATTTCGGGAGTTCGGGAGCTTACGCTAATTACGACCGATGGCGGCGACAACATCAACTCTGACCACGCCATTTGGGCGGATGCCTTCTTTGAGGATGGCTCGGGGAACAAGACTCCTCTGCGAATCAGCGATGCATCATTGGTGAAGCCCGGCTACGGCAAGGCAACCCAGGACAAGCTTCCGGGTGGCGAGACGTTCTCGATCGGCGGTCGTGAATTCCATACGGGGGTGTTCCTGCATTCCAAGGGAAAGATGGTTGTTCCCCTTGACGGAAAATACACACGCTTCTCCTCATGGGTTGGGTGCAATGATGCCGGCTACGGTAGTGTTGGCTTCAAGGTGATGGGAGACGGCAAGGTACTGTGGGATGACGGGAATGTGTACCTTGCGGGCCGTCCCGGTGGAAATCCCGATGATGTGAACTACATCCCTGAGGGCGTCCTGTTCCAGATGAAGTACCTGGCCTGCGTGGGTGCAGGCTTCCTGCTTCCGCAGGGGTCGGCCGTGGATCTGCCGCCGGCACTCAAAGATGACTGGCAGGTGCATCTTGGCATGCTGTCCCATGAAATGGGGCACGCTTGGAGTTATCCGTTCTGTGAGAAGATCGGCGAAGAAGCCAGCGCATTCATTTTTAACAACCTGGTCCTGCACCGACACAACGGACAGAAGCATGTCGACTCCGTGACGAAACGCCTGATGAACTACCTGAAGGACGATGGTTTGGACGAGATCGATCTCGCCGAGACCGCCAACAACTTCAAGTACTACATGTTCATCGACCTTATGATCCGCGAGTATGGCGAGACGGTCTGGAAGAACTACAACCTTCTCAAGTATGCTCTGCTGAACAAAGAAGGTGCTGTTTGGGATGCGCACAGCACGGCATGGCTTTGGAGTATTGCCACCGGGCGGGACGTCTTTCCTGATTTTCAGGACGCGTTTGGATCATCGGTTTCGAAGGAGGCCGTTCAACTTCCGGCCGAGGCCATGGCCGCTGGTTTTGATCCCGTCGCTGTTGGCAAGCTCTATGACGTTCCGCTGGTCCGGTTGCCTCGCCAACGCAACATCTTCAGCGCAATCAAGGACTTCGGTGATGTCCGGAAGTTCTACGCCGAAGAATCCAAAGCCAAGGGGCAGCCCGCTGTGGAGGGATAGCACGGATCTCGTCGTCGGCCCGAAGCGCAGGAAGCCGGCGATCAGCCCCGCTGCTCCTCACGGATCGCGATGAGTTCTTTCATCACATCGTACTGGTTGGCTGCGTACTCCCGTGTGCCGAAGAGATCGTGGAGGCGCTTGTAGAGGCCGAAAAGGCGCTCATACACCGCTACGTTCTCTGGGATGGGGTTGTACTGCTCCTCGCGAAGGCTGGTCATGGCATCAGCGGCCTCACCAAAGTTCGCGAACTCTCCGGCCACAACTGCACCGGCCATGGCCGAACCCAGCGCGCAGGTCTGGTCGCTGGCAGAGACCAGCATCTGGCAATTAAAGACGTCAGCGTAGACCTGCATCAGCAGTGGGCTCTTGATAGCAATGCCGCCACAGTTGATGACGCGGTCAATCTCAACACCATACTCTACCATGCGGTCACGGATCATACGGGCCCCGAAGGCCGTCGCTTCGATTAGCGCGCGGAAGATCTCGCTTGGGGAGGTGTGTAGGGTTAAGCCCATCACCATGCCGGTGAGCTGTTGGTCGACGAGAATCGTACGATTGCCGTTGTTCCAGTCCAGTGCCAGGAGTCCGCTTTCGCCCGGCTTCAGCTCTGTGGCGGCGTCGCCGAGTGCATCGTGCTTCAAGCCGTTGCCCGGCTCAAGCTTATGGACATACCAGTTGAAGATGTCACCAACGGCGGACTGTCCGGCCTCAATGCCGAAGTTGCCGGGCAGGATAGACTCCGGGACGACGCCGCATACACCGGGGATGTCCGCCAGCTCGTGGTCCATCGGCAGGACGGCCAGGTCACAGGTTGAGGTCCCGATGACCTTGACCATTGTGCCGGGCTTGATGCCTGATCCGACTCCGCCCAAGTGGGCATCAAAGGCGCCAGCCGCAACCGGAATGTCCGCAGGAAGCCCGAGCTTGTCGGCCCACTCTGAGGTCAGCGTGCCCACCGCATCCGCGATGTTCGCTGCCGTGTCCGCCATGGTTTCGCGCACTCCCGACAGAACGCCGTCATCAAATGTCGACAGGAACTCCCCTGAGGGATAACCGCCCCAGGCTGGATTAAACATGGCTTTGTGTCCTGCCGCGCAGATGCAACGCTGGACCTTGTCGGGAGCCGTGGTTCCCGTCAGAATCGCGGGAATCCAGTCGGCCATCTCGACCCAGGTGTGGGCGGCATCAAAGACGACAGTGTCCACGCGCGCGCATTTCAGAAGCTTGGCCCAGAACCACTCGGACGAGTAGATGCCACCGCACTTGGCAAGATACTCGGGATGCGTTGAGCTGGCGGCCGCGGTGATTTCTGCGGCCTCCTTGTAAGCGGTGTGGTCCTTCCAGAGCCATGCCATGGCGTTGGGGTTTTCCGCGAACTCTGCGTTCAATGCCAGGGGGTGGCCTGTTGCATCAACGGGGATCGGTGTGCTGCCGGTTGTGTCGACGCCAATCCCGATGACCTGCTTTGCCACCTCTTCGCCGGCTTCCTTGAGAGCTCCCACGACCGTGGCTTCAATGCCCGCAATATAGTCAGCAGGATGTTGGCGGGCCACATGCGGGTCCTTCGGGTCAGTGACGACCCCCATGTCACCGTGCGGGTAGTTGAAGACGGAGGACCCAACCGTGGTTCCGTCCGACGTCCGTGCGACAATTGCCCGCACCGAATTGGTGCCGAAATCAAGGCCAATGGCATACGTGTTCATCTCAATCTCACTCCCGGGGTATGGATGCACTGTTTCTCTTGTCGAAAGCTATCAAACGACTTGCCGTAGTCAATGCCCTTGGGCGTCGGACTCTTTCCGTTCCTGCCGACTGGTCCCGGCAGAGCGAATTGTCACGGTACGTGTTTGCCCAGGACGTAGGTCGGATTGGCGTACCAACAGGAAATCATCTGTAAGGCGTATCTTCCATTCATCGCTAACATCCAGCTTCGGATTCTGCAGGGGGCGCGGGAAGATGACATCGAAGCCAGCGTTTGGTTTGAACGCATCGCTTGTTCTGATGTGCAGCTCGAGTCCATGTTCGATCATCTTCATCTCGATCTGAATGGGGGCGTCTCCGTCCCGGGGAATTCGTGCCTCCCAGCGCGGGTCGCCAAAGAAGGCAACGGTATCGCGATCGTGAAGGAGGCCCATGGCATCACGGTCGAGTTTTGTGAGCCCTGCGTGCTTGATCTGCTGCATGACCCCGGGCGTGCGAATCGACTGAAAGAAGTTCCCTTCCGGCTTCACGCTAACGTTGAGCAGTCCGGGGTAACGCCGTTCACTCTCGTCAAGCAGAGCCTGGTTGTTGAGGAAGAAGGCTTCCGAGAGGGTGGGGCGTTGTGCGCCCTGAAAGCGTCCGAGAGTTCCCCAGCCCATGCGGCCAAACCACGTTGTGACGGTGTAGCCGACGAGCTGGTTGAAGCCGCCTGCGGACAGTGCCGTGACCACCATGGTGTTGGAAGAGCTGTTGGCGTCACCCAGCAGGCAATTCCCTGCCCCCAGCCAGACCTTGGGCACGTTCTCTGAGGAGACCAAGGCAGGCGCCTCGCACTCGGCGACATAGTTGGCAACATCACGCTCGCTGCCTTTGAACATCACGCCATTCAGGAAACGGGCAAACTGCGGTGCCTGGTCCCGCCGCAGGGCGTAGAACCGGTTCTCGTGACAGGTAACCAGTCCTTGTCCCCATGACATCTCCAGGTTGTACTGCGTGGCGTGCCCGCTGGTGACGAAGAGCTGAGGGCGCTTTTCTTTCCAGAACGACTCAAGCAAGTGTGTGACGCCTTCGGGGGCCGTGGGAGGGTAGGTGGTCTTGAGCACCTCGCCGTTGTCGCTCTTCTGCACGACGTCTCCGCGTTTTGAGTCGCTGATGATCAGGGCGTCGGAGAAAGGGGCAGTTCTGAATCCGGTTGTTCCGAATGCCCTGTGGATCGCCAGTGGCGAGGAGGCCTCTGCGATTCTGAGTGCATCACTTGCACGGTAGCCCGTTATGATCCCCCAGAGACAGTCCCCGTAGGGATCGTCATCCAACGCGCGACTCAGTCGGTGCATTGTACTGACAATGCCCTGGTCTACTTGCTGCGGCTGCAGGACCAGGCAGACGTATCGTGGTCGCGCTTGGGCCAGGGCGTCCTCAAGCTCAAGCGGCGTTCTGTCATAGGTGTAGACGCTGCTGTCGCTATACTTGGACGCGAGCCTGCTCACGACATTCATCCAGCCGATATCATTGGTTAAGGTGCCGGGGTGAATCACTGCATACTGAGCATTGACGCCGGCTGTCAGTGCTTGATAGAGGAACAGCGTTGCCAGTGCTTGTATCGATCTTTTCATAGGCGGTACTTCGAGCTTTCCTTTGGGATAATTCCCCTTTCTTGGTAACCGTTAAGCTTAGCGGATCTGCGCAGTTTTGGAGCATTCAGCGCGCACCCGCATCCAGTTGGCGACAACAGGATGTCCTTCTAGAGGAGAGCCAGTTGTCTCCAACTGGCTCCTCTCGCCCGCCGACACCACGCCAAGCCCTTCGAGTCTTTCATCAGAGGCCAAGCTTAACGGTTACCTTTCTGGGGGCTAGGATGTATCTGCGTACTCTCGCAGATATCTAGTGTTTCTTCAATTGAACCCTTGCTTGCCGTTTCGCGATGCGATATAAGAATAGGTGTATTTCATTACAAAGAAAGCGATTTCTGGTAAATGGAGGTGAGCATGGCGGGTTTTGAGGCTAGAACAGACGACCTTCTTGGTGGCTTGCGTGAGGCGGGGACCTACAAGGTTATGCGGCATATTCGCGGCCCCATGGGCGCTACGGTAGATCTTGACGGTGTGGGTGAGGTGATCTGTCTTTGCTCCAACAACTACCTTGGGCTGGCGAACCATCCTGACGTGGTCGCCGCGGCTCATGACGGCTTGAATCAGTATGGGGCGGGTACGGCATCGGTACGCTTCATCTGTGGCACGTTCAACTGCCACCGTGACATCGAAGAGACGATCGCGGATTTCTCCGGTACGGAAGCCGCTCTCACGTATGTCAGTTGCTGGTGCGCCAACGAGGCTCTGATTGGTACGATCGTAGGGAAGAACGATGTGATCTTCTCCGACGAGCTGAATCACGCGAGCATCATTGATGGATGTCGTCTTTCGAAGCCGAGAGAGCGCATGGTCTACGCTCACCGCGACCACGCCGACCTCGAGGCCAAGCTGGAAGCGAACAGGGATGCCGACGCCCGCTGGGTGATTACAGATGGTGTCTTCAGCATGGAGGGGGCCGTCGCGGATCTCGCGGGGCTGGTGGAAGTCTGCAAGCGTCACGACGCGCGCTTGATCGTCGATGACTCCCATGG
The DNA here is from genome assembly GCA_964497125.1 of uncultured Victivallales bacterium. Classification (GTDB taxonomy): domain Bacteria; phylum Verrucomicrobiota; class Kiritimatiellia; order UBA8416; family UBA8416; genus CAYLXP01. Next base: position 10,648 of record CAZCDU010000011.1, on the reverse strand, counting down.
CGTGGGGGTCCTCGGTCGAACGGGGCGCGGCACCGTTGAACACTGTGGTGTGCTTGGTGAAGTCGATATCATCACCGGCACGCTGGGTAAGGCTCTCGGTGGTGGTGCCGGCGGCTATGTGGCCGGGAGCAAGGCGCTCATCGAACTCCTCGAGCAACGTGCACGACCAAGCTTGTTCTCCAATGCGCTTCCTCCGACGGTTGCTTGCAGCGCCAAGCGTGCCATCGAGCTGGTCCAGCGCGATACGGTGCTGGTGGACCGTCTACGGTCCAACATCGCGCGCATCCGAACCGGCTTGGCCGATCTCGGATTCGAATGCCAGGATTCGCCGACTGCCATCATTCCGATCATGATCGGTGACGAGGCCGAAGCCATTCGCAAGAGCGAACGCCTGCTGGAGCTGGGCGTCTGGGTCGTGGCCTTCGGCTACCCCGTGGTGCCAAAAGGCAAAGCGCGCCTGCGTGTGCAGGTTTCCGCTGCGCTAACCGATGCGCATGTTGACAACGTTCTGCAAGCATTTGGACAGATATGATGAAAGCACTAGTTAAGGCGAAATCAGAACGGGGGCTATGGCTTCAGGATGTTCCTGAGCCGGAGCACGGGATCAATGATGTGTTGATTCGCGTGGACCGCACGGGGATCTGCGGGACCGACCTGCATATCTACAACTGGGATGCGTGGGCGCAGGAGACGATTCCGGTACCGATGGTCGTGGGGCACGAGTTTGTGGGTGAGGTCGTCGACGTTGGTTCTAATGTTCCCGACTTCAAGGTAGGGAATGTGGTCAGCGGGGAGGGGCACGTTGTGTGTGGCCGGTGCCGCAACTGCATGGCCGGTCGTCGCCACCTCTGCATGGACACCAAGGGCCTTGGTGTGAATATTCCCGGGGCCTTCGCAGAGTACGTGGTGTTGCCGATGACCAACGTCTGGCACCTTGACCCCGCAGTACCTCGCGATGTGGCTGCGATCTTCGATCCCTTTGGTAATGCAGCCCATTCGGCGCTGCAGTTCAAGGTGTTGGGTGAGGATGTCCTGATCACCGGCGCCGGTCCGATTGGTATCATGGCGGCCGCGATTGCGAAGCATGCGGGCGCTCGCTACACGGTGATTACAGATGTTAATCCCTACCGGTTGGCTTTGGCCGAGAAACTCGGCGTGACGAAAGCGGTCGATGTTAGCAAGACGGCTCTCGCCGACGTGCGAGAAGAACTCCACATGCATGAGGGGTTCGACGTGGGGCTTGAGATGTCGGGCAACCCCTCTGCATTTCGCGACATGCTTGCGAACATGTGTCACGGCGGCAAGATTGCCATGCTTGGGATCCCGAATGGGGAGATGGCGATTGATTGGCAGCAGGTCATCTTCAACATGCTGACCATCAAGGGCATCTACGGCCGTGAGATGTATGAAACGTGGTACATGATGACGGTGTTGATTCAGAGCGGGTTGGATATCGCTCCCGTTATTACGCACCGCCTGCCGGCCGAGGAGTTTGAGAAGGGGTTCGATGTGATGAATCGTGGAGAGTGCGGAAAAGTAGTCCTATCATGGAGAGATGGTGATGAGTAAAGAACTGCGTATTGGGGTTATTGGCGTTGCTGGGCGCGGAGGTCTTGCGGGGCACGCGCATAAGCCAGAGGATGGCGTGCGTCTGGTTGCCGGTGCGGACCCGCAACAGAAGTTTCTGGATACCTTTAGTGAGAAGTACAAGCCGGACTTCGTGACCCAGGATTACAAGGAACTATTGGCTCGGGACGACGTGGACGCCGTCTTCATCTGTTCCCCCGACTACTGTCATGAGGAGCAGGGCGTGGCAGCACTGGAGGCGGGCAAGGCCGTCTATCTTGAGAAGCCGATGGCAATCACCACCGCAGGTTGTGACCGTATCCTGGAGGCAGCTCACAAGAACAACGCCAAGCTATACCTTGGCCACAACATGCGGCACATGCCCTTTGTCCTCAAAATGAAAGCACTGATTGACCGCGGTGATATCGGTGAGGTAAAGGCCGGTTGGTGTCGGCATTTCGTGGGGTGGGGTGGCGACTTCTACTTCAAGGATTGGCATGCCGATCGCACGAAGTCCACAGGGCTGCTTCTGCAGAAGGGGGCCCACGACATTGACGTGCTGCACTGGTTGTGTGGCGGCTACTCGAAACGCGTAACGGCAATGGGAGAGCTTACCGTCTACGGCGATATCGATGATCGGGACCCGGAACCAGAGCCCGCTAAGCGTGACTGGAAGACGGAAAACTGGCCGCCGCTGAGTCTGCGGGGCCTCAATCCTGTCGTGGACGTGGAAGACATCAGCATGATGCTCATGCAGCTGGACAACGGCGTGTTCTGCTCCTATCAGCAGTGTCATTACACGCCGGACTACTGGCGGAACTACACGATCATTGGTACGGAGGGCCGCATCGAGAACTTCGGTAATGGTGAGGATGGATCGGTGGTGCGTCTCTGGGACAAGAAGACGGGCTACAAGCCGGAGGCGGATGCTGAGTTTCGCACGCCGGCCACTGACGGTGGTCACGGTGGTGCTGATCCTGCCATTGTCAATGAGTTCATCCAGTTTGTGCGGGGCGAAGCCAAAGCGACGACGTCTCCCGTGGCGGCACGCTACAGTGTGGCGGCGGGATGTGCTGCAACAGAGTGTTTGCGCGATTCCAATCTCGGGGTAGCGATTCCTGAATTGGATCCCGATCTGGTCGCCTTCTTCGATGCTCAGACGGCCTAACGAGTGCGGAAAGCAGAACTCGGAATGCGGAATAGGAGAGTAGAGATGATGTCTGGAGGTGCTTCACAATCTCCCCGCCGGCATGTTCTTTATCTGACGGCATGGAATGTTCAGACCTTACACGAAGGTATCGTTGACTATGCCAGGAAGGCGGGCTGGATTCTCGACAATGCCATGTGCTTCTCGGGGTCCGTGCCCCACGATGTTCGGCCCGATGGTGTGATCTGTCGGCACGCGTACAGATCTGACATCATGGACTTTACGCGTTCGCTCAATGTGCCTGTCGTTGCATTCGAACATAGTGACGAGTTGCCCGCGCCACGGGTATATTTCAATGAAGAGGCAATTGGAGCCATGGCGGCTCGACATCTCCTGGAACGGGGATTCCGTACGCTGGGGTTCGTGCACCTGAATTTCACCCCTTATCAGATGGTGCGAATGGACGGTTTTCGCCGTGAGGTGGAGGCGGCCGGTTGCCGTTTCGTTGAGCTGGCACCCCCTGGTCAGCCAGCTACATGGCACCCCGCCCCGGGGCCGGCATGGGATTGGCTGCGGAAGGCGTTAGCCCCCCTGGAGGCCCCCATCGGACTGATGGCCTCAAACGATCAGATTGCCCGCCCACTGATCGATGCACTCTCCCACATGGGGTATGGGGTGCCGACGGAGATCGCCGTTGTGGGGGCCGAGAATGATCCGATGGTCTGTGAGATTGCGGCTGTGCCGATATCGAGTGTGGACACGGATACGCATCGTATTGGATACGAGGCAGCCCGCCTTCTGGATCGACTGATGGATGGTGAGCAGGCAGAGCAGCAAACGCTTCAGATCTCACCCACCCATGTGGCGACGCGAGCGTCCAGTGATATCATGGCAGCGGGGAATTCCTATGCGGCGGAGGCGCTTAGCACAATCTGGCAGCACTATCGGGAGCCTCTTGATGTGGGCGCGGTTGCGTCGTCAGTACCCATCACGCGTCGGCGACTGCAAACGCTTTTCCAGGAGCATGTGGGTCGGACCATGCAGGAAGAGATTGCACGGGTACGCACTGCCAGGGCATGTCGGCTTCTGAAGCAGACCAACCTGAAGGTCAACGAGGTCGCCGATCAATGCGGGTTCAGTACGAGTCTGAATCTTCATCGGACGTTCCAATCCATGCTTAAGACGGGACCAAAGGCATTTCGAGAAGATGGCGTCATTCCTGATTTGGGTGTGTTGCCGGCCAGTGCGGAGAATCCGGTTGGGGCGTAAGGGTCGTGCAGAGGGATGTTCGATAGAGACTCGGAGCGCTAAGTAACACGGAAGTCTACTGATAACTAACCAGGGCCAGTTCGAAAAGGGCTCACGCCCTGAAAGGGCATGATATACCAGCCCAGGGCAACGCCCTGGGGAACTAAGGAACAGAGACATTAGCCCTGAAAGGGCGGGATATAGAGAAGGTGTTCACCGTTGCTACGGCTATCCCGCCCTTTCAGGGCTGAGTCCATTTCGTATTGATCCCCAGGGCGGTGCCCTGGGCTGGTATATCTCACCCCGTTGGGGCTTTGCGGACATGCTCTAAACAGACAAATCGGGAGAAAAGAATGCAACTGATGGCGATTGACTGGATGATGATCTTCGGTTTCTTCGCGATTGCGCTGGCTGTCGGTGTCGTCGTGTCAAAGAGCGCAGGCAAGAGCGAGGCTGACTTCTTTCTTGGCGGGCGCAGTATGCCGTGGTGGTTGCTCGGTTTCTCGATGGTGGCGACGACGTTCTCCACGGATACGCCAAACCTGGTGACAGACCTGGTCCGCCAGAATGGTGTTTCGGGCAACTGGTGCTGGTGGGCTTTTCTGCTGACCGGCATGCTAACCGTGTTCGTCTACGCCCGCCTGTGGCGTCGTTCCAACGTGTTGACGGACGTTGAGTTCTACGAGATTCGCTACAGCGGCAAGTCGGCCGCGTTCCTGCGTGGCTTCCGGGCTCTCTATCTCGGCGTGTTCTTCAATGTCATGATCATGGCGGGCGTATCGCTGGCAGCCATCAAGATCGGTGGCGTTATGCTCGGATTGAAGCCGTGGGAGAGCATTATCTATGCGTCGGGCGTCACCGTGATCTTTAGTTCCATGGGCGGTTTCAAAGGCGTGCTGATCACGGACTTCCTGCTGTTCATCATGGCCATGGTCGGGGCGTTTGCCGCGGCCTATTTTGCCCTCGCGCATGAAGCGATCTCCCAAGTTGCCGCCGACGGGAGCACAGTTACCGGACTGAAGGCGATGGTGACCTACTTCCAGTCCAATCCCGAACTTGCAGGCAAGCTATCGATGCTGCCGCCCTTTGAGAATCGTGGCCTTGTCCTCAGTATCTTTATCATTCCTTTGGCCGTGACGTGGTGGAGCGTCTACTATCCGGGCGCCGAGCCCGGCGGTGGCGGCTATCTCGTTCAACGTATGCTGGCTGCTAAGAATGAACGCCATGCGCTCGGGGCAACGCTGTTCTTCAATATTGCCCACTATGCCTTGCGCCCCTGGCCATGGATTATTGTGGCGCTCTGCTCCATTGTCGTCTACCCGATGGCGACCGACTCCGAGACGCGTGCTCTCGACAAGGCTCAGGATGTGATCGCGATGACGGCGGTAGCCGTTCAGGCTCAACCCGACGCCGTGTTCGAGCATATCGGTGAACAGTCGCAGACGCTGGGCTTTGATGGAGAACTCTCGGAGGCCTTTGAGCTAGTGATGGTGAAATCTCTTGCCAACACGCAGAATGAGGAGAGTCGCTCCTTTGTTGAGGGGCTCAAACGCACGACGGTCCTCAGCGATGCCCAGCGGGAGACCTTCAAGACCCTTCTGGCCGCGGAATGTGCCACGGCTGACGCACCTGACCTGAAGGCCCGTGCCGAAGTGCAGTCCGGGTTCGTCGGCAAGGGCGTCTTCTTCCTACGCTCCGCATTTAGTCGCAAGGATGTCCCCGATGACAAGCTGGGGCACGACCTTGGATACTCGGCCATGCTGAACTTCCTGAAGCCAGGCTGGTTGGGCCTGTTACTGACCTCACTTGTTGCGGCTTACATGTCAACAATCTCAACCCATCTCAACTGGGGATCGTCCTACGTCGTGAACGATTGGTATCAGCGCTTCATCCGGCCGGAGGCCTCTGAGAAGCGGCTGGTGTGGGTTGGACGAATCTCAACGGTTGTGCTCATGGTGCTCACCGCGATCTTTGCCCTGCAGCTGCAGAATGCGCTGCAGCTTTTCAATATCCTGCTGTCAGTGGGAGCGGGCACCGGCCTGCTGTTGATTCTGCGCTGGTTCTGGTGGCGCATCAATGCCTTCAGTGAGCTGACCGCCCTGATCGTATCCTTCGTGGTTTCGGTGTTCTTGCAAGTCATCACGCCGAAATACCTGCCCGGACTGGAAGCGGCGATTGGCGACTTGTCAGGTGACCTGTCTGCAGGTGACATGAAGTTCATCCTGATCGTGGCGATTACCACCGCATCATGGTTACTGGTCACATTCCTGACTCGCCCAACGGACGACCAGCGTCTGCGGGAATTCTGCGAGCTCGTCAATCCGGGTGGCATCGGATGGCGCCCAGTCTTTGCGAAGGCGGAGGCAGGCGGCAAACCCGTTGCACCAAAGCATGCTGCCGACAGTGTGCCGTTCGGCATTCTCTGCATGGTGTTTGGCTGCATGATCGTCTACGGCACGCTGTTTGCCTCGGGGTACTGGATCTACGGACAGCGTGGCCCCGCGATCGTGGCGACCGTTGCTGCCGTCGTTGGTGCGGTCGCGTTGATTGCTGCCTGGAAGCACATCGTGGCAGACCGCAAAGAGCTGTAGCAGCGCGGCATGCCAGCATCGATGTCGGGATCTGCATCGCGGACATCGATGTTGGTTGCCGTCAGTGCAGGATCATGTCTTCCAGTCCACGTGAGAGCTTGTTGAGACTACGGGCCCCCTTGGCGGTCACGAGGATGTCATCTTCGATCCTGATGCCGCCCTCGCCTTTGAAGTAGATTCCTGGCTCAATGGTCATGATCATCCCTTTTCGCAGGCGTGGGCTGCATCCGTTTCTTGGCGTGATGCCATTACCGAATCCGGGGCGTTCGTGGACATTCAGACCGAGACCATGGCCTAGTCCGTGTCGAATGGTATCGCCATGACCGGCGTCGCGAATGACGTCCCATGCCTTCTTTGCGACCGTGTTGCAGCTAACGCCGGGGCGCATGGCGCCGACACCGGTGTTATGGGCTTCCAGCACCAGCTTGTAGAGCTCTTCGAAGCGTCCCGGTACGCTACCGGTGAAGAGCGTGCGTGTGATGTCGCTGCGATAGCCATCCAGCTCGGCTCCCCAGTCGAAAAGCAATGGCTCGTTGTTCTTCACCTTGCGTGAGGAGGGAAGGTGATGGCAGCTGGCGCTGTTGGGGCCAGACGCCACAATGATGCCAGTGGCAGGGAACCCTTGCCGGTCTGCCCCGCGCTGTCGCATCAGGTATTCCAACTCCGCAGCCAGGTCCTTTTCGGTTTTGCCGACGACGTAACGAAGCCCTCTCCCCGTCAACTCGCCGAATGCCCCCTCTGCAATACGGACGCAGTCGCGGATCAACTTGATCTCGCGGTCATCCTTCACGGCTCGGTAGTCGATTACCGTGTCCTTGATCGAAACCAGCTTGCGACGTCCCAGGGCAGCCTGGAATGCCCCGTGCTGTGCCCACGTCATGGTGTTGCCCTGGAATCCCAGGGCCTTGCGGTGCTTCTTCTCGCGCAGTACCTCGACGACGGCTTTGCCGATCGAACCGTTGAGTACGCGGACATCGGCCCCCGGCGCCTGGTCCGGTACAACATGCTCGTACATCTTACCCGTGAAAAGTGTGCACCAGCCGTGACCGCAGAGCGCTCCAGCAGCTCCCTCGGTACATCCCGTCAGGTAGCGAACGTCCGTTGAGTCGGTGATGAAAACCACCTCGACGCCATGAGTCTTGGTTGCGGCCTTAATGATCCCGCGGCGGCGCGCGGCGTATCGTTTCTCATCTGCTTTCATTGCTTTGCCTCCTTTGGCTCACCCATCTTTGCAGAGAATCACAGATATGGGAAAGCTAATACAGCCGTGGTTGCATGTAGCGCCTTCTTCTTATGTTGACCGACCGTAGGAAAAAGGATATTCTGTATGTATGACAAAGACAAGAATAATAGACGGGATAGATCGTGAGATACTGAAGATTATTCAGGGGCAAGGGCGGATTGCGAATTCTGAGATTGCGCGCCAGGTTGACAGGGCGCCCTCCGCGGTTCTGGAGCGCGTACGCAAGCTTGAAAGTGCCGGCTATATTGAGGGCTATGAGGCCGTGCTCAATCCCAAGGCCCTCGGATTTGACGTGACGGCATTCACTCGCGTGGAAGTGTCTGAAGAGGTTGGCTCTGTCCGTATTGGACGCCAATTGGCTGCGGTGTCGGGAGTGCTGGAGGTCCATTACACCGCGGGCGAGGATTCGTACCTGGTCAAGGTTCGCACCCGGGATACGGATAGTCTGCAGCGGATTCTGTCGGAGTTCGGGGTCATCGACGGTGTACGCGACACGAAGACCACGATTGTTTTGACGACAGTGGCGGAGTCGCGCGCGATTCCGCTGAGCCCAGATGATAGTGACGCATAGCGAGCTGAAGCAGGAGAGACGGTGATGAGTATTCGTATCGAAGACATAGACGAGAGGATTAAGGCGCGAGGCCGGGAGTTCTTTGATTCCATTTCAGGTGAGGCGCCCTCCATTTTCAATAAGGGGTGGTGGACCGGCAAGGTTATGGATTGGGCCATGCGCAACGAAGACTTCAAGGTCCAGATGTTTCGCTTTGTGGATGTGCTGCCTTACCTGACAACTTCTGCTTCGCTGTCACGTCACATTGAAGAGTATTTTGGCGATGAGAATGCGGCTATCCCGGATGTGTTCAAATGGGGGGCTACCAAGACCAAGATTGGCGGCGGGCTGGTTGCCAAGGTTCTCAACAAGACGATCCGAACCAACATCGAAGGCATGGCTCGCGAGTTCATTATTGGGCAGAAGACCCACGAAGCCGTAAAAGGCATTGAGAAGCTCCGCAAAGATGGTTTCGCGTTTGTACTCGATCTGCTGGGCGAAGCAACCGTGTCCGAGAAAGAAGCCGATGCCTACATGAATGGCTACCTCGAAGTCCTGGATGCTATCGCCCAAGACCAGCCCGCCTGGAAGGGCCTTGAGACCGGCGGCGAACTGGATTGGGGCCACGCGCCCAAAGTCAACGTGGCCGTTAAACCGTCAGCTTTCTACTCCCAGTCCAAGTCCGTGGACGTGCAGGGCACCGTGGATGGTATGCTGTCGCGCATTGAGCCGATCTTCAAGAAAGTCATGGATATGGGGGGCTTTCTGTGCATCGACATGGAATCGCACAAGTACAAGGACGCCACGATCGAGATGTACAAGCAGTTGCGAAAGACGTATCCAGAGTATCCCCACGTAGGTGTCGTGCTGCAGGCCTATCTGCGCACCGTAGAGGATGATGCAAAGGACCTGATCGAATGGGCACGTCGCGAGGAGCTTCCCATCTCGATTCGTCTCGTCAAAGGCGCCTATTGGGACTACGAGACCATCACGGCCAAACAGAATGGATGGGACTCGCCGGTGTGGTGCCACAAGCCGGAATCCGATATTGCTTTCGAGGACGTATCCAAGCTCATTCTCGAGAACAGCGACATCTGTCACTTTGCTTGTGGCTCCCACAACATTCGCTCCATCGCAACTGTCATGGAACTGGCCCAGGCCCTGGATGTTCCCCCGGAGCGCTACGAATTCCAAGTGCTCTATGGCATGGCCGAGCCTGTACGCAAGGGACTCAAGAACGTGGCCGGGCGCGTGCGTCTCTACTGTCCTTACGGTGACCTGATTCCGGGTATGGCGTACCTGGTGCGCCGACTGCTGGAGAACACGGCGAACGAGTCGTTCCTGAAGCAGACATTCGCTGATGAGGCCGATATGGGTCGTCTCCTCGAGAATCCGCACGCCACACTGGCGCGTGATACGGCTGGTGAGCCGGTCGCGGCAGCAGCGGATACCGGGCTATCACCCTTCTCCAATTTCCCGGCGGTGGACTTCACCAGGGAAGTTGAGCGCAAGGCATTTCCTCCAGCACTGGCGCAGGTCCGGTCTGAGCTTGGTGCCTCCTATCCTCTCTTCATCGGGGGGCGGGAGGTTATGACTTCTGATACCCTCGAGTCCTATAACCCGGCCCGCCCCTCCGAGATCATCGGATCCGTTTGCCAGGCCGGCACGGATGAGGTGGACGCGGCATTGCAAGTGGCGAAAGAGAGCTATCTCTCCTGGCGCGATGTTGCTCCCGAGGAGCGTGCCGGCTACCTGTTTCGTGCTGCGGCTTACCTGCGTGAGAACATTCACGAGATGTCGGCCCTGCAGGTTTTGGAAGTAGGCAAACAATGGGACCAGGCGCATGCCGATGTGGCCGAATCCATCGACTTCCTCGAATACTATGGGCGCGAGATGATTCGCCTGGGTCGTCCGCGCCGGATGGGGCACGCCCCGGGAGAGATGAGTCAGCTCTTCTACCAGGGCAAGGGCGTCGCTGCCGTGATTGCGCCGTGGAACTTCCCGCTGGCGATCTCGGTGGGTATGGTCTCGGCCGCCATCGTCTCAGGCTGTCCGGTGCTCTACAAGCCGGCGGGGATCTCGTCCGTGGTGGGCTATGGTCTTGTGAAGATGTGGCGGGCCGCGGGGCTGCCTGACGGTGTGTTCAACTATATACCAGGACGCGGTTCGGTCATGGGAGATCACCTTGTTGAACATCCGGATGTGTCGGTGATCGCGTTCACGGGCTCTATGGAAGTGGGGTTGCGCATCCAGCAGAAGGCAGCCGTGGTGCAGCCCGGACAGGAGCAGTGCAAGAAGGTGAT
>CAZCDU010000010.1:0-73094 GCA_964497125.1 uncultured Victivallales bacterium | reverse complement strand
CGGCGTATGTAGTCCGGGCTTTAGCCCGTATCTTCAAAAGATGAACGAGAGAGGAGACTCATGATGAAATGGCTAACGATTGTTCTGGGGGTGAGTCTGGCATTCCTGGCGAGAGCTGAGGTGAAACCGAATGTCATCGTGCTGTTTGCCGACGATCTGGGCTACGCGGATGTCGGCTATCACGGGAGTCCGGATATGGTGACTCCGCATATAGATTCGATCGCCAGAAACGGCGTGCAGTTTTCGGCTGGCTATGTGACGGCGCCCGTGTGCGGACCGTCGAGGGCGGGATTGAGGACCGGTATCTACCAGAATCGGTTCGGAGCGGAAGACAACCCGGGGCCCTACAAAGTCCGTGAGGACGTGAAGATTGGGATTCCAACGAAGATGCAGACGATGTCGGAGCGGATGAAGGCTCTCGGCTACGTGACGGGCATGGTTGGCAAGAGTCACACTGGTAATGGGCCGGAGTTTCATCCCAACGGTAGCGGCTATGATGAGTTCTTTGGTTTTATCAATGGCGCTTCGAATTACCGGACCGATACGCAGTGGGGGACGAAACTCAATCAGCCAACGAACCCGATCCTGCGTCAACGCAAACGTATCGAAGAGACCGAGTATCTGACCGATGCGCTTGGCCGCGAGGCGGTGGCGTTCATTGATCGTCATCATGCGAAGCCCTTCTTTCTCTATGTTCCCTTCAATGCCATTCACGGCCCCATGCAGGCCACGGATCATGACCTGGCCATGTTCCGGCACATCATAGACAAGAATCGCCGCCTCGCCGTCGCCATGAACTTCAACCTGGATCACAACGTGGGACGTATTCTCACCGCCTTGCGAAAGCGCGGTCTTGAGGAGAACACGGTCGTCCTCTTCCTCAGTGACAACGGCGGCAAACCCGAGGGCAACGGTTCGCTCAATACGCCGCTGCGGGGTCGAAAAGGACAGCTCTGGGATGGCGGCATCCGTGTGCCGTTCTGCATGCAGTGGCCTGCACGTGTAAAGGGCGGGCAGAAACTGGATGTGCCGGTGATCAGCATGGACATTCTCCCGACAGCTGTCGCCGCGGCCGGCGGCGAGGTGGAGGAGGGTGTCGATGGCATGAGCCTCGTTCCTCTTGTGACGGGCGAGAGCGCCTTTGCGCCGGATCGCTATCTGTACTGGCGCTTTAATCGCGGTTGGGCTGTGCGTGACGGTGAATGGAAGCTGATCGGTGAGCGCGGATGGCAACAACCGAAACTCTTCAACATTGCCAACGACATATCTGAGTCACGCGACCTCTATGCCGAGAAGCCGGCTGTCGCTCAGCGCCTGCACAAGGCCTACGACGACTGGGACCGCACTCTCATGCCGAAGCTCTGGGGCTGGGACAAGTCCTTTCCGGTGCATGATCCGGCGATGGGCGGGCATTAGACCGGTTTGGGCTGCCGTTTCTACCTGAAACTCCCCGTCTGAAGATACGGCCTGAAGGCCGAACTACAAACGCCTGCCTTGTGTAGAAACCCGTTCGTAGTTCGGCCTTTAGGCCGTTCTTTCTTCCACGCGTTCGGTCCCTGAAAATACGGGCTAACGCCCGAACTACAAACGCCTGGTCCCGCACGCCCGTACCTCCATGCTTGCTTTCGCAGGTCATTTCACGGGTTTTCGGGAACTTTCCCTTGTGGCTACCATACGGGGGTGCTTACTGTAGCTCCTCTTGGTAATAGCTGCTGGTTAAAAGGGAGAACCCGATGCGAAATACTGTACTGCTTGCTTTGATGATGATGCCGATGATGGCTCTTGGGGCGGCCGATTCCTATCGCGTGTGTTGGCGGTCGGATCCGGCTACGTCAATGGTGATTGGGTGGAACCAGGTTTCGGGTGATGCGCCGGAAGTCTGCTACGACACGGTTGATCACAGGCAGAAGGCGATCAACTACCGGTTTCGTCAGGTCCCCGATCGCGTGGAAGACTACCGCGGGATGAAGAACCACTTCGTGCGACTGGAAGGTCTGCAGCCGGACACGGCCTACTACTTCGTGATCTGTGATAGCGAAGGCGTCGGGCGGCGACTCTGGTTCCGCACGGCACCGGCAGAGCAGAAGCCCTTTACGTTTATCTCCGGTGGGGACTCCCGTACGAATCCTGAGCCGCGACGCGAAGGCAACAAGCTGGTCGCCAAGCTCCGTCCGCTCTTCATTCTGTTCGGTGGGGACTACACCGGCTCCGGAACCCCCTCTGAATGGGCTGCGTGGTTTCAGGATTGGCAGCTCACGATCAGCGAAGATGGGCGAATCTACCCCATCATAGCCACGCACGGCAACCACGAGAACGCCGACCTGCAGATGATGGACAAGCTTTTCGATACCCCGCACATAGACCAGTACTACTCGCTTGGCATTGCCGACGAACTGATGCGAATCTGGGTGCTCAACACCGAGCTGGAGTACAAGGCTGCAGAGAAGCTTCCCGAGCAACAGGCTTGGCTCGAAGGCAGTCTGCCACGGTATTCGGATACAAGGTGGAAGGTCGCAACCTATCACCGCCCCATGCGGCCGCATACCAGAGGAAAACAGGAAGGGACAAAGCGGATCGCCGCCTGGGCACAGCTCTTCTATGACCAGGGCATCGACATGGTGGTTGAGTCCGACACGCACATGGTGAAGCGCAGCTACCCCGTTCGGCCTTCAGAGGAAGAGGGGAGCTATGAGAGTTTTGTGCGGGATGACAAGAAGGGATTCGTCTTCATAGGCGAAGGAAGCTGGGGCGCGCCGACGCGGCCAACGAATGATGATAAGCCATGGACCATGGCGAGCGAGTCATTCCATCAGTACAAGTGGATTCACGTTCATCCCGAAGAGATGTTGATCCGCACCGTGAAGTTCGACAGCGTCGAAGCGGTCGAGGCGTTGGCCGAGGAGAACCTGTTCGATGAGCCTGAGAATATGGTGTTTTGGAAGCCGGAAACCGGCAAGATACTCCGCCTGCCGTTTAGCGTCCGACACGCGAGCTACGAGGAACCGACCAAGCCGCGTACGCTCATGAAGCTTGGCCAGTCCTGGTCGTGGAGCCTGGATGGCCAGGCATGGGCGGAAGGTCGGGCCCCGCTGGGCTATGGCGACAGCCAGGTGCGGACGCCGATCGTTGACGACGATTCCAAGCCGCGATGCGCTTTCTTCAAGGCGACCTTCGTCATTGAGGAGCCCGAGTCCGTATCGCGTCTCTTCTTCGATGTGATGGCCGATGACGGCTGTATCATCAAGCTGAACGGCAAAGAGGGGGTCCGCTACAACATGGCCAGGGGGCAGGTCACGAACGAGAGCCTGGCCACGAAGCGCATGGCTTCATGGCATGAGAAGCAAGCGCTGCCACTGCCCGTGGATGTTGGCCTGCTCCAACCCGGCACTAACACAGTCGAGGCCCGCGTGCACCAATGTGATCCCGACAGTTCAGACCTCGTTTTCGATCTGTCCGTGCGGGTGAAGCAGAGCGCTCCAGAGTAGAGCCTGTTGTCCCCAACTGGCTCCTCCCCGTCTTGAGGTGAGGGCACCCGCCGCATGTCTGGGGCGAGTGCCTACTCGCGTGAGGCCGTGACTGCAGCCAGTTGGAGACAACTGGCTGTACCTCTAGAGTGGTTCAAGTAATGCTATAGCCATCCGGCACGCGCCCTTCCGCTACGCCCGGACACAGGCTCCCCGATGAGAATCGGGGAAGCCCGTCCTACACGGTCTTTACGACATCTGGAGTTGTAGGACGGGCTTCCCGAGTCCCCGAGGGAGCCTGTGCAGGCGGCTATAGCGCACGATCTCTGGCAAGAGCGGGAAGTACGTGCCGCGAGCGAGTAGCAGGAATTTACGCGATTCAATGTCTTTTGGGGCCTTGCTCCGCGGTGCCTCAGCTGCTAGGATGTAATCGGTTTCAGTGGCCCTGAATTGGAGAGATTCGAATGAAGTACGTTGTTGCGTGCCTTGCTGGTGCCCTGCTTGTTATGTCGTCAATAGATGTTTGCTCTGCGGGACAGCATCCGAACGTGGTCCTCATCTACGCCGATGATATGGGGTGGGGGGATGTCGGGTATCATGGGGTCGAAGATGTCCTGACGCCAAACATTGACCGCATCGCAGAGTCCGGTGTGCAGTTCACGCAGGGCTATGTTTCGGCATCGGTCTGCGGGCCCAGTCGGGCGGGGTTGCTTACGGGCGTTTATCAGCAGCGCTTTGGCTGCGGGGAGAACGCCAACATGGCGGGCTATCCCGACAAGATGAAGTTCCCGCTCGCGGGGTTGCCGGCCAGCCAGCCGGTCATTTCCGAGATGCTGAAGAAGCGGGGGTACCATACCGGTCACGTGGGCAAATGGCATATGGGAATCGACAAGACGCTGCGCCCGCTGGCGCGTGGCTTTGATGAGTACTTTGGCTTTGTCAACGGCGCCCATGATTTCGAAGGATGGGATGGCCACTTTGGTGACAAGCGTGGTCGCTGGCCGCTCTGGCGCGGCGATGATCCACTGCCGGCACGGAACAACGTTTATCTGACCGACCTGTTCTCCGACGAGGCGGTCGCCTTTATCGAACGCGGAACGCGGAATGCGGAATGCGGAACCCCCTTCTTCCTCTACCTCGCCTACAACGCCATTCACGCCCCATGGCAAGTCCCGGACACGTACCTGGAGCGGACGAAGCATCTTTCCGACAACCACGAACGCAACTTCATCGCCGCGATGATCCTGGCGATGGACGACGGGATCGGCCGTGTGCAGGAAGCGCTTGAGAAAGCGGGCGTGGCTGACAACACGATCGTCATCTTCATGTCCGATAATGGGAGTCCGCGCGCGCAGGGACTGACTTGGAAGCCCCGAGGCGACGTTGATGACTGGCTCGAAGGCCCCATGTCCTGCAAGGCCGGCATGCGTGGCTTCAAAGGTGATACCTACGAAGGCGGTACTCGCGTGCCGTTCTGCATGAGCTGGCCGGGCAAGATCAAGCCGGGGACGAAGTACGAGCTGCCGGTGAGCAACCTGGACATCGTGCCGACGGTTCTGGCAGCGGCGTCGGACCTCAACGCCCAACAACCAACATCCAACAACCAACTCCCAAGGAAGAGGAATTCCAACTTGGAAGTTGGGCGTTGGGCGTTGGACGTTGGATGTTCGATTCCTTTTGATGGTGTTGACCTCATGC
Organism: uncultured Victivallales bacterium; assembly: GCA_964497125.1. GTDB lineage: Bacteria > Verrucomicrobiota > Kiritimatiellia > UBA8416 > UBA8416 > CAYLXP01. The sequence continues at coordinate 67,932 of CAZCDU010000010.1, read as the reverse complement.
CATTCATCAGTGGCGAGACGTTGGAACGACCGCATGAGACGCTTTACTGGCGGCGCGATAATGACTACGCCATTCGCCATGGCGACTGGAAGCTCGAGTGGAACGATGCCGGCAGTACGCGCAACATTACGCTCTTCAACCTGGCGGACGACCCCCAGGAGCGCAACGACCTCGCCGCCGCCATGCCCGAGAAGGCGCAGGCGCTACAGGACCTGTTCGACGCCTGGGACAGCACCATGCCGGACAACGAGTGGTGGGGCGGCCCGATCAACCGTCGGCGAGATTTTGCCGAGGGTGGCCGTACCGTTGTTTCTGACCAGCCCTATCTGCATGCATACGGGAAGGTCCGGGCAGAGAAGAAACCAGCTCCTGCGAAGGGCAGGACGGGGCGTCCGAATATCATCCTACTGATGGCGGATGACCTTGGTGTGGAGTGTCTCGGCTCGTACGGTTGCACGGAGTATGAGACGCCGGAGCTCGATCGACTCGCAGCCGATGGCATGCGGTTTGAGCACTGCTACTCCACGCCGCTCTGTACGCCATCCCGCGTCCAGATCATGACCGGGCGCTACAGTCACCGTAACTACATTGGATTCGGGAAACTCGATGCTGGTGAGATCACGTTCGGCAACGTCCTGCGCGACGCGGGATACAAGACGATGATCGCCGGGAAGTGGCAGCTTGCTGGGGACAAGGACTCACCCAAACACTTCGGTTTCGATGAGTACTGCCTCTGGTTTCTCTATCCGCCTCCTCCCGGCGGCGGCATCGCGCAGGGGCGTCGTTACTGGGAGCCGTATCGGTTTTGGGAGAATGGCGAGATGAAGAAGGTTGCAGAGCATGCCTACGGCCCTGACCTCTTCTGTTCTTACATCGACAACTTCATCAGTCGTCAGAAAGAGAACCCCTTCTTTGTCTACTACCCGATGGCATTGACGCACGCGCCGTTCGAGCCGACACCTGATACGCCGGGTGATGTTTCACGCGAATGGTCCCAGTCTCGCTACAAGGATGACTCCTACATGAAGGACATGGTCGCCTACATGGATAGGATTGTTGGTCGCATTCGTTCCTCCCTGGAGAAGCACGGCGTGGCCGACAACACGATCATCCTCTTCACCGGCGACAACGGCACCGACAAGCGCGTGATGACCGACACCAAGGATGGACCGGTGCAGGGCGGCAAGGCACTTATGACGGATGGCGGCACGCATGTACCGCTGGTCGCGTATCACCCCGGAACAACCAAACCGGGAATCGTGAGTCGCGATCTCATAGACTTCAGCGATTTCTTACCGACGTTGGCCGAGGCAGCCGGCGCAACGTTGCCATCCGACCGCGTCATCGACGGCGTTTCGTTCCTCCCCCAGTTAAAGGGCGAGAAGGGCACGCCGCGTGACTGGGTCTTCCTGCATTACTGGCAGAACGGCCGACAGAAACAGGGCGCGCAGGAGTTCGTCAGAAACCGCCGCTTCAAGCTCTATGACGATGGGCGCTTCTATGACGTGAAACGAGATTGTTTGGAAACGGATCCGATCCAGCATCTCAATCCGCAACAGAAGCGAATCAGGCGGGTGTTGGAGGGGGCCTTTGAATCTGTTCACATGAGAGGCGAGGAGTGATTTTCATATGGGTGGAAGACGTCACTTAACCTGCCTTGCATTCCTTTTGCTGGTCACGGCTCTTCACGGGAGTGAAAGCAACGGGCTGGCCCCGGAGATTACTGATCTCAATGCGGCCGACGTCTCCTATGCCAAGGAGAAGAGCATCCCTGACCTGGCGGAGCCATTCATCGACGCTTCGCCACGGGAGCTGGGTGACGGGATTGCGGTAGGCGAACTGAACAACGATGCCAGGAAGATCATTCTGGTGTTTGCCCGCGAGATTGCCGATGGGCAGCATGGCGAGGTCGATAGCCTGCTCATCTCGCACCGGGGGAAGCTGCTGTTTGAATCCTACTATCGTCGCGGACGCGCGAACTACCCGCATTACCAGATGTCCATTACGAAGTCCTACACGACGTTGGCTATCGGCCGTGCCATTCAGCTGGGGCACCTCGCAATGGACGATCTCGACACGTCGGTCGTCGACTTCCTCCAAGACCTTGATCCGCAGAAACTCGTGGATGGCGCATCTGCCATCACGCTAGCCGAAGCGATGAACATGCGCTCCGGCATCCGTATCGACAAGGCAAAGGCCAGGGAGCTGATGAGGCAGCCCGACCGACTGAACGGGCAGGGGCAGATCCAGGCGTATCTGGAACACAGTGCGTCGATTCCGCCGTCACCCCGCGAGTTCAAGTACCAGGGCGCGGATCCATGCATGACGATGCAGGTGCTCGATGTTGTCGTTCCCGGATCGGCGAAGCAGTTCATCAAGACGGAGCTGCTCGGAAGGCTGGGCATCACCAACTACGGCTGGCAGGATGACGTCAGCGGCCTGCCGAAGTCAGCTGCCGGCTCCAGTATCCGATCCCGCGACATGCTCAAGTTCGGGCTGCTGGTGATGCAGCAAGGCAAGTGGAATGGCGAGACGCTGATCCCCGCCGCGTTCATCGAACGCGCCACCGACCGCCTTCACACCAATCCAAAGGGGACCTCCTATGGCTTCTTCTGGTGGCAAGCCGATGCCGAAGTCGGCGACCGTACCTATGTCTGCAAATCCGGCCGCGGCGCCGGCGGCCAGTTCATTCTCATGCTGCCGGAACTTGATCTGGTCATCGTCATCACAGCCCACAACAAGGGCATGGGCAACATGCTCAGAACTGCACCGGTCCGAATTGTCCAGGCGTTCACTCGCCAGGGAAATGGCGTGGCGAAGTAGCCCTCTGCTCTCAGTTGTGGTATGATCTTCCTGCCGTGTGGCTATCAAGACAGAAGGAGTACGACGTGCGATTGGGATTGAGTTTAGGCTTGGCGACAGTGATTCTGTTGCCTTCACAGGAATCTCCTGGCGCTGTTCGCCACGAGACGGCGAAGCAAGATCGGGCAGCAGACTTTGGGGCCAAGCTCGATGCTATCGTGGATTCCTGCATGCCCGGTATCTTGAAGCATCGCACCCGCATCGTGCGCCTGCGGGGGAAGCCCGGGGCCCGTGTGCGTGTGCGTCAGCAGCGGCATGCGTTTCGGTTCGGGACGGCGATATCGAATGCGGCCTTTGACGGCAGGATGGCTCAAGACGATCGCGAGCAGTACCTGGCAGTCCTCGAACAGAACTTCAACGCCGCGGTGCATGAGAATGCGCTGAAGTGGTACTCGACGGAGAGGCGCCCAGGGAAGATCGATTTCCGAGTGGCGGACGATGCCCTGGCCTGGTGCGAATCGCATGGTTTGGCGATGCGGGGGCACTGTGTGTACTGGGGGCGTGACAAGCTTGTGCCGGCATGGCAGAAGGCGCTGGGTGACGATGCGCTGCGACTCAGTCTGGCGGACCGGGCTCGCGACGTGATGACTCGCTATCGCGGCCGCATTCCTGAGTATGATGTGAACAACGAGATGGTGCACTGCACATACTACCGCGACCGGTTGGGCGAGGCAATCTGGCCCCAGATGTTCAGATGGTGTCGCCAGCATGATCCTGACGCTGTGCTCTACGTGAATGACTACGGCATTCTGACTGGCGGCGATCTGTCACGCTATGAGAAACAGATTAGGGGCTTCCTGGATGCTGGGTTGCCCGTTGGCGGGGTAGGGGTGCAGGGGCACTACACCCGTATGGTCGATGCAGAGGTCTTGAGTCAGCGCCTTGACCGCCTGGCGCAGTTCGGTCTGCCAATAGCGATAACGGAATTTGATGTCAACGTGGCCGATGAGCACGTCCGCGCCTTGGCCCTGGCGACTCTCTACTCGCGTGCTTTTGCGCATCCGTCTGTTGTCAGTATCACCATGTGGGGGTTCTGGGAGGGCGCTCACTGGCGTCCCAAGGCAGCACTATGGCGGCGGGACTGGTCAGAAACGCTTGTTTCAAGATCCTATCGCGACTTGGTCTTTGGACGGTGGTGGACCGACTTTGACGGGGAGTTTGATTCGGAGGGAATCTGCGACATCCGTGTGTTCTACGGGACGCATGCCGTGACCATCGACGGGGAGACCGAGACGCTCAACGTACTGCCCGCCGCCAGGGAGCCATGAGCCTTGGGCGTCGTCGTCGATTAACAGATCTTTGCACTTGAGGAATGTCATGTGCTGCACATTAGTGTAAGCGATGACAATGGGCGTGCCCCCGGTCGCAGGCAGATTGCCGGGGGGTATGAAATCTTCAGATTTCTGGTTGACGAAAGACGAGCGCCGTGCCATAATGTAACCGTTTTCATTTGAAGAGGTCTAGACGCTGGCCGGTAATACAGCTTATTTCGCGGTCGCCGCGACAGAAGGGAGCGCACATTGCAAACACGCAGAATTCTTGTACTGGTGGTGATGATGTTACTTGGGGCTGCCGTTCAGGCTGCCGATCTCTACTTCGACAACAACGGAACGGCGGCAGGGTTTGGGATTGGTGCTGCGAGCACGTTCGTGGTCGATCCAACGGCGACGACATGGAACACGGACTCGACCGGTGGCGCCGGTGGTACGCTGACCACCGTTTCGAATGGCGACGTTCTGCATTTCGGTCTCGAAGGCACTGGCGGCAACCTGTTCAACTGGGCAAACTACGGCGGCGTCAGTGTAGGCGGCCTGCATACCTACAGAACAGGAGGCAGCACGGCTACAATCCAGCGTTTCCAGAAGCCGGGTGGGGGCTTGGAAATCTTGGGCTTCTCTCCCGGGGCAACCGTCCAGACCGATGACGTCGGTAACGGATTCTGGTGGCATTTCGCAACCAGCAATGACTTCACCAAGACGGGTTCAAGTTGGCTCAAGCTAGGTGACAACAGCGCTAAGATCGACGGGTTATGCACGATTTCGAACGGGTACGTTGTCATCAACGAACTTGTTACCGTGGATTCCAGTTCCAGCTTCGAGTTCACCGCTGACAATCAACTTAGAATCAGGCCTGGACTGGTTGGTCCCGCGACGCTGGGCAGACTTATCGGCAGTGGAAGCATTATCAACGACGGTGCTGGCAGCGACGGTCTCACGGGCGTTGTCGTCAATACGACAGGCGTGGTGCTAACGAATAACGCGGCGGGTAGCTTACTGTCGATCGAGGATCGCGCCTCGCTCGTTCTGTCGGCGAGCTCAGAAAGTGCCTTCGACATCGTGAAGACTGCCGGGGTTACCACGCAGGACATGGTTGTTGTGACCGGGACGGGAAGGTCGATTACAGTTGATGGCAAGCTCACCGTCCGCCTGCTGCCCGGTGATGCGCTTGCGATGAGTGACAGCTTCCGGTTGCTTGAAGCAAGTGACCTGGCAGGCGGGTTCACGGAGTTCGACCTGCCCAATATCAGCAGCAGTGGTCTGGGTTGGGATACCACGCAGCTTGGTGTGGATGGCACTTTGAGAGTCACGGCTGCACCGAAATACCTCGATATTAACGGTACGGCTCCCGGCTTCGGAATCTCCAGCACCACGGGTAATGGCGATTCCGCCAATGAGGTGCAGTTCGACTACACCCAGGGAGCGTCGTGGGCATGGACAACCGACCCCACCGGGGTCAGTGGGCACGGGGCGCTCACCAGCGGCGAGGTCGCGCACTTCCGTTTGAGTGGTAACGGCGGGGTGCTTTTCGAGCTTCTCTCCTCCGTCACCGGCAGTGGTGTACAGCTTGGCGGGATCCAGGTTTCGCGTGAATCAGGAAGTACAGCATCGGTCAACCGGTTCCAGCATGACAACGAGGGGATCGGATCTGCGATCATCGAGTGGGCACCGGGTGCGGTTGTGGATGCTTCCATTCTCGATTTCGGGTTCTGGTGGAACCTGGGAACCACGAATGACTACACGAAGGTGGGGGCGAGGCAGCTAGAGTTCGGTGATGGTGACCGAAAGCTGAGCGGCACGCTCAGCATCAGTGGTGGTGAGGTGCGACTGAACAGGGCCGGGACGGTGGACGAGACCTCAAGTTTCCACCTGGCCGGGGGGGCGCTTGCGCTCCATGCCCATGCTTCAAATGCGGGGACGTTCAGGGACGCAACGAAGAGTATCGGAAAGCTGAGTGGGTCCGGCAACATCATCAATAGTGGCGGCGTGGCCTTGACCAACACCGTCCTCGTGCTGGAGGGCGGCATTGATATGTCCGACGGCGATGCCACCGATGAGATCCTGGCCGGTTGGGGGTTGAGTCTGACGTTGGGCTCCAGCGCAACCAGCAAGCTCGATATCGCGAAGTCCGGCGGCAGTACAACACAGGACGTGATCCGGATTGACTGGCCGGACAAGACACTCGCCGTCTTCGGCGGTCTCGACGTGTCACTCGTCGGCGGGTCCGATCCGCTTGAGGGGGGAGATTCATTCAAAATCCTGGATGCCGGAACGATTCTTGGTTCCTTCAGCTCGGTCACCTTGCCTGACCTGAGTGGAACACCCCTGTTCTGGAATACCAAGGCACTCGAAACCGATGGCGTGATTTCAGTAGAGAAACTGAAGGGGTTTGTTTTTGTGATTCGATAAGAAGCGAACGGAGGAAGATACCATGAGAACACGGACCACGATAGGCATCGTCCAGGCAGTCATATGCTTGGCTCTTACAAGCGCTGCATTCGCCGCGACACAGCACATGGGAGATGGTGCTACAACTCCTGTCACTACCACTGGCGACCGTAACTGGGATGCCACGTCCTCTCTGTGGCTGGACAACAACACGAACGGAGCGCCATGGACCACTTGGGTTGACAGCAATGATGCGGTATTCCATGGCGGCGCAATGACTATCACCGCAACCGAGAATATCTCCGCAAACAACATTACCTGGAGTAATGCGGCCTCCGCTCTGACATTTGACTCCTCTGCCGACAAGACCCTTTCCGTGAACGGCTCCATCGTGGTTGACTACGCAGGCAGTCCGCGATGGTTCAAGTTCGCCGGCAACTTCGGCGGCAGCTTTGACGTGCTGTCAGGTGTCGCACACCTGCAGTTCATCAATGACGCGAATCCGGCCGCCAGCACAGAGATCACGCTCAACGATCCGACCAACCTGACCCACGTGGATTTCTGGAACAACATCAGTACCCCTGATATGAGCGACCTTACGCTGAACATGAACGGTTCTGGCGTCTTGCTGAATCTGCGACAGAATGGACTCACGTTTGGCGCCCTGAATGGAAACGCAGTGCTGTCGGATGGTCACGACGCTTCGTCGACGGTCACGATCAACTCCCTGAATCCCGGCATTGGGGCTTCGAGTGCAGGTATAGGATCTTTCACGACCGACGCAGATGACACCATCAACGTGACGTTGGGCTCCGGAACGCACAGTTTCGATGTTGGTGCTGTTGGCGGGGTTGTCTCTAACGACCTCCTGGATGTTGTTGGAAACGTGTCAGGGACGATCACACTGGGAGGGACGCTGAGTGTGGCTCTGCTGGGTGGAGAGCTTGCTGCCGGCAAGACCTTTGATCTCTTCGATGCGTCTTCGATCTCCGGTTCGTTTTCATCGACCAGTCTGCCGGACATCAGTAGCTACGGCCTTTCATGGGACACATCACAACTCGGTGTAGATGGCACGCTCAGCACGGTTGTGGCGACCGACACGATGCATTTCGGCAATGGCAGCGAGAACCCCATTACGGTAACGGGGACTCGCAACTGGGATACAACCAGCTCCTTCTGGATGCCGACCAATAGTGGTTCCGGCAGCTACACCACATGGGTGAACGGCAAGGATGCTGTCTTCTATGGTGGTGGTGGACAGACATTCACGGCCACCGAGAGTATCTCCGTAGGCGACATCTATTGGAGTGGCGCTGCGAACGGGTTGCAGGTGGGGAATTCCGCGAGCACGGTAACCATTAATGGGTCAATCACCACGGGCAACCCGCAGTGGTTCAAGTTTGGCGGCGGGATTGCCGGCACGATGGATATCTCGGATGTACTGTACTTCCAGCTCGTTGGAAGCGTGGCCTTTGATCCCGGGACGGTGATTACGCTGGATGATCCGGCCAGCCTGGCGTCGGTCGACTTCTGGAATAACATCGTATCGACCGATATGACGGGCCTGACCATCAACATGAACGGCCAGGGCGATACGCTGAACCTACGAGAAGATGCGTTGAACTTCGGCGCTATCAACGGGAATGCCGAATTTCTGGACAATGACAATGGCATGGCAAATGTGACGATCCAGTCTCTGAGTCCCGGGAGTGGCGCGACCAGTTCAGGGATCGGCTCGTTTACCGAGGATGCCGGGGATACGATTAACGTGACGCTGGGAACTGGCACGCACGCATTCGATGTCTCGGCGCCCAGTTCTGCCGATAAACTTGATCTTGCGAACGGTTCGGTAACCTATGGCGGAACGCTAACCGTGACGTTGACTGGTGGCTCGGTCTCGGAGGGACAGACGTATGACCTGTTCGACGCAGCCTCCTTTGGGGGGTCCTTCGCTACCATCAACCTGCCGACGCTTACCAGTGGGCTTGGTTGGGATACTTCATCGCTGACCACGGACGGGACGATTTCGATTGTTCGTACGGCGGGTGCACAGGATATGTACCTTGATCTGAATGGCACGGCGGTGGGATTTGGGATCGACAATGCGGCTAGCCCCGTCACGGTCGATCCCACGGCGGTTACATGGAACAGCGACGCGACCGGCGGTAGTGGCGGGTTTATCGCGTCGTTGGTCTCTGGTGACAGAGCCCACTTCGAGCTGAGCGGCACGGGAAACGTGCGCTTCGACTGGGAGAACTTTGCGGGTACACCTCTGGGCGGAATCATAACGGATGTGGAGAGTGGATCGCCCACGGTTGAACGCTTGCAGAAGGCTGGCGGTGGTGTTGAGGTGCTCACGTGGTCTTCCGGCGCGGTCTTTGAGAACTCCGTTGACGTTCCCGTCCATTGGGATATCACGTTCAGCAATGATTTTACGAAGGCTGGGGCCGGTGTGATGAAGCTGATGGACGGCTCTCCCAAGATTGATGGCATCTGTACGATTTCGAATGGGTACATACACGTTAACTCGCTCGGTAGAGTTGACGCGGACGCGAGTTTCAAATTTACGGACAGCAACCAGCTGCGCTTCACGGGCGATCTCAGTGGCACGGCAACGTTGGGCCAGCTGATCGGCGCCGGGATCATCATCAAGGAAGGTGGTTCAAGCCTTACCGCGGTGACGATTAACAGCACCGGTGTTGTGTTGACCAACAGTGCAGCCGGTGAGGAGCTCCGCCTTGGGTGGGGGAGTGAGCTCACGTTGGCGGGCTCAGCGGTTACCGAATTGGATATCAGCAAGAGCGGCGGGACCCCGTCCGCTGACTGGATCAACGTGCAGTGGGCGTCGCAGCCGCTCACCTTGGGTGGCACGCTCAACGTGTCCCTGCTCGCGGGTAGTGAGGCGTTGGTGGCAGGGGACAGCTTTGACCTGCTTTCGGACACCCTGGTGGGTTCGTTCAGCGCAACCAACCTGCCCGACATCAGTGCGTACGCTCTCGAATGGGATACGTCGCAACTGTTGGTTGACGGCACGATCTCCACCAAGAACATCGACTTCTACCTGGGAGACGGTGCCACGAAGCCGATCGTGACGACGGGAACACGGGCCTGGGATACGACGTCGACGCTATGGCTGCCGGATAACAGCGCCGGCGGCACCTACCGGACCTGGTCCAATGGGGTGAATGCATACGTGGTAGGCGATGCCCCGCAGGCCAACGTGAGTGGCGCAATCACAGTAAACAACATCACGGCTACGGGCATGACCAGCGGTCAATTGGTGTTGGAACCGCAGTCTGCGTCAGACTCACTGACAATCACCGGTGCGATCGATGCTTCAGGCAGGCAGGTCGGTGTGGGCGGAAACGACGCCGGCGGTACCGTCGGAGGTGATATCACGGTTGCCGACGTCAGTCGTCTACAGTTCGTCCGCGGTTTGACCTTTGCCCCGGGTACGACGATCACGAGTGATGATGGTAATGGTGACGTGCAGTGGTGGATCTCGGCTTCGACCGATGCTACAGACCTGACCCTTAATATGAAGGGCAACGTTGTTGATTTCCGACAGAATGATGTCGTGTTAGGTGCACTCAACGGCTCGACGGCGATTCGTAACAGTAGTGCTACAGAACTAGATGTAAGCATTAACTCGGTCAACCCGGGAACGGCGCTCTCCAGTGTCGGAATCGGAACGTTCGCTAATGATACCGCTGACAGGGTTGATCTCACGCTGGGTAGCGGCACGCATGCGTTCGATATCGGCTATGCCGGTAGTGTGGCGTCCAACGATACCGTGAATATGACAGCCAATTCCCAGGCGGGAACCATTACGTACGGCGGCACGCTGAACGTCACCCTGCTGGCTGGAACACTGGCGGCCGGTGCCACGTTCGATCTGTTCGATGCGGATTCGTTCAGCGGATCGTTCTCAGCAATGAACCTGCCTGCGTTGACTGGAGAGTTGACCTGGGATACCGGCGGCCTAGCCACCGATGGTAGCATTCGGGTATTCGAACCGTCTGGCTCAATCTTCATGTTCAGGTAGGTCCTGTCGGCCCAGGAAAGGTGGAATCGGCGATAGCCTTTGCAAGATTCTCTCGCGTCCTACGTAACACCAGCTAGACGCCCCGTGTATGTGCAATGTGATTGTGCCTGAGAGCATGATTGATCCGTTGCGCCAGAGCGGGCACTAGATGTAGGATTGGCCGATGAGGAATGTTGCTGGGAAATCGTGGCTGGCGGTGGCCCTGGTGTTGGGGCTTGCCGGAGGCGTTGCGGAGCGTTGCGAAGCCCAGGTTGTGATCAGTGAGTTCGTCGCCAAGAACGATGATACGCTCATCGACGGTGACGGGAACTACTCTGACTGGCTGGAGCTCCACAATAGCGGGACGAATGCCGTTGATCTTACGGGCTGGTACCTCAGCGACGAGACGAACGACCTTCAGAAGTGGTCCTTTCCCGCTACCAACATAGCCGCCGGTGGTTTCCTGGTTGTGTTTGCCAGTGGCCAGGATGTAGAGGACTACGTCGATAGCCTCGGCTATCTCCACACCACGTTCAAACTCAGCGGGGATGGCGAGAGCGTTGTGCTTACGCGGGCAGACGGGGTGACGGTCGAAGATGAGATCGTTGACTATCCCGTCCAGTCTGATGATGTCGCCTACGGTATTCCATGGGATTCGACGTATACCACGCTGGTTGCGGCCGATGAGGATGCGAAAGCCCTTGTGCCCACAAGCGATGCCGCATCAACGAACTGGCATTACGTGGGCTACAACGAGACCGGGTGGCTGACGGGGCACCAGGGGGTAGGGTACGAGGCCAGCTCGGGCTACGAGAGCCTGATCGGGTTGGATGTGCAGTCCATGCGGTTCCAGAATGGATCGGTCTACATACGGATTGCTTTCGACGTCAGTGACGCTGACGCAATCGGCGCCCTCTCTTTGCGTACAAAGTACGACGATGGGTTCACCGCATTCCTGAACGGCACCCAAATCGCAACCGCCAACGCCCCGGATCCCCTGGCGTGGAATTCAATGGCCACGGCCTCACACGATGCGGACCTGAACGCCTACGTGGATTTCGATGCCAGTGACCACGTCGGAGCCCTGCAGGATGGGACCAACATACTGGCTATTCAGGGCGTCAATGTGCCGCTTCATAGTTCCGATATGTTGGTCATCGCCGAGTTGAACGCCGCTGTGGCGGGAAGTATGCAGTCGAACACGTTGAGCTACCTCTCCGCGGCTACGCCCGGGCGCGCGAATGTAGCCGGATTCCTGGGCTATGTAGAGGATACGAAGTTCACCGTCGATCGCGGCTTCTACACCAACGCCTTCGAGGTGGCAATCAGCTGTGATACCACGAACGCCGCGATCTACTACACCGTTGACGCTACTTCACCGGCGACGAACAACGGTACGCTCTACACCGGGCCCATCACGATTGGGACGACCACCGTCCTGCGGGCGGCCGCATTCGTGGATGGCTATCAGCCCAGCGATGTTGACACCCAGACCTATATCTTCTTGAGTGACATCGTGACACAAGCGGCGGATGCCAGTCCGCTCGAGCCCGATTGGCCATCTGGGCCGGTCAATGGACAGGTGTTCGACTACGCAATGGATCCTGATGTCGTGAACGATCCTGATTACGCGGATCTGATTGACGATGCGCTCCTGGATATTCCTTCCGTCTCAATCGTGACTGACCCTGACAACCTGTTCGATGCCGCCAGTGGGATTTACGTGAATGCCCTGGACGATGGCGCGCTGTGGGAGCGTGAGACTTCCGTAGAGCTGATTAATCCGGACGGGACGCAGGGGTTTCAGATCAACGGTGGCGTTCGCATACGGGGCGGTATGAGCCGGCAGGCTCGGAATCCGAAGCACTCATTCCGGCTCTTCTTCCGGTCGGAGTATGGCACGGCACGTCTGAACTACGACCTGTTCGGGGACGAGGGGGCTGACAGCTATAAACGTATTGATTTGCGGACGGGTCAGAACTTCTCCTGGCACCTCGGGAATAGCGGGGCCGTAAGCACATGGCTCTATGACATCTTTGTGCGCGATGCCCACCGCGAGATGGGGCAGCCCTATACAAGGGGGCGCTTCTATCACCTTTACCTCAATGGACAGTACTGGGGACTGTACCAGACGGAAGAGCGGCCTGATGCACGCTACGGGGAGTCGTACTATGGTGATGACAGTGACGACTACGATATTGTGAAGGCCGGTGATAACAGGGGGCAGATAGAGGCAACTGACGGCGTAATCGATGACTACCAGTCGCTGTGGTCGGCCGCCAATTCCGGGGTCGTTGCCAACGTCGACTACTTCTTTATCCAGGGCATGAATGCCGATGGGTCAAGGAACGAGAGCTACACGCAGTTGTTGGATGTGGATAACCTGGCTGATTACATGCTGACGGTGTTCTACGTGGGCAATCGCGATTCGCCACTGGGGCCGCCGAACACCGGATCGATACCGAACAACTTGTTCGCGCTGTACAACCGGGTGAGCCCGGAGGGGTTCAAGTTCATCGCACACGATGCGGAACATGCCCTCGGCTATCACTTAACAGAGGAGGTTGACTACGATATCGTCAGCACGCGTTCGGCAACGGTCGCTGCCAGCTCGACGCTGGGTACCATGGAGTGCTTTAACCCGTGGTGGCTGCATCTCCAACTCGTCGACAACGATGAGTACAAGCTGCGTTTTGCCGACCGCGTTCACCGCCATCTTTTCAATGATGGCGTCCTGACTCCCGACAACGCGGTAGCACTTCTGAACGATCGCAAGACAGAGATGGAGCTGGCGATCATCGCCGAGTCCGCCCGGTGGGGGGACTACATCACAGCGACGCCGCGAACCAGGGACGACGACTGGCTGCCCGCGGTCAATAGCATTCTCGACGACTACCTGCAGGCATCACCCAACACCCGCAGAGATGTGGTCGTTGGCCAGCTTGAGAGCGTGGGGTGGTACCCCGCCGTGGATGCCCCGTCATTCAGCCAGCACGGTGGCAGCCTCACGTCTGGATACGCGCTTGTCATCAGCGGCGACAGCCAGATCTACTATACGACCGACGGTTCTGATCCCCGCGCGGTTGGCGGTAGTGTCGCGGGTGCGGCCTATAGCAATGCCGTCACGCTGACGCGATCGACGCAGGTGAAGGCCCGTGTTCTGAGCGGCGGAACGTGGAGCGCGTTGACAGAGGCCATCTTCGTGCTGAGCGAGGTCTCGCCCCTGCGCGTCACCGAGGTCATGTATCATCCGATTGACCCGGTGTCGGGAGCGGAGACGAACTATGCAGCATCGGGGTTTGAGTTTATTGAACTGCTCAACACCGGCACGGGCACGGTCGGCCTGGCCGGAACCGCATTCAGCGAGGGTGTCCGTTTCGACTTCACGGATGGTGATGTGACGACGCTTGATCCCGGTGAGTACGTTGTGCTTGTGAACGATCTGGATGCCTTCGCCGCACGCTACACCAATTGGGCAAACATCAACATCGCAGGTGAGTATTATGGACAGTTCTACATTCAAGATGCGGCCCTTGCCAATTCCGGGGAGCAGGTTGCGTTGATTGATGGTCTCGGCCGCACGATCCTTGATTTTGAATATGACGATTGGTACGCGATCACGGATGGTGATGGGTATTCGCTGACGTTGATTGATCCCGCTGCCGACACCAATGCCTGGAACGAAAGCACAGCGTGGCGTCCAAGTAAGTATGTTGGCGGCACCCCCGGTAGCGGGCCGTTCGCGTTCCTTGATCCTGATGATCTAGTCATCAATGAAGTGCTGACGCACCAGGATCAGGATGATCCAGGTGATTGGATTGAGCTGTTCAACAACTCTACCAACACGATTGACATCAATGGGTGGTACCTGAGTGACGACGATACCAACCTGACAAAGGTTGTGCTCAGTGGAATTGCAGCCATTGCCCCCGGCGGGTACCAGGTCTTGACCGAGCATGATCATTTCGGCGCCGCCGCGGCAGGGGTGAACGGCTTTGCTCTCAGTGAGCTGGGTGAGGGCGTCTACCTCTCTTCAAGCGAGGGTGGGGAACTGACCGGTTACCGGGTTGAGGCGGTTTTCGGCGCGGCTGAGCGCGATGTGACGTTTGGGCGACACATCAAGAGCGATGGTACGGCCGACTTCACGGCGCAGAGCTCGCAGACCTCGGGCGCAAGCAACGCCTATCCGCTGGTCGATTCGGTGGTCATTACCGAGTTCGTCTATCATCCGGCTGACAGCAATGGCTTTGAGTTCGTCGAGATCTGCAACCGTAGCGCTTCGAATGCCCCGCTCTACGACTTGGCTAATCCCACCAACACCTGGAAGCTTGAAGGTGCGGTGACGTTCAGCTTCCCGACCGGCATTGTGCTTTCCGCCGGTGAATGCCTGTTAGTTACTGAAACGAATGAGGCGGCGTTCCGCAGCTACTACACGGTGGATGCAGGTGTCACAGTACTCGGTCCATACGAGGGCGCGCTCAACAATGATGGCGAGGATCTGACGCTGACCCGGCCGGGTGAACCGGAGGCACTGACGGGAGAAGTTCCCTATATTGTCGTCGAGCTCGTCGACTACAACGATGCCGCGCCCTGGCCGCTGGCGGCTGATGGACTTGGATCATCGCTGGCACGTGTCGATGTGGCCGCCTACCCGAACGACGCTACCAACTGGGTTGCGGATGCAAGCCCATCGCCGGGCTCAGCAGAACAGGTGCTCGACGACCACGATGGCGACGGGATGCCGGATAGTTGGGAGATCGACTATTTTGGGAACACCAATGCCGTGGACGGTGGGGCGGATGAGGATTGGGATGAGGACGGGGCGACGAACTATGACGAGTGGCGCGCCGGCACCGATCCGACTGATGCGGAATCCGTCTTTGCGCTGACCGATGTAGGGCAGACTTCAGGCTGTGTGTTCTCGTGGTTGAGCGCGACCGGCAAGTTCTACTCGCTGTGGATCAGCACGAACCTGGTCTCAGGTGAGTTCACGCTCACCAACTCGGCGATCCCGGCCACGCCGCCAGTCAATGTCTATACGACCGGCATATGTGATGCGAAGAGTGTTTTCTATCGCCTCAGCATTGATGACGATTAGCGGTTGCCGACGCTATCCTCACTACACTAGACTCCTCCTCTTGCTAACTCCATCAGTAGAAGGACACGTTATGAAAGATCGTCTCACGCTTGCCATTCTTGTTGGTTTCATCGTTCTGGGTGGTTTGACCGCATCGGCTGAAACCAAGATGCCGGCCATATTCGGCAGCCGCATGGTGTTGCAGCGCGATATGCCTGTGAAGGTCTGGGGATGGGATGATGCCGGCAAGAGCGTGACCGTGGAATTCGCGGGGCAGACGAAGTCGGCCGTGGCGGCAGACGATGGCCGTTGGGAGGTCGTGCTTGATGCGCTCAAGACGTCTGCCGAGGGGAGAGCGCTTGTCGTAACCGGCTCCACAACCCAGCGCTTCGATAATGTCCTTGTTGGTGAAGTGTGGCTTTGCTCGGGACAGTCGAACATGCAGTGGTCGCTACAGAACTCCGACGATCCTGACCTTGAGAGCTTGACCGCTAAGTATTCCAAGATCCGTTTCATTAGTGTTCCCCAGGTGGGGACTCAGGAGCCGCAGAATGATTTCAGGGGGCAGTGGAATCTCTGTACGCCTGAAACGGTGAAGCACTTTTCAGCCGTTGGTTACTTCTTTGGTCGGCAGCTGCATCAGACGCTTGATGTGCCGATTGGCTTGATTAATAACGCATGGGGTGGTTCCTCGGCCGAAGCATGGGTCAGACGCGATGTTCTTGAGGCCTCTGGCGACTGTGACACCTACATTGAGATGTGGGAGCAGAAGGAAGCCGACATGGAATCCGGAAAGTCGCAGAAGCTGTACGATGCCAACCTTGCGAAATGGCAACAGGAAACCGCCGCAGCCAAGGCTGCGGGCAAGAGGGGCCCACGCAAGCCGCGTCACCCCGAGCATGACATGCGGGGACAGCATCGTCCGGGCAATCTCTATGCCGGTGTCCTTCATCCCATCATCGGCTACGGCATCCGTGGGACCATCTGGTACCAGGGCGAGAGCAATGCCGGCCGGGCGTGGAATTACCGCAAGCTCTTCCCCCTGATGATCACGCATTGGCGTGAACAGTGGGGGCAGGGCGACTTCCCGTTCTACTGGGTCCAGCTGGCTGATTTCCAGGATGAGGTCGATCAGCCTACGGACAGCAATTGGGCGGAGTTGCGCGAGTCACAGACGCTGACGCTGAGTCTTCCCAACACGGGACAGGCCGTGATTACCGACCTTGGCGAGGCCCATGACATTCATCCCAGGAATAAGCAAGGCGTAGCCAAACGCCTGGCTCGCCTGGCGCTCGCGAAAGACTACGGCTTGGATATCGTCTGTCGCAGCCCCGAGTACCGCTCCATGGAGAAGCAGGGCAACAAGATCGTGGTGGCGTTTGATCACGTGGGGCCGGGGTTGGATACGTTCGATGTGCGGGAACCCCTGGGCTTTGCCATTTGCGGTGAAGACAAGGTCTGGCACAATGCGAAAGCGCAGCTCCAGGGACGCGACAAGGTGCAGGTTTGGTGTGATACCGTTGCCGATCCCATTGCCGTGCGTTACGCATGGGCACAGAATCCCGTCTGCAACCTCCAGAACCGGACGGGCCTCCCCGTGACGCCTTTCCGCACGGATGATTTCCCTCTGACCACTGCCGTCGTTGCCCCGAAGCAGCAAGGCTCGGGCACCGGGGGACGCTAGTCCCTGAATAGGCGAGTGTCACGCGGGCTGATCTGAAACTTCATCGTTTTGCTCCAGAACTTGCTCTTGGCTTACGGGCGGGGACGCCCGTGCCACTTTGGCCTCTCGCCGAAGCATTGCTCGCTACTATGCGCATGCCGTGGCACAGGCGTCTCGCCTGTATGCCAAGAGCAAGTAGAGAGCAATAAGTGAAGTTTCCACCCTGATTATTCCGGAGGAGGTACGACGCCGGGGGCGAAACTGACCTGAAACTTCAATTCGAACGACCCGTTAACCAAGAGCCGCGCGTTGCATCGGGAGACGGCGGGAGGCCACATAAGACTACGCCCCCTGTAATGCAGGGCCCAATTGTAGGGCGGGAACGGGCGAGTCTCCGAGTCCTTCCCGCCGCTCTTGAGGTCCTCAGTGTTAATTCTCAAGTTTCAACTTTGAATGGTCCGAGTCCACTCGGCGGCTGCACTAGTCTGAAACTTCACCGCCGGTTTACGGGCTAAAGCCCGGACTACAAACGCCGGATTCATGTAGCAACCCGTTTGTAGTTCGGCCTTTAGGCCGTACATAGCGACTGCATGTTTCACTCCTGATTAATCCGGGCCCGCTCGGCAGCCCGCCCGCCTGCCTGTCACGTGGTAAAAACGACGGGATGAGAAAAGAAAGTCTCAACTTTCTTCGGAATTTTCCGGATCTGCCTCTTCTATAGTGTGGAGGAAAGGTGTCCTTCAGGTATAGTGGGCGGGATGGAGAGGCAGAAGGCAGGTGACGATATGGATGTTGATCGCGTTTTGATGGATGTGTTTGGGTTTGACTCCTTTCGTGGGGGCCAGCGGGAGATCGTTGAGCAGCTATTGGCCGGGAACTCGGCCCTGGCCGTGTTTCCAACGGGCGGTGGCAAGAGTCTCTGCTTCCAGCTTCCGGCGCTGATGTTGGAGGGGATGACGCTGGTAGTATCGCCGTTGATTGCGTTGATGAAGGACCAGATCGATTTCCTGGTGAGCAAGGGCGTGCGTGCGGCGCGTCTTGATTCGAGCCTGTCAGCCGAGGAATCGCGCCAAGTCTGGGATGACCTCTGGAATGGGAATCTGAAGATCCTCTATGTCGCGCCCGAACGGTTTGCAAGTGAACGTTTCGTGCAACGGTTGCGCCGCTCATCCATCAGCCTGATGGTGATTGACGAGGCGCATTGCATCTCCGAGTGGGGGCACAACTTCCGACCGGATTACCTGAAGCTTGCTGCGCTGTCTCGCGATCTGAAGGTGTCCCGGGTCCTGGCGTTGACGGCAACCGCGACGCCGTCTGTGGCAGCGGATATTTGCCGCAGTTTTTCGATCTCGCCTGAGGCCTACATCAATACGGGGTTTCATCGCCCAAACCTGACGATGCGGGCCGTGCCGTGCGCGGCGCCGGCGCGCGACAAGCTGCTGCTTTCGCATCTGAAGTCGCGGCCGCGCGGGGCGACAATTGTGTATGTGACGCTGCAGAAGACCGCAGAACAGGTGGCCGCATTTCTCGAAACCAACGGCGTTGAGGCCAGGGCGTATCATGCCGGTATGGATGGTGATGTGCGTCATGCGGTACAGGATTGGTTTATGGCGTCCCCAAAAGCCGTCGTGGTCGCGACGATTGCCTTTGGCATGGGAATTGACAAGGCGGACATTCGTTACGTCTATCACTACAACATGCCCAAGTCGCTGGAGAATTACATGCAGGAAACGGGGCGTGCGGGGCGTGATGGGGAGACCGCCTTCTGTGACCTCCTGGTTTGTCCTGACGATGTTGCCACGTTGGAGAACTTCTCCTATGGCGATACCCCGACGGCTGCGGCCGTGGCGGGAGTGATCGGGCATATTCTCGACCAGCCGGACCATTTTGATGTTTCGGTCTACGAGCTGTCTACGGCGTATGATATGCGCACGCTGGTGATTTCGACGCTGCTAACATATCTGGAGCTGGAGGGGATCATCGCCTCCACGGGGCCGCTCTACAATGAGTACAAGTTCCAGCCCAACCGCAGCTCGGCAGAGATGCTGGCAGGGCTTGATGCCGAGCGGGTGCAGCTGCTCCGCGCGATGTTCAGGAGGGCCAGAAAGGGCAGGATCTGGTTCACGGTTGACATCGGCGCCGCAGCGGCCGCGCTGGGGGCGCCGCGCGTAGACCTTGTGTCTGCCTTGAATCACCTCGAGGAGCAGGGCGATCTGACGCTGAAAGTCGCCGGGCTGCGGCATGGGTATCGCTTCGTGCAGCGGCCGTCCGCTGCCGGCAAGCTCGCCCACGCGATCCATGCCCGTTTCCAGACATCTGAAGCGCGAGACCTTGAGCGTATCCGTCAGGTCGTGGCCCTGGCCGAACTGGAGTCCTGTACCGTGCGAGAGGTGCTTGGCTATTTCGGAGAGTCTCTGGAGGGGGACTGCGGCCACTGTGACCGCTGTATGGGTGAGGCGCGTTTCCCGATGCCGCCCATGCGGGATGCGTCGATTACCACGACCGGCCTCGCGGTTATTGACGATCTGTTGAGTGAAGACCATGCTGCCCTGGCATCACCACGACAACTGACACGCTTTCTCTGCGGGCTGCCATCCCCATCTGCCTCGCGGGCGAAACTGACCCGCGATCCCCGGTTCGGGCGATTCTCGCATATGCGGTTTGGCACGGTGATGGAGGCGGTGAGTGCATGCCACGCAACCGCAGGCAACCAACAACCCTAAGAACGCATCAGTTCCTCGAAACTGACGTCGGGAATGGCGTCGGCACTGACGTGGGGCAGGTCGATGATGGTGTCGGGGGTGTTGTGATGCTTCAGCCAGTCCTGGAAGATGACGCGGGAGTCCTTCGTGATGGGCTCGGGGGCTTTGATGTGGCGGTTGTAGAGGATGCCCGCGATGGGGATATCACGTGACCGGAGCGCTTCCAGTGTCAGCAACGTATGGTTGATGCTGCCCAGTTTCGGTGTGCTCACTACAAGCGTCGGGTAACGGCCCTCGGTCAGAAGATCAAGGATGGTTACGGTTTCGGTCAGCGGCACGCACAGACCGCCGACCCCCTCAATCACGACGTGTTCGTAGCGTTCGGCAAGATCGTGAATGGCGCGCTGTAGCCGTTCCGGCGAGATTGACGTGCCCGCCTCCCGTGCGGCCAGGTGCGGCGATGCCGGGAATGGGAAGACGTACGGGCATGTGGATCCCTCGCGATCTTCGGGCATGAGGTCGATCGCCATCAGTCGTCGATGCTCGATGATGTCTTCTGAAAGTCCTTCGCACCCGGTCTGGGCAAGCTTCATGGTGATTACGGATGGCGTTATCTGACGAAGATAGCGTCCGAGAAGCCCTGTCGCGTAAGTCTTGCCGACTCCGGTATCAATTGCCGTAACAAAGAGGATCATCCGTCTGCCTTTCTGAAGATGAGGTAGATTGGGTTGTAGGTGAGCCGGACACCTGATTTGTGCGGGAACTGCTCCCGGTACTGCTCTATAAAGCGTCGCTGGTCCCCCCGCGTCCAGAAGCGTCGCCGTACCGCGTTGACGCCGGTATCCCGGATGTGGCCCAGAACCCCGGCCGGCGAGTCGAATACCATCGGGATGTGGTCTTCGTCGGCGTAGAGGACGGTGCCGTGCGGTTCGAGAGCACCGCGGCATGCGTCGAGCGTGAGATACGGTAATCGATCGCCGGTGAGCGTGGCGATTTCAATGTACTGGTCCGGACCAAATGTCGCAAAGGCCAGTATCCCTCCCGGCACAAGACAGTCAACGACGTGATGCAGGAAGGCGCCCGGATTCGTTAACCACTGAAAGGCCGCGTTGGAGAGAATCAGATCAATGTCCCTTGGCAGGGCGATCTGCTCCATGTCTCCTGCAAGAAACTCGTAGTGGGGAACATCAAACGCGTCAACGATCCTACGGATCCGCACGTCATATGCAGACGTCAGATCATTGGCGATCAGATACTTCATCTTGAATGATTTCAAGATCGCTCTTGTCAGCGCACCAGTTCCGCAGCCCAGCTCGAGGGTCTTGCCGCACGTGCGAGAGTTCAGCACGTGCGCCAGTTGCTCAACCAGGAGCTGGGCCATTCCCCGCTGGACCACGGCTGCATTGTCGTAGCTCGCAATCCGGCGGCTGAACCGCTCTCCAATCAACTCTTTTCTATGCTCCATTGCCGGCATCCAGCAGCTCCTCCCAATGCGTGATCGAACTAAATAGAAAATGTGGCCCGTCGATATCGTGGTATGGCGTGTCTGCTTCACCCCAGCAATTCCGCTGATTTGCGGACGGGACGATGCGGTCACGTGAACTAACCACGGCGCCATCAAAGACGGCTTCCGGGCAAGGCGATTGATCTCTCAAGAACGCCAGCTCAAGCCGGAGATCATCGATGTCGCGCGCGGGTGCGGACGCCAGGAAGTCTTTCAACGCGGCGGGTCGCCCGCACATCCTGCGGTAGAATTGCTGGAGGCTGGCCTGCGATAGCTGGTCGAGGGTGCCGTTAAACCGATCGGTGGGGATTCCTTTGGAGTCGTGTGCGGGGTAGGGGGTGCCGTTCAATGCAACGGCATGCGCGACCGGGGTGTCGGTTCCCGCACGCCAGTGTCCGGCCATCACAACGCCTAGCGACCATGCCAACACATCACTGCGCGCATAGCCGGCGCAGACGTCTGTGAGCACTGTAGCGTCGGACGGCTCGTGATAACTGAAGAGCACGAGGACATCCGATGACGTTGCCGTGATGCTTCTGAACGGGCGCGCATCCATACCCCATCCCGCAAAGAACAGAATCAGGCGCTCGCGTCCCTCGTGGATCAGCCATTCATGCTTCATGCACTCACCGCCCTCTGAAGCACAGGAATCACCCCCGCGAGATCATCCCACGTCATGTTGGCGCACAGCGAGAATCGCAGCCGCGCCGTATTGGACGGCACGGTTGGAGGGCGAATGGGAAGACTCCAATACCCCGCCGCCTGTAACGCTTCCGCGGCAGCCACGGCCGCCGCATCATTGCCCAGAATCACGGGAACAATCTGGCTGTTGCCGCACGTCTGCAGTCCGGCCTCCTCGAGTGCAGCGCGAAAGCGTGCAGCAAGCGTGGCCAGGTGATTGCGTTCCGCGGTCGCGACCAGCGCGTTTCGAAATGCCGCCACGCTCCAGGCATGCACACTGGGCGGCAGTCCCGTACTGAAGATGAACGAGCGCGCGTGGTTCACCAGGTAGCTGCAGAGGTCCTCCTCCGCCACAACAAAGGCGCCCATTGACCCGTATGCCTTACCCAACGTCCCGACCAGGATATCAACGCGATCCAGAACGCCGGCGGCTTCGGCTGCGCCCAGTCCCCGGTCACCCAAGACGCCGACCGCATGGGCTTCGTCGAGCACGAGCGTCGCGCCGTAGCGTGTCTTTATGTCCACTAGCGCCGCCACATCAATGCAATCACCATCCATGCTGAACACGGATTCGCTCACGATGAAGATCCGCCGGGCATCGGAGCCTTTGTCCCGTAACAGCTGCTCGAGGTGATCCATGTCGCCGTGGCGATAGCGCAGCCAGTTGGCGCCTGACAGGCGGACGCCATCAATGATGCTGGCGTGACACAGGCGATCCAGCAGCACCAGATCCTTTCGGTCCGCCAGGGCAGGAATGATGCCGATGTTCGCGTGGTAGCCACTGTTGAACACCAGCGCCGCCTGACCGTAGGCTGCACTGAGCGCCTCCTCAAGCTCACCGCAGACGGCGCGGTTGCCGGAAAGGAGGCGAGAGGCGGTTGCGCCCCCGGATCTCCTTGCAAGGTCCGGTACCGCGGCAACACCTTCATAGAACTCGGCAAGGGCTGCGGGATCGGAAGCCAGTCCGAGATAGTCATTAGAGGAGAGATCGAGCATGCGGCGGCCGTCTACTTCAATGTAGGGGCCGGCCAGCGGAGTGGTTGGTCGCAGGCGGCGAAGCCGTGACTTGGCCTCCAGTGCGTCCAGCTCATGGCGGATATCGGATAGCAGCGGGGAAGGGGAGGTCATGATGCATCCTCCGTTGCCAGGTCGGTGACGGCTGCCCGCATGGCTGCCGTAATCAAGTCCAGATCATCATCTTCAATCACAAAAGGAGGCATCGTGTAGAGCAGTTTGCCGAAGGGGCGCAGCCAGACACCGTGTGACATCACCACGCGCTGAACGGCGGCGACGTCAAGCGGTTGATCCAATTCGATCACACCGATGGCGCCCAGCACGCGCACATCGCGCACCCCGGTCATGCCGCGGCACGGGGCCAGCCCGTTCTCAAGCCGCTCCTCAATTCGCGCCACACGCTCCTGCCAGGGACTCTCCAGCAGCAGACGGATGCTCGCGCATGCGACGGCACAGGCCAGCGGATTGCCCATGAACGTGGGGCCGTGCATGAAGACACCGCCATCACGGCTGATGCCCTCGGCGACGGCCTTTGTCGTGAGCGTGGCCGCCAGTGTCAGGTACCCTCCGGTCAGCGCCTTGCCCAGGCACATGATGTCCGGCACGACGTCAGCATGGTTGCAGCCGAACAGGCGTCCCGTACGCCCGAAGCCGGTGGCGATCTCATCAAGAATCAGCAGCACACCGTGGCGATTGCACAGCTCCCGCACGCCGGCGAGATACTCCGGCGCGTAGAATCGCATGCCGCCGGCTCCCTGAACGATGGGCTCGAGAATGGCTGCGGCGATTTGGTGTCCATGATCGATCAGCTGTTGCTCAAATGGTTTGAGGGCGGCGGGATCCCATGTTGCGCCATAGGCACAGGCTGGGGCCTCAGCGAAGAACTGCTTCGGCAGCGCACCTTCGAATAGTGAATGCATGCCCGTCACGGGATCGCAGACCGACATGGCGTGAAAGGTGTCGCCGTGGTAGCCGGATCGCACAGTTAGAAAGCGATCCCGACCGGGTTGTCCGTTGGCATGCCAGTACTGCAGGGCCATCTTCATGGCGACCTCGACGGCGACCGACCCTGAGTCACACAGAAACACCTTGTCGAGATCGCCGGGCGCAAGTTCAACCAGGAGCTGAGCCAGGTCGACCGCGGGTTGATGCGTCAGCCCACCGAACATCACGTGAGCCATCCGTGCCGCCTGATCTGAGAGGGCGGCGTTGAGTACCGGATGGTTGTAGCCATGAATGGCGGCCCACCAGGACGACATGCCGTCGACCAGCTCGCGACCATCGGCCAGGCGCAGCCGCACCCCGGCGGCTGATGTTACGGGATAGGCCGGCACGGGATTCGTCATGGAGGTGTAAGGATGCCAGAGATGGGCGGCGTCAAATGCCTGAAGATCCGCCACGCTCCCGGCGTCGGTCAACTTGGTTTCCATAGAGGATCGGTCCCATTGCTGAACGCCTGAAGCTGCTGTGAGAACACGCCATCATCATCGACGTCACGGCCGCGGGTGGTTAGGTAACCGCCGACCAGCATCCCGTTGACTCCTGCCAACATCAGTAACCCCTGGAAATCGCTCATACGGCTTTCGCGGCCGGCGGCGAACTTGATGATCTTGGTCGGGTTGATGAGCCGGAACAGGGCAAACGTCAGCGCCGCTTCCGCAGGCTCAATGCTGGGCGATGTGGCCAACGGTGTCTCGGCAATGGGGACGAGCACGTTGAGCGGAATCACGTCGACGTCCAGGTCCTTCAGCGCATAGGCCATCGAGACACGGTCCTGCATGCTCTCGCCCAGTCCCAGGATGCCGCCGCAACACACGCCGATGCCGACGGCCTGGAGACGGCGCACCGTTTCGATCCGCGCGTCGATGCCGTGCGTGGTGGCGACCAGCTCGCCATAGCGGGCGGGATCGGTCTGCAGGTTGATGTTGTAGTGCTGAATCCCATGCTTTGCGAGTTCCGTGGCGGTGGTCTCGCTCAGAATGCCCAGCGAGGCACACACGTTCATGTCCGGCAGGGCCTCGTGGATGGCATCGATACCATCGAGAATCGTCTGGAAGCTCTCGTCGACCTCCTGGAATCCCGTGCCGCTGGTGACGAGTCCAAAGCTACGCACTCCGGTCTCGTAGGCCGTACGGGCCTCGGCAACCATGGACTCAACGGTCTGCAGCGGATAGACTTCAATCTCCGCATCATGATGCGCAGACTGCGCGCAGAAGCGGCAGTTTTCGCCACACGCGCCTGATTTGGCGTTCATGATGGTGCAAACGTGGCCCTCCCGGGCGTGGCGATTGCGGACCTTGTTGGCGAGCGAGACGACATCCAGGATGGCTTCTCCCTCGAGGGCGCAAAGCTTCAGTGCGGTCTCGCGATCCAGCGGCGTGCCGTCCAATACGGCATAGGCCTGCTCTATAATGGCATCAATCATCGGGTTCCCTTTCTTCGGCGGCAATAAGTCAAACGTCAACCACTTTACCGGTGGGGGTTGACGTTCGGCAAGGCTAAAGGGAGGGAGGGGAGTCGGAGGTCAACGAAGCCGCCGAGAGGACTCGGACTATTCAGGGGTGAAACGCTCTTATGTAGGCCGGGAACCCTTCCTGGACGTTCGACAGAAGGGAGTGGGCGGGAAGATTTCCCGCCCTACGGAAGAGTCTAAAACACTAGGAAACAGGTTAAGTTTCAGGTTAGTTTCGCCCCCGGCCGAGTGGACTCGGATTAAGCAGGGGTGAAACGCTTGTAGCCTCCGCCGCCAGACGGTGGATCGCGCAAGAAGAGTGGATAGATAGACCAAAAGGAGAGCGCCTGCTCCTCTCTTGGTCTCTCACATGCTCCATTCTTGCTCATCCACGCTCTGGCGAGCGAGGGAGCAAGGACCTGAAGAAGACGGCCAAGCTTCAGGCTAGTGGGCCAGCGCGTCGAGGACGGTTGCTACGTTGGTTGCGTTCTCGTCTCGCGGTTCCGGCAATTCGAGCAATCCGCCAACCTGCTGCACGAAATCGTCCGGATAGTCCAACCCCTTGAGAATGGTCCGTGCCACCGCGAGGCGGTCGGCGTCGGCTGTCTGGGGTGCGTGCTGATGCGCGAGGCGCAGGACGACGGCGGCGATGACGACGTTGGGATCGGCTTCGGGGCGGCTGCTCAGCAGCTGTTCTGCCCGCGATAGCGCGTCCCAGGCTAACCCCAGTTGGTGTTTGCGCCATTGGTATTGGTCCGCCGTTGCCTTGACAAGGGCCTCCTTGCGTATGGCGGATTTCATGTCCTGGTACTGTTTGTACTTCTCGTCGCCAAGGCACTCTTGAGCATGTTTACACCAGTCCATGCAGGACTGTGTCGATGAGCGCGTCGCTGTCCGACCGCAATTCGTGCACTGCCCGGTTGGCTCATCGCTCCAGACCTCTACGTCTTCGCCACAGCCGGGGCACTTCACCAAATCAATCTTGGGTTGCGCAAACGTCGAACTCCCTGGACATCGCTTAAACCCCATTCTTGACTCCTCCTTCGCGGTGCGCTTTTCCTCGTGTGCTAGCCTACCACTGAGTGACGGTGGGCGTCAATCGGCAGTATCTTCTCGGCGGCCCGTCAGCAAGCGCTGTATGACCGGGCAGTCCATGCACGGAAGGATGGCGTCGGACGTCTTCGATGTAGGCGGGCGACAGTCTTTGTCGCCGATGAACCAGCAGAATTGCCCGCGACCGACAGTGAAACTGGCGCATCGCTCACGTTGGTCTGTTGGGCATTTCCGTATTTCCCAGCACGGGATATCATCGAGGGTCTGCTTGCGGTACAGGGCCAGCAGTACGAGTAACTGGATCATAACGCGTGTCGGTACCGTGCGCCAGCCCTGCTCATAGCTCTGAACCGCCTTCTCCGAAATGCCGAGAGCATTAGCTAGTTCGGCTTGCGTTCGCCCCTGCATTGTGCGGATCCGCTTGATTGTATCGGCGTGGCGCGAATCAGGCTCTGCCTTCTTGCCGGCCGGCTTCTCTCCGTCATGATCTGAATGACTCATACTACTTGCATTCTCCATGTCCCCCCCCCCTGGTACCGGGGGGGGCAAAGGGGGGCACCCCGGGCGGTGACAAACTTCTTGACCACCACGTTGTGGTGGAATATATTCCTTTATGGGCGAGTTGAAATATTACGTCACTCAATGCATCAGTGTCCAGTGCGGTTTTCGAGCGGGCCGCCACGATCGTTGCTGTTGCAGGCATGACGGTTGGCTGTCTGAGGCCTATGCCCACATTAGCGGTGACGAGGCTGGAGTAGGGCGCGTATGAAGCTGGCGGTCACTGGAAAAGGCGGTGTTGGCAAGACGACGGTATCGGCGTTGCTGGCGCGAGCCCTTCACAACCGTGGCCGCGAGGTCTTCTGTATTGATGCCGACCCTGACTCCAATCTGGCTGCCTGCCTGGGATATGCGGGTTGGGATCGCATTCGTCCCCTTGTCGAGCTCAAGAGCCTGATTGAAGAGCGGACGGGGGTTAAGCCCGGCACGACAGGGGGCATGTTCCGGTTGAATCCCGATGTCTCCGATATTCCCGACAGTTACGGCGTTGACATCGATGGTGTCAGGGTCCTGGTGGCCGGTGCCGTCAAGAAGGGTGGGACGGGGTGCTACTGTCCCGAAAACACTCTGTTGCGTGCGCTGGTTTCCCACGTCCTCCTGAATCCGAACTCCGACTTGGTGCTCGATATGGAGGCCGGCGTTGAACATCTGGGGCGCGGGACTGTTGGCAGCGTTGATGCGTTGGTTGTGGTCGTGAATCCTGGCCGCAGAAGCATCGAAACGGCCCTGCGCATCAAGCAGATGGCCGGCGAGATTGGCCTCACCAAGCTTGTGACCATTGGGAACATGGTGCGTTCGGACCGGGATGAGGCTTTCATGCGGGAGGCGTTGCCGGGCATTGATTTCGTGGCGATGTTGCCGTTTGAGGATTCGATTCGCGATGCTGAAAGGAATGGGGTGCCTCCTTTTTCGGCGAGTGATGTAGTGCAGGATGTTATTTGCGGGTGTGTGAGTCTTCTGGAGACCAAAACGGCGGAGCAGAGCCAGAGTTAGGAGTGGATGCACGTTATGAGTACGGAATCGAAAAGAACGGTTGATCCGGCGGCTGAAGCCATGATGGCGAAAGCCGGCGAGGGTGAGATTGGAACCGCCTATGACCGGCACGAGGCACAGGGCAAGCGTTGTCCCTTCGGGGAAAAGGGCGTCTGTTGCCGAATCTGTGAAATGGGTCCCTGTCGAATTTCAAAGAAGAACCCGCGCGGAATCTGTGGCGCCAATGCTGCAACCGTGGCATCGCGACACCTGATTCGCCAGGTGGCCGCGGGTACCGCAGCCCATGCCGATCACGGACATGACATCGTAAAGACCTTGCTCATGACCGCTCGTGGCGAGGCCCAGGGTTACCAGATCAAAAGCGAGCGTCGTCTGCATGAGATCGCTAAAGAGTGGGATATCGAGACCCAGGACCGGACCAAGGAGGAGATCGCCGAGGAGCTCGCGCTCGCGGCCCTGGCTCAATTCAATAACCTTGATGGGGAGCTCCACTACCCGGCGGCCCGGGCACCGGAAGCGACCGTGAAGAACTGGCGCAAGCATGACCTGATCCCGGTCGGGGTGGAACATGAGATTGTAGAGACCCTGCACCGCACGCATGAGGGTGTGGATGCCGACTACGTCAACATTTTGAAGCATGGTCTGCGCACCTCGATGGGGGACGGCTGGGCCGGCGCCATGCTGGCCACGGACATAGGTGATATCCTTTTCGGTGTTCCCGAACCGGTGCGCAGCGAGGTGAATCTGGGCGTTCTCAAGTCGAACGAGGTCAATATCGTTGTGCATGGGCATGAGCCGACGCTCTCGGAGATGGTCGTGGCCGCCAGTCGCGATCCCGAGCTTCTCGAACTGGCCAAGAGCAAGGGGGCGGAAGGCATCCTGGTCGGCGGCATCTGTTGTACCGCGAACGAGATCCTGATGCGCCAAGGCGCCCCGGTTGTCGGCAATTTCCTGCACCAGGAACTGGCCATTGCAACGGGTGCCGTGGACATGATGCTGGTTGACGTGCAGTGTATCATTCCCGCTGTGATCGAGCACGCCTCCCGCTTTCACACCAAGGTCGTCACGACGAGCAAGAAAGCGCATATCCCCGGTGCCGAACATGTACAGTTCGAGGAAGACAAGGCCTTTGATATCGCCAAGGATATCGTGCGACGCGCTATCGACAACTACCCGAACCGCGGGCCCGTTGATATTCCGGAACACAAGAACGACCTGGTGGCCGGGTTTACCGTCGCCAACACCTTCACCCACCTGGGGGGCAGGTACCGATCGAGCTTCCGCCCCCTGAATGATGGCATCATTTCGGGCCGGCTACGTGGCGTGGCGGCCGTGATCGGGTGCAACACGGTCAAGAAGACACAGGACGACAGTCACCTCAAGATGGTGAAGGAGTTTCTCAAACACGATGTGCTGGTGATCATGACCGGGTGTGCGGCTACCGCCTGCGCCAAGGTTGGGCTTCTGCAACCGGAAGCGGCAAAGGAGTATGCCGGCAAGGGGCTGCAGGAGATCTGTGAGGCGGTGGGTATTCCGCCTGTTCTGCACTTCGGATCGTGCGTGGACAACAGCCGTATTCTTGTGGCGCTGTGTGAGATGATTAAGGAAGGCGGACTCGGCGAGAAACTGTCGGATCTTCCCATCGCCGGCGCCGCGCCGGAGGCCATGTGCGAGAAGGCGATTGCCATCGGGTTCTACTGCGTGGCCTCGGGCGCCTTCGTGAATTACGCGCCGGTCATGCGCATCGAGGGCAGTGAAGATGTAACCCGCTTCCTCACGGAAGATGTCGAGGCCATTACCGGAGGAAAGTTCAGCTTTGAAGAGGATCCGGTGAAGGCTGCGCGCCTGATGATGGAACATATGGAGACGAAGCGAGCCGCTCTGAAACTGCGTCCGCTGATGTACGACGAACCGTTTCTGAAGGCGGAAGAGAAGGAGCCGGCAACGCATCGTGCGAACATGGTTGCGCAGCCGGCGGACAAGGACGAATTTGGGGGATTGCCCCCGAGTCATCACTGTGGCGGAAAGCGCCCTTAAGTCCATTCACAACGACCAACGACCGAGGGCGATCCGTTTTAGGGAGGAAAGATTATGTCCAAAATCATTGCCAGCGCAGCCATTCGTGGCGCGCACGATATCGTGGGGCAGGCCGAAGCCATGTTTGAGCGTGCTCGGGAGGAGAAGAGCGAGGACACGGCGATCGGGTTCCCCGATACCGCCTACTATCTGCCGATGTCCCATGCCCTGATGGGCCTGAATGTCTCAACTGTCGGTGGGCTCAAACCGATCCTTGAGCATATGCGGGAGCTGTTGGGCGAGGTACCTGCCGATGATCTCTGGTTCCCCTACCTGGGCAATGCGCTGGACGCCGGCATTGCCACGTTGCTGGCCGAAGAGATCATCATGGTTCTGCGCTACCTGCATGAACAGGAACCGCAGGATGGCTGCAACGGCTTCTTCAGCGATACGATTCTTCGCACGCTTGGTATTCAGTTGGTTGACGGGCGCATGCCTGGCTTTGCTGCCATACTGGGCGCAGCACCGGATACCGAAACGGCGGTCCATATTGTGCGCGAATTCCAGAAGCGGCAGATCATGGTCTTTGCCGGCTCGTCATCGAATGGTGTCAGCATCATCGACCAGCTGGTTGAGGCGAAAGTCGAACTGGGATGGGATAGCTACATTGTTCCCTTTGGCCGCGATACGCTCAGCACCATTTATCCTCTTAACTGGGCCATGCGTGGCGCCCTCACGTTTGGCGGCCTGAAGCCCGGCCAGGCGCGGGAATGCCTGGAGTACTGCAAGAACCGCGTGTTTGCATTCGCCGTGGCGCTGGGCGAGGTCGATGACCAGAAGTATGCCACGGCTGCCGGCGCCATCAATATGGGGTTCCCCGCCATTGCCGACACCGCGATTCCCGAGATCCTCCCAACCGGCATTTGCACCTATGAGCACGTGGTACGCGAGCTGGATCACATGAATATTGTACCGCGTTGTATTGAAGTGCGCGGGGTCAAGGTGACGGTGTCCGAGATTGATATCCCCGTCTCTTTCTCTGCGGCCTTTGAAGGCGAGCGCGTCCGCAAGGAAGATATGCAACTGCAATTCGGCGGCAAGTATTCGGATGCCTTCGAGTATGTGCACATGCGGGAAATGGACGAGATCGAGGATGGCAAAGTTGAACTCATCGGACCGGATGCCGATAGCGTTGAGCTCGGGGGCGACATGGCCCTCGGCCTCTACATCGAAGTTGCCGGTCGCCAGATGCAGAAGGATTTCGAATCCATCATTGAGCGGCAGGTGCACCACTTCATCAACTACGCGATGGGGGCGTTCCACATGGGGCAGCGTGACCTGATCTGGGTGCGCATCAGCAAAGATGCCTTCAAAGCCGGATTCCGGCTGAAGCACTTCGGGAACATCCTGCATGCACGTGTTCACGATGTGTACGGTAAGATTGTCGACAAGGTGCAGGTGACCATCTATTCGGAGCCCGCGAAGGTTAAGGAAATGCTGGCCACCGTGAGGCCGGGATACGATGAACGCGATGAGCGGGTCTCCGATATGACGGACGAAAGCGTCGAGGAGTTCTATTCCTGTTCGCTGTGCCAGTCGTTTGCCCCGAACCACATCTGCGTGATCAGTCCTGAACGGCTGGGGCTTTGCGGCGCCTACAACTGGCTTGATGGCAAGGCGGCGTACCAGATTGATCCCGCGGGTGGGAATCAGCCCATCGCCAAGGGCAAGCTCATCGACGAATCTGCGGGGATTTGGGAAGGCATTAACGAGTTCGTGTACAACAACACCAACCGTACGATTGACAATGTCAGCATCTACTCGGTGATCCAATCGCCGATGACCTCGTGCGGCTGTTTTGAGTGCGTCCTCGCATTGGTTCCCGAAGCCAACGGATTCATGCTCGTGAACCGGGAATTTCCTGGGGACACGCCCTGTGGCATGAAGTTCTCAACGCTGGCCGGGTGTGTGGGTGGCGGCAACCAGACGCCTGGGTTCCTTGGGGTGGGGCGGTTGTACGCCCTCAGCCGGAAGTTCATCTCCGGTGACGGTGGCCTGAAGCGCCTGGTCTGGATGCCGAAAGAGTTGAAGGAGTACTTTGCCGAGCGATTTGTCCAGCGTGCCGAGGAGGAAGGTGTGCCGGATCTGTTGGACAAAATCGCGGATGAGACGGTGGCGACCACCGGCGAGGAACTCGTGGAATTCCTGACGAAGGTCGGTCATCCGGCGCTCGAAATGGAAGCTGTATTCTAGGAAGGATATCGGCCCAGGCGATAGAACTGCATTTCGTCCGAATCGCGCTCCTGGGATGAGCGACGCACGGACGCAACCAAAACGGAGATCATCATGGCGCTCAAAGCACTCGATATCTTTAAACTGCTCCCGAAAACAAACTGCAAGAAGTGTGGAAGTCCAACCTGTCTGGCCTTCTCCATGAAGCTGGCACAGAAGCAGGCGAGCCTGGACGACTGTCCGGACGTCAGCGATGAGTCCAAGGCGGAGCTGGAAGGATCCTCGGCCCCGCCCATTCAGCTCGTAACAATCGGGGGTGGGCCTAAGAAACTGGAAGTCGGTAATGAAACGGTCATGTTCCGGCATGACGAGTCATTCTACCACCCCCCGGGGATCGGCTCCATCATCCCGGACGACCTTGATGCCGAGGCGCTGGCGGAACACGTGGCTGCGATTGGTAAGCTGCAGTTCCACCGCGTGGGAACCGACATCGGCGTCAACGTGGTGGGGGTTGAGAATGCCAGCGGTGACAAAGATCGCTTTGTCGCCGCGGTCGAGAGCGCCCAGGGACTCGGTTTGCCCCTGGTGCTGATCGCCACGGATGCCGCCAATATGGGGGCGGCGCTGGATGTCTGTGCCGCTGATCGCCCCTTGGTTCACGGGGCTTCCGCAGACACATGCGACGCATTTGCCGCGCTGGCAGCGGAGAAAAAATGTCCGCTGGTGGTTTCGGGCGACAGCCTCGAATCCCTGGCTGAGCTGACCGAGAAGGCCAAGGCGGCTGGTGTCGAAGAGCTGGTTCTTGACGTTTCGGCCGGTGGCATTGTTGATTCGCTGGCCAGCCTCACGGCTGCGCGGCAGCTTGCGATCAAGAAGGGGTTGCGTAGCCTTGGGTATCCATGCCTGGTGACCTGTTCGGATGATGACGTGTTCGGCAACATCGGCGAGTGCAGCACCTACGTGGCTAAGTATGCCGGCGTGGTCCTGACGCGTCTGTACAAACCCGAGCATATCTTGCCGATTCTGACCGTCAGCCAGAACATCTACACGGATCCACGCAAGCCGATCCAGGTGGAGCCAAAGCTCTACGAGGTGGGAGCCGTTACGGCGGACTCACCCCTGCTGCTTACGACAAACTTCTCTCTGACCTATTACACGGTCGAAGGGGAGGTCGAAGCGAGTCGCGTGCCTGCCTATATTGGCGTCATCGACACGGAGGGCACCTCGGTCTTGACGGCATTTGCCGCGGACAAGTTGACGTCGGCCGACGTTGCCGAATTCCTCAACTCCGATACCGTGACCAGCAAAGTGTCACACAAGAAGGTGATCATTCCGGGCTACGTCTCCGTGATGAGCGGTGCCGTGAAGGAAGACTCTGGTTGGGATGTCCTGGTGGGCCCACGTGAGGCCAGCGGCATCTCGAAATACCTAAAGACCGTTTGGCCGTCTGCATGAAAACCTATTCGATCACGTTCCTTCCCGAAAAGAAGACGATCCCCGCGGCGCGCGGCAAAAGCCTGTTAGAGGTAGCCAAGGCTGCGGGGATCCATATCAATACGATATGTGGTGGGGAGGGCGTGTGCGGTAAATGTCGCGTGGCGGTGAAGTCGGGTAAGGTCACGGCCCAACCGACGATGTTCCTGACTCGCCGCGAGATTCAGCGCGGCATGGCCCTTGCGTGCCAGACGTATGTCGATGGTGACGCCGTCGTCGAGGTACCCCTCGAGTCACGAATCGGCGGTGTGCCGCAACTGGCCTCGGAAGATGCCATTCGCTTCGGGCGGGTTATGCCCAGCGCGGATGGTGCTGTTGCCCCTTTCGTTTACCAGCCGCTATGCATGAAGCTGGCCTTGCAGTTGCCGCCGCCGACGGTTGATGACAACCTGTCGGATGAAGAGCGCCTCTACCGGGAAATTCGACTACAGCACGATATCCCCATCATGCAAACGGGACTCTCGGTCCTGCGCCGCCTTCCGAACTTGTTACGTGAGAACAACTGGTGTGTGACGGCTGTGTTGGGGTGGCGCAACGGGACCACGGAAGTTGTCGAAATCGAGCCGGGCGACACCTCGACCACCAACCTGGGTGTAGCCGTCGATATCGGCACGACCACGGTTGTGGCCCACCTGGTGAACCTGGTCACCTCTGAGACCCTGTCCACCAAGGCCAAGTATAATTCGCAGGCCTGCTTTGGTGACGATGTCATCGCCCGCATCATGTGCGCCTCCTCTGCAGAGCGGCGGCGCGGTCTGCGAGAGCTGCTGGTTGACGACATCAATGATCTGATCGCGGCCCTCGTGATGGACGCGGGGGGCAAGCTTAGCGATGTAGGCTACATCGTTGGGGCCGGCAACACCACCATGATCCACCTTCTCTATGGCTTGGACCCGGCCCATATACGGCGCGACCCGTACGTGCCATGTGCAACGGCACCTCCCGTGATCCGTGCGGCGGAAGTCGGCATCGGCATTCACAAGCGCGGGCTGCTGGCTGTGTTGCCGTCAGTTGCCAGTTATGTGGGCGGTGACGTTGTAGCGGATGTGCTCGTGTCGGGCATGATGGCATCGGAGGATCTCTCCCTGTTGATTGATTTGGGGACGAATGGCGAACTGGTACTCGGGAATTCGGACTGGTTGGTATGCTGTTCCGCCTCCGCCGGGCCGGCGTTTGAAGGGGGCGGTATCAGTTGCGGGATGCGGGCCACCGAAGGCGCCATCGAGCGTATTCGGCTTGGCAAGGGGGGACGCATTGTCTCGTGTGGCGTGGTGGGGGATGGCAAGCCACTGGCGTTTTGCGGGTCAGGCCTGATTGACGCCGTGGGAGAACTGCTGCGGGTTGGGTGTATCGATCGCCGGGGGCGGTTTGTTAAAGAGATGTGTGGTTCGCGTACGCGTGTCAGCGAGAGTGGCGATACGGAGTTTGTCCTGTTTTCCGGTGAGGAGACCGCCCTCGGTCGCGACATCTTTCTCTCCGAGGCGGACATCAACAACCTGATTCACACCAAGGGCTCGATCTACATGGGCGCAGAGTGCCTGTTGGACTACATGGGCCTGTCATTCGACGATGTAAAGAACGTCTATATTGCCGGCGGCTTCGGCAACTACCTGGATATCCGTTGCGCCATCAACATCGGCCTGTTGCCGGACATGGATCATGAGTGTTTTCATTTCGTCGGGAATGGCGCCGTCCAGGGCGCCAAGATGAGCCTGCTGTCGGCCGGCGCTTTTCGCTACGTCACCGAGAAGATCGCCGCCATCATGATGCACATTGAGCTGAGCACGTACCACCGTTACATGAATGAGTACAGTTCATGTCTTTTCCTGCCCCACACGTGCATTGAGAAATTTCCATCAGTCCAAAACATAGAAAGGGAGAATGTCGATGCCAATGAGAATTGCAATTGCGGGTAAAGGAGGCACGGGGAAGACAACCATTGCTGCCCTGTTGTGTCGTAGCCTGGTCAGGACCCATGGACTGAAGCCGCTATTGGCCGTTGATGCGGATCCGAATAGCTGTCTTCACGAGCGGCTGGGTGTTGTGCCCGAAGAAACCATCGGCGAGCTTCGTGAGCAATTGCGTGCCGAGCCGGACAAGAAGCCGGCGGGCATTTCGAAGACCGAGTGGATTGAACGCCTGATCAATGAAGAGATTACCGAGGCCGTGGGCTTTGACCTGATCACGATGGGGCGGCAGGAAGGGCCGGACTGTTATTGCTACATCAATAACCTGTTGCGTTCCTGCCTGGACAAGATTGGCCAGCAATACAAGGCCGTGGTGATTGATAATGAGGCAGGACTCGAGCACCTCAGTCGCCGCTCTAACGGGAGCGTGGAGGTGCTACTGGTGGTTTGCCAGCCGACCGTCATCGGGGCCCGGACGACGATGCGGATTCTGGAGCTCATCAAAAGCCTGAGTCTCGATATCGGCAAAACCTACCTGGTGTTGAATGGGTGTGACCAGGATCCGCCGGCCGAGCTAAGGGCGCTATTCGACGAGACGGGGCTCGAGGTGATTGCAACGGTTCCGACCGATTCAATGGTCCTTGATAGCGAGATGGAGTCGAAATCACTTCTTGATTTAACGGCGGATTCCAAGGCGGCGAGCGTGGTGGATGACTTGGTGTCCAAACTTCTAGAGGAGTCAGAGTAATGAGCATGATTAGTGATGCACAAGAAAAGTGGGCGGGCGCGGTACACGAATTGACGATTGGGGCGACGCCTGAAGATGGCGGCACGCGCGGGTCGGTTGTTACCGTGGGTGGCGCCAAGTCATTGCCGTTCTTCAATAGCGAGGGAGACACTCCCAGGAAGCCGGCGGTAGCCATGGAGATCTTTGACTGTGAGCCAGCTGAATGGCCGGCACCCCTCCTGGACGCCCTCGGGGACGTGGTGAAGTCGCCGGCCGAATGGGCCAGGGCTTGTGTCGAGCAGCATGGGGCCGAGCTGATCTGTCTGAACCTGGTGGGCACGCACCCCGATTTCGGTGATCGTTCACCGGATGAGGCGGCAGCAACGGTAAAGGCCGTGCTGGAGGCCGTTGATGTTCCGGTAGTGGTCTGGGGAAGCGATCATGACGAGAAGGACAACGAGGTGCTTCCAAAATGCAGCCAGGCGGCGGCCGGCGAGAAGTGCCTTTTTGGTACGGCCAAGGAGGACAACTACAAGACGCTCGTGGCCTCATGCTTGGCGGACGGGCATTCGCTGGTAGGGTTGAGCCCGATTGACATCAACATTGCCAAACAGGTCAATATCCTTGTGTCTGAGATGGGCTTTCCGCTGGATCGAGTGGTCATGTACCAGACGACCGGCGCACTCGGGTACGGCATTGAATACACCTACTCGATCCAGGAGCGTGGACGGGTGGCCGCCCTGAGTGGCGATAAGATGATGTCCCAGCCGGTCATCTGCATGGTTGGACAGGAGGCCTGGCGGGCCAAGGAATCCAAGGCCACACAAGCAGAGCAGCCCGACTGGGGTGACGAGCAGACACGGGGTGTCTTCTGGGAGTTCACAACTGCCAGCGTGCTGTTGCAGGCCGGAAGCGATATCCTGGTCATGCGTCATCCTGATGCCGTCAGAGCCATTCGTAATCACATTGACAAACTTACAGCCTGAAAACAGAGAAAGGAACGATCGACATGTTTGTGATAGGGGAACGCATTAACGGAATGTTCACGGATATTGGGGATGCCATTGCCAACAAGGATGTGAAGCCTGTGCAGTCGATGGCCGAGAAGCAGCTCGAGGCCGGCGCGGATGCCCTTGACATCAATGTAGGAACACGCGTGCCGAAGGCGGAGCGTGCCGACGTGATGCGCTGGCTTGTTGAGGCCACCCGAGAGGTCACCGACAAACCGCTGGCCGTGGATAATCCGGCGCTTTCTACCATGCGTGTGGGCGTGGAGGCGGGTTGCAAGGGTGGCAAGATGATCATCAATTCCACCACGGGGCAGCAGGATAAACTGGAAGGTTTCATGGACCTGGCGAAGGAGTTCGACGCCGATATTGTGTGTCTCTCGATTGATGAGAACGGCGTGGCCGCGACAACCGACGCGAAACTCGAGATTGCCATGCGGGCCCTGGGTGCCGCGGTTGAGCGCGACGTCCCTATCGACAGCCTCTACCTCGACCCCATTATATTGCCCGTCAACTGCGACCAGAAAGCTCCGGGGATGGTGCTGGAAACGATCGCCCAGTTCAAGATGCTCTCCGATCCCGCGCCGCATGTCGTCATCGGTCTCAGCAATCTGAGCCAGGGCGCAACGGAACGCGGTCTGATCAACCGTGCATTTCTTGTAATGGCTATTGCGAATGGGCTCGACGCCTCTATTCATGATCCGCTGGACGAGCTGCTGATGAACGAGATGATTACGGCCGAGGTGCTACTGGACAAGACCATCTACAGTAACTCGTATCTGCAGGCCTACCGGCAAAGCCGGTAGTCCTCACATCATCGCCAGGATCGAGAGCATCATAATGCACCACAGGATATCGGCAGGGACCTGGCTCTCGCTGGAGCGGTCAAGCAGAAGATCGCTCCGCGCGGGAAACTCCTCGTCCGCTGCCCAGAGGATCAAGACGACCGGCATCGCTTGGAACGGCTGCAGGAGCAGGGAGGCGTCCCCGTAGGATTGAGGAGTTCCACCATAGGTTGCGCCGCGTTGCAGGAAGCCTTCGATGTTATTCGCATGGCGTGCCGTAAGCTTGTGCAGCGGCAAGGTATGGCTTCCCCGCACCATGGCCTCCATGCCGGATAGTTCGGCCGGTTTTACCAGGTTGCCGGAAGGCGGGGTGTCCTTTCCGTTAATCAAAAACGAGAGTACCGAGAGCACCGAGAAATAGGAGAGTGCGGTTACGAGGTGGGTGCCGTCCGGGGTCGGGCTGGTGACGGTTTCTGAGTCGGGTGATACGTCCACGTGCTGATTGAACAGGTTCAGTCCGTACAGGCCGGTAGCGGGATCATAGGTTGCCCCCGTGCGGGCGCAGACCTCGTCCTCGTTCAGTGCCTTCAGCGTATTCCACGCATGTTGTTCGCCCGTATTCACGTTGCATGCCTCGGTTTCATGAGCTCAATGTACTCGTAGCGTGCTCAATTTCGCTTGCGCATTTGGCGTGCGCCAAGTTTATGATCGGTCGCCTTTTTCCTCCGCGACGGCAAGTATCGCGTGGGCGGGCTTATTCTGAAAGAAAAAACTGAAGGTGCGCGGCTCACAACATTCACCGGATTTCTGATTGTCCGGCAACCATGGTGTCCGGTACACTGTCACAATGGATATGCATTCTATTCCTGATGGTTTGGCTGGCGGTGAAAGTCTCAGGCTGGCAGGCGGTCAGTCGACGGAGGGCTTGTGGACACCGTAACACTGGGTGAGCTGTTGGATCGAGCTGCAGCATTTGATGAGCGCCTGGTCCATTTCTATGCGTCGGTCCGGGATTCCGCAGCGGACAACGAGGTGCGTCTCCTGACGTACCACTTGGCCCGCCATCACCGTCACCAGGAGCAGGGGCTCGCGGGGCTGGGTGCGACTGAGCAGGAGCAGATGCGCGCCATTGAGATGGAGCGCGACATTCCTTTCGCCCCGGACGAGAGCTCTCACGTTCCCGATACGCCCCCCGAGGATGTAACCGGCAGTATGCTTCTGGAGAACGCCCTCACGTACGACACCCAAGTGATGGAGCTGTATCGAGATGTCCTGGATCAATCGGTAATAGTGGGTGAAGCGCGTGATGCGGTGGAGACACTCATGCACATTGAGGAGCGTGATATCGTCATGATCAAGAAGATGATGGCGATGCAGTACTTCTAGACGAGTCACGGATCGCAAACGAAACACACTCCTTCTTGGGGGCGTTGGGTTTTACGAAAATGGGAGCAAGGCGTATGGCAAAGATCAAAATTATAGATGATGACGTCGAGATCGCACGGAATACGGCCGCTATTATCAGCAGCGTAGGCCATGACGTGAGTCTTCTGCACGAGACGGAGAATGCAGTGCAAGTGTTGCTTGATGATCGACCGGACATCCTGATCCTCGACGTCATGTTCCCTGAGAATCCGGCAGCGGGCTTTGATCTTGCCCGGCAGATAAGACACAACCGCGACCTGGAGGCGCTGCCAATCATTATGCTGACCGGAGTTAACCAGGAATTCCCTATGGATTTCTCGGGTGAGGACATCGATTCGGACTGGATGCCCGTGCAGGAGTTCCTTGAGAAACCGGTTGATGCTTCAGTTCTGCTCGAGCTCATTCAAAAGATGCAGGGCTGAATCTGTGGCAGATGAGCGTGGATCTGGATCGCCTGTCTGTTGGTGGCATTGTGCCTGCTGGAGTGATGACATGGGCGAGGCTGTCGCCATGATCGGGCACGGTGCATCTGGACAAAGGTTATAGAATGAAGAGAGATAGAGATGATTCTGGCGGCGGTCGATCTCCTGTGATCTGCTTCGCGCTGGCCCTTACGGCTGTCGTACTGGCGGTTGGGGTCGTTGCATTTATTTTTCTCGACCGTGATGGGGAGAGGCTTTCGCCTGAGGCAACGCTGGATTTACATATTCGTGACGGTGTTCATGTTGAGTTGCCCCGAATGGGAGGCGGGACGGAGTCCGTTCTCCGTGTTGCCATCGCGCCTGTGATTTCGCCGGAGGCCTCTGTCGGGTTGTATGGCGCCCTGATTGGGTATATCGCCGGGAAGATGGAGCTGTCGCCGTCCCTGATGCGTGGGAAGAACTACTCCGAGGTCAACGATCTCATCCGTATGCGGCAGTGTGATGTGGCAATGGTGTGTACCTATTCCTATGTGCTAGCCGAAACGGCGTTCAGTGCGCGGCTTCTGGCCGCACCTGAGATAGGGGGTAGGCGTGATTATCATTCGCTAATCATTGTTCCGTCCTCAAGCAGCATCTCGGCGCTGACGGACTTGCGAGGCAAACGTTTTGCCTCCGGTGATGTTCTGTCGACCTCCGGGTGGCTCTATCCCATGACGCTTCTGAAAAAGAAGGGCCTTGATGCGGGAACCTTCTTCGGAAAGCACATCATAAGCGGAAGTCACGATCAATCTGTGTTTGCAGTCAAGGCGGGCGTTGTGGACGCCGCCGCGGTTGATAGTATTGTCTACGAGCAGATGGTGGCTTCAGATCCCGCTCTAGGAGAGAAGTTGAAGGTCATTCACCGCTCGCCTCCCTTTGGGATGCCCCCGCTGATCGTTCCTACCGATCTGCCGGACGACCGGTTTGTCGAGTTGCAGCAGATCCTGCTGGCCATGCACACGGAAGCGGAAGGTAAGCGCATTCTGGAGGCCCTGGATTTCGATCTT
The DNA here is from genome assembly GCA_964497125.1 of uncultured Victivallales bacterium. Classification (GTDB taxonomy): domain Bacteria; phylum Verrucomicrobiota; class Kiritimatiellia; order UBA8416; family UBA8416; genus CAYLXP01. The sequence goes on along the minus strand of CAZCDU010000010.1, from coordinate 26,623 downwards.
TTCTTTGCGCCGCGTGATGAGGATTACGATTACGTCCGTGACCTACACACCTCATGGCTCAGTGCTCCATGAGCGGAACGGGTACAGGGCAGCGTCCGGCGGGAGGAGCCGTATGGTCGATTCTGTCTGTTCCGATCCTCGTGAAGATGATGGGCATTGGCGCGATCGTGGCTGCATGCTTTGGGGTCATCACATTCGTTAGGACGCGTGACACGCTACAAGAAAACCTCAACGCGTCGCTGACGGAGAGGACCATCAGCGAAACCGAATCACTCGCGGACTATCTCGCCCGCCCGCTCAGCGTTCACGATGTTGTGGCGGTCCGGCAGATCCTGTCGAAAACAAGAGCACGGCACGCCGATATTCTCTACATCCTGGTACGGGATTCGGATGGTGTCATCCTGACGCACACCTTTGACGGCACTGTCCCTGATGGCCTGCTTTCGCGGCCCCAATATCAGTCGTTTCCGAACGATGCCTTTCGCGTGGTGGATGCCAAGGAGGATGGTCTGATCTTTGAGGCCCTTCGTCCCGTGATGGGGGGACTCGTCGGATACGTGCAATTGGGGTGGAGTCATCGCATGATCGCTGAAGAGTTGGCTTCGCTGCGCAATACGGTTCTTGCCAGCCTGGCGATTTGCGCGGCTATTGGCATTGGGCTGGCATTGCTTCTCTCACTGGCCATCACGCACCCGGTGCATCGCCTTAACGAAGCCGTACAACAAGTCAGTCAGCATAACCTTGATGCGCGGGCCACGGTGTTTTCAGGCGATGAGATTGGCGACCTGGCAACCGCATTCAACGAGATGGCCGAAACGCTGGCGCAGAACCACCGGACCATCCTTGAGAAGGAGAATGCTCGTGCTGCTCTCGTGCAACGCATCATCACGGCACAGGAACGGGAGCGGAAGGTGATCTCGCGTGAATTGCACGATCAGATTGGCCAATCGTTATTGGCCCTTCTGGTCGATATGAAATCTCAAAGCAACGGCGATCACTGCGGCGATTCCTGCGGGGGCCACCAGGAGAGGATTGGCGACCTCATTGAAGAGGTCCGCCAGGTTAGTAAGGGCATGCATCCTTCGGTTCTCGACGACTATGGTTTGGACTCGGCATTGCGGGCCTACGTGAAAGATACGGCCGCAAGGCACCAGGTGCGGATCGATTACGAGACGAATTGCGCTGACGGCAGCCAACGGCTTCCTGAACCCGTGGAGGTGGCCTTTTACCGCATCGCACAGGAGGCGATTACCAATGCCATCCGGCATGCGCAGCCATCGCATGTCAGCGTGATTCTGCTGATTGATCCGCAGCAGGCCACGCTGCTTTTTGAAGATGATGGGATCGGTTTCCGCACCGATCAGGCGACTCCCGGTCGAGGATTGGGCCTGTTGAGCATGAGCGAAAGATGCTCGCTTCTGGGGGGAGAGCTGGATATTACATCGGATGTTGGTGAAGGCACAACCGTACGTGCGCGAGTGCCCCTGCTGAGCGAAACGGAGCAACACGCATGACCCCCACAAGGCTACTTCTGGCAGATGACCACGCGATGTTCAGAAAGGCCATGCGCATCTTTCTCGAGCAGCAGCCTGGCTTGAGCATTGTTGGTGAAGCGGGAACCGGGGAGGAGACCCTGGATCAGTTGAGTGCCTGCAGCCCTGATCTCCTACTTCTCGATATCAGCCTACCTGACATGTCCGGCATCGTTGTGGCGCGACAGGCACTGAAACAGTCACCGGATCTCAAGGTCATCGTCCTGACCATGCACCAGGAGGAGTATTACGCGCAGGACATGATCCGGCTGGGTGTAAAGGGGTTTGTTCTCAAGCGATCGACCGGTGATGAGCTACTTGAAGCGATTCAGCGTGTTGGCGATGGCGGCGTCTACTGGGACAAGGCTGTTGTTGAGAACGCGGTATCCGCTTTTGCGGGTACCGAGCGCAAACTTGATCGTGATCCCGAGTTGGCCTCTCTCACCTCGCGGGAGCGTGAAGTCTGCCGATTGCTTGCCCACGGGCACACGAATGCAGAGATTGCCACGCTGCTGAGCATCTCGGTGCGAACGGTTCAGTCCCACCGGGAACACATTATGGGCAAGCTTCAGGTTTCGAGCCGCGCTGAGCTCGTTTCCTTCGCCATGCGGAACGGGCTGTTCACGCCCTTGCAGTAGAGCCGTCGCTCCTGCTAGCCGCCACACGTGCGCCCCTGTTGCCGCCCCCCCCTCCTTCCCTCCCTGTCCGTATTTTGTACGGATGCGGTTTTGTCAGAAAACCCGCATTTCAGGCGGATGCGGACTTGCCAAGCCCATGCGACAATTGGACACGATAGGACAGGGTGTTGTCACTGCAAATATGATGTTGGAGGTTCGCATGAGTGCCGCGTACATGCCACAGAGACCACGGCCTCGGACGGTTCTTGTTGTCGATGGTAACCCGCAGTGGCTCGCAGCGACTTGTCGTGCGGTTGGCTCGGAGTATCCCGTGCTTGCGGCGACGTGCGGGGCAGACGCTGTGCGCACGGCTAAGAATGTGAAGCCCGATCTCATCGTACTCGACGTCATGAAGCCCGGCGGCTCGGAGGGACTGCAGGTTCTTTCCGAACTGAGAAGCGACCCGGCAACGCGGGATACGCCGGTGATCGTCGTCAGCGCAATGGGCACTGCCATGGGGCTGAGGGTCGGCATGGCGTCGCGAATGGACCGGCTGTGGAGGTCCGTACATACTTTTATTGAGCGGTCGGCCTCCTGGGAGTGCCTGATGGATGCGTTGCACAACGCCATCGGACCTTCGTTTTGCCATAGGAGCAGGATAGGGCTCTCTCCCGCCGTCAACCAGACGCAACAGGATGTCATACTGATATGAAGAAAGACTCTCAGAGCAGAAACGTTGAGGTGCCGCCCATCGGCCCCGTTGGCCGTCGGGTGGTGATATGGCTCGACAGAATTCGGCGCCGCTGGTTGCTGTTCATCGGGGGCGTGGTCCTCTTCCTGGTGATCCTCGTTTGCGGGGCTGAGTATTCGACCTCGCGCCCTACCTTCTGTGGAAGCTGTCATATCATGGACAGTTATCATGCGACGTGGGCAAAGTCGGAGCACGCCGAAGAGGGGGTGACGTGCGTGGATTGTCACTATCCGCCGGGCGAGCATCATACGTTGAGAGCCAAGTTCAAGGGCCTTGGACAGCTCTTCTCATACCTTGGGACCAGCGCGAGTACGGTCCAGAAAGCAGCGCTTGTCAATGATGGCAGCTGCACGGCATCCGGTTGCCATTCCACTGACGAGGACGCCGAAGCAGGGCAGTGGATGACCAATCGGCTCACATTTGCCTCTTACACGCGAAAGGACGGGTCTGAATCAACCGTCCCATTCGTGCATAAAGCACATTTCAAAGAGGACAACTGGATGGCGGGTCAGGAGAAGCATTGCAGCATCTGTCACCGCCACGAGACTGCAGATCACCACATGGAGGTCGCGGCGAAGACCTGCCATTTGTGTCACTTCAAGAACGTGGAGATGAACGAGGAGCAGGCCGCATGCTCATTGTGCCACACGGTCCCGGAGAAGCCTTTCAGGGATGATGCTTCGGACGGCGAGGAGCTTGTCACGCACAAGATCCTTGAGCAAAGAGGGGTCGCCTGCGCGAGTTGCCATCTCCACCAAGTCAGGGGAACCGGCGTAATGCGGGAGCAGCGCTGCCTGGAGTGCCACGAATACGATCAGGAAATCATGAAGGACGCTTGTGACGCAGAGCTGATGCACGAAAAGCATGTAGCGCCCCAGACGGCCAGCTGTTTCAGCTGCCACGAGATTATCGAACACGGCAAGGCTCCTGAGGGCTTTGACCACTTCGACGCTTCGCTGAGCGACTGTAAGGCGTGCCATGCCACCCCGCATCAAAACAAGCGGTTGCTGATCTCAGGCACAGGAGGCAAGGGCTTGGACACGCCTATGCCAATCAAGCACCACGATGTCGAGATGGGGTGTCTTGCCTGTCACATTGTGGACGCCTTTGATGCCAAGGGCAGAACGAAGAAGCTCGCCACGGCCAGTGTCTGCGTGAACTGCCACTCCGAGAAGGAAGGCGCCCTCATCAAGAAGTGGAAAAGCGATGTGGAGGAGATCCTGGAGGAAGCCGTTGAGTATGAAGCCGCAGCCGTTGACGCTCTGGCACAGGCGAAGGGCAAGCGGTCTGCCTCGGCCATCGAGAAGGCTGAAACGTTGATTAAGAATGGACGGACAAATCTTGGGATTGTCCGTGCCGGCGGCGGGGTTCACAACAAGAAGTACGCCGCCCTGCTTCTGGATATTGCGATTGAGTATTTCGAAGATGCGATTGTGGAACTCGAGGAGGAGTGAATTGACTGACGGCTGGGAACGGGCATTCCGGGGCACAGGACGCCACATGCGTGCGCGGACGCTGAAACACAAGGAGAAGGCAAGATGAGACTATCGAGAAGAGGGTTCATGAAGTTGACTTCGGCTGCAGGCGGCGTAGCTGTCGTTTATGGTCCTGCGCTGAGCGCATTGGCTGTTTCTGAGCGCGGAGCGACGGACATTGTCGGCAGTTGGATGCCGACCTCCTGCCAGGGATGCACCACATGGTGCCCGGCTGAGGTCTTTGTGCAGGATGGCAGAGCCGTGAAGATCAGGGGAAATCGCCATTCGAAGCAGAATGAGGGAGTCCTGTGCCCGAAGGCGCACATTGGACTGCAGGAGCTCTACGATCCCGACAGGATCAAGACCCCGATGAAACGCACGAACCCGAAGAAGGGCAAAGGGGTCGATCCCAAGTTTGTTCCAATTTCCTGGGACGAAGCGCTTGATACGATTGCAGATAAAATGATGGCGCTCCGCAAGCGTGGTGAAACACACAAGTTCCTGCTCCTGCGTGGCCGGTACTCCTACATGCGCGACACGCTCTACGGCGCACTGCCAAAGGTGTTCGGCTCGCCTAACGGGATATCGCACAGCGCGATTTGCGCTGAGGCCGAGAAGTTCGGCTCGTTCTATACGGCCGGGAACTGGAGCTACAGGGACTACGATCTGTCCAAGACAAAGTATGCTATATTCTGGGGCTGCGACCCGGTTAGCAGCAACAGAATGATCCCCGCGACAATCAAACGTTTCGGCGACATGCTCGACCAGGCTACGGTCGCTGTTGTGGATCCGAAGTTGAGTTCGTCCTCGACGAAAGCACAGGAATGGCTGCCGGTTAAACCCGGCGAAGACGGGGCACTCGCTTCGGCGTTGGCCCACACCATCCTCGTCAATGGCCTCTGGAGTCGCGAATTCGTTGGCGACTTCAAGGACAAGAAGAATCTCTTCAAGGCTGGTGTCGAAGTTGATGAGACCGCTTTTGATGAGAAGGAAACCAATGGCGTCGTAAAATGGTGGAACTTGGAGCTCAAGGACAAGACGCCTGAATGGGCGTCGACGCTCACGCTCATACCCACCGAGCAGATTGTGCGCGTGGCAATCGGGCTGGCGAAAGCGGCTCCGAACGCCATCGTCTGGATGGGGCCTGGTGCTGCGATGCACGTCAGGGGTGGTTACTCCGCGATGGCCGTACATGCGTTGAATGGCCTCGTCGGTTGTATTGACCACGAAGGCGGCGTGCTTGCGAGTGCGAGTATTCCCGTAAACAAGATACCAAGCTATTCCAAGTACCAGGACGAGCTATCGCAGACGAATACCAAGCAGAAGAAGATCGATCAGCGTGGGTATAAGATGTTTCCGGCCGTGAAAAAGGGGAAGCCAGGCAGCGCCGTGGTCACCAACAATACGGCTAACGCCATGCTGGCGAAGGATCCGTATGACATCCAGGTGGCGATTGCCTACATGAACAACTTCGTCTTCTCGAACACCGGCGCACAGCGTTGGGAAGAGGCGATGGCTCAGCTTCCGTTCTTTGCCGATATCACGTGCAATGCATCTGAGATGACTCAGTTCGCTGATGTTGTGTTGCCGGCTCGCATCACCACGTTCGAGAAACTTGGATTCGTCAAAACCAAGGCGAACCGCTATGCCACGGCAACGCTGATTCAGCCGGTGGTCAAGCCCATGTGGGACGCCAAGATGGATGAAACCGAGATCCCGTGGCTGATTGCCGAGAAGCTGAAGGAGAGGGGATTCCCCAACCTCCTTGACTACTTCACGAAGGAGTTCAAGGACCCGGAGACGGGCAAGGAGCCCACCAACGGGCTGGAATTCACGGAGCATTCGTTGAAGATCATGACCGCGCCTCTGTGGGACGGCAAGGCAGACGTTGGCGGTGACAAGATCGACGGATGGGAAGCGTTCAAGGCGCGGGGGATGTGGAATTCCTCGCCCTACGCATACAAGAAACGTTGGGGCGGTCACTTCAAAACGGCGACTCACAAGTTCGAGTTCTATTCCGAGACCTTGAAGAAGGCCCTGACATCTCATGCTGACAAGTACGAGACGACGGTCGACGATATCCTGGAGATTACCAACTACGAAGCGCGCGGAGAGAAGGCCTTTGTGCCGCACTACGAGTCGCCCTTCCGGCATGGCAGTCTCGAGGAGTACCCCTTCACGTTCATTGACTTCAAATCCAAACTGAACAGGGAGGGGCGAAGCCAGAACTGTCCATGGTACCATGAGTTCAAGAAACTGGATGTGGGCGACAAGAGCTGGGACGACGTGTTGCAGATCAACCCGGATGATGCGGCGAAGCTGGGCCTCAAGGACGGTGACGCGATCAAGGTCACGTCTGTCAATGCGACCATCGAAGTGAAGGCCAAGCTCTGGGAGGGCATCCGTCCAGGCACGGTGGCTAAATGCTACGGGCAGGGACACTGGGCATATGGTCGTGTCGCCGCCGGAGATTTCAGCAAAGCGCTGCCGAGAGGAGGCAACAACAATATGTTGATGCCTGATGACTATGAGCGGCTTAGTGGCAGTACGGTGAGAAACGGCGGGTTCACAGGCGTCAAAATAGCCAAGATCTAAGTGAAAGGACCTGTATATTATGGCTACGAAACAATACGCAATGGTAATTGATCTGCAGAAGTGCGTGGGCTGCGGTGCCTGCGCCATGGCCTGCAAGACGGAGAACAACACACAGGCGAGAGCCAAGGGGCAGACCTTCAACTGGGCCGATTTCAGTATTGAGGCGAAAGGTAAGTTTCCGAACGTCGAATACGTCAATCGTCCCGTGCTCTGCAATCACTGTGATGACCCGAAATGCCTTGAGGGCTGTCCTGAGCCGAGAGCGCTGTACAAGACTGAAGATGGCATTACCATGTACAATCAACGGTACTGCATTCAGTGCAGGAAGTGCTTCAAGGCGGACGGATGTCCCTACAGCTCTGAAGATGTTGAGAAGGACGGCGCCGGCTATACGGTAATAAGCTTCAATGAAGTCGGTGACGAGACACATGCCGCCTCGCACGACCAGAGCGCGGCAATTGCTGGTGTAACGTGCTCCGGGGCTGAGATCGCAGAGAAAGCGGGAGCCACCCCGCCGTCAAAGCATGCCTATGAGTTCAAGGATCGCAAATCGCCTGAGGAGGGGCAGAAATCGCGTGGCCGGGGCAAGCTGGCGGACGTCCGTAAGGATGGTTGGGTTGAGAAGTGCACGTTCTGCATCCATCGAGTGAGAAACGGCGAAGATCCTTACTGCGTGGTGTCATGTCCTGCCAATGCTCGCATTTTTGGTGACAGGAACGATCCGGACAGTGATGTCAGTAAGCTCCTCAAGAAGCATAAAGCCACAAGGCTGAAAGACAACAAGGGCGGCGTGCTGGCGGATGGCGAAAAGGGCACCGGGCCGAATGTCTTCTATATCAGGGATTACAAGAAGGCCTGAGGACGCGGTACAGGGCGTTCTGAGCGCTGGCTGGTGGTGAGCGGCGAAACGAGATCTCGTCACCAGCCTCAGATGAGGCACCGATATGAGCAATTCAGAGAACGAGAAAGTCGCCAGTAAGAAGCGACAGGAAAACGGATTGAGACTTCTCGCGGCCTGTTTCTATGAGCCTGAGAAGGAGCTTCTGGCGGCAGAAGACGTTCTTGACAACTTGCGTGAGTGTCTCAGTGCGGTTTGCCCGGAGGCGGCGGCGTGCGTTGATGATATGGAAAGCGGGTTGGCGCGCTACACCGATGAGCAGTTGAAGATCGCTTATGCAAAACTGTTCGTAGGCCCCTTTGCCCTGGCGGCCGCGCCATATGGGTCAGTGTATCTTGATGAAGGCAGGCGAGTCATGGGGGACTCCACGATGGACGTCATCAAATGGTATGAGCAGGAGGGGCTCGCCAGGAGTGACGACTGCAAAGACCTGCCGGATCACATTGCTATCGAGTTGGAGTTTATGAGCTATCTGATCTGTAAGGAGATAGCTGCGCTCGAGAGCTCAGATCCGCAGACGGCGGCGGCCTACGCCGCCAAGCAGCGGTCTTTTGCAGATGCTCTGCTTTGTCCATGGGTCCCTGAGTTCTGCGACAAGATGAGGCATGGCACAGACAACGCCTTCTATTCAGCGCTTGCCGACTGTGCATCGACCGTTATCGGCCACGGACACCAATTGCAGAAAGAAGGGTGAACATTGGCAACTGTGCGAAGAAGAGTACAGGGAGGAGGGTAGGAACGGAAATTGATACATCTGCGACATGCTGGATCATGGAGCAGAACCTGTTGCTGTGGTGTTCCAAATAACGTGAGGGGGGTAAGACGAATGAGTGGTTTAACAAGAGCTGTGGCTATCGGTGTGGTGCTGTGCATGGTCGTTTCCATGACCAACGCAGCAGAGGAAACGAAGATCCCGGAATTGTCACTTAAGGCGAACCTTGAGCTGTTTTACGAGAATAGCAAGAACGTTGGCGGCACGGGTGATGATGATAAGTTCAAGTCGAATCAGTTCTATCTTGATTTTGGCGCCAAGTTCGAGAACGACCTCGCCGCCAAACTCAAGCTGGATGCAGCAGACATCGAATCGCGCGATGGGACGACTGTCAGCGCAAAAGCCGTTGAAGAAGCGAACTTCACGGCGAAGCACATCGGCGATTCATGCGTAACGCTGATCTTTGGCAAAGACGAAATGCCCTTCGGCCTGGACTACGACAAGTACCTGAACGATTCGGTCGCCCATCAGTTCGAAATCGACAAGGTCTGGGGATTCCACGGAATCGTTGATATTCCCTGCGTGGGCAACATTGCCGCTGCGGCCTATCAGCATCGGCATACCGATGACGATGAGACCCTGGCGACAAACGAGGCTGGCGACAACTACACCGCAAAACTCACGATCGATAAGCTCATCAAGAATCTAACCGTTAAGATTTCGGGTGCGTCCGAATCGTATTCCGATACCGAGGCTACAGACGACGATACTGGCGTCACGACGGTTTCGGCAATGGAAGATGAAACCCGCTGGGGGGCTGGTGCGGTCTACAAGGTCAAAGGCATTGGGAACATCAACGCAGAGTATATCTCATTCAGTAGCCTGAAGGGCTATCCCGGTTATGACCCCAGCCTCGTCACGCTCGGTGTTGAGTGCAACGCGATTGAGAAGACGGCTATATGGGGCCGGCTGGAGATTATCGACGAAGACACGACAGACGACGTGGAAACGGAATTCTGGTCTGCGGGGGTCAAGTACAGCCCAACCAAAAACTATGAGCTGATGGTGGAGTACTCGAACTTCAACTCGGGTGACATGAAGGACGCCAAGGATCTGAAGGTTGCCAAAAACTCGATTGAGGATTCGATCCTCTTTGGTGTCAGAGCAAAATTCTAAAGGCATTGTCGGCGACGGGACGGGCTGCGTCTGGCAGCCCGTCCTGATCATCCCGGGGTAGGTTGTATCGGCCCCGGGAAATCTGCTGAGATATATTTGTCAGAGGCAAGAGTCGTCGCAATGAGAAGCCTCCGAGCCCATGCGTCTAACGGCCTGAGTCAGGCCTACGAGGTGCGGGCCGATAGGGTGTGAAAGGAAATGATCACACCTCCCGTGAGTACCACACGCCATTCAGGGTCCGTGGTCTCGCATTGGAAAGGAGATGACTATGATCGCACCCATCCGCAGGCCCCCTGTCTCGTTGCGGATCTCGGTGACGGATCGCTGCCAGCTTCGCTGCCGCTATTGTATGCCAGCCGAGGGCGTGCCATCCTGCAAACATCAGGATGTACTCAGTTTTGATGAAATTCGGACCTTTGTGGACCAGCTTCGGGCGTCATACGCGATCCAGAAGGTTCGTTTGACTGGCGGGGATCCGTTGGCTCGCAAGGGCATCGTGGATCTGGTCGCACGGCTTTCGGAACTCGGTGTCCCCGACCTCAGTATGACGACAAATGCGCAACTGCTGGGGGCAATGGCGGATGACCTGAGCGCTGCGGGTTTGCAGCGAGTGAACATCAGCCTCGACTCGCTTAATCGGGATACGTTCCGTCGTATTACTCGGCGTGATGGTGTCGGGAGCAACATTGGAGGAATCGACGCCGCTCTCCGGGCTAACTTGCGCCCGGTCAAGTTGAACATGGTGGTCATGCGGGGGATCAATGATCACGAAGTGTGTGACGTACTCTGGTTTGCTTTGCGCCGCGGCTGCGAGGTCAGGTTCCTTGAGCTCATGCCGATTGGGTACGGCGCGGCACTGTTCGAGCAGAGGTTTGTTTCAACGACAGCCGTGCGTCAGACGTTGGCGACCGCGTTCGAACTCGCAGCCCTTCCGCGTGTTCCCGGGGCGTCGGCTAAGCGTTACCACGTAAGGGGACAAGATGGCAGCGAAGGCGTGGTTGGATTCATTTCGCCGTGCAGCGACCGCTTCTGCTCTGATTGCTCAAGGCTGCGGCTAACGGCCGATGGTCGCTTGATGGGATGCCTGGCTCGCAGGGAAGGGCACAACATTCGCCCGCTGTTGCAGGGCCGTCACGGTGGTTCACTGGCTGCGACCGTGCGGACGGCACTACAGTGCAAGCGATCGGACATCCATTTTGAGCAGCCTGTCTCCATGGCTGCAATTGGGGGCTAGAGGCAACTCATGATGGGCTTTTTGCTGAGGGCAAGCATCTGAAGCAACCGGCATGAGCTGCTGGGACTTCGTAACGTAACGGGGGTCGTGTGATGGTATTCGCATTCTTTACCGGTGGCATGCCGGGAATCGGTGAAATCGGAATCATACTGCTGATTCTGGTGTTTTTGTTCGGGGCCAAGAGACTGCCCGAGCTGGCGCGCTCGCTCGGCGCCAGTCTTACGGAGTTTAAGAGAGGCCGGCGCGAGGTAGCAGACAACAGTCAAGAGAAGGAGTGATACGGTATGCGTAAGACAGTGAGACGAAACAAGTGGATGGGCGTTGCAGCAGGCGGATTGAGCATTATGGTATGCGGGATGGCCTGGGCCTCGCCATCGGGACTTAACAATATCCCGACTGTAGATGTAGCACCGCGAAATGTGTTGGTGCTGCAGACGTGGGGTAATTACATGAGCGGCGCGGGGCCCGCGTACGTGGCCGGCCTGAAGTACGGCTTGCCGGCAGGTGTTGAGGTCGGACTCGACTCGAGAGTTGATTCAGGCGATAGCGGGCCGCTGACCGGGCAGGCCAAATGGCGACTGCCTCTGCCGGGCGATGAGCCTTGCTACGCCATGCTCGTTGGCGTGGCGAACGTCTCTGATGATCGAGATGAGGCGGGGGAGGCCGATCCCTATCTGGTTTCAGGTCTTGACCTCGGCGTTGCGCGTTTGAGTTTGGGCTATAGTTTCCAGAAGGATAACAACAGTCTGTTCGCGGGCCTCGATAGGACTCTCAAATTGCAGTCGCGAGGCCTGGTTTTGCGAGCTGATGTGCGGCAGATCGATGGCGGCGATGAGTGGCTTGCCAGCGCGGGATTGCTGCACGAACTGCCGTTGGATCTTGTGTTCGAAGGTTGGGTCTCTACTTCCTCCGCAGACGGTGCCGAAGACGTATATACCGTGAAGTTCAACTACGTGATTGCGTTCTGATGGCGGCAAGCTGACGGGCGGCCTCGGGCGGTTTGTGAGGGCCGTTGTACAATTCCTTCCATGGGTGATGTCTGGCGCGTTGCGGGCCGTGAGCTGAAGAGACTCTGAACAAGCTCGCGATTTTCCCTTCTCAGCATTGACATGCCGGTTCTGTATGGATACAGTAGCAAAACGATCACCATTCTTGTGTTTCTTTCGGGTGATGGTCTGAATCTGTTGTTCTGCAGCCGCTGGCTGTGGCGTGATTTCACCTCCTGGGAAGGGAGATGTACGTGCATTTAGAGACAAAACTGCTGCATGGGGCGTATGCTCCGGAGGAGAAGACGGGAGCCACGGTGTCACCGATCTTCCAGAGTTCGGCGTATGCCTACGAGTCGGCAGAGGACCTCGAGGCGGTCTTTGCAGGGCGCGCACCGGGGTTTGTCTATAGCCGCATTAACAACCCCACACTTGACCGTTTTGAGAAACGGATGACGACATTAGAGGATGGGCTTGCGTCGGTCGCATGTGCCTCGGGCATGGCGGCGATCAGCACGGTGGCGTTGGCGCTGGCGGGAAGCGGCGATGAGATTGTCTCCGGCAACAGTATCTTCGGTGGCACGTACTCGCTATTTTCACACACGCTGACACGCTATGGCATTACAACGCGGTTCGTCGAAACGACCGATGTGGAGGCCTATCGTCAAGCGATCACGGACCGGACGCGACTGATTTTCGTCGAGACGATCGGCAATCCGAAACTGGATGTGCCGGATATCAGCGCCATTGCGGCGGTGGCCAGAGAGCACGGGATCGTCCTGGTGGTCGACAACACGGTGACGACGCCGGTGCTGTGCCGTCCGAAAGAACTGGGCGCCGATATCGTCGTCCATTCGACGTCGAAGTACATCAACGGGCACGGCAATGCTATTGGCGGCACGATCGTGGATTGCGGCACCTTTGATTGGGATAACCCAAGATACACGCATCTCAAGGAGTACTATGACCGGGTGCGGCAGTTTGCTTTTGTGGCCAGCCTGCGCAATCGCGTGCATCGTGATCTGGGCTGCTGTTTCTCGCCCTTCAATGCGTTCCTGATGTCGATCGGCATGGAGTCGCTGGCGTTGCGCATGGAGCGGCACTGTTCCAATGCCGCCGCTGTGGCCGAGGACCTCAATGCGGATTCGAACGTTGAACATGTTGGCTATCCGGGCTTGGAGGCGCATCCGAACCACGATGTCGCCACGCGGCAGTTTGGTGGCATGTATGGCGGCCTACTGACGTTGCGGTTGGGCACAAAGCAGCGGTGTTTCACGTTCATCAATGCCCTCAAGCATGCCCAGAACCTGGCCAACCTGGGCGATGCCAAGAGTCTCATCGTTCATCCGGCATCGACATTCTGTCGCGAGGCTAACGATGCCGAGAGAGAGGCGATGGGGGTCACAGACGATTTGGTTCGAGTTTCAATTGGAATTGAGCATGTGGATGATATCCGCGAGGACATCACGCAGGCTCTGAAGCGTATGGCGACATGAGAAGGAGAGCAGCATGAAGATACAGATTAATGGTGAGGCAGCGGAAATCAGCGGGGAAATCACGGTCACTGCGTTGCTGGCTGAGCACGATGTTGAGCAGCCGGACATGGTGAGTGTTGAACTGAATGGCGAGATCCTGAGTCGCAGTGACTTTGGCGACACGACGGTCAAAGAAGCGGATAAGGTGGAGTTCCTCTACTTCATGGGGGGTGGCAGAGCGTGAATCTGACGGAAGCGCAAATTGAACGGTACTCGCGGCATATCATTCTCTCCGAGGTCGGCGGCAAGGGCCAGGAGAAGCTGCTTGCGGGCAAGGTGTTGTTGGTTGGCGCCGGTGGATTGGGATCCCCTGCGGGTCTCTACCTGGCTGCAGCCGGCATCGGCACTATCGGCGTGATTGATGCCGACGTGGTTGACGTGACGAACCTGCAGCGGCAGGTGATTCACTTCACGGCCAACCTGGGCCAGCCCAAGGTGGATTCGGCTGCGGAGAAGATGCGTGCAATCAACCCGGATGTGAACGTGGTCACGTACCATGACCGTCTGACGGCAGCCAATGCCCTTGAGATCCTGGCGGACTACGACTTCGTCATTGATGGCACGGACAACTTTCCGTCGAAATTCCTCGTTGCAGACGCCTGCCATTTCTCTGGCACGCCGTATTCACATGCGGGGATTCTCCGCTTCGACGGGCAGATCATGAGCGTGCTTCCGGGCGAGAGCGCTTGCTATCGCTGCGTGTTTGATGCGCCGCCCCCGAAGGGCGCGGTTCCTTCCTGTTCGCAGGCGGGGGTGTTGGGCGTGCTGGCCGGCGTTATCGGCACACTTCAAGCGACCGAGGCCGTCAAGTATCTGCTGGGGAAGGGCGATCTGCTTACGGATAGCCTGTTGGTCTACAACGCGCTGAAGACGAATTTCAGAAAAGTGGGGCTGAAGCGTAACGCTAAGTGCCCGCTGTGCGGGGAGCATCCCAGTATTACGGAATTGAAGGATGAGGAGCAGGCCGTCTGCGACCTGGCAGGACGATGAAACTGACGATCCCCCGCGATGTGTATGACGCGATGGTGACGGCGGCCCGCGCCGTAGCGCCGATTGAGGCATGTGGTCTGCTTGGTGGCGTGGACGATGCGGTTGAGCAGTTCTATGAGCTCGTGAATACCGATGCGGCCGCCGAGCACTACAACATGGCTCCGGAGGAGCAGTTTGCGGTCGTCAAGGATATGCGTTCCAGAGGACTGCGTATGCTGGCGATCTGGCACAGTCATCCGGTAACGCCCGCTCGCATGTCGGAGGAAGACTTGCGCATGGCCTACACGCCGAATGTTGTTTACGTGATCGTATCGCTGGCTGATCCGGAGAATCCCGACATCAAAGGCTTTACGGTTGCTGACGGAGTACCGACTCCGGTTGAGATTGAGATTGTATAAACAGACGACGACCCCTTGGAGCACACACAGATGAGTGAGCCTTTCTATCACCTACCAGAAGATCTTGCCGCCGACATCGAAACCTATGCGCAGGACGTTAAACGTTTCGAAGCCGAGGAGATACCCGTTGGTGTCTTCAAAGCCAAGCGTGTGCCTCGTGGCGTTTACGAACAGCGCCAGGACGGGACTTACATGGTCCGTGTCCGCGTGGCCGGCGGTGCCTTGGCCAACGAACAGGCGCGGGAGCTGGCGGCATTGAGCACGGAGTTCGGCAACGGCCTGCTGCATGTAACGACCCGCCAGGACGTTCAGCTGCATGGGATTTCCATTGCAGACACACCCACCATTATGCGGCGGCTGATGGCCGTTGGACTTACCAGCAAGGGCGGTGGCGGAAATACGGTGCGGAATATCACGGCGTGTCCCTACGCGGGAATCTGTCCTCACGAGAGCTTCGATGTCACGCCATTTGCCCACGCGGTGACCGAGTATCTGATTCCACTGATTGGGAGCTACAATCTGCCGCGTAAGTACAAGATTGCCTTCAGTGGTTGCGCGGCGGATTGCGCCCTGGCGCAGGTGTCCGATTTGGGGTTCGTTGCGGAGGTCCGCGACGGCGTGCCCGGTTTTCGTGTGATTGCCGGGGGCGGCATGGGCGGCAACTCCCGTGTCGGCGACGAGTTGCTCTCGTGGACGCCTGCGACGCAGGTGATTCGCATTGCCGAGTCCATCAGACGACTCTTCGACAAGCATGGAGATCGCACCAACAAGAACCGGGCACGATTGCGTTATGTGTTCGAGCGCCTCGGGCTGGCGGCCATCAAGCAGCAATTCGCCGAGTTGATGGACGCCGTGACGGCCGAGGGAGTGCCCGAATGGTGTGGCGATGTTATGCTGCACGAAGCCGCCGAGACGGCACCGGCATCCGTGCCGCAGAAGGAACAGTTTGGTGATGCATGGGCTGTACGGCAGCGGCAGGATGGGCTCGTGTCCGTTCCGTTGCATCTGCCCCTCGGGTTTGTGCCCGCCGGGGAGTTCGCGCGCATCGGTGATATCGCCGCGAAGTTCAGCGAGGAGCAAGGCCCACGCACGATGCGCTCCCAGAACCTGGTGATCCGTTCCGTGAAGATTGATGATCTTCCGGCGCTGATGGCAGAACTGCAGACGCTTGAGACTGACGTGGTCGCGCCGGTCGCGTTGGAACGCTTTGTGGCTTGTGCCGGGGCGTCGACCTGTCGCCTGGGGCTATGTCTTGCACGCGGTGCGGCTCGCGCCTGTGCCGATGCGTTGGACGCGAGTGACGTGAGTCCTGATACGCTCAACACGATGGAGGTCTACATCAATGGATGCCCCAATGCTTGCGGGCACCAGCCGATTGGTCCGATAGGTCTCTCTGGCGCTGCACGGCGATCGGAAGGACGCCTGGTGCCGGCCTACCGTGTTACGCTTGGTGGTCGATGCGATGTGACTGGTGCGCGACTTGGCGCCGCGGCGGGCGAGGTGCCAGCGCGAGCGTTACCCGATCTGATGCGGGCGTTTGCTCTGGATTTTGAAGCCAACCGCCGGAATGACGAGACGTTTTCCGACTATTTCGACCGGACGGATAAAGCGCACCTGGGGGAGATCGTTGCGGGGTACGCGGCAACGCCGTCTCACGATGAGCAGCCTGACTTCTATCGGGACTTTGGTGCCGACGAGGAGTTCTCGCTGGCCGGTCGCGGGGCAGGAGAGTGCGGGTCCGGGGTTTTCGAGGTTATCCAGGCTGACTTGGCCGCTGCGCGCAAGGCCACCGAGCCTTTCGATATACTTCTGCCTGCCGCCAGGGCACTGCTGATTACACGCGGCGTCGACGTGCAGGATCCGGATTCGGTTCTGCGGGAGTTCGAGGCGCAGTTCGTTGATACGGGGCTTGTCGCAGAGGAGTTCAGCGCACTGCTGACACGAGCGCGCGGCTATATACAAGGGTGGCAGGATGCGTTTGATGGGTATGAGGATTATGTTTCCTCCCTGCTCGAACGCGTTGAGCTATTGTACTCGACCCTTGATGGCAACCTGGCGTTTCATCCGCCAGAGGATTCCGACGGCGGTCAGCCCATGCTGCAAGCTCCGGAGACGGCGCAAGCAAGCAGGCAGGCCGTAGTCGATGACGAGCAGGCAGCGGCGCCGCTGGCCAACGTCCCCGAGCTGGATCTCCGCGGCGTTGCTTGTCCGATGAATTTCGTCAAGGCGAAGCTGAGGCTTGAGACCATGGATGTGGGGTCCTCCCTGGCGATTGTGCTGGATGCCGGCGAACCGGTTCAGAACGTACCGGCGAGCCTGAAAGGGGAGGGGCAGGAGATTGTCGAGACGACGGATCTTGAAGACGGTCATTGGCGTATCGTTGTGAAGAAGAACAGTGAATAGGGATGCGCCGAGAGCGTACGGGAAAGGTTCGGAGAAAAAGATGAGTCAGCGCAAAGCCATTGCCCTGATGTCGGGGGGACTGGACAGCAACTTGGCTGTACGGATGCTCCACGACATGGGAATTGAGATCATCGGTGTACACTTCACGGGGCCCTTCTGTATGTGTAATCGTGGCTCGGGAGGCTGTATCCACTATGCCCAGAAGATTGCCGACGAACTGGGAATCCGATTCTCAACCGTGGGGTTGGGCTCCGCCTACATGGATATCGTAGTAGATCCAAAACACGGCCGTGGCAGCGGCATGAATGCCTGCCTGGACTGTCGCATCATGATGTTCCGCAAGGCGAAACAGATGATGGAGGATGAAGGCGCTTCCTTTATCATGACCGGCGAGGTGATCGGGCAGCGGCCGATGTCGCAGCTCAGTGACAAGTTGAAGATCATTGAGCGGGAGACGGAGTTGGAAGGTCTGATTGTGAGGCCGCTTTGCGCGCAACATATGCCACCAACGATCCCCGAGAAGGAAGGCTGGGTGCCGCGCGAGAGCCTTCTCGCTATCCAGGGGCGTGGCCGCAGGCCCCAGATGGACCTGGCAGAGAAGCTCCATATTGGCGATTACCCCTGTCCTGCGGGTGGCTGCCTGTTAACGGACAAGCATTTCTCTGCGCGACTTCGCGAGCATATCGACTTTACGGGTGGGCTTGAGATGTCTGATGTCGCATTGCTCAAGATCGGCCGCCATTTCCGTCTTCCCTCTGGAGCCAAACTCGTCCTTGGTCGCAACAAGGAGGAGTGTGAGCACCTTGAACGCATGGGGCGCGACGGTGACGTGCGTCTCGAGCCTGTGAGCGTTAGCGGGCCATCGGGGTTGCTGCGTGGTCAGAAGGACGCGGAATGCGATGGCCTCCTCTCGGCCAAGGTGATAGCCGCATACTGTGGTGGCGATGTTGCCGTGACTGTCGAACTGTCTGCGGGTGATACATCCACGACAGCTGTCTGCGAACCTCAGAGCCGTGAGTCATTTGCCGAGATCAAGGTCTGAAACTTCCCCGTCTTCTTGGGGTCTTCACCTCTGAATGTAGGGCGGGAACTCTTCCCGCCTACTCCCGCCCCAGCCTACGGCCGAGAATTCTTTCCCGGCCTACGAAGAGAGTTTCATCCCTGATTAGTCCGAGCGCGCTCGGGGGCGGGGCTGACCTGGAACTCACCTGTTTTGCTCCAGAACTTGCTCTTGGCTTACGGGCGGGACGCCCGTGCCACGTTGGCTCCTCGACGAAGCGTTGGGGGCGATGATGCCCCTGCCGTGGCACAGGCGTCTCGCCTGTATGCCTAGAGCAAGTAGAGAGCAAGGAAGAGAGTTTCACCGGTGGATAATCCGGCGGCGGTACGATGCCGGGGGTTGGCCGGCCTCTGAGTTCTGGGGGTCGTGATGGTAGCATCGCAAAACGCTACGCGTTGGGAGTATTGACTATAAGCAGAATAACTTGGTATCGTTGTATAGATGAAGGGACTACAGACAACAGTGAGACTGCTTGTTCTGAGCTGGATGGCGGTAACCATTCTGGTGTCAGGGCTGTCTGGTGTTGTGCTGTGTATTGGCAGCGATGGGCATGTCGCTATCGAGGTGGCCCATGACGGTTACTGTGGCGACCGTGACGGTACGCAACAACGCTCCGCACGACCTGAAGCGTTGGTCCGTGTGACCAACTGTCATTGCTGTGACACATGCATTGATGTCCAGCTTACTCTGGACGCTTCTGAATACATCCTCGAGAAGCAATCTGTGAACGCGACGCAAGTCTCTGATCTGTTAGCAACGTGCCCTGTCGTTGTTTCTTCCCTTCCTGATCATGCGCAACCTCGTATGATCCAGCCTCCAGGAGTCGACCTACGACTCTCTGCCGCCCTCGTGGCCAAGCGCAGTATCGTTCTGCGCGTCTGATACCCCTCCATTCCTTCAGTATCTCATTTGAAAACTGCGGTGGATAACGCCATTCGCCGCAGCAACCACAGGATCTCAAGAAATGGACAGTGAAAAATCAGATGATGTACCCGCGCATCTTTCGAGCAAATCACGCGGGCATAGTCGGAGCAAATGGAAGACGGTACTTTTCAGCCTTGCCCTTTTGGGCGGCATTCTCGCCGTACTGGCGCTTGTCTTTCGTGACCAGTTGAGTCGAGCAGTTCCCGTCGAGGTGGATACCGTCATCTTGCTGGAACAGGAAGGGACCACCGCATCGGCTGGATCGTCGGGTGGCGAGGAATTGCTCTTTCAGGCCTCCGGCTGGCTTGAACCCGATCCCTGGCCAGTCAATATCGCAGTTCTGACAGACGGGTTTATCGAAGACGTGCTCGTGAAAGAAGGCGAGACCGTGACCAACGGCCAGGTACTTGCCCGGCTTGATGCCGCTGATGCAACGTTGGCCACGCGATTGGCTGAAGCCGAGGTGCGTGGAGCTGCTGCCCGGGTCGAAGAAGCAGAGGATCGGTGGCAGCGCATCACGGCCCTGGCGGAGCGGGACACAACCGCCACGGAGCGAATTGCGGCCCGCCAGGCCGTTGCCCGGCATGAAGCAGAGCTGTCCGCTGCGCGCGTGCGACTTGAGACCGCTCAGCTGGCGCTCGACCGGACGGTGATCCGTGCCGACCGTGATGGTGTCGTGCTGCAACGTTTTGCGGAACCCGGACAGAAGCGACGCGCCGCCATGGATGACCCTCATAGTGCCAGCATCGTTTCTCTGTTTGACCCGCTGCACCAGCAAGTGCGCGTTGATGTGCCGTTGGCGGAAGCCGGGCGGCTTTTCGTGGGGCAGCCCACGCTCATCTCAACGGGAATGCTGCCTGGGCAGGTTTTTACCGGACGGGTGACGCGTATCGTTGGCCAGGCAGATCTCCAACGCAACACGCTCCAGGCCAAGGTTGCTGTGTTCGACCCGGATCCGCGCCTACGGCCGGATGTGCTTTGTCGCGTCGAGTTCTGGAACCAACCGGAAATTGGCTCCGCCGACGGGGAGGGCTCCGGTCGTCACGGGCTTTGGGTGCCGGAAGCAGCCCTGCGAGGCGGTGATGCAGAAGCGCAAACCGTGTGGGTGGTTGATGCGATTTCGCAGCGGGCCCTCAAGCGAGATATTCGAGTTTCCAACGTTCACGCTCATGGCTACCGGCTGGTGCTGGATGGGCTGCGTGCCAATGAGACCGTGGTTACCGGCGGCGATGCTGCTCTTGCAGAAGGTCGACGCGTCAGGAGAAAGACAGATCATGAACGAGAGTAATAGAAGTATCATTCGCTGCCATAAGCTTACCAAGCACTACCGAAAAGGGGAAAGGACTGTGACTCCGTTGCAGGCTCTCGACCTGCATGTGTCCGTGGGAGAGCACCTGGCATTGATGGGGCCGTCTGGTTCGGGGAAGACGACGTTGCTCAACCTTATCGCGGGCATTGACTCTCCCAGCGAGGGATCATTGGAAGTCTGTGGGCAGGATATCTCGCAGCTTTCTCGCGGTCGATTGGCGCGGTGGCGTGCGCATCACGTTGGGTACATTTTTCAGCTCTACCACCTGGTGCCGGTCCTGACCGCGTTTGAGAACGTGGAGTTGCCTCTTCTTCTGGATGACCTCTCGCGGCGAGAGCGTCGTGAGCGGGTTGAGAGTACGTTGGCGCTGGTCGGGCTTGATGACCGCATGCATCACTTCCCACGTGAGCTGTCAGGCGGACAAGAGCAACGGGTGGCGATTGCCCGTGCTCTTGTCGGGTCCCCGGAACTGCTGGTGGCCGATGAACCGACCGGTGACCTGGACCGTGAGGCCGCCGATGCCGTGCTGGCGTTGCTGCACTCGCTCTCGTCTGATCATGGTAAGACGATTGTCATGGTCACACACGATCCACGCGCGGCTGAAGCCGCGGATCGTATTCTGCATCTTGAAAAGGGTCGACTGCTTGAACAGGGAGAGGCCTAGCCATGTTTGTCAAGGGATTCAGACTGATCGTGCTGGCCGGCAAGCAGCTGGTCCGTCACCGCGTGCGTACATTGCTAACGCTATGTGGGGTGGCATCCGGCATGTTTCTGTACACGACAGTTCAGACCATGCAGCACTCGTTGGATGAAGCCACGCGCATCCGGGCGGCCGATACGACCCTGGTCGTCTACCGGGAGAACCGGTTTTGCCCTGAGACAAGCCGGCTTCCGCAATTCTACGAAGATGAAATTCGTCGCATTCGCGGAGTGCGGGAGGTGATCCCGATTAAGATCACCGTGAACAACTGTGGAGCCAGCCTGGACGTGATTACGTTTCGTGGGGTGCCACAAGACCAACTGTCTCGCTACGCGCCGGAGATTAACGTCATCGAAGGTTCCTACGAGAAGTGGAAAGCCCGGGATGATGGGGCCCTGGTTGGCAAGCATCTCGCGGCTAAGCGCAACCTGAAGGCAGGTGATGCGTTTGAAGCCGTCGGTGTGCGCGTCGTGGTCTGTGGGATCATCGATTCCCCGCTGCCGCAGGACAACAGCGTGGCTTATGTCCACCTTCCGTTCCTGCAGCAGGCATCGCGCCACGGGCTAGGGGTGGTTACGCAGTTCAACGTACGTGTTGATTCGAGTGAAGACCTGGAACCGGTCGCGGCAGCTATTGATGCCCGGTTCCGTAGTGAAACGGATCCCACCACAACTCAGCCGGAAAAGGCCTTCCTGGCGATGACGGCAAAGGAGCTGATTGACCTGATCGGCTTTACACGCTGGATCGGGCTTGGTGCCGTGCTGGCAGTCCTGGGGCTGATCGGCAATGCCGTCCTGTTGGTTGTGCGTGGGCGTGTGCGTGAGAATGCGGTTCTGCAAACCGTTGGATTCCCCGGCGTGGCTGTTGGGTTTCTTGTTGTGTCGGAGGGCGCCCTGTTGGGTTTCATCGGTAGCCTTTTGGGTGCCGGGCTTGCCACGCTGTTCCTTTCCTGGCGCAGCTTCACCTTCGGCAGTGAAGGACAGACGGTATCGCTGATCCCCAATCCGGTGCTCTTTCTGAATGGCCTGGGTTTGGCGCTGCTGCTGGGAATGCTGGCAGCCCTTTGGCCGGCATGGGTGGCCATGCGTAGGCCCATTGTAGAAAGTCTGAGGAGTTAGCCCATGTTGCCTATTTCTTATGCCATACGAAACCTGTTCCGGGATCCAACCCGGCTGCTGCAGGCTGTGCTTGGCAGTGCCCTGGTGGTCCTGATGGTCATGGTTGCGGCAGCGATCAATGGCGGCATGCGCGACGTACTCTCGGCGTCTGGTTCGCACGACAACGTCCTGCTACTTGGTGCCGGGAGTGAGGAAAGCGTACTGCGTAGCGAAATCGCTGAGCGGGCAGCAGGAATTGCCGAATCATCCATATCGCATGTGGGGAGCGTTGCGGGGGTTCGCGCCGTGTCTCCCGAGGTGCACCAGATGACCTTTCTTACTGTCGAAGGCACCGAGCGCCGGCAGGCGTTTGTCCGTGGCGTGACGCACCGTTCGCTGCTTGTGCATCGACGGGTCGTGTTGAAGGAAGGTCGGTTCCCCAAATCAGGTGAGATCATGGTGGGTCGATTGGCATGGCGCCGCCTCGGACTTGCAGTCGATGACCTGCAACTTGGCAAGGACGTCATTGTTCAGGACGCTTCGGTGAAGGTTGCGGGAGTTTTCGCCGCACCGGGCACGGTCATGGAGTCTGAGATCTGGATGCCGCTCGGCGATCTGCGTTCGCTTTCGTTGCGCGAGAATCTCAGTTGTGTTGTGTTGCGGCTGGAAGGTGATGAGTTCGGCAGCGTGGACCTGTTTACAAAACAGCGCCTGGACCTGGAGCTGGCAGCGCTACGGGAGAGTGACTACTTTGCTCGCCTGTCGACCTTCTATGCGCCTGTACGCGGGATGGCCTGGATGACCGCACTGCTAATTGCCACGGGCGCGGTTCTGGGGGGGCTGAATACGCTTTACGCTGCCTTCGCACCACGGATTCGTGAGATTGCTGCACTACAGGCCATTGGTTACGGCCGCAGGGCAATCATGTTCTCGCTGGTGCAGGAGTCGACGTTGGCCTGTCTTTGCGGAACGCTGGTTGCAGCGCTGGCAGCGCTTTGGCTCCTGGATGGCATTACCGTTTCGTTCTCAATTGGCAGCTTCGTGCTGCGTGTGACTCCGCAGGTTGCGGGCGTTGGTCTCGGTACCGGATTGGCCCTTGGGGTCCTCGGTGCCGTGCCTCCCGGATTGCGGTGCTTGTTACCACCATTGCCGAGTGCACTACGCTCGGCGGGATAATGAAGAATGACGAAGGAGGAAGTATGAAAGTGATGACAGTGATGATGTTGGGGTGTGTCTGCCTGGTAGCAGCCTGTAGTCGTAATGAGCCGGAACTGATCAACATTGCTCCGCCGCCGGCCATGGCGGGTGTGTTTGTGACGGAAGCGCCATCCGGTACGCCGGTGCCGATTCCCGAAGCGCGCAATACATTCAAGCCGGGGGACAGTGTCTTACTCGAAGGGCGGATCATGGGGGTGCGTGATCCCTTCGTGGCCAGCCATGCTGTCTTCATCCTGGGAGACAACGGCACCATCACGCCCTGCACCGAGATGGGTGATGATGACCACTGCCAGATTCCCTGGGATGCCTGCTGCGATCCGATTGAGGTTAGGTCCGCGGGAACCGCCACAATCCAAGTGCCCGGGGCTGATGGCAACGTGATCGCCCATGGGCTCAAGGGCGTTGGCGGGCTCAAAGAACTCAGTCGCGTTACGGTAAGCGGGGTCGTGGATGCGATGTCGTCTTCGGGCGCCTTCGTTGTGAACGCCAAGGCGATATTCGTTGGCGAGTGATTGGAGGGGCACGTGTTACGTTGCGTGATAGCGCTCACGATGTTGTGGGCAACTGCCGTCGTGGGTGGCGGTGTTTCCGACGGGTGGGGTGAGGCGGTCGGGAATCCGAAGCTGGATAGCTGGATCGATATTGCTCTTGCCGGTTCGCCGTCACTGGACGTGTCCAGAGCTGCCGTGCGTGTCGCGGCAGCACGAGGCCGCGATGCGCGCGCCGCGAGACGCCCGGCTCTTGATGCACGCATTGATGTTCGTGAAGGGCGTCACCGCAGCGCCATGACGGGCATGGCCACGGAAGACTTGGCACCCATATCGCCCGGGGTTGATGCGGCGTGGGAACTCGATGTCTTCGGGCGAATCAGGTCGGAGGTCGGTGCCGCAACATTCGCGGAGCTGGCCGAGGAACACCTGTTCAGGGAGCGTGAGCTTGCCCTCGCCGCGGAGGTCGTCCGGCGCTATATCGAGGGGCACTGTTTCGCCGGACACCTTGCCGTTCGCGAAGCGGAAGTTGCGGCTCACCAGGCGATCTGTGACTACCTTGCAGGCAGGGTCGAAGCCGGGCTTGAAAGACCCGAAGTGAGGGAGCAGGCTGATGCCGCTCGTCTGCTCGCGCGACGCCGGGTCGCACAAGCGCGTGAGGATCTTGAAACTCTCGAGGCACGCTGGCGCTACCTGCTGCCTGACGAATCCGTTCCGGGAGCGGCCTGTACTGAGTGCGGATTGCCGGAGGAACTGCCGGAACCGCCCCGCACCGAAGAACTCCATGCTTATGCCCTCAACCGTCCCGACGTACAAGCAGCCCAGGCGCTGTGGCGCGGGGCGGAACAGAGCGCCCGTGCGCAAGCACGTAACCGGTTGCCGTCGTTGTCGGCCATCGCTACGGCCGAGGGCGATATGCCTTCCCCCGCTGATGAACCGGAAGAGTGGGTGGCATGGGCCGGCCTGCGGCTGTCACTTCCCGTTCTCGCCCCTAAGACCGGTGCAGCGGTGGAATCGGGTCGGGCCGAGGAGGATATGCACGCCGCCCTCTACCGTGAGTCCGTACGGCTGGCTCTCTTTGATATTCGGGCACGCTACGTAGAGCGCGTCCATGGCGAGAAACGCTGGCGGGCCGGACGCGAAGAGGCGATGCAGCTGAAGACGTCATTCGAATCTGTTCAGCGCCAGTTTGAACAGGGACTCGAACCCGTCTCCGTTCTTGAGAGATCCCGCCTCAGATGGCTGGCCGCCGAAGAGCGTCGCCTTCGCTTGCACGCCCTTGTTCTGCAGCGCCACATTGCACTCCTGCGTGCCTGCGGTGGACCTGAGCTGGCGCGGTCTGAATAGACCTGTAATCCCACATGCACAGGCTCCCCGGAATACCGGGGAAGCCTGTCCTACAACGTTCTGATGTAGGACGCGGTTCCCCGTAGCGAAGCGAAGGGGAGCGTGTGCTGGCGGCGGTCCTGCACAGGCTCCCTCCCTTTGGTCGGGAAGCCTGTCCTACAACGTTCTGTTGTAGGGCGAGGTTGCCACTCCCTACGGTCGTTGCTTTCGCCTTTGGCTCAAGCCCCTCTCCCGTTGGTCGAGTCCCGAAGGGAGCTTGCGAAACGGCCATGATACTGCTTGGGAGCGCGGGCCTCGTGGCAGACTGGTCGACCTGCGGCCAGTGCCTTCTCTATCGACCATCCAGTCCAAGGTGTTGCGCCAACTCGTGCATGGAACGCACGGTGAAGGTGGCGTTTTGGCCGAAGTCCGTTCGACCGGGATTGAGGAAGTAGCAGGTGTCGGTGCCGGCGGCGACGCCGCATTCAATGTCGTGGATGTAGTCACCAACCATGAGCACAGCGCCGGGTGCGATGTCCCACAGCTCCAGCATATGGAGGATAGGGGCGGGGTGGGGCTTGAGGTGGGGATACTCGCGCGTGATGACGTGATCGAAGGTTAGGTCGAATTTCTGGCAAAGCAGATCGACACTGCGCTGCAGGTTGCGGGTGATGAGGCCGGTGTACAGGCCCTTCGTGCGACACCGGTCCAGCAGTTCGGCGGCTCCTGTCTGCAGCTCCTGTCGCTCCTCTGCGTCCCGCTCGTGACCTTCGATGATTTTCCACGCGCGGTCCTGGTCGGCTTGCGGTAGCTTGGCGATCTCCTTGGCAATGTCGCCTTCGGGTAGGCCGATCTCCTTCCGGATCTCGCGAAAATCCAGCACGGGGCGGGTGATGGTCCCATCCATGTCGAAAATGATCGCCTGGTATGCCGTGTCTTTCATGATCTTGTATGTATGCCAGTTCGCAGATCAATAGAACAGCAAAAGAGATCGCTCCGCTTGATTCTTCTAATGTGCTGGTGCCCCATGATTGTGGCTCACGGTCCTTGACTTATCTCCGGGGCGGCCACAAAATCGGAATACAGGGGAATTGTAGAAGGAACGGAGGCAAAATGAACCGTCTCATGTTAGGTGTAGTTCTTACTTGGCTGTTGGTTGGTGTCGGCGCCGATGCGCTGGGACGCGGAAGTATATCGGT
>CAZCDU010000009.1:48581-76545 GCA_964497125.1 uncultured Victivallales bacterium | reverse complement strand
GATTTACGCGGCTATCGGCAGTCTACTCGGCATAATCCGGAACTCGGCATAATGCATCAGAACATGCGACGCATGCGTTTGAAACACCCAATCAAACAGGGATTGAAATGATGGCGAGAGCCGCCGCAACGAGTACATCGGCAGTAGAATCCCCAGAATCCACCCACACAGGATCAGGCTACGAAGCAGTCTGTTCTTCTTCATTGAGCGATCCTCCTCAAGCAGTTACCGACTCCCGAGCGAAACACCTATCGATATCGCGTCCCTGGACGAACGACTTGGATGCATCGTAGATGTGGTCGAACGCGAGATCGGGGGCAAGACTCATCGTCGTCATCACCATCCGTTCTGGTGACACTTCAAAGAGCTTGAACTCAAACGGGGTCTCGACCAGCGAGCTCACAGTCACGAACTCGGTACCACCACGGTTGATGCACATGTTCAGATGGTTGTGGGCACCGAGAACACACCAGGCATTCTCATGGCTGGCGGCGAAGGTTGTGACCTGTTCTCCAAACGTCTCACCAGGACTGTGGTATGGATCGGCTAAGCCAGTCTGGGCCTTAGGCAGACCGTGAGCGGGACTGTGCGTTAGGATAATGCGGGGGACCTCAGGTCCGGCACGCAGCTCGTGCGAAAGCTGATCGAGCTGGTCTGGACGAAAATGAGGTCTCTGAGAACCGTCCCAATAGAAGGGCGTTTCGCCCCAGTGGTTGGGCGTGACGTGAACCACACAATCCCCGGATGCAATCGTATAGTTCGGAGATCCGCCCTTGAAGAACTGGGGAGCAAGCGACAGCCACTGGTCAATGGCATCCGGTGCCGTCAGGTCGTGGTTCCCCAGGCAGAGATAGACGGGGACAGCCAGGTCGAAGGCTTTCGTGGCCGCGAGAATGTGCTCCTCACTCGTGGCGTCAATCATGTCACCACCATGGAGCACAAAATCGATGCCATGACGGAACGTCGGATGGTCACATAGGGCGGCAAGGATTTCCGGCAGCATCTCCGGATAGCCTTTTTGCTGCTGAAACCCCATAGGGGCGGCTCCAAGGTGCGTGTCTGCAATGTACAGAAACCTCGTCATCCAGCGCTTTCTCGCTCCATGATCTCCCATGCTTTTTCGAGGTAGAACTTGTAGTTCGCCAGCGGCGTCCCATTGGGGATTCTGTGATCAAGTGCGAGCACACAGCCGCCCGATGCAACCATCGGCGGAATCTTGTACTCCAAT
The DNA here is from genome assembly GCA_964497125.1 of uncultured Victivallales bacterium. Classification (GTDB taxonomy): domain Bacteria; phylum Verrucomicrobiota; class Kiritimatiellia; order UBA8416; family UBA8416; genus CAYLXP01. Next base: position 75,317 of record CAZCDU010000009.1, on the reverse strand, counting down.
TCCGCCTCGATCTCTTCTCTGGATCCTCGAATGACGTGCTTGTCTATGCCCCCATAGAATGCGAGCCGGTTGCCATACTTCTCACGCACTTTGACAATATCCATGTTGGCGGCAGGCTCCATAGGATGCATGCAATTCACGCCGGCATCGATAAAGGCGTCGATCACCGGGTTCATGTCACCATCGCTATCCTGGTCGAACAGTCGGGCTCCCCGCTCTTGCAGCATGTCCCAGACTCTCCGGTAGTAAGGGGCGATGAACTCCTTGATCTGGACTGGGCCTGCCAGCGGCCCCGATTTTCCGGCCATGTCTTCATGTACCGAAAGCATGTCGATCTGCACTTTCGAAGAGGCAACATCCAGAACTCTGAAGGCCGTCTCGCCAATGGTCTGTAGAATGTCGTGGATCAACTCGGGTTGCTCATAGTAGGCGATGCAAAGCCCCTCTTCGCCGAGGAGTTGCCGGGTCTCGTCAAAGCCGCCGGGAATGCCAACGCAAACAACCTTGTCGTCTTCCCGATGTCGACGAGCTGTGGCCTCCCAGTCAGCACCGAATCTGTCTTCGGAGAACTCGTACCACGGTTTGATCTTCAACCAGTCGTCCATTGTCTTGACGGGGTAGTCCAGGGGCAGCGCGAGGGTGGCGGCCGCTTTGGGGAGTTTCATGGTTCGTCCCAGGCCATCTTTCCAGATCTTGACCTCGTCATTCTCCTCAATCAGCTCCTCGGGATAGCCGCCGTAACGGCCCGTCCTGATGGGCACACCGGCACGCGCCTCGCAGCGATAGGTGAATGCTGAGAAATCCAGCTCCGCCTCTGTTGCGCCCTGCTCCTCCCATTCCTCTTTCAGTCCAAGCAGAGGACCGAAGATCTCGGTGAACAGGGGGCGTTCATTACTCTGGAATGTCATATGGTCGAGGAATTCCTCTCGACCAACAGTTGCGGTTTTTCGAATCGCCAGATCGGCATGGGTCTTCCACTTCAAGATCGGCATTGGTTATGCACTCCATCTTTCTTGCTGTTTCGTTGTATCCCTACGGGGGAGCCAACAGATCACTCCTGGATCACAAAGAGCTTCTCGACGGCCCACCACGCTCCTTTGAAGATGTAACCGAGGGGGCCGAGTATCCGACGCCTCTTGATTGACACACTAATGGATGCCAGGTCAACCTTGCCCTTTAACGATTTGAGCCGGGCCTGCATCGAGTCAATATCGGCCTGGACGCGACCAAGCTCCTTCTCAATAGCCAGGATATCTTTAACGGTTTCAGCCTTGTCGAGAAGGGCCCGCAGGCGATCCCGCAATACGATCTTCGTCTTAAGACGGGCATCGATGTCGACGCACTGCTCGGTCACATCCTCTGAAGAGACACGACGGGAGGTGACCTTGCCAATGGATTCCAGGGAAGCCATCGCCGGCGTCAGAGAACCAACCGGTACGCGAAGCGTGATGTTCGCGCGGGTTTCGCCAGAATCCGATTTCCCTTCGACGTAGCCGCCGGACTGCTTGGCGATGTCCGAGATGCGGGACACCGCGTTGCTGACACTGGCGACCTCAAGCGAAAGCCAGGCCCGCCAGATCAGCATTCTGTTCTGCTGAGGCTTCTCCGACCGCGGCGGCATCGCGGCAAGAGCATCGTATGAGGCAGACTGATACGCCGTGGTGCATCCCAAAAGCGTGGCAACCAACGCGGTGAACATTACGGATAGCAGAATACGCCTCATGTCTTTTCCCTTCTGAGTCATTAGTTTTTTGGGCCATCGCACCTTTACATTCGATCTCAGCATAGCCAAGCCAGGCGGCCCGGTCCAACTCCTTGTCCAACCAATTGCGTTGCAGCAACGGGGGGTTACGGGTTACAAGAATTGCACGCTATGGGTGAATGATGCAGAGCTTAAGACAATTGGCGATTCTGACGAGACTGACAGCAGCAGAAATGCTGCGGCAGCCGGTCTGTGCGTTGATCACGGCTGTGTGTGTTGTGCTGACGACTGCCGTGCCGCTGATCACGGCGCACAACTTCGGTGAGAGTGGCAGGCTGGCGCGTGATAGTGGCCTCGCTTTCCAGTTGATGTTCGGCCTGGCACTCGCGGGCTATGCTGCCTGCGCGACGCTTCAGCGTGAGCGCGAATCGGGAACGCTTGCGGCCGTGCTCAGCAAGCCAGTCGGACGCTGGACCTTCTTCGTGGCCAAGTTTCTTGGGATTATTCCGGTCATCGCCATTTTCTCGCTCTGCGCCGGGCTCTCAACGCTTCTGGCACACCGTATTGCCCTACGAGCCACAGTTGATGCCGGTTTCCTGATCGACCACCGCACCGCATGGTTGGTCATGCTATGCCCTATTGCCGCCGCCGCTGTTGGCACGTGGGCGAACTACCGCCACAAACGGGCGTTTCCATCCACGGCCATGCTCTCGCTCGCCTTGTTTCTCCCCTTGGTGACGTTTGTCTGCGGCTATTTCTCGCGGGAGGGACACTGGCAGGCCTATAACCCGCAGCTTCAGTGGCATATTCTCGCGGCATCTCTTCTGGTGACGTTTGCCTTGATCGCCCTTGCCGCCATCGCCCTAAGCCTGGCCGTGCGGCTGCCCCTGACACCCACCGTCGCGATCTGTTTTGGGCTGCTGTTACTAGGCCTTGCCTCGGACTACTATTTCGGCGAAGGCAGCCATCACTGCTGTTGCAGCGGTTTCTTCTACGCCGTGATTCCTAACTGGCAGAACTTCTGGATGGCCGATGCACTTGCCGGAGGCGGCACGCTGCCGCTTGCCTACGTGCTGCGAGCCGCCGCCTATGCCCTACTCTACACGACCGGTGTCCTCTCTCTCGGGGGCGCGGCTTTTCAATACGCGGAGGCGTCATGACTGCTTCAATTGTCGAAACAACCGGGCTGACGAAGATCTTCAGGGACTTCTGGCAACGAACCAAGGTCCCCGCTGTAACCGAACTGGACCTCTCGGTGAAGCCGGGCGAGATTTTCGGGCTGCTGGGCCCCAATGGTTCCGGGAAAAGCACCACGATGAGATTGCTTCTCGGGCTTCTGCATCCGACTTCCGGACAGGTGACCATTCTTGGCAAATCGCCCCGTCACGTCGCAACCCGTAAACGCATTGGTTACCTCCCGGAGGAATCTCAGCTCTATGAGCAGCTCACGGCAGAGGAGACCTTGCGATTCTACGGCGGGCTCTTCGGACTCAGGCGAAACGACGTCCAGGAGCGCAGTGAGGCCCTCCTGGATATGGTCGGCCTCGCCCATGCTGCGGATCGGCCTGTCGGCGAGTTCTCCCGTGGCATGGCTCGGCGCATCGGCTTGGCACAGGCGCTGATCAATGACCCCGACTTACTGATCCTCGATGAGCCGACGGCGGGACTCGACCCTATCGGCTGCCGCCAGATCAAGGATCTGCTGCGCGCGCTCGCGGAACGCGGTAAGACGATCTTGCTCTCGTCCCATCTCCTGGCCGATGTTCAGGATGTCTGCGATCGCATCGCTCTGCTCCATAATGGGCGTCGTCTCACCGAGGGATGCATGAGCGAACTACTGGCCTGTCGTGATCGTGTCCGCTTCAGTGTGGACGGTCTCACCCCCGAGCAGGTGACGCAGGTTAAACGCGCAATCCAGGATGTCTGCGGGGAAGCACCTGACGTAGACTCGCCCACCCGCCCACTTGAAACGTTCTTCATCGAGTCCATAGCCAGCGCAACCAACGCAACCAACGAACAGCCACCGTCTGGCGTCAGCCAGTCGACCCGTCTCGCACCATTCCTTGGCGCCGCACAATGATCTCTCATCCCCTATGTTCCATAGCCCATCTTGCCATACGCACGGCCGTGCGGACGCGGACCTTTGCCTGGCTGCTGGCAGCAGCCCTGGGCATCACGGGCGTTCTGCCATTTGCACTACGAGGGGATGGCACCGCAATCGGCCATATGAGAATGGTGATCACGTATCCGGCCACTGTCTTCTTTGCCGTCCTGGCACTGGGAACACTGTGGCTAGCAGCCGGGCTGGTGTCAGTTGAGCTCGCAAATCGCCAGTTACAGTCTGTTGCGGTGAAACCCGTCCGCGCGTTTCACATATGGTTTGGTAAATGGCTGGGGTTGCTTGCCGTCAATGCCTGCCTGGTGGCCGTGGCAACACTCGGCCTGATGCTATCGGTGAACACGATTGCACGGGGCTATACAGACGATCCCGACTCGCGCGCGGCGCTACGCGACCAGGTCCTCGTGGGGCGACGGGCAGTCGTGGCCATGTCCCCACCCGGCCTGCTGGACGAGGCGGAGCAACAGCGCATGGCTCTTATTGCCGAAGGCCGCATCCCGGAGTCTGTGCCTGTTGATCGTTTCCTGCAGGAACGGAAAGCCACACGGTCAATCGTGTCCCCCGGCGCAACGGGTTCGTGGGACATTCAGCTATCACGACACCATCGGGAACGGCGATCCGGGCAGCCGCTGTCACTCCGCTATCACTTCCGGTGCAATCCGACTGAGCGTACGCCGATCTCGGGTGTGTGGTCACTTACTGCTCAAGGCTGCAACCCCGTACACATACCCATAAATGGCGTCGTTGATGGTATTCACCATCTGGTCATCCCGGACAAATTCCGTCCCTCTGGTGAGACTGTCACGGTCTCGTTCTCTCGCGAAGCCACGACCGATGGGCCCTACCTGCTCTTTGATACCGATGCGCCGGTGGCATTGCTGGTGCATGAGAGCGGATTCACGATGAACCTGATACGCAGCATGCTTGCCGTCTTCTGTTTCATCGCTGCCGTGGCAGCAACGGGACTTATGATGGGCACGTTGTTCTCGTTTCCCGTTGCACTATTCTCAGGCGGGGCCGTCCTGTTCGCGATCATGCTGGCAGCCAGCTTCTCGGCAGAACCCGTTGGTCATCATCACGGCGAGGCGCCTACGCCGGGTCTAATTACCCGCACGGCAGAACCGGCTCTGCTCGCGATCAAGCATGCAACGGCCGATGTGATTAGCAACATACCGCTTGGCGCATTGGGAAATGGCATGCTCTTCTCCTGGCAACAGACCGGGATGTGCATCCTGCTTTTGCTCCTCGCGGTGCCGCTTATTCTTGGCAGCGTCTCTTCCCTGCTCCTCTCACAAAAGGAGTTGGCAGCATGAAGAAGGTGTCGGGTGTCAGGTGTCAGGTGTCAGGTTTGGTGGTCGTTGCCGGCATTGCCTTACTCTACGTGGCGGGACACCTTAACCCCCATCTGGCCGACCTCCGATCTCCGTCCTCTGACCTCCGACCTCCGACTTCCGATCTCCGTTCTCCGACCGCCACCCCACCTCTCGTTACCATGACGACAGTCGTGCTGGGTGGTTTCCGGGGCATTGTGGCCGATCTGCTCTGGCTGCGTGCCGCGGAGCTCCAGGATGAGGGACGCTATTTTGAGCTCGTACAGCTTGCAGACTGGATCACAACACTCGAACCACAGTTCGCTGAAATATGGGTATTCCATGCCTGGAATATGGCCTACAACATCAGCGTCATGATGCCGGATGACGTGGCCAGCTGGCGCTGGGTCCAGAACAGCATCAAACTGCTGCGCGAGCGCGGGAAGACTTTCTGTCCCACAGACCCCAAGATCTATCACGAGCTGGGGATGATCTATCTGCACAAGATCGGCGGGGATACAGATCCATCCGCAGCGTACTATCGCCGCAAGCTTGCAAAGCAGATGATGGACGTGGTTGGACCAACCGGACGGTTGGCTGAAACGGCCAATCCCACATCGCTTGCCGGGCTTGACCCGGAAGCCATGCGCGAAGTCGACGCACTCTATGGACCTCTTGATTGGCGGGTCGCGGAGACACACGCACTCTACTGGGCGCATCTTGGGGCCCGGATAGGCGGAGAAGATGGAGTCGGAGATGCACGCTGTCGACGGATGATCACCCACGCCATGATGGGACTCTTCGATCATGGGCGATTGACCCATAGCGAAGAGGAAGACCTATTTGTTGCGTCGCCGGAGTTCGATCTGCTTGCAAGCGTCATCGCCACGTTCGAGAGGGCGATCGCCGAGAGTCCAGAGCTGAAACCTGAAGTTGCATATGCCTCCTTCCTTGACTCTGCGGTTAAGACCTCGCATTTTTATCATCGTAAAGAGGAGGCTCGTGAACTGTTCGACATGCTTCACTCCCGTTTCCCGTCGCGGGCAACGGCGCGGGGCTTTGAGACATTTGCACGCAGTGGTGGGCCCAGCCTACCGCGGTTCCTTTCATCAAACGAGGAGGATTAGAGGATGAACATTGGACGTTGGTTGTTGGTTCTGGTTACCGCATGCGTACTTACCGGCTGCAGCAGAGAGATCCCCCCCCCGGTGGAACAGGCTTGGACAACTATGGGGACATTCGCCTCCCTTACACTGCCGGCCAGCGAATCCAACCGTCTTGAGCTATGCGTTTCAGAGACAACGAAATGCTTCAAAGAGGTTGACGAGATGCTCAGCGTGTATATCCCGGAGAGTGAGATCTCAGAACTCAACAGTACGACGGGCATTGTATCCGTCGGGGATGAAACGTTCATGCTGCTCGAGGACGTCGCCTTCTATGCCGACCTCACGGAAGGCGCTTTCGACCCGACAGTGGGATCGCTGATTCAGCTATGGGGGTTTAGTGGCGGCGAGCCACCAAAGACGATGCCGCCCGAAGACGCCATCGCGCAGGCGTTGGAAAGGAGTGGCTACAAGAATCTCTTGATTGAGTTCACCTCGAAAGGACGACGTGAGGTCAGCTTCACTCGTCCCGGAATGAGCATTGATCTTGGCGGCATCGCAAAGGGGCATGCGGTCGATAACGCCTACCACCTGCTTTCCCGGCATGAGTCACTCAGTGCCCTGATAAACCTGGGCGGGAACATTCGCTGCCTCGGAAAGGCGTCGCGCAAACGGCCCTGGCGCATCGGCGTGCGCAATCCGTTTGACGGCACCCAATTACTGGGGTCTCTCTCGCTCGAGCCCGGACAAGCCATCGCCACGTCAGGCAACTACGAGCGTTTCATCATGCTTGATGGGAAACGCTATTCGCACATCATTGATCCGGTGACCGGCTATCCTGTCCAGGGCATGGCGGGCGTGACGGTTCTCAGTGGCGATGCAAAAGACGCCGATGTGATGTCGACGGCCCTGTTTGTCAAAGGCATGGATGGCGCACCGGCGCTTCTCGCGAAGCGACCCGAGACACATGCCCTGCTGGTCCCCGATCGCACACCGATCGAGATCTGGGTGACCCACGGCCTCAAGAAGAAGTTCAAGCCTCTCCCGGAGTACAAGAAAGCCGTCCGCGTACTGCCGGAACTCTAGAGCGGTTCAAGTAATTCTATTGCCATCCAGCAAGCTCCCTTCGGGAAGCTCGCCCTACACTGTAGATCGTGTAGGACAGGCTTCTCCGGTATTCCGGAGAGCCTGTGCCTGTGGCTACAGGTTTACTTAGACCGCTGTAGATGTGCCGACAAAAAAAGCGCGGAGCCGAAGCTCCGCGCTTTCCTGTGTTCGTCGTGTCCGTTGCCGTCTACCTCTTGAGGGCAGCAGCCTCTTTGAGACAGCGGTTGGCGATGACTTCGCGCTGGATCTGGTTGGTGCCTTCGTAGATCTGAGTGATCTTGGCATCGCGCATCATCTTCTCAACCGGGTACTCTTTCATGTAGCCATAGCCGCCAAGCAGCTGTACGGCATCGGTGGTGACTTCCATGGCGACGTCCGAGGCGTAGACCTTGGCCATCGCGGAAAGCTTGCTGACATCCTTGGCGCCTGAGTCCATGAAATCAGCGCAGCGGTACGTAAGCGCACGTGCGGATTCAACCTTCGTGGCCATATCGGCCAGCATAAACTGCACGCCCTGGAACGCGGAGATCGGCTTACCGAACTGACGGCGTTCACGCGTGTACTGAACAGCCTCTTCATAGGCGCCCTGGGCAATGCCCAATGCCTGTGCAGCCACACCGGGACGGGAGGAATCAAGCGTCTTCATCGCAACGATGAAGCCCATGCCTTCCTTTGCCAGCAGATTCTCTTTGGGAACACGGCAGTCCTGGAAAACGAGTTCGCGGGTCATCGAACCGCGGATACCCATCTTGTTCTCCTTCTTGCCGAAGGTGAAACCGGGAGTGTCTTTCTCAACGATAAGTGCGCTGGCGCCACGGGCGCCCCTGCTCTTGTCTGTCAGCGCGACAACGGTGTAGATATCGGCTTCGCCACCGTTGGTGATCCACTGCTTGGTTCCGTTAAGGATGTAGCAGTCACCATCTTCGACCGCGGTCGTCTGGATGCCGCCGGCATCACTACCAGCGTTGGCTTCGGTCAGACCGAAAGCACAGACCGTGCCCTGGGCGACTCGAGTGAGATACTTTGCTTTCTGCTCCTTGGTGCCGAAAAGCATGATTGGCGTGGCGCCGAGGCCCGTACCAAAGAGTGCGAGGGCAATGCCGGCGCAGTACTTGGAAAGCTCTTCAATGGCGATGACCAGATCTTTGGTACCACCACCCATGCCGCCAAACTCTTCCTCAATAGCAATACCGAAGAGGTCGGCTTCGGCGAAAACGTTGACCAAATCCCAGGGAAACTCCCCCGTCTCATCATGGTGCTCGCGCACAGGTTTGATCTTCTCTTCACCGATCTGCCTACACAGATCACGAATCATGACTTGTTCTTCGGTGAGGCCGAAATCCATGTTCTCTCTCCCTACTAATAGCAAACGGACACGGGCCACTCAGTAAAGTGGCCAAACAACTCTTCCCACATTGGCGCGTCATCGTAGGCAGGCGACTTGGCTTGAGCAAGCAAAAAGCTTGTAAGCCGTAGAGACGTGTGGTTGAGTTTAGCCCCTCTATATAGGGAATAACGACCTTACAGGTCCTAGACAGGTGTGATCATGGAAGAAATCGGAGTAGGTTTGCTAGGCTTTGGCACCGTGGGTGCCGGGGTGGTCGAAGGGCTGCAGCAGAATGGCGACATCATGGCCGAACGACTGGGCGTACGCCCGGTTCTACGTCGGATTGCCGATATTGATATCGAGAGCGATCGAGGCGTGACCGTCGATCCGGCCATTCTGACGACGGATGCCAAATCGGTCATCAACGATCCTAGCGTGGATATTGTGGTCGAGCTGATAGGCGGCACGGGAATCGCGCGCGAGCTGGTAACAATGGCGCTGTCCCAGGGCAAAGCCGTGGTAACGGCAAACAAGAAGCTCCTGGCGGAATACGGCAGTGAGATCTACGCCCTGGCGGAAACCAACCAGGCCGATCTCGGCTTCGGGGCCAGCGTCGGCGGCGGCATACCCATTATTCGTGCACTGCGCGAGGGCCTCTGTGCAAACCAGGTCAAGAGCATCTACGCCATCTTGAACGGCACCTGCAATTACATTCTGACCCAGATGGAAGCTGAAGGGCAGGCCTTTGACGTTGCGCTGAAGGCAGCGCAGGAGCTCGGATTTGCAGAAGCGGATCCCAGCCTGGATATCGACGGGTTCGATACGGCACACAAGGCGGCGATCCTGGCATCGCTGGCCTACGGTTCGCCCATCGACGCCGATGCGGTCTATGTCGAAGGTATCCGTGGTCTGGACATGAGCGACCTGGAGCACGCGCTGGAGTTTGGTTATCGCATTAAGCTATTGGCCGTGATCAAACGTGATGGCGACCAGGTCGAGGTGCGGGTACACCCCACCCTCGTGCCGCTGGACCACATGTTGGCTTCCGTCAGTGGTGTTTTCAATGCCGTGATGGTCGACTCTGACCTTGCCGATCGTACGCTCTATTATGGACGCGGCGCGGGACGAGCCCCCACGGCGAGCACTGTCCTCAGTGATGTCGCCGATGTGATGAGAAACCTCGCAAAATCAGCGCAACATCGCGTGCCGGCGGTCCCGAGCACGGGGGAAAACCTGCCGGTGAAGCCAATGCAGGACGTACAATCGCGCTACTACCTGCGCCTGATGCCGGCGGACAAGCCTGGGGTGCTGGCCCAGTTCACCGGAATTCTCGGCGAACACGGTATTAGTATCGAATCCGTGCTACAGAAAGGCTCAGCCCGGGACGGGCATGTGCCGGTGGTGCTTATCACACACGAAGCACGCGAAGCCGATGTCACTAAAGCCATTGAGAAAATCGACGCCCTCGATGTCGTCCGAGCGGGAACCGTTCGTCTACGAATCGAAGCCTAGGCGTAGAAACAGGAGTTATCATGAAAGTATGCAAATTTGGGGGGAGTTCTGTTGCCGATGCGGGGCAGATCGCGAAGATCTGTGACATTGTGGCGGCAGACCCGGAACGTAAGATCGTCGTGGTTTCCGCACCGGGAAAACGCCATAGCGATGACATCAAGGTTACCGACCTATTGATTGCCTGCGCCGAAGCCAGGCTTGCGGGGGAACCTGCAGACGAGCAACTTGCCGCCGTAATCGAGCGATTCCAAAGCATCTGCCGGGACCTGGGTGTCGCAGAAAGCGTAGCGGAAGACATTGCCGCAGCGTTGAGCCAGACGGTCGGCGGCGATACGGAGCATGCCGGGCGTTACCTGGATGCGGTCAAGGCCGCCGGCGAAGATAACTGCGCGCGCCTGGTTGCCGGCGAGCTGCAACGTCGCGGCCTCACGGCCTCGTACGTCAACCCGCGGGATGCGGGGCTCCTGCTCAGCGATGATTATGGCAATGCACGCCTTCTGCCGGAGTCATACCAGAATCTGTCTGCACTGCGGGAGGCTGAAGGCATCGTCGTGTTTCCGGGGTTCTTCGGGTACACGCCGCAGGGAGAGGTGGTCACCTTTTCCCGGGGCGGTTCTGACATAACCGGTTCGATTCTCGCCGCTGCTGTTGCCGCGGAAGTCTATGAGAACTTCACGGATGTGGATTCTGTGCTCTCGGCAGACCCGAGCATTGTCGCTGATGCCGCACCAGTGAAGGAGATCACCTTCCGGGAAATGCGCGAACTGGCCTATGCCGGATTTGGCGTACTGCACGATGAAGCGATTATTCCGGCCGTGCGTGCCGGTATCCCGATCTGCATCAAGAACACAAATGCACCCGCTGAACCGGGCACGATGATCGTTCCAGAGCACAAGCAGGTAACGAGCCGGGTTGTTGGTATTGCCGGCACCGACGGGTTCTGCACGCTGTTCGTCAGCAAGTACCTGATGAACCGGGAAGTTGGCTTTGGCCGCAAGCTTCTGCAGATCTTTGAAGAAGAGGGAATCTCTTACGAACATACGCCATCTGGAATCGACAACATGTCGGTGATCGTTCAAGAGGACGATCTGTCGCAGGAAACCGAGGCCCATCTTCTCGGGCGCATCACGACAGAACTTGGCGTCGACAACGTCAGCGTAGAGCGGGGTCTCGCGCTGGTCATGGTGGTGGGTGAAGGTATGCACTACACCGTCGGACTCGCGGCAAAGGCCACGGCGGCCTTTGCTTCAGCCGATATCAACATCGAGATGATGAACCAGGGCTCATCTGAAATCAGCATGATGTTCGGCGTCAAAGCCGAAGACTGCGGCCGCGCCATTGCGGCTCTGCATGATGCTTTCTTCGGGGAGTAGCCGCCTACCTCTCGGAGACTGAACTGTGGATCTGAATCCTAACGGATCCAGCTACGCCGCATGGAGCCTGCCAGCCATACATGGTGCTGTGTCCATGTGAATTCAGCCCTTGTAACTGGATTCGTGAGAACTCAGCCTGTAGAATGCCCGGCGTCAGGAGTAGAACTATGAAACGCAAAGTAGCCATATACGATACGACACTGCGCGATGGTGCGCAGGGCGAAGGCGTCTCCTTTTCGGCTATCGGAAAGTTGATGCTGGCAAAACGTCTGGACCAGTTTGGGGTGGATTACATCGAAGGCGGATTCCCGGGCTCCAACCCGAAGGACATCCAGTTCTTTGAGGCTATCCGAAAAGAAGAGCTCTCGCATGCGAAGATCGCGGCGTTTGGAAGCACCCGCCGTGTGCGCACGCGTGTGCAGGACGATGGAAACGTGAAGAGCCTTCTGGCGGCGAAGACGCCGGTTGTCACCATTTTCGGAAAGACATGGAAGCTACATGTGAAGGATGTCCTTCGTACCAGTTTGAAAGAGAACCTGGCGATGGTTTCGGACACGGTGGCCTATCTCAAGAGCAAGGGCAAAGAGGTCATCTTTGACGCCGAACACCTGTTTGACGGATACAAGGATGATCCCGACTTTGCGATGAGCGTGCTGTCGGCAGCTGAATCCGCCGGGGCGGATCATCTTGTCCTGTGCGACACCAACGGCGGCTGCCTGCCGCATGAGGTCTTCGAAATCACGCAGTCAATCGCCGCCGCGGTCAAGACGCCGGTCGGCATACACACGCATAACGACATCGGGATGGCAGTTGCCAACGCTGTTGAGGGCGTTCGCGCCGGAGCCACCCAGGTGCAGGGCACGATGAACGGTTATGGCGAACGCTGCGGCAACGCAAACCTGGTTACGATCATGCCCAGCTTGAAACTCAAACTGGGGGTGGACTGCTGTTCGGCACGCGCGCTGCGACACCTGCGGGATCTGTCGATGTTTGTGGATGACCAGATCAACGTACGCCACGATACGCGGGCTGCCTACGTAGGGCGTAGTGCGTTTGCACACAAAGGCGGCGCTCATGTGAACGCCGTCCAGAAGAACCCGGTCACGTTTGAGCACATCACGCCGGAAACGGTCGGCAATGAGCGCCATATCCTGGTATCGGAACACTCCGGTGGCAGCAGTGTTCTGCTGAAGGCGATAGAGGTCGGCGGCGGTGGCGAAGCCGCAACCAAGGAAGAGATGGCGGAGATCCTCAAAGAGCTCAAGACGCTGGAACACAAAGGCTATGCCTTTGAGTCGGCCGACGCTTCGTTCCGCATCCTGGTACAGAAGGTACTCAAGAAGCATAAGCCCTTCTTCGAGCTGGACGGCTTCCGTGTCATCGTGGAGAAGCCCGGCAAGGATAAGCCATGCGTATCCGAGGCAACAGTCAAAGTCAGGGTGAATGGCGAAGAAGCCCATACCGTGGCTGAAGGCGATGGCCCAGTCAACGCGTTGGACGGTGCGCTCCGCAAGGCACTGCGTCCGTTCTACCCGGAGATCGCCAACGTACACCTGAGCGACTTCCGCGTGCGGATCCTGGATCCACAGGAAGCCACGGCCGCAACCACCCGCGTCCAGATCGAATCTGGCGATGGCGTCGACACGTGGGGAACGGTTGGCGTGTCGGAGAACATCATCGAGGCCTCCTGGGAAGCCCTCGTGGATAGCGTCGAGTACAAACTCTTCGCCGAAGAGGGCAAGAAGAAGCCCGCCAGGAAGAAGACAAAGAAACGTAAATGAAACACACCTGAGTAGGACGGTCCTCCCGGGCCGTCCGAGACGGCGCAGGAGCACCGTCCTACTTGAAACCCCAGAGCCGCCAAAGGCGGACAAGCCTGAAGCCTGTAGCTATGGAAAAACATTACGACCCACATACGATTGAAGAGAAATGGTACCGCACGTGGACGGAGAAGGGGTACTTCCATTCGGATGCCTCCGCTGAAGGTGATCCGTACTGCATTGTGATCCCGCCACCAAACGTGACGGGTATTCTGCACATGGGACACGCGCTGAACAACACGATCCAGGATATCCTGGTACGCTGGCGCCGTATGCAGGGCCGTAACGTCGTCTGGCTGCCGGGAACCGACCATGCCGGTATTGCCACTCAGAACGTTGTGGAACGTGCCTTGCGCAAGGAAGGCAAGAGTCGCGAAGACCTTGGTCGCGACAAATTCATCGAGCGTGTCTGGGAGTGGCGCGAGGAATACGGCAGCACCATCATCAACCAGTTGAAGAGACTGGGCTCATCGTGTGATTGGGAGCGCGAGCGTTTCACCATGGACGAGGGTCTGAGTGACGCTGTGGCCGAAGTCTTCGTTCGGCTGTATGACAAGGGCCTGATCCACCGTGCCAACTACATCATCAACTGGTGTCCGCGCTGCCACACCGCGCTGTCGGACGAGGAAAGCGAGCACGCTGATACTCCCGGTAAGCTCTACTATATTCGTTACAAGCTGAAGAGTGGCACCACGCAGGACGGTCGCGATCACATCGTGGTTGCCACGACGCGGCCTGAAACGCTTCTCGGTGATGTCGCCGTAGCCGTCAACCCAAAGGATGAGCGCTACGCCAACCTGATCGACAACACAATCGTGCTTCCGGTACTGGGACGCGAGCTGGTTGTCATCCAGGACGAGTTTGTCGACCCCGAGTTTGGTACAGGCATCGTCAAGGTCACGCCGGCCCATGATCCCAATGACTTTGAAATGGGACAACGGCACGACCTGGTACCGATCAACGTCATGCATGGTGGCGGCACAATGAACGAGGAGGCCGGACCTTACTCGGGCATGGACCGTTTCGAGTGTCGTAAGCAGATTCTGAAGGACCTGGAGGCCGAGGGGCTAATCGAACGCATTGAGGAGCACCAGCATGCGGTTGGCCACTGTTACCGTTGCGATACGGTCGTCGAGCCACGCTTGTCGCCCCAGTGGTTTGTGAAGATGAAGCCGCTGGCCAAGCCGGCCCTGGCTGCCGTCAACGACGGCCGCGTCAAATTCGTACCGGACCGCTGGACCAAGGTCTACCAGATGTGGATGGAGAATATCCGCGACTGGTGTATCTCGCGTCAGATCTGGTGGGGACATCGTATCCCGGTCTTCTACTGCGACGACTGCCGTCACGAATGGGCCGCCAAAGGCACGCCGGAATGGTGCCCGAAGTGCGGCAGCAAGACCTACCGCCAGGATGAGGACGTCCTGGACACGTGGTTCTCCTCGTGGTTATGGCCGTTCAGTACGTTTGGCTGGCCCGATGACAACGCCGACCTGCAGTGCTACTACCCAACGAACGACCTGGTAACGGCGTCGGAGATCATCTTCTTCTGGGTAGCCCGCATGGTTATGGCCGGGTTCGAGTTCAAGGGCGATATCCCCTTCGACACCGTCTACATCCACGGCACCGTGCGCGCGGACGACGGGCGCAAGATGAGCAAGAGCCTCGGAAACTCAATCGATCCGCTTGACATCATCGAGGAGTTCAGTGCCGACGCTCTGCGCTTCAGCCTGATGATGATCACGGCGACGGGCCAGGACATCTACGTTTCGAATGAGAAATTCGAGATCGGCCGTAATTTCGGAACCAAGATCTGGAACGCGGCGCGTTTCATGCAGATGCACAGCGAAGGTATTCCTGCCGGCGAGTGGAGCGAGACCCTATCGCTTGACGCCACGCTACTCGGAGCCGATGACAAGCATATCCTCGTACGGCTGAACGATGCGATCGCCGAATGCGAAGAGGCCCTGAGCCGCTATCGCTTCAATGATTCCGCGCACGCTCTCTACGAGTTTGTCTGGCACCAGTTCTGTGACTGGTATGTTGAGTCTGCCAAGAATGTCCTGAATGGTGACGACGATGCACGCCGCGAACAGACACTCAAGATCATGCATTACTGCTTCTCGAGTGCCATTCGCCTGCTGCACCCCATGATGCCGTTTGTGACCGAAGAACTCTGGCACGCCATGGGGTATGCTGAGACCTGTGAGACAATCATGCGGGCAGCATGGCCGGCGGCAATCGATGCTGACCTGCTCAAGCAGGGCGAGATCGATGATGCCGTGGTTTCCTATGTGGATGCCAAGCATGACATGATTCGGGTCGGACGCCTGCTGCGAGCGGACTACGGGATTGCTCCCGGCAAGAAGATCGACTACCTGGTCCGCCCCCATACGCAGGAAGCCGCTGCATTCCTGGAAGCAGATGTTGCGGCCGTGCGTAGCTCGCTACGGGCCGAGAATGTCACGGTCGACATTAATCTCAAGCCTGCGTCCGCCATCCCCAGCGCCATCAGCCAGCTCGGAACCGTTTACCTGCCTGTCGAGGACATCATCGATGTTGAGGCAGAGCTCAAACGACTGAACACCGAACTGGAGAAGGTCAACGGGCATCTGGCCAATACGACCAAGAAGCTTGAGAACGAGAGTTTCGTGAGCAAAGCCCCAGAAAAAGTCGTCGCCCAAGTCCGTGAGACCAAGGACAGACTGCTCGCCGACGCCGAAAAGGTACAGCGCCTGATTGATGCATTAACGAGGTAACGCGCAAATTGCCTGTCTGGCGGTCTTGACTTTGGTCGTGAGACTCTATAGAAGTAACGGTTCTGCCTTGGGAGCGGTGTGTCTGCATCCAAGGCAGTTTGTTCCCTGAAACGCTGCCCGATAGTGTAATGGCAGCACACGGGCCTTTGACGCCCTTAGTCCTGGTTCGAATCCAGGTCGGGTAACCATACGGCGTTTGGTGGGGGAAGCTGAGTGAGGACTGCGAGATAGTGAAAAGCAGGTGTAAGACAGAAATGAAGCTGTTTACAGGTAACGCCAGCCCGGAGCTGGCCGGCAAGATTGCCGACTACATGGGGGTCCCGCTGGGGGAGATCGACATCAAGCGATTTCCTGATGGCGAGATTTTCGTGAAGGTGATCGATAACATCCGCGGTAAGGATGTTTTCGTCGTGCAGCCGACCTGTGTGCCGCCGAATGAGAACCTCATGGAGCTGCTCATCATGATCGATGCCATGAAGCGGGCATCGGCCGAGCGAATTACAGCCGTTATTCCTTATTATGGGTATGCGCGCCAGGACCGCAAAGATCAGCCGCGTGTTCCGATTACGGCAAAACTCGTCGCCAACCTGCTGGCAGCCGCCGGTGTTGACCGCCTGCTGACCGTCGATCTCCATGCTCAGCAGATTCAGGGCTTCTTCGATATTCCGGTGGACCATCTCTATGGCTTCCCCGTCATCGGCAAGTACCTGAGCGAGAAGAACTTCAAGAATCCTGTTGTCGTGGCCCCCGATACGGGCGGTGTGAAAGCTGCCTATGCCTATGCCCAGCACCTGGAATCAGGGCTGGCCGTGGTGGCCAAGCAGCGTTTGGGCCCGTCGGAAGTTGAAGCATTCACCCTGGTGGGTAATGTTGACGGCTGCACGGCGATTATGGTAGATGACCTGACCACGACGGCGGGAACGCTATGTTCTGCGGCAAAAATGCTGCAAGAGCACGGCGCTGCCGAGATATATGCGGCAGTGAGTCATGCCACGATTACCGAGAAGGGCGTTGAGCGCCTGAGGAACTCGGCAATCAAGGAGCTGGTGGTTACGGATACCGTACCGCTAATGGTGGATTTCGGCGACTATCCTGTTACGGTGCTGACCGTTGCCGATTTGTTGGGTGAAGCAATTTTGCGAATTCATGAGGGTCGTTCGGTAACGACTCTGTTTAGAGCGTAAGGGGTTCAGAGACATGGCTAATGAAATGGTTGTCAATGCAGTGAAGCGTGAAACGACAGGCTCGGGAGCCGCGCGTCGCCTTCGGAACGCGGGTCAGGTACCTGCAATTGTCTACGGAGAAGGTGAACCGGTTAACATTCAACTGGATACCCACTCTTTTGGCCTGTTGCTTCGTGACCATGGACAGAATTTCGTGGCAGACCTCACTATCGAAGGAGAAAAGGAATCCCTTAAGGTCCTCCTGAAGGATGTGCAGTTTGATCCGCGCCGTGGCGACATTGAGCACGCTGACTTCATTACGATTTCGATGACGACGCTGCTGCAGGTTAACCTGCCGGTTGTGCTCCAGGGCGAACCCGCCGGCGTGGTTTCCGGTGGTATCCTTGAACAGCTTATCTCTGAAGTGGAAGTCGAGTGTCTGCCGGGCGACATGGTCGAGAACATCACGCTCGACGTAAGCGATTTGAACATTGGTGACCACCTGACGGTTAGCGACATTACGATGCCCGAAGGGCTGACAGCCGTAACCGAAGGCGACGTTGCCGTGGCCTCGGTGGCAGCACCGCGTGTTGAAGAAGAGCCGGCGGCTGAGGGCGAAGAAGGCGCTGAAGGCGCTGAAGAGGGTGAAGCTCCTGCTGAGGGTGAAGCCGAGAAGTCAGAAGAATAACGTGAAATTGGTTGTGGGCCTCGGTAACCCGGGGCAGAAGTACGAAGGAACGCCACATAACGTAGGGTTTGCCGCGGTTGAGCTTCTAGCGGAACAGGCTGACTGCCGTTTTCGGCGGGGGATGCGGTTCCGGGCACACACAGCGAGGGTGACGATTGGTTCGGACCCCGTGCTGCTGGTGAAGCCGCAGACGTTCATGAATTTGAGCGGTGAGGCTGTCGGTGGATTGCTTCGGTACCACAAGGCCACGCCAGACGATCTGGTCGTGCTAATGGACGATGTGGATCTGGACGCTGGTCGAATTCGGATTCGTCCGAAAGGCGGCAGTGGAGGACACAACGGGCTGGCGTCTGTTATTCAGCATGTTGGGACGGGAGATTTTGTAAGAGTTCGGATGGGTGTAGGGCGCGGAGGCGGTACGGCTAACGTTGTATCACACGTGCTCAGCCCAATCGCATCGGCGGAACGTGATCGTGTGGAGAGCATGGTTGAACGGGCAGCCGAAGCGGTGCGTGAGATTTTGGGAGCTGGGGTGAATGCAGCGATGAATCGCTTCAACTCGGCACAGGAAGAGAGTTAGAGCAACAGTACCAAGAGCGGGAGTCAAACCATTGAATACATATGAAGGTCTTTTCATTTTCGCGGATACGCTGAAAGACGACGAACTGACAGCAGTTCAAGAGAGCGCCATGGCTGAAGTCGATCGTCAAGGCGGCAAGGTGCTGGGTGTCAAGAAGCTGGGACGGCGGTCATTCGCTCGCCCCATGAGCAAGAAAGACTCAGGGATCTACGTCCGGGCCGTGTTTGAGTTGGCACCGGAGAAGGTAACCCCGCTGCTTGCACGCTACAACCTGAGCGAAGACGTCTTCCGTGTCCAGGTGACCCGCGGCGACGAGAAGAGCATGAGTATGGTTGCTTCCGAGCCTGTGGCGGAAGCCAAGGAAGCCGGAGCTTCTGAAGGAACGGACTGATGGCCAATTTCAACAAAGTCATCTTGATTGGAAACCTGACCCGCGACCCCGAGGTCCGCTACACGCCGTCTGGAACGGCCGTAGGCGACCTGCGCATGGCGATCAATCGCCGCTACCGCACGGGAGATGGCCAGGAAAAGGAAGAGACATGCTTTGTTGGAGTGACCGTCTGGGGTCGTCAAGCCGAGACGTGCGGTGAATACCTGAAAAAGGGAGCACCGGCCCTCGTTGAGGGACGTCTTAAGTATGACGAATGGGAAAAAGAGGGACAGAAATTCAGCCGATTGAGCGTTGTTGCCGATCGGGTGCAGTTCTTGAGTAGCCCTCGGAATGCGGAATTTCGCGATGGCGGAGGCGCGCCGGTCGGAGAGCGTCCGAACGCTGGTAGCGCGATGCCACCAATGGCAGGCCAGGAGAGTGGTGGGGGTACTCGACCAACAGAGCCCTTGGCCGATGATGACGATAACCTGCCATTCTAGGCACGGGTTAGATTAGGAGAGGATAGGAATATGCCACGAATGAATAAACCGAGACGAGGCGGCCGTGATGCACGCAGCCGCGAAGCGGCATTGCGCAAGCAATCCCGTTACCTGGAAGGCGTCAAAGAAATTGACAGCCGTGACTACGAGCTACTGCGTCGCTTTGTGACGGAGTACGGCAAGATCGTGCCGGCCCGTTTGACGGGGGCAACCCCGAAGCAGCAGCGCACGATCAAGCGCGCCGTGCGTCGTGCACGCAATATTGGCATCATGGCCTAGAGCGGAGGATATTCAGCTATGGCTACCGAAGTATTTCTGATGGCTGACGTAACCGATCTTGGCGTTGAAGGTGATGTTGTCACCGTGGCCGATGGGTATGCGCGCAACTACCTGATTCCTAAGCAACTTGGTGCACCGGTAACGGCGGCAACTCAGCGTCGCCTGGCAAAGATCCAGCGCGAACGCGAAGAAGCCCGTGCCGCTGCCGTGGCCGAAGCCGAAGCACAGGTGAAGAAGCTGGCCGGCATCTCGGTCACGATTCCCGTCAAGACCGTCGAAGGCGAGAAGCTCTATGGTTCAGTGGGCGAGGTCGAAATCGCCGAAGCACTGAAGCAGCAGGGCCATGAGATCGACAAGAGCTTGATTGTCCTGGATGAGCACATCAAAGAACTGGGTGTCTTTGACGTCACCATAAAACTCCAGCCTGAGGTCGAAGCTACCGTCAAGGTGTGGATTGTAGAGGAGTAGACCACCATGGTCCGGGACTCCGGGGGAACGCGGTCCGCCGCCAAGGGGGATCGGATACCTCCTTACAGCGAAGAAGCTGAAAAGGGGGTCTTGGGGTCTATACTCCTGGATTTTGATCGGGCGTTGAACCTGGCTGTCGACAGCCAGGTCACGCCCGATGCTTTTTATGCACCCGCCCATCGCACCATCTACGATGCGATGCTCCAGATGATGGGCGTTGGCCAGGCGATTGACGCACTAACCCTGGCCGCATTCCTTCGAAGTCATGACCTCCTCGACGGCGTGGGAGGCGACACCTATCTCGATCAGCTGATCGACTCAACGCCGACGGCCGCACACGCTGAATACTATATCGACATCGTGCGGCAGAAGTACCTTCTACGCCGCATTATCAACTGTGCCCGCGATGCAGAGACCTCATGCTATGGCGCCGAGCAGGATGCTGATACGCTGCTGAGCCAGGTTGAGCAGGATTTCCTCAACATTACGGAGAATCAGCACGGTGAAATCACCGAATGGCCTGATGCGGTCAAAGAGGTGATGGAACAGATTGAGATCGTCTTCCAGACCAAGAAGGGCCTCGGCAATGCCATCTCATCCGGATTCCTCAATATCGACCACAAGGTAAGTGGCTTGCGTGGTGGCGAAATGGTTGTTCTGGCGGCACGCCCTTCAATGGGGAAGACATCGCTAGCCATGAACATGGCCGAGAATATCGCCTTGGGCGTGAACGACCCGAACCGCGAAGGGCATGCGGTGGGGATCTTCAGCCTTGAGATGTCCTACCTTTCTCTCGTAACACGCATGGTCTGCTGTCACGCCGAGGTGCCCGGATTCCAGCTCTCCCAGGGCTACGTCTCGCCAGAGTTCCATGGCCGGCTCGTACAGGCAGCGTCCGCTTTGCGGAAAGCCCCCATCTTTATGGACGATACGGGCGGG
Source organism: uncultured Victivallales bacterium (assembly GCA_964497125.1). GTDB lineage: Bacteria > Verrucomicrobiota > Kiritimatiellia > UBA8416 > UBA8416 > CAYLXP01. The sequence continues at coordinate 54,201 of CAZCDU010000009.1, read as the reverse complement.
TTGGATGTCATGGAGTTGCGGGCACGCGCGCGACGCATGAAGAAGAAGTATGACATTCGACTCATTGTCATCGACTATCTGCAGTTGTTGAACTGCCGCGAGTATTCCCACCAGGGACGACAGCTTGAGACGTCAGCCATCTCGGCCAACCTGAAGGCGATGGCGAAAGAACTGAACCTGCCGGTTCTCGTCTTGAGTCAGCTCAGCCGGGCCCCCGAACAGCGAGACAAAGAGGGTCGCCCGAAACTCTCGGACCTGCGTGATTCAGGTGCAATCGAGCAGGACGCCGACGTGGTTATGATGTTGCGGCGGCCATGTCGATACCCCGGCACGGAGGGATCCGAAGATGAGCGGCTGGCCATCGTGGATATCGTTAAACAACGTAATGGTCCCACTGGTGAAATCTACATGAATTTTGAAGATTCCTACACTCGGTTCCAAGACCGGACGCGTGGCGTCGATGGTTTGGCCGGGGTTGAGCTTGGAGAAGAGGAAGAGGTCTAGACATGACGCGTTTGCGTAGACTTAAATCAACGGGCGTAACGGCCCTGCTTCTTGCCGGTGTGCTTAGCGCACACGGCGCACCTACCATCAACAGCGTTGAGATTCGCCACAAAGGAATGGGCAAGTCGGATGCGGAGTTCATCGAAGCACACACCCGCGTTCGTGCAGGCCAGGAGCTGAAATCCTCAGCCGTGTCCCAGGACGTTAAACTGCTGCTTGCAACGGGTCAGTTCTCAGATGTCGACGCCGAAGTCGAGCAGACTGATGACGGCGTGCTCCTGATTTACACCGTGGAGGCAAAACTACGGCTGGCCGAGGACCCGATCATCCGCGGGGCAAAGGAATTCAGGGAATCTAAGATTCGGAACTGGATGGAACTATTCGAGGGTAGCTTGGTCGATGACCAGGTCGTCGGCGTCGCCGTGCGCAAAGTCCTGAGAGAGTATCGCGAGGAGTCTTTCGCGGAAGCCACCTGTACCTGGGATTTTGAAACAACCGATGCTGAGTTGGGCCTGGTGCGGCTCACGGTGACGTTTGATGAAGGTTCGGTTGGTTACATCGGCGCCGTTGAAATTGAGGGCAATGCATCCGTTTCCACGGGAGACCTCCGAAAAGCGTTGAAACGCCCGTCGCCGTTTAACCCATTCCGCTGGATATGGGCAAAACGCTACGACGGATACGAACTGGACGAGATCGCCGCGAACGTCCGCCGGGAATACATGAACCGCGGGTTCCTTGACGTCCAGGTCTCCGCCTCGATTGCCGAGTCTGACGATGGGACCCCGGACGTGGCCCTGGTGCAGGTTGTGGAAGGCTCCCGCTACCACATTGGCGCGGTTACGATCGAGGGCATTACGCTATTTCCTGAAGCAGAACTGAAACGCCTTCTTGTTGTACGCGGCGGACAGATTGCATCCATGGCGATGATCAACGCAACCGCACGCAGACTACAGGCCTATTACGGTGACCGGGGATACCTGCACGCAGGAGCCCGTCCCCTACTCACGCCTAATGCGGCAGAGAAGACCGTTGATATCACCTTCATGATCAAGGAAGGCGAGCTTGTCCGCATCCGCAACATCGTGATCCGGGGCAACACACGGACACGCGACAAGGTCATTCGTCGGGAGCTACTGGTCTACCCGGGCGAAGTCTATAACCAGACTCGCGTGAAGCGCAGCGAACGGCGTGTCAACAACCTCGGGTTCTTCGAGACCGTCCGAGTCCTGCCCCAGGAAACGGCAGAAGATGATGAGCGCGACCTGGTCTTCGACGTTACGGAGAAGCGAACAGGGCAGTTCATGTTGGGGGCCGGATTCTCCAGCGTGGACAAGCTGATTGGTTTTGTCGAGCTGTCCCAGGGCAACTTCGATCTCAAGGGATGGCCTAATTTCACGGGTGGAGGCCAGAAGCTGAGAATGCGGGCCCAGTTTGGCTCGCAACGTAAAGACTACGAACTCTCAATTACAGAACCGTGGTTCATGGACCGACGTCTGTCGCTCGGATTCGACATCTATCGGCGTGATCGCGACTATACGGACTATGATGTCGAACGCACGGGCGCTTCGATCAGCCTTGGTAAAGCGCTGCCGGGCGCGAACCGGATCAATCTGCGCTATAACATCGAGGAGTCGGTGATCTCGGATGTGAGTGACACCAACACCTACTTCGAGCTGGACTCGTACGACTTCGACACGGATACGGGCACCCCCTACCTGTTTGATAGTGAAGAGGACCGAATTAAGAGTGAGCTTCGAATTACCCTCGTCCATGACACCCGCAACAACCCCTTTATTCCTACGCGCGGCAACAAGCTGAGCCTCTTCTACAGTGTTGCCGGTGGCCCCATGGGCTTCGATACGGACCTGTATGACGTTGGACTGAAGACCACGTCCTACTTCCCGTTGTGGTTCGGGCACGTGATCAACCTGCGAACGCGTGTTGAATTCGTTGAGCCATTTGGTGACACCGATGAAGTGCCGCTGTCCGACCGACTCTTCCTCGGCGGAGGCCGGACCTTGCGCGGGTTCAACTATCGCGATGTGGGGCCAAAGGTCATTCGCCCGATTGAGGGCGCCACCAGTGCGGATCGGTCCAACAACTACTATGATCGATCGAGCGGCGGACAGAGCCTGTTCATGGCCAACCTGGAATATACGATTCCCATCGTGGATGGTATCCGGTTCGGGACGTTCTATGACACCGGCAACGTCTGGGCCGATCCCTACGATGTTGATCTCAACGACCTTGCCAGTTCGTGGGGTATGGGCATTCGCCTGGATATGCCGGGCTTTCCTATCCGCATTGACCGTGCATGGGCGATTGAGGAAGACGATGAGTTCACGAATGAGGATAGCTGGGTAATCTGGATCGGATACGACTACTAATAAGAGGAGAGAGACATGAAGAGCATTTTTGGCGCGATGATCGTGGCCCTGGCAGTGAGTTCTATGGGGTCGGTGGCCATGGCAGATGTCGGGGTCGTTGACATGGAGAAGCTGATTAAGCTGCATCCGCGAACGCAGGCCGACCGTGCGATCCTGGAACAGTATGTCGAGGACTTCGAGGTAGAGCGCAAAGAGATGATGGAGGCGCTTGAGAAACTGACCGAGGATTTCGAGAAGCTGCGTAAAGAAGCAGAAGATGTTGGCCTGTCGGACAAGGCGTTGGAAGAGACACGCACACTGGCCAAGGCCAAGATGACCGAGATTCGTCAGACAGAGCGCAAGCTGCGAGAGACCGCCGGAATACGCCAGAAAGAGCTCACCAGCCAGGAGCTTCGTATGCGTAAGCGCGTTGTAGCGGATATTCAGGAAATCGTAGAGAAGATTGCGAAGAAGAAGAAACTCGAGCTCATACTGGACTCGACCGGCGTAGGCATTGGTGGATACGCCCAGGTGATCTACTATACTGAGAAGCACGACATTACGGACGATGTTATCAGCAAGATGCCGAACGCCGAATCGGATGACTAGGCGACACGGAACCCTGGAGGATCCGGCTACAACGTGAATCTTGGTTCTGTAGCTGGATTCGTCAGAGTTCAGTGCCTCGTAGCTGGATTCGTGCGAATTCAGACGGCAGAGCACAAACGCAATCGAACCCCCTACCCGGAGGGAAACCATGAAACTCGCTGACATAGCAGCCCAGATCGGCGGCACGCTCGAAGGCAACGGTGATGTGGAGATACAGGGGTTGGCAAGCCTCGCTGAAGCCGGCCCCGGTGACATCACGTTTCTCGCCAACCCGAAGTATGCCTCGGAAGTGGCCACGACGGCAGCATCCGCCGTTCTGGTGAACACCGAGTGGTCGGGCGAGTGCCCCTGTGGCCTGATCCGGGTGCCAGGCGCCGATCGTGCCTTTGCCGATGTAGCAAAACTAATCAGCCCTCCTCCTGTCACCTTCGAGCCGGGGATTCACCAAACGGCCGTTGTCGCAGACAGTGCCTCCATCGGGGAGAACACGTATATCGGCCCACACTGTGTGATTGAGCCTGGCGTCGTGGTGGGTACCGGCTGTGTTTTCGTCGCTAACTGCTACGTCGGACACGATGCTGTCATCGGACAGGATTGCACGCTGCGAGCGCACGTTACCATTCGCGAACGTTCTCGTCTCGGAAACCGGGTAGCGATTCATGACGGCAGCGTCATCGGAAGCGATGGTTTCGGATATACGCCGGATGAAAAGGGCGTCTGGCAGAAGGTGATGCAGCTGGGAATCGTGGCGATTGGTGATGATGTTGAAATCGGAGCCAACGTGACCATCGATCGTGCCCGATTTGGCAAGACCGTTATCGGCAATGGGGTCAAGATCGACAACCTCGTCCAAGTGGCGCATAACGTGCGTGTAGCCGACCATTCGGTCATGGCCGCACAGGTAGGCATCTCCGGCAGCACCCGAATCGGCAGCCATGTGCAGCTGGGGGGACAGGCAGGCCTGGCAGGACATCTTTCGGTTGGCGATGGTTCCGCAGTGGGAGCGCAAGCGGGCGTAACCAAGGATGTGCCGCCCAAAACCTTCGTATCGGGATATCCCGCGATGGACCACCGCAAGGCGACCAAGATGCACGCGCACTTGATGCGGTTGCCTGATCTGAAGAAGCGGATTAAGAAACTTGAAGCTATGGTTGAAACGTTGAAGAAGGAAACGGAAGCATGAAGGTTTTCCTTACCGGTGGAGCCGGCTACATAGGCAGTGTGACCTCGGAGCTTTTGCTGAATGAAGGTCACGAAGTCGTCGTTTTTGACAACTTGGGCCGAGGCCACCGCGAAGCCATTGATCCTCGAGCAACGTTCATGGAGGGTGATCTGCGCTGTAAAGACTCGGTAGGAGAGGCGATGGCGAAGGCCAAGCCGGATGCCGTCATGCACTTTGCCGCGTACGCGCTGGTTGGTGAATCCATGGAACAACCCGAGATCTACTTCCGCAACAACGTCGTGGGTGGCATTAACCTGGCCGAGGCCATGCTGGCCAATGACGTCAGCAAGATCGTGTTCTCTTCAACCTGTGCCACCTATGGACAACCCGAATGCGTGCCGATCACAGAGGACGAAACGCAGCTTCCCCAGAACCCATATGGGGAATCAAAACTAATGTTTGAGCATACGCTGAAATGGCACCAGGAGCTGCACGGCATGAAGCCGGTCTTCCTGCGCTATTTCAATGCCTGTGGCGCGACCGAAACCTACGGTGAAGATCATGATCCCGAGACGCACTTGATTCCGCTTGTGCTGCGCGTGCCGTTGGGCCAGCGTGAGAGCATCAAGATCTTCGGCGATGACTACGACACGCCAGATGGCACCTGCATACGCGACTACATCCATATCGTTGACCTCGCACGTGCTCACATCCTGGCTCTTGAAAAGGACGTGGCCGGCCCGTTCAACCTCGGAACCGGAACCGGCAACTCTGTGCTTGAGGTCATCGAAGCCTGCCGTGACGTTACGGGTCACGCCATTCCGGCCGAGGTCTCGCCGCGACGTCCAGGCGACCCGGCTCGACTCGTGGCAAGCCCCGAGAAAGCCAATACCATCCTGGGCTGGACCCCGAAGCTGACCGATATGCGGGTCATCGTAGAGAGCGCCTGGAAATGGCACCAGGCCCACCCGAATGGCTA
>CAZCDU010000009.1:0-48481 GCA_964497125.1 uncultured Victivallales bacterium | reverse complement strand
TGCGGGTCATCGTAGAGAGCGCCTGGAAATGGCACCAGGCCCACCCGAATGGCTACAGCCGATAGAGCACAGGCTCCCTCCCGTTGGTCGGGAAGCCTGTCCTACACGGGTAGTCGTGATTCAGCGCTTGTAGGACGCGCTTCCCCGAAGCAGAGCGTAGGGGAGCGTGTGCAGCCAAGGCCGAATCGGGGCGTAAAGGAGAAAGTGGGCCATGATGGGAGTGGAGATGCCACCTATTGAAATCACGTTAGGGCAACTACTGCAAGCCAGGCAATTGACGCTGGCAACCGCTGAATCCTGCACTGGCGGGCTCATTGGGCAGCGTGTCACGGCTGTTTCGGGTAGCTCAGCCTACTATGCGGGCGGCGTCATATCCTACTCCAATGCCGTGAAGACTGCCATGCTTGGCGTTCCTGCAGCCATGCTTGAGAAACACGGTGCTGTCAGCGAGCCGGTTGCGCAGGCCATGGCCGCAGGCGTTCTGGCCCGGCTGAATGCCGATGTCGCACTCTCCACAACGGGAATTGCAGGGCCGACGGGGGGGAGTCCCGACAAACCGGTAGGACTCGTATTCATCGGCCTGGCCATCAAAGGCAAATCCCCCATTGCATTCGAGCATCACTTTGAAGGAAATCGCGAAACCGTGCGGATGGCGGCTAGTCAGGCTGCGCTCGAAATGCTACAACGCTATCTTGCATCCGACAACTGAACCTCAACCTGGAGTTAATCATGGCTAAGAAAGCAGAGAAGCCCCCTATCCCCGCCTCCTCGAATATTGAAGACGTACTGGCACAGATCCGCAAGGAGTTCGGTGATGGCGCCATCATGCGAATGGGTGACGCTGCTTCCAAGATTGCGATGGAGCATATTTCAACGGGCGCATTCAACCTGGATGTGGCTCTCGGTATTGGTGGACTCCCTCGCGGGCGTGTGGTTGAAGTCTACGGCCCTGAGTCTTCCGGCAAGACGACCCTGACCCTACACGTGATCGCGAACGCCCAGAAGAACGGCGGCCTGGCTGCCTTTGTTGATGCCGAACATGCCCTGGATCCCGGCTATGCAAAGAAGATCGGCGTCAACCTGGACGACCTGCTGGTTTCTCAGCCGGCATCGGGCGAAGAGGCCCTTCAGATTGCGGAGACGCTGGTCCGCAGTAATGCGCTGGATGTCGTGGTGGTCGACTCCGTTGCGGCCCTGACGCCACGAGCAGAGCTCAACGGCGACATGGGCGATTCCCATGTTGGCTTGCAGGCGCGCTTGATGTCCCAGGCGATGCGGAAACTGGCCGGTGCCCTGTCGACGACGAAGACACTCTGTCTCTTCACGAACCAGATTCGGGAGAAGATTGGCGTGATGTTCGGTAGCCCGGAAACGACGCCCGGCGGCCGGGCCCTGAAGTTCTACTCGTCCGTGCGACTCGACATTCGTCGTATCGGAGCACTGAAGGATTCAACGGGGCGGGTACGCGGAAACCGGACGCGTGTCAAAGTTGTAAAGAACAAGGTTGCCCCACCCTTCACGGAAGCAGAGTTCGACATTCTTTATGCCCAGGGCATTTCGTGGGAAGGATCCGTCTTGGAATCGGCCCTGCTACACGGGTTGGTGCAGAAGCGAGGCTCCTGGCTCTCGTATGATGGCGAACAGGTCGGCCAGGGCAGCGATGCAGCGCGTAGACACCTTGAAGAGAATCCCGAGATGGTGGCCAAGCTGATCGAGGGAATCAAAGCCAAGATGGCTGAGGGAAAGTAGACGATCAATGAAGGCAGACGAACTGAGGTCGATGTACCTCGACTTTTTCAAGAGCAAGGGGCATTCCGTCATTTCCGGAAGCTCACTTATTCCGCAGAACGACCCAACCGTTCTCTTCACAACAGCCGGTATGCACCCGCTGGTGCCTTACCTGCTGGGAGAGAAGCACCCCTCCGGTATTCGGCTATGCAATTGCCAGAAGTGCATTCGTACCGGTGATATTGACAGCGTCGGCGATACGTCACACTTGACGTTCTTTGAGATGCTGGGGAACTGGTCGCTGGGGGATTACTTCAAAGAAGAAGCGATTGCCTGGTCGCATGAGTTTCTGACCTCAAAGTCCTACCTCGGGTTTGATCCGGCAAATCTCTACGTGACGGTTTTCGAAGGCAATGAGAATGTCCCCAAGGACGACGAGTCCATCGCCATCTGGCAGAAGCTGGGAATTCCGGGCGAGCGCATCTTTGCGCTCCCCATGGAGGACAACTGGTGGGGCCCCGCCGGCCAGACAGGTCCTTGCGGACCCGACACCGAGATGTTCATCGATACCGGCAAACCGGCATGCGGATCAACATGCCGCCCCGGGTGCTCATGCGGTAAGTACTTCGAGATTTGGAACGACGTCTTCATGCAGTATGGCAAACAGGATGACGGGGCCTATACGCCACTGACACAGAGCAACGTCGATACCGGCATGGGGGTTGAGCGTACCATTGCTATGCTGCAGGGCAAGAGCACGGTCTATGAGACGGAACTCTTCGAGCCGGTGATTGGGTTGATCTCAGAAACCGCGGGCAAACACATGAGCGACGATGATGCGACCGGAATGGCATTCCGCGTTGTGTCGGATCACATGCGGAGTTCCGTGTTCATTCTTGGCGACGAACAGGGCATCGCCCCCGGCAACTTGGGACAGGGCTATGTCCTGCGCCGCCTGATTCGCCGTGCCGTCCGTTTCGCCAAGCAGCTCGGACTGGAACCGGGGTTCTCAGGGCCGATCGCCAGCACGATCATCGACAGCTACGATCATGTCTATCCTGAACTCGGCGCCAACCGCGAACACATCATGCGCGAGCTGGTCCAGGAAGAAGAGAAGTTCGAAAAGACGCTGACGCGCGGGATGGGAGAACTCGAAAAGGTCCTCTCAAAGCTCACAGAGCACAACCAGACACAGCTCCCCGGGCGAGTGGCTTTCAAACTGTATGACACGTTTGGGTTCCCCGTCGAATTCACGGAAGAGATCTGTGGTGAGCACGGTATCGGAATCGACCAAAAGGGCTTCGACAAAGCGTTCGAGAAACACAAAGCCGTATCGATGCAGGGCGCCGACAAAGCGTTCAAAGGTGGGCTGGCCGATAACTCGGAGGCCACAACCAATCTGCATACGGCCACGCACCTGCTTCACAAGGCGCTTCAGATGGTTCTGGGTGAGCATGTGAAACAGAGGGGTTCGAACATCACCGAACAGCGCCTGCGCTTTGACTTCTCGCACCCCGAGAAGATGACGGATGACGAGAAGAAGAAGGTCGAAGATATCGTCAACGATATTATTGCCAGGGACCTCCCTATCACCGTAGAAACGATGACCATTGAGCAGGCCCGGGATGTTGGCGCTATGGCGCTCTTCTCCGGAAAGTACGGCGAACAGGTGAAGGTCTACTCGATCGGTGATTTCTCGAAAGAAGTCTGTGGCGGCCCCCATGTCGAGAAGACTGGAACACTGGGCCGTTTTCGGATCAAGAAAGAGGGCTCATCGAGTGCCGGCGTTCGACGGATTCGCGCAGTGCTGGAGGCATAGCAAATCAGCGTCGATAGGAGACCATTGTGGCAAAGCAGAACATGGCAATCATCTGTTGTGAATGCAACGCGGATACGTTTGTTCGCCGCGAACCGGTCTATGATGGCTTTCAAAAGGCCGGGGAGACGATCCTCTGTGTGAGCTGTGGCCATGTCTTCGAGAGTGAAGACGACGTGCCCTACAAAGACACAAGCGGCCCGAAGCTCTTCACGGACGCCGATCGGTCGAAACGGGTTGAAATCTTCCGGAGTGACGAGAAGGGTCACAGCTGCCGCCACTGCACGCACTACGTCGTGAACCCCTTCATCCAACGCTGCGGCCTGCACAACACCGAAGTCCAGGCAACAGACCTTTGCGGCGATTTCACCGCGAAATCCGATGACGACGAGGATGACGATCCTCTGGCCAAGCTGCTGAAGCAGTAACAGACGCCAGTCATTGGAGCGGTTTGAGTAAATCTGTGGCCGCGGGCACAGGCAGCCAACCGTCTGAACCCTAACGGACCCAGCTACCTACCGAACTCTCTCCTGTAGCTGGATTCGTGAGAATTCAGATCTTCTGCGAGTGCCGGCGGTTGGGAGAGTGTCACCAACCAAAAGATCAGGCCACAAGGTAAACCCGAAACCTTCCTTGTAATCAGTGGGGTGCTACGCCAAACTCTCAGCGTAACGTGGGAGCAGTTGATGGCGAAGTCAGGAACCAACGGTGATGATCTCCATTCCCTGCCGGGCGATGTTGCGCCGGCTAGGCCCTCGGGATCGTCTAAGAAGCGCTCTGCCGCCCCGGGAGGCGTAGCACTTCGGGAAGAGGAAGCCGAGGTGATGCGCCCCACCGTGGAGCGTGCAATTTTCCTGAGCGGTCAACAGGATCGCGGCGTTCTGGGTTCGGCGCTTTCCGCCGTTGTGGGAACCGCCCTGAGACGCTCCGTTACCGGCGTTATCAAACGTTTTGTGTTGCGGGTAAACCGACGCCTGGTGCTGACGTTCTCCAGCGATGGCATTCGTTGGCGATTTGAGGCCCTCCGAACCGGAAAGCCTTTCGAACAAGTCGTGCGCGAAAACAACCTCACCTGTCCTGTAACACAGGTTTTCCTGATTCATAGGCGGACGGGGCTTATGATCGGACAGGTGCAGCAGGAGGCGGTTCAATCTCAAGATGGTGACATGGTTTCGAGCATGCTGACCGCCATCCAGGACTTCGTTCATGATTCCTTCCGCACCGCCACCACGGGACAGCTCGAGGTAATCCGTATTGGCGATATGACCGTACTCCTGGAGCAGGGACCCCTCGCAATTCTGGCAGGTATCATCACGCAGGGGTTTGCCCCACAGAACCTGCGGCGGACATTCCGCCGAGCTCTTGAGCAGATTCATGAGGATCACCATGAAGCCCTGGTCCGTTTCAGAGGCGATATTGATCTTTTTGATGATATCGACCCCGTGCTTGAGACCTGTCTGAAGACGCGATTGGTGAAAGGCGAAGACAAGATATCGCCCCTGACACTGGTTGTCCTGGCAGTCCCGCTAATCATGCTGGCCGCGTGGGGATTCTTCGAGGTGCGGCAGGGAATGCGTTGGCGGGGGTACCTGGCGGGGCTGACGGAGCGCCCCGGTATCGTCGTGGTGGAGACGGGCAGACGGTGGCCGTTCCGCTATGTTAGAGGCCTGCGCGATCCGCTGGCGGCCGACCCGGTCGCCCTACTCAGTGATGCCGGTATCGTGCCGGAGGATGTCATCAGTGAATGGAATCCGTACCAGGCGCTCAATACAGAGCTCGTTCTCGAACGCGCCCGCAAGATGCTGGACCCGCCGGACAGCATCAGGTTGGAGCTGCGTGAGGGAACGCTATTCGTCGAGGGCACCGCGCCCTGGCACTGGGTGGAGGATATACCCGGCAGGCTTGAACATGTGCAGGGGATCACACGTGTCAGAACCGATGGCGTAGAACGCACCAATATCGATCAACAGCTCTCGTGGAATCTGTACCTCCGAAAGCTCGCCGAAACGCCGGGAATACTGGTCCTGGAGAAGGGACGCTGGAATGGCTCCTTCTACATCGCCGGCATGCGCGACCCCATGGCTCCCGATCCCCTGGCACTGCTGGCCGAGGCCGGGCTGGGCACCACCCAGGTTCGAAGCAAGTGGGAAACGTTCCAGGCGCTTCACCCGTCACTTACGCTGGCGCGGGCAAAGAAGATCCTGAGTCCGCCACAAACAGTGTCAATGTCTCTTGAGGACGACGTTCTCAAAGCCAGGGGAACCGCCTCACACGCGTGGATTACAGAAGCCAAGCTCCTCGCAAGCGGGCTTGCAGGCGTGGCAAGTTTCAATATAGAGGACCTGACGAACACGGACTACGAGGACTACAAAGAGATCGTACCCCTACTGGAGGGACAGGTTTTCTACTTTCTCGTGAATCGGCGAGACCTCTGGCCGGGGCAAGAGAAGCGTTTCAGGAACTTTGTAGAGAATATCGCTCGTTTCGAGCGTGTCGTCAGGCGGCTGGGTGGTGGCTACCACGTTGAGATACGCGGGCACACCCGTGCTTCAAATGACGAAGATGCGGACCTTTCGGCTAGTGAAGCCATTGCTGACCGATTCTACTCCCGGCTGCAGAATCAGCGCGTCGACTTGGAACTGTTCGTGAAACGGGGTATGGGAGGTGAGGCCGCGCCGGCCGCCGCCAACGCCGATGCCCAGAAACGAGAAGCGCACGTCTCCTTCCGTATTGTTGAGGAAGAATAGCCCCACTAATTGATTCATCGCGTGAGACGTCTCGTGTCATGAGCTGCAACATGCAACAGATCTCGTGAGCCACCCCTTCCCTCACCCCTGAGAAATTGCATCGATTATAAGGGAATCCCCGATATCGAGTACCAAAAGCCAAAGTTGGCACGCTCACTGCTTTAGTATCAGCCAGACCGCGACTGGTTTGGTATGAGAGGGCCACACAAAACTTGGCACCAATGAAACCTTGCTGGTCAAAGGCCGCCCACAGACACGCTTGAGCCAGGAGAAGAAACGCTCCTGGCTTTTGTGTTTTCTACGCCAGGACCGACCGCAGCCACTCGCCACCGTCTTCTGTGACGCTCCGCCGTTCAGGCCTTGATTTCCAAATGCCTTGCATCAGATTACAGCCCTGTTCTACACTCGCGTTGCTGTTGGCGGCATGGATGACACATAGTGTGGCCCACCGGGGGGTCACGGGGTCAAATGGGGAAACGATGACAAAGCGTAAGATCTGCATGTTGGGCGCATTCTCTGTGGGCAAGACCAGCTTGGTAAGTCGATTTGTTCACAGCCTCTTCTCTGAGAAGTACCACACCACCGTTGGCGTCAAGATCGACAAGAAGATCGTCAATGTAGAGGGTGAAGATGTTTCGCTACTGATATGGGACATCTACGGAGAGGATGATATCCAGGAAGTCCGCATGAGCTACGTCCGTGGTGCATCGGGATACCTTCTGGTTGTAGACGGCACACGGCGAGACACACTCGAGATTGCCCGCCGAATTCGGAAGCGTGTGGAGGGCGATATTGGCTCTGTCCCATTCGTGTTACTTGTCAATAAGGCTGACCTTACCTCGGAATGGACCTTTGACGACGAACTGCTTGATGGCCTCCAGGCAGACGGTTGGACGGTAATCCGGACCAGTGCCAAGACAGGAGAAGGCGTCGAAGAAGCGTTCTTCCATTTGGCAAGCTCACTCGTCGGGTAGGAGAAACAAGCATGGACCTGCCGGTACCCATTCAGGAGCACCTGAAGACGCTTTTTGTGCGTAGTCAATTCCCGGCGTTCTTTTTCGTTAAGCATGACGGCATACTCCTCGAATGGGGTGGTGAATGCGCCCGCTACGGGTTGACCAACCTTGAAAACGGCAAACCGGCGTGCGATCAGCTTGACTTTCTCGAAGCCATGCTTCCCCTCAATGGCCACTGGTTCTTTCTCCCCCGCCTGATGATCCATGACTTCCGGGTTGTGGATGTCCACTTTATTCCAGCCCAGGACGGGGACTGGGTCGTGTTGCTGGATACAACCGACGAGGCCAACCAGGAGACTATCGCACAACAGCAAGCGAACGATCTGAGTCTGCTGAAACTTGAGCACCTGAAAATGCTGGCGCAACTTCGCGCCAATAATGAGAACCTCCTCGCCGTCCTGGACCAACTGCGCCTGACGACCGCGCTAATCGAAGAAGGTGGCCGCGTCGCCTATCTGAGTCGCTCCGGGCTCGACCTGTTGCACGCCAATGCAAACGCGGTAAAGGGACAACATTGGCGGGACGTGTTTCAGTTCGCCGATGGCTCTGCAGCACAGTTTGAGCAAATGCTGGCGGTACCGCGCACGTCACGTGAACGCTTGCGCATCACGCTTGAGGTCGATGGCGGACAGAAGCGCTGTTTCGATGTGGATGTACAGACGGATCCGCGAGACCCGGGGCAGCGCATTGCCTACTTCTACGATGTCTCTGAATTGCTTGACCTGCGAAACAAGCTCCACGAGAAGGCCCGTTTCCAGGACATGGTTGGGAAGAGCCATGCGATGCACCAGGTCTTCCAGCTCATTCAGGACGTGGCACGGGTCGACGCGACGGTTCTGGTCGAGGGTGAGACCGGTACAGGCAAGGAACTTGTCGCGCGGGCCATCCACTATGAAAGCCGACGCAAGGATGGCCCATTCATTGTGGTCAACTGCGCCGGGCTGGCGGACTCGCTCATCAACAGCCAACTATTTGGGCACAAGAAGGGCTCCTTCACGGACGCTGTCAGCGACCAGAAGGGGGTTTTCGAGGCCGCCAACGGGGGAACCATTCTGCTGGATGAGATCGGTGACATTCCAATGAACACCCAGACTCGAATTCTCCGGGCGCTTGAACAACGGGAAATTGTTCGCGTTGGAGAGACGCAACCCCGCAAGGTTGACATTCGCATCGTATCAGCGACGAACAAGGATCTTGAAGTCGAGGTGAAGAAGGGCAATTTCCGGCTCGATCTCCTCTACCGTATCCGGATCGCGCGAGTGACACTCCCGCCGCTCCGGGAACGACGCGAAGATGTTCCCCTGCTGGTTGAGGCCTTCGTGCACGAGATCTGTGTTGAGAATGACCTCGATATCCCAAGCGTGGAACGTGATGCCCTGAGTGCATTGATGTCCCATCGCTGGACCGGCAACGTGCGCGAATTGCGTAACGCCATTGAGTTCGCGCTGATCCGGTGTAAGGGCGGTGAGATCCGCGTGGCGGATCTTCCCCCTGAGGTCAACGCTGCCCCCGCCCGGGGAGGCCAGGCCGTGTCTTTTGACACAAATTCAGAGAAGGACCGGATCATAAACGCGCTGAAAGCAAGCAATGGCCGACGCGCCGAAGCGGCGAAACTGCTCGGCATTAGCCGAGCCACGCTATACCGGCGCATGAAAGCCTGCTGCCTGACCGATGACCTCCTGTGACCCCACCACCGCCTCCCCTTCCCTTGTCCTGGCTTCGGCATCGCCCCGAAGACACAAGATACTGGAATCGATGGGGCTCGCCTTTGATGTCGTAATACCCAATGTGGATGAAGTGCACTGGGACGACGCCCCTGAAGCCACGGTGAAGGAGAATGCCTCGCGCAAATGTGCGTGGGCGCAAGGCCGTTACGCCGAGGCCGATATCATCGCGGCCGACACGGTCGTCGTCTTCGACGATAAGAGCATCGGGAAGCCTTCGTCCCTCGTGGATGCCACTGCCATGCTCCGGAAATTCTCCGGCCACAGCCAGATCGTCTATACCGGCGTGGCGCTTGCCCGGCAACGGCACCCCATGGAACTGCATGTTATCCAGTCCCTGGTACATTTCCGTGAACTCTCCGATGCCGCTATCGAGGAGTACTTCCAGCGAGTCAACCCGCTGGACAAGGCCGGGGGATATGACATCGATCAGCATCATGAGTTGATCATCCGGGCATATGAAGGATCATGGACCAGTATCATGGGACTCCCCCAGGATGTCGTGGAGGCGTGGTTAGCATGCAGATAGGATCGCTCACAACCGATACCCCGTTTTCTCTGGCACCTATGGCGGGGTACACTGACGCAGCATTCAGGTCGATCTGCAAGGAGTTTGGCGCCAGCCTGTCCTACACGGAGGTCGCCGTTGCCCAGGGCCTGATGCGGGACTCGAAGCCGTCCTGGCACCTCCTTGAGACCCTGCCGGGAGAGCGCCCGATTGCCGGACACATCTATGGTTCAGAGCCCGATGTCATGGCAAAGACGGCAGCCATGATCGAAGCATCCGGACGTTTCGACTTGATTGACATCAACTGTGGCTGCCCGGTCCGGAAGATCGTCGCCAAGGGCGCTGGGGCTGCCCTGATTCGCACCCCGGACAGGATTGGTGAGATTGTGCGTGCTGTCCGTGCAGCGGTGTCGCTGCCCGTGACGGTGAAGACCCGGATCGGGTTTGAGGCCGGCGTCGAACGCATCACCGAGATCGCCCAGGCGGCCGAAGAGGCGGGCGCGGCGGCTATTGCCATTCATGGCAGGTATGCCGCCCACCATCACAAAGGCGATGTCGATTGGGAGATGATCGCCAGGATCAAGAGTGAACGAGGCATTCCTGTGATCGGGAACGGTGGCATCATGGCAGCGGAGTCGGCGCTGCGGCGTATGAAAGAAACTGGCGTGGATGGGATTATGATCGCGCGTGGCGCCGTGGGAAGGCCCTGGATCTTTGATGATATCGCACGCTTGCAGCGGGGCGAGGACATTGTGGAGCGCACCTTGCCCGAGCTGCGGGCCATCATTGAGAAGCACCTCCAGCGCATGGTGGCGCTGAAAGAAAAGGAGGCGCTCTACCGCCGCAAGGGGAGCTTCCTGGTCGATCGCGGTGCGGCCATGCACTTCCGCTGCCATCTGATTCCATACCTGAGTGGCTTCGCAGACTGGTCGGATATTCGCCGGCGGCTCAACGCTCTGACATCGACGGCCGATATCCTGGATATTGTGGATCAGGTCTTCGCGCGGCAGTCGTCTGATATCGTCCCTCGGCGGCAGGCCTGAATCCTAACGGATCCAACGTCCTAGCGAACGCTCCCCCGTAGCTGGATTCGTGAGAATTCAGATGCGTAGCAGGCGGCATGGAACCGCCCTTGATGCGCACTTCTCAGTCGAACTCGGTCGAGATCTTCTTGCCTAGCTTGAGGTGGAATCCGCACTGTACACACAGCACGACCTCCGGCTTCAACTCAGCACCACATTCCGGGCATACGTTCGCCGCGGTTTCCGTGTAGGGCTCATTTCCCTCGAAATTGGGAAGATTCGGAAAAACGGGCGCATCCTCTGCTTCTGCAGCAGCCGGCTGTGGTATGGTAATCGGGGCTTCACAAGACGGGCAGGCAAGGGATTCTCCGGCCATCTCCTCCGGCGCCTCCAGTACTTGTCCACACTCCGGGCAGTTAAACTCGATATCAGCCATAGCATCCTCCCCACGAATCCACATCCTAGCCTACGACGTTACGATCATATGGCGCAAACGGGGGTACGGCAAGATCAGATTCCGCATTTGGGGTTTCCTAACACAATCCTAATGATTCACGACTTTCACAGGTGTTAGAATTGTGTTAGCTGTATTCGATCAACTAAGGAGAAGCGTCGTGGATGTTGCACTTGTTACTCAGATCATTTTCAAAGTCGTCGGTGGCCTTGGCATCTTCCTGCTGGGCATGAAGAACATGTCCGAAGGCATGCAGGCGGTAGCCGGTAACAGGCTGCGACACCTGATCAGTGCCGTGACCAGCAATCGCCTTGTGGCGTGCGGCGTCGGCGTATTGGTAACCTGTTTGGTTCAGTCCAGCTCGGTAACCACGGTGATGGTTGTGGGGTTCGTTAACAGCGGTTTCATGACGCTCATGCAGGCCATCGGCGTGATTATCGGGGCCAATATCGGCACGACCATAACGGGCTGGATCCTGGTCCTGAAGATCGGCAAGTTCGGACTCCCCATCCTCGGCGTCGCCTCGCTGATCTATCTGTTCTCCAAAAACGAGCGCCTTCGTTACACGGCCATGGCTATCATGGGTATCGGCATGGTGTTCTTCGGCCTCCATACAATGGGTGGCGCCTTTAAGACACCGGAAGTGAAGGAGATTCTGGAGCACATATTCTCCCAGATGGGGGGCGTAACCTACTTCTCTGTCATGAAGTGTGCATTTGTGGGATGCGTGGCAACGATGATTGTCCAATCCTCCTCTGCCACGCTCGGTGTAACAATCGCTCTCGCGCAGACGGGTATTATCGACTACCAGACGGCTGCAGGCCTGATCCTTGGCCTCAACATTGGCACGACGATAACGGCATTCCTTGCTTCACTCGGCGCTACTGTGAACGCACGGCGAGCAGCTTACTCCCACATTATCTTCAATATTGTGGGTACCATCTGGCTTATTCCTGTCTTCTTCCTCTACTTGAAACTGATCCAGTGGAGTGTCGGACTGACGACCAAACCCGGCGAAGCACTCGACATCACGACTCTCATCGCCATGACCCACACGGGCTTCAATGTGGTCAACACGATCATCTTCATCCCGTTGATTGGGGTCCTGTCCAGGATTGTCACATGGCTTGTTGATGACCCGCCGCAGAAGGAGACGCCTCATCTCAAGTTCCTGGATGTTCGCATGCTGGATACCCCGGCGATCGGGATACAGCAGTCACTGGATGAAATCGCCGAAATGGGCCGACACACCCAGAAGATGTTCGGGTTCCTCCGGGAAATCGTGACGTCGAAAACCCACGACGAGAAGCTCGTGGCCAAGCTCTTCCATCGGGAGGAAGTGCTGGATATTGTGCAGAAAGAGGTCACGGAGTTCCTTGGCGACCTCCTTTCAGGCAACGTCTCGCACGAGGTGGTACAGTCCGGGCGTGAACAGCTTCGCATGGCTGACGAGTATGAATCCATCAGTGACTACGTTGCCGCAATTCTGAAGCTCCATATCAAGAAGGAGAAGGAGGAGCTCGTCTTCTCTGCCGAAGAGAACAAAGAGCTTCTGGATCTGCACGATGAGGTGTCTAGCTACGTCGACATGATCTCCGCAGGCGTGAAGGGAGAGCGCCCGGAAATCATAAGCAAGGCGCATACGCAAGGCGAAGCCATCACCCATACCATCAAGGAACTGCGAGCTACGCACCTTGAGCGCGTCGGGGAGAAGATGACGACACCGCTCCGCAGCCTGATCTATGCGGATATTCTGAACGCCTATCGGCGCGTGAAAGACCACGCCCTGAATATCGCCGAGGCTCTGGCCGGCGAGAAGTAACAACGGGGCGCGGCCCGATCGAGCCATCAAGATCATGCTTGCTGTCAAAAGTGAGCGTGTGCCATTATACGCGCCAACCCAAACCCAAGGAGTAGGATTGTGAAGAAACTGTCTATTGTCGTGTGTCTCGCTGCTATGACCGGCACCATGTTTGCCGGACCCAAAATGGATGTCGGGGACGATGGGTGGCTGAAGCTCTCTTTCCTGGGTCAGGCCCACGTCAGTTACAGCGATGAAACCACCCCGGAAGTAGACGCATTCCTGCGTCGGGGCCGCATCATTCTGGCAGGCCAGATCACAGACGGCGTGCTGTTCTTCGCCGAGACCGACAACGATAAGGCGGGCAAAAGCGGCACCGGAAGCGTCTCGACCGATATCCAGGATATCTACGTTGATTTCCGGATCCTGGACTCCGCCCACTGGGCCAAGGCGGGCCTGATTCTGCTGCCATTCTCTTTCGAAACACGATCTTCTGCAGCGAGTCTGCTGGGGTTGGACTACAATGCAGAAGTTGTCAAACTGGCCAACACGTTCGTTTGGCGCGACTACGGCGCCGAGCTTCATGGTGAGTTCCTGTCCAAGAAAGTAGCCTATGCTGTCGGAGTCTTCGATGGCTACGATTCGGCTACTGGCAGCAAGAACCCGGATGCCGACGCCCGTGTAACGGGACACGTCATGGTGAACCTGGTCGGCGAAGCGGAGACCGGATGGTTCTACAGCCAGAACCGGTTGGGTGGTGCAGGCAACTACCTCTCGATTGGTGCGGGATTCGACCAACAGGGCAAAGCGACGTTGATTGAGGCAACCGAGGACACAGACGCCATGGTCAAGGATTCAGATGCATGGGTTCTCGACTTCAAAGCCGGCACCGATGTAGGCGATGTGGGCCTGACCGTCAATGGCGCCTGGTACGACTGGGACAACACCGTATTCAAGGGCAACACGGCCTTCATCGAGGCTGGTGCCGCTATGGGCAAGACCATGATTACCGGCAAGTACTCGCTGCAGGATCCGGTCGATGGGTCCGATACGCAGGACTACACCGCAGGCGTCCACTACTTCATGAAGAAGCACAATGTTCGTGGCGGTCTTGAATACCGTTGGGGCGATAGCGCCGACACCGCGCTCTTGGGCGTTCAGTTCCTGCTGTAACCAAAGCACAGCTTCACAACGGGGCCGGTTCGTCATCACATGACGCCCGGCCCTTTTGTTTGGGATATCACGCTTGCCTGATGCCGTCCCACAGTGCATACATGGTGTAGATTCAACCAAGGAGGCAAGAGATGACGGTAGTGATGTCGTTTTGCGGGCTGTGCCTGCTTGTCGCACTAGGCAAACTGCTCCGCGTTAAGGTACGACTATTTCAGCGATTGTATCTTCCATCTTCAGTCATCGCCGGCTTGCTTGGGCTCATTGTGCTTCAGACGTGTGGTGAGGCCCTACCCCCGGGCTGGACGGCTGGCTGGGGAAAACTCCCCGGGCTCCTGATTAACATCGTGTTCGCCGCGCTGTTCCTGGGTGTGACGATCCCGCCCCTCAAGGAGATTTGGAAACGATCCGCGCCACAGCTTGCCTATGGCCAGATCGTAGCCTGGGGACAGTATGTCATCGGTCTCGGCTTGGTTCTGCTCGTGCTGGGGAAGACCTGTGACGTACCGGCCCTCTTCGGCGTGATCGTCCCCGTTGGGTTCGAAGGTGGACACGGAACGGCAGGCGGCCTCGGGCCCACGTTTGCCGAGCTCGACTGGGAAGCCGGCTTGGATTTTGCCCTCGCCTCGGCGACGGCGGGCATTATTTCAGCCATCGTCGTCGGAATGGCTCTCGTGAACTGGGCCGTCCGCAAAGGAATTGTCCGATCGGTGAGCAAGGAATCATTGGATGACCCCTATGCACTCTCCGGCGTCTATCCAGCCGATGGCCGGCCAGAGGCAGGACGCCAAACCGTGTCGCCAAGCTCCATTGATGCGCTGGCCCTGCATCTTGCGGTCATCGGAGTCGCCATCCTGATTGGTCTTGCCCTGCGATATGTTCTGGTCTGGTTAGAACTTCGAATTCCCGGAATGGCTGACAGCGAGATCAAGATTATGCAGGCTTTTCCCCTGTTCCCGCTCTGTATGATTGGCGGCCTCGTCGTTCAGCTATGCGTCTCGAAATTCTCCAAGATCTCACCGATCGACCATGGCCTCATGCAGCGCGTGGGCGGAACGGCTCTCGACTTCCTGGTTGTGGCTGCGATCGCGACAATTCGTGTCGAAGTTGTGGCAAAGGGCTGGTTGCCCTTCACGGTAATCGTGGCAGGAGGCATTCTCTGGAACGTATTCTGTGTCATGTGGCTGGCAAAACGGGTGCTCCCCAACTGCTGGTTCGAACGGGCTATCGCCGAGATGGGCCAGTCCATGGGCGTCACCGCAACAGGCTTGCTGCTCCTGCGAGCGGTTGATCCAGAGAGCAAGACGGAAGCGACCTCGGCATTCGGCTATAAGCAACTTTTGCATGAGCCGTTCATGGGCGGGGGGCTTTGGACCTCATCAGCCGTCGTGCTTGTCGCCATCCACGGCGGTTGGCCGATCTTTGGCATCAGCGTAGGAGCAATCCTCGTGTGGGCAGTCGTGTGGAGACTCCTATTGAGGGGCGGATCGGGAGACTAGCCCGGATTGGCAGAAGTTGTAGGGCGCGCTTCCCGTATCCGGGAGCGTGTGCCTCTGATATGAAAACGGGGAGAAAGAGATGAAGTCATATCGCAAAGAACTGTGGTTTGCCACGACGTCGCGACGGGAGATAATGGACATCACGTCAGAGATTGAAACGTGCCTTGCTGAAAGCGGCATTACGGAAGGGCTCTGCCTTGTCAACGCCATGCACATCACAGCCTCATGCTTCATCAACGATGCCGAATCCGGGCTCTATGGTGACTATGAAAAGTGGCTTGAGAAACTAGCCCCGGAGAAGCCCTACTCGCAATACGCGCACAATGGATTCGAAGACAATGCCGATGCGCATCTCAAACGCACCATCATGGGACGCGAGGTCGTTGTCGCCGTCACCGAAGGTAAACTCGACTTCGGGCCGTGGGAGCGAATCCACTACTATGAACTTGATGGCAAGCGCCGCAAACGGGCCCTGGTGAAGATCATCGGCGAATGAACACATCCGACTTCGACTACGACCTCCCCGAGGGATTGATCGCCCAGGTTCCTGCCGTGCAACGCACCGCATCGCGCATGCTCGTTGTGCACCGCGACGCGGGAACTCTTGAGCACCGGCACGTTTCCGATATTGGGGAATACCTGGATGCCGGAGACCTGTTGGTTGTCAACAACACCAAGGTCATCCCTGCCCGGATTTTCGGCCACAAGCAGGAAACCGGCGGCAGCATCGAGCTGCTTCTGCTGGAGCCACTCGGAGAAGACACATGGCGCGTGCTCTGCCGGGCTTCTCGGCGCCAGAAGGTTGGCAACCGTCTGATAATGGCAAATGGCCATATCGTGGCCGACGTGCTCGCGATCGGGGAGGCCGGGCGGCTGGATGTCCGCCTGGAAAGCGACGGGCCTCTCCTGGACGTCCTTGAGCAGGAGGGGGAGACGCCGCTTCCACCCTATATCAAACGGACGGCCGACGACGATCGCAAGACTGGAGACAGGAGTCGATACCAGACGGTCTATGCCTCTGAACCGGGAGCCGTCGCGGCCCCGACGGCAGGCCTCCATTTCACCCCTGAACTTCTTGAGGAACTCGCAGCGGGTGGGGTCACGAAAGCGGAGGTAACGCTGCATGTTGGAATCGGTACGTTCCGCCCCGTCAACGTGGAGACGGTGAGCGATCACCGCATGGACGAGGAACGCTACGATATCGGAGAGGATGCCGCGGCAGCCATTCGCCGGACGCGACAGGGACAAGGCCGTATTGTTGCCGTTGGCAGTACATCGGTGAGGACGCTTGAGTCCGCCATGGCTGCTCATGGAGACATCAGCGCGTGTTCGGGGAGAAGCGACCTCTTCATCTATCCGCCTTATACGTTCAGAGCGGTTGATGCCATGCTGACCAATTTTCATCTCCCGAAGTCGACGCTCTTGATGATGGTCTCAGCGCTTGCGGGGTCAGAGCTCATCAGGCGGGCCTACGCCGAAGCTATCCAAGAGCGCTACCGCTTCTTCAGCTACGGCGACTGCATGCTGATTCTGTGAGACCCGTCTGCCCGCTGAGCGGATACGAGAAGGAACTGGCTGCATGCGCCGGGCGATCGTAGCTGGATTCGTGAGAATTCAGTCTGTTGACTCACTCACAGCCACAGGCTCGTTCGTGGCAGCGGCGGGCTCGGACTGCCCCTCGGCCGGTGGGGTTTCCTCTTCAACCGGCTGCTCATCTTCAGCAGGCTGCGCCTCCTCGCCCTTCGGCCTCGGATACGGAGCCGCCTCGATTTCGACACAGGCTTCTTCCCATAGCTGGTCCCAACGCTGCCGGCAGCCGTCTCGCCAGGCGTCTGTATCGTCTTTGCCGATGGCGGCCGTTGCCGAGTCACCGACGCCCTCGACCGCTGTAGTCGCCGTGTCGACGAGGGCTTCGGCTGTTTCGGTGACCGTTCCCACTGTGGCCGTCTTGAGTCCGTCCCCAATGTCACTGAGGTCGGCAGTCGCCACTCCCTTGGCCGTTTTAAGGACTCCCTTGCCGACGCTTCCCACAACTTTGAGGGCACCCAGGCCAACCGCTGCCGTTGTTTTGGCCGCTCCTTCTACGACCTCAACACCGGCACTACCGACATCGGTTACAACGCCGCCAACCAGGGCGCCCGGCCGGCTTATGAGATTGAAGAGCGTGGTTGATTTATCAACCTTGGGCGCCAGGGGGGTCCCGCCAACCGCAATCGACATCGTGTTGTCCTCGGTCTTCACGTCGCATCTGACATCAAGTACGTCCATGGCCATGGCGAGATCGACGTAAGCGTCCACGCATGACCCGCCAAGCGTCTGCACAACGCCAGGCGGCACAACGGCGTCCAGGCCGCTCTTAAGCTCAAGACCCACGACTCGGGCCGCCGCGGCAACGGGCGGCGGATTCGTCGTAAGAATGCCCAGCCTGGCCGTGAGACCAACGTAGGCATCATGGAACCCCGGCTGCTTGAGAGATGCCGTTAGGATGGCGGCGGCATCGAGCGGAGATTCCCCAAGGTGGGCAGGGTCAAAAAGGATGTCTGTCACGCCGATGTTACACTCGGCCACATGCGCGACCAGTGGCGGATCATAGGTGAGATCCCGATACGAGAAGGTCAAATCCCGTACCGTCAGTTTCTCAACGGCAACCGCCATCGGAGATGCCGGTTCCCCGGTCTCGTCTTCTACCTCCGGTTTCGTCTCAATGGGAGCGTTCGTATCGCCACCGCCCGCGAGCGCAGCAACGTTGAGAACCCCGTCTTCGTTGCGGATCAGGTTAACAACCAGCCGGTCGACAGTGACGGATTCCACCGTGAGTGGGCCTTTGCGTATCGAGGGTAGACTGACGTTGACGGACGCCTCGCCGAGAGAGAAGAGAGGCCCGCCGTCAAACCCCTTGGGCTGAAAGACATCAATCCCCCCTACGGAGGCCCTGCCCCGCGAAAGGACCATGTCCAGCGACTCGATCGATGCTGCTGTGCCGAGAATCCCCGGCAACACTCTATTGGCAACCGCCACTCCAGCCACGGGAACGGCAACTCTCACAACCACGAGAATGCAGACGAGCCACAGTAGAACCTTGCCGGCGATGCGCAACAGTCGTGTCGATACTTTCATCCGGTAACTCCCTTCCAGTTTCACTTTACTGTGTAGTCTATCAGACTCGCGCCGACATGCCACGCCATTAGCGAGTTGGGCGTTGCTGTGATGTGAGTTCCATTGTAGGGCGGGAATGGGCGAGTCTTCGAGTCCTTCCCGCCGGTCTTGAACACGAGGTGCTGCCACCAGAGTCGGCGGGAAGGTCTCGGGGACTCAACCGTTCCCGCCCTACAACCCCGCTCTGGCCAGCATTCCAATGCCCTCCGCACCGGAGCAAACCTGCATTGTGATTGCGTGTACTACGGCATACTGTTATAGAATCAGCGGACTAAACGGCAGGATGAGTAGATGAATATCTGGGTCAATGGGACAGAGAAATCCGATACGCTTGGGGTGGAAATCGCCAGGCAGGCAGAAGCATTGCGGAGCGAGGAATATGACGTTCTGCTTGCGGACAAGGACGATATCCTGGCCCTCCGCGATGCGAACAGCGTATCCGAGTACCTGGCGCAGTACATTGCCGTCATACGAAGACGGTCTGATGTGAATCCCACGTTCTTCACGCAAACGAGAAAGCCGGGGGTCAAGGGATGCGTTTGGTACGTGATCCGAATGTTCCTTTGGAAGCTGTTGCGTTATCAGCACTTTTGGTCGACGTTTCACCAGAACGCCATCAATGCGACACATGCGGAGGCCCTGGATTTCGAACGCCAGGAACGAATCCGTGAGACGTCTGAACTAGAGACACGCATTCGGGATTTAGAGCGTACCGTCAGAGAACTTCGCGCGGGAGATTCGCAATGACGAAACGTATCGATCAACTGCTGGCGGGATTTGCGGATGGCGATGCCATTTCCCAGGAAGCACGCCTGCTTCAGAATGCCCTCAGGTGCGCAGGTTACGAGTCGGACATCTACGCCCCGACCGAAACGACCGCCCCCGCGGTAGCAGACCACTGCCGCCCTCTGTCTTCCTATGCAAACACCGAAAGACAGGGCGTCATCTTCCACTATTCGATTGCCTCCGAGGCATGTCGGCATTTCACAGAATCGAGCGGAAAGCGTATCGTCCGCTACCACAACATCACACCCGAGCATTTCCTCCGCGGATTTGACGACCAGGTGGCAACACAATTACGGGACGCACGCAGTCAACTCCCTGCCATTGCCTCACAATGCGACGCCGTGTGGGCTGTCTCGGATTTCAATGCCGGCGAGCTGCGTGAGCTTGGAATTCAAAACGTCAGAACCGTGCCGCTCTTCTTTCACCCCACGGCTCTGAATACCCATCCGCAGGCCAGTACGCTTGAGAAGTATGGTGATGAGCTTGAGAACATTCTCTTCGTTGGGCGTATGGCACCCAACAAGTGTGTCGAAGACCTGATCCTTGCGTTTGGCTGGTACCAGAAGGTCCTGAACCCAATGAGCCGGCTCGTTCTCGTCGGTTCGCAGTGGAGCTGTCCCCGCTATTTCGCCATGCTGCGTGCGCTGGCGAACCGATTGGATCTACCGAATGTCTGTTTCGAAGGGTTTCTTAACGACGAAGCCCTGATTGCCTGCTACCAGACCGCTTCCCTGTTTGTCTGTCCAAGTCGGCATGAAGGCTACTGCCTCCCCCTTGTTGAAGCGATGTGCCATGACGTTCCCGTGATCGCACGCCACGAGGGTGGCATGCCTGAAGCGATGGGAAATAGCGGAGTCCTCTACGAGAGCGACGATCCCCGTGAGCTGGCATCCCTGATTGACCATACCATTCGCAACCCCGAGCTCCGTGAGAGCATTCTCAGAGGACAAGCAGAGCGTCTCACCAGCTTGAGAACGCGTGATCTCGAAACGGAATGCCGCGAGCTTCTGACGTCATTGGACTAACAGCATGCAGAACATACCTCCGGATATTCTGAGCGTCGCCTTCTCTGAAAAGGCGCTATGCACCCGCTGCGGAACGTGCGTTGGCGTTTGTCCTACAAAAGCCATTGCCATTGACCCCGACCTGTATCCCACTCTTGATGACAAGCTCTGTACGCAGTGCGGCCTGTGCAAGGAGACCTGCCCCGGTGGCACACTGAGTTTTGCCGATCTGACGGAAATCACCTTCGGGCATAGAAACGATGATGACTCGTTCGATGGTATTGTCAGCGAGACTCAGATTGCGCACGCTGGTGACAACAGTTTCAGAGAGGGGGGTGCCGGGGGTGGAATCGTGACCGCGCTGCTGGCCGACCTCCTTGACCGTGGTGTTGTCGATGGCTGCATCGTGACACGCATGAAGGCGAGTTCGCCCTGGCAGGGCGAGGCCTTCGTTGCCCGGACACGCGAAGAGCTTCTCGAAAGCCAGGGGTCCCGCTATATGATCATCCCGGTTAACGAGGTGTTTCAGTTACTCTCGACGCTGGAGGGCAAGTACGCTCTGGCCGCCCTGCCCTGCCAGGTGCATGGGTACCGGCTCATGCAGAAAAAAGCCCCGGCCCTGGCCGCCAAGATCCATGTGGCTATCGGGCTCTTCTGCGGTGGTTCCCTCGAGCCCTGTGTCGTAACCGATCTCCTCAGGACGAAGGGCATACGAACCAGCGAGATCGAGTCCTTTGAATTCCGAGGCGGAGAATGGCCCGGCAGCATGCGGGCGATCATGAAAGGCGGCACTCCACGTCCCCTGCACTACTCCAACTACAAAGACGGAGCCTACAACTATCTTATCTCACTCTACATGCCGGCGCGCTGCCAGACCTGTCTGGACGGGTCGAACCTGTTCTCCGATCTCTCCGTCAGTGACGCCTGGACCAAAGATGAAGACGGAAACTACAAATTCAAATCGCACTCCCGAATCCTGGTCCGGACACCGCGTGGCGCCGAGGTAGTCAAGCAAGCCGCGCAATCCGGAGCCATTGTAGCGCAATCCGTTTCGGATGATCCCAGCTACCGGACTCACAAGATCCAGACGAAACGCAAAGGACTGAATGCGCCTCTCCGCGTCGACAGGCTGCGACGCCGAGGAAAGCCGGCGCCGCAATATGACCGCCCAACACCTGAGGCCACAGGCAAGGAACGACTGTTTGAGAGATTCGCTTCGGGTCTGCTCTGGCTCGGAACGCATAAGACGCTGCGCTTTCTGCTGGTCAAGTTTCTTATGTCCAAACTGGCAATCCCGCTCATCAAACTCCGGATCTATCTCAAGCGACGCAAGTACCAGAAGAAGCGGAGCTAGTCGGCGCTGCGGGCGACACGGGCGCGTGGCAACATAGGAGAGCTGCATATCAAATCGATCTCCACATACGTCGAGAGGATACCGGGGCGGATTCGACCAATCATAGCGTGGATTCCCGTTATCACCTGCCTGCTAACGGCCGCCGCACTGCTCTGCTTTCATCTCGGAGCCGATGCCCCGCCAAACGCGAGTCGGAGCGCGGGTCTTCATTTTGACGCCCCTTCGAAGTGTCACAACGCACGAAATCTCATTCTCTTCGATCAGTGGGTCGTCGATGAGTGGACGCCATTCATACACAGCCCTGTACAGACGCTTGCCCAAACGGTTGTCTTCTCCCTGGCCGGCCCCGGAACGGTTCAGATGCGTAGTACGAGCGTTCTGGCATCGCTGCTATCGCTGCTGCTGATCTTCCTTTTGATCCGAAGGGACTTTGGGTACGGCATCGCCATGCTGGTCCTCGCGGCATTCACGTTCAACGCCGACTTCTGGGTCTACGGGCGGTCAGGCCTGCTGGAGCCGATGGTGATGCTCGGCATGCTGGCCACAACCTGGGCGCTCCGCAACGGTTACGAATCTGCGGAGGACAATCCGTCGGGGATTACGCCGTTCTTCTGGTTCGCAGCCGTAGCAGCGTTGGCCATGGCAACGCTTCTGGCGAAAGTAATCTCGGTTTACTTCCTCATCTCGGTGACCGTGGTGGTCTGCGTATGGCCGCCGAAACGCAAAGCCGTCCTGTTCGCGCTGTTCGGTGTATTCGCTGCGCTGCTTCTGCTCTACCTCGGCCCCTTCATGCAGATCAATGCCCCCTACTTCGAACGGGAGAGCAGCTACTGGGCAGATCGAGCGGGTAGCAGCGATCACCTGCGCCTCTGGTTGACGCAGCCAATCTTCTATACGATGCGGCACACCTCCGTGCTGACGCAACTCGGCGCGGTAGCCATCATTTGGGCATTCTTCGGTCTACGCGACAAGACTGAACGCCGACGCAGAGTCGTCACGGCCGTCATGGCGCTGACCTTCATTCTGGGAAGCCAGTTTCTGTCGGTCGTATCCTATCGTCCCCAGCGATACTACGTACCACTATTCGTTCCCGTTTCAATTCTATCGGCCTGCACGATCAATCACCTGTTCGGGCTATGCCGTGACCGCATCGAGGTACCAAGGATAAACGCCGCCAAGATCATTGCCGCCCTGGCCGTGCTAACCTTCGTGCTGACGCTCTCCCCATTGGCCCCCATCCGTCTGCTCGATCGTCATGTCGATGCGTTCGCCTTCTCTCCCCGTGAGCGAATGACGGCAACGATGGCCCTCGTCACAACGATCCTCCTGCTGGGGATCGCCGGCAGGAAACTGATCGTCGCATGGATTAACAAGATACCGGGAGTCGTACGGACGGGGGGCCTGACACTGTGCCTTCTCCTCGCTTTTGCCCAGTACGCACGCCTGAACTCCCACCCCTACCGTCACTGGTCCGAGCATCCCAGGTATGGTATGCGTGACTTCGGCAGCATGCTTGGCGACCGATACCGCGATATGCATATCGCCGGCACAACGCCCCTCTTCTCCGTCATCGACAACACACACCACGCCTACAAGGTGACGGACTACAACCTGAACTGGTCGGTCATGACCAACGGCACCGTCACACACGCCATCATACCCACGCAGTTCGGCATGCTGCCATTCTTCGAGCGAACGTTCAGTAACACGATGACGCGGGCAACCGAAGTGGAACGCGTCACGATCGGGCCCCACCCCCACGTTCTGTACGCTTTCGATCTTGAGCCGCTGAAGACGCACATCACGGATTCGGAAACGGGTGCACCAACACTCACGCTGACCAACCCGGACAGCCACACGCCCCAGAGCCGGACCCTTGCCTTTGGCGGTCCCAACGTCCCAGCGGGGCTCGTCGAAAGCTACGAGCTGGACCTGCTGCCAATGGACTCGGAGACGAGATCCTTCTCGTCTTCCCATCAATTGAGTAGCGCCCTCCTCATCCCCCGGAACGCCTGGTACGAAGGCAGCAAGGGATGGGTCGAGGCCAAACGCATAGAGGAGGTCACGGACCCGCTGGCGTGGGAGGTCGATGCCATAGCGTTGACGCCGTCGACGAAGGGGGACAGGACAAGCATCTTCGCGCTGAAGAACCCGTCGAATGAAACGCCCTCTCTCGTAGGGGTCCGCCTGCGGGGCTGCCTGGGTCCTGATGACCACGTGACGGTCGAGTGGTGCAATGGAGGAACGGCCCAAGTCACCACGACCGTTCCGCACGCGGCACTATCAGACAAAGCCTACACGCCCGTAGTCCTTGCAACAGGCGAGAGCCCGGAGCAGGGCGGTGTATTGCGAATCCGTTACGTGGGGTCAGGGACGCTTCACGCGGACGCCATGCTCTTCCTAACGAAGCAACAGGCCAGTGAGTACGTGCTGGGGAAACGCGAATCGGCGGCGCCGGAGCGCGCCGCAAGACCATGACGGTCACGGCTGTTTTGCATAGAGGACAGTATCCCCGGTGAAATCGGGGAAGGTACCCAGCAGGGCCTTGTGGAACATCAGTTCTGGAGTCCAGTAACGCACCGGCACCCGCTTCACTTCCTCGTAACCGTCTTCTTTCAGGATGCGCTGAACCTTCTTGGTCAGTCCCCTGGGGTGGAAGATGCGTTCCGGCCGGGGATAGCGGTGGAATGGATTGATGGGCGAGCGCATGTACCGGCGGTAGAAGGCGCCGTGCATGAGGACGTACGGTGCGGAAGCGAGGTCCCCGCGGCGAGCCAGGCCATCCTGCCAGTCGTATAGCTGGCTGTACCAACACCGGTAGAGTGGCTGCTTGTCCTGTCCCTCCGAGCAGAGCCACTGATCCATTACCTCACGACTGTCCACCACATACTGCCACTCCATGGAGCCGAGGTAGGCGACTTGGTACCCTACAACGAACAGAACGATGAGCGTTTTGACATGCGGGCGCCAAAGCCCCCACGACTGGCTGATGCCCAGCCCGGCCAGTAGGCTTAACACAGGCAGGACCGGAAGCAGGTGGCGTGCAAATGGAATCGGCATGCAGCACACCGAAACGACCCAAATGACCGTCGGCACCCCCAGGCAAACCAGCGCGGGCAAAGACCAGGCTATGCCTTCACGGCGACACTTCAGAAGCACGGCCAGAGACCCCAACGCGATCAGTAGCGCTGCAATCAGGCCGAATGCCACGACTCCCGTGAGCGCAAGCACAACCGGGTTCCCCAGGTAGTCGTGTACCTGCACCACGCCAACGTTATCGGTTCGCACCACGTGCAGCAATTTCTTGAATCGTTCCAGATCGTAAACGAAGAGACAGATCGCCTGGAATGCCACTGCAATGGTGACCAGTGCCGCCGGCAACGCCACCCACCAGCGCTTTGCCCTGATACAAACCACGATCAGGGGAACAAGAAGCACGAACGAGAGCTTGGTCGCGATAGCCAAGCCACAGAAGAAGGCACTGACGAGCACCCAGGACAGCCCGCGACTCTGGTAGGCTTTCACCGCACCAAGCAGTGTTGCGGTGAAGTAGAAGGTGAGGGTCGTGTCAGCCGTAGCATAGTGGGAATAGACCACAGGCAGTCCTGCCGTCGCATAGCAGGCGGCGGGAAGCCAGCAACGCTCCTTCGGTACCCCTACGGCTATTGCAAGAAACCAGACCAGCGCCACGGTGAGTACGCCATAGAACAGCGACACCGCACGGCCGGCAGGGAGAAGCCCCCAAAAGTCCTCCGCCTCGACGCCCAGCAATCGTGCGACGCCCCCAACCTGGATCGAATAGCCAAAGGGATAGAAGTCCGAAGGACGATGGCCGCTGTAAGCCTCATAAGCACTGCGCAGGAGACGGTCCTCATCGGGGTGGTAGTGGTTCTCCGCCCCACCGCGTAGCCCCCAGCTCTGCCCCGGCAGACGAACAAGCAGTGCCGCCAGCAGAAGTAGCAGGAGAAGTAAGATGTCTCTCGTTCGCATCGTCAAGACCTCACGGCGACGGACATGCCTATAGGTAGCGTTCGACGAAGACGCGGTATCCCTCGGATGCGCTTGCCTTCAACTCATCAACGCGCTGCTCATAGGCCGGTCGGATTGTACCTTCGTTCTCGATCAGCCGGTTCAAGTGCTCCATGAAGATATCTGCCGAGAACGTGGAAAGCTCAATGATGGATTCCGGGGTATTCATGAGCGTCATGAAGTGGCGCACCTTCGGCGCATAGGCCAATCCCAGGCATGGCACATTCATGGCCGAGGCGAGAATTAGCGAGTGAACTCGCATTCCGGCAAAGAAGCGCATGCATCCCATCGCCCCCATCAGTTCTTCAGCGCTGTAGCGATCGTTGCCAATCACGGCAATCTCCTCGCGATGAACCGAAGTCTCGAGCACCTTGTGGGCAAACTGCACGTCCATGATCTGAGTTAGGACCATGGCCACCTTGTGTCCGGTTTCATCGATAATGCGGTCGATGGCTTGAGCCAGTTCCCGGATAAAAGACGCACTATCCACACCCTCTGAATCGCGAAGCCACTGATCCAGGTACATGTTGATGTTGATCCCGATGATGGGGTCATCACCGGACAGGCCGTTCTCCGCAAGGATCTCCAGCCCCCGCTCCTTACCGGCAGGTATATCGACCAACGCGGCATCGGCGTAGACCGTGATCTTTGACGGATCGACGCCAACTTCCTTGAGCAGATCGGACGAGTAGTCCTCCCGCACGAACACATCATCCGACAGGTTACAGACCGTGCGCGCCCACCGCTTGCCCAACCATGAATCGAGTGGCCCCACCCCAATCAACAGACCTACCACCTTGGTTCGGCAGAGCTTGGCAAACGGAACCAGAACGATGAGGTAAAGTAGGAAGTTGAACAACGGGTTCAGCAGCTTCACATCGAAGATGATCCCATCCGTGATGAGCATCACGTCTGAACGGGCGATGGAGAGGAACGTCGGCATTCCCCACAGCCGCAGACTGAAGTTCCAAGGCATCATGGGAATGGCCTTGGCTTCGTCCGGTGAATAACGTCCGTACAGGTCCCGCTTACGCGGCACGGGCACTTCAAACGTGGTATCAGGCTTCAGCCGGCTGATGTTCTTCAGAATAGAATTCAGGATCGCTGCATCGCCTGCATTCCGTCCTGAGTTCGATCCAATTACGCAGACTCTGGACATACTACAACAACCCCTCGCTACGATACCATTCTGACGTCCGCCGGACGCCCTCCTCAACACTAACCTCCGGTCTATACCCTAGCGCGTCCTTGGCCTTCGCGATACTAAACGCGCGGCTCTTCGTGAAGAAGTCAACGCGGCGCCGGTAAATCGGCGGCTCGATTCCGAATGGAATACAGACCTTCTCGACGATCGTGCCGAGCATCTGAATGGGCCAGGCAGGTATCCGAATCCATGGCGGCGGCACATCAAGCGATGCGGCAATCGTCGAGAACAGCTGATTCAAGGGGACGTACTCCTCACCTGCCACGATGAAGACCTCGCCATTCACGTCCTCAGACTCCATGCCCCGGATGAAGCCATTAACCAGATCGTCAATATAGACCATGTGGAATGTGGGCTTCCCGCTTCCTACAACAAAGAAGCGTTTCTTGTAGATCATCTTGAACAGCTTGAGTAAGCGCAGGTCCCCCGGTCCGTAAATCGATGCCGGTCGAATCACGACGCCGGGGATCTTCTCTGAGCGGAAGTACTCAAGGGCAATCTTCTCGCCCTCCATTTTGGTGGCCTGGTAGATGTCGCCCGGATTGTAGGGCATGGTCTCGTCGGCAGGAGGATTCTCAATGTGGCCGCAAACTCCGATTGTGCTGCAATGCACGAATCGTTTCACACCGGCGGTAATGGAGGCATCCAGAAGCTGCTGCGTTCCGTCCCTATTGATACGGTAGTACTCCTCATCCGGGACGCCGGCACGACGGAATAGCGCTGCTATGTTGAAAACATATGCACACCCCTCAACCATACGGGGGGCGTCTTCGGGCTTGCCGACATCCGCTTCGATAAGCTCAACACCCGCCGCTTCGAGATCAGCTGTATCCCGATTCCCGCCGGGACGAATCGTTCCGCGAACACGGTAGCCCAATTCGGCCAACCGCAACGCCAATGCCTTCCCCGTGAAGCCGGCAGCACCGGTTACCAGGACCCTCTCATTCTTATCCATCACACTCCCGATTCAGCGATCAGCCGATACTCCTGTCGGCGTCAGTTGCAAAGCACTTGGTTTCCGTAAAGGACTATCAGAACCCCTCAAACATGACAAGCTACGACGCGCCGTATCGCTCGCGAATTCGCCAATCCGTGAGCTGCGAGGTCCTGATGGGAAGGGGATGCAGCGTGGCTCCATGCCCTCTATGCCCTTGCCAGAGGGGAGCGATTCTTCTACCGTCATTTTCATTAGAAAAACGGCAGAGGATTGTTGTTCATGATCTCAGAGCGTTGGAAAAACTGGACCCGATGGAGCCTGGCCTTTCTGTTCTTTGCGGGGATTGCGTTCATATGGTGCCGCCCCATCCATCGCTACCTGTTTTCCGGCATCCCTTACGAGGTGGAACCCCATGCCGGGATCGAAGTCGTCGAGGCATCCCCCCAGGACTGCCTGCAGCTCTACTATAAGTATTGGCTCTTCTCTGAAACGGCCATGGGCAAGATCCCGCTGTTCAGTGACCCCTACGAG
This sequence comes from uncultured Victivallales bacterium, assembly GCA_964497125.1. GTDB lineage: Bacteria > Verrucomicrobiota > Kiritimatiellia > UBA8416 > UBA8416 > CAYLXP01. The sequence continues at coordinate 19,995 of CAZCDU010000009.1, read as the reverse complement.
TTTGCGGTTCCCGGCGCGCGTGGATTCACGAGCCAGCAGTTCCCGGTCAGCATTATTTTTGCCCTGCTCAGGCCCATCAGTCCCGTCTTTGCGTACAACGTGATTATCCTGCTCTCGTTCGTGGCATGTGGCCTCTTCATGCTCAAACTCGCCCTGGCGAAGACTCACAACTGGCCGGCATCGCTGGCGGCCGGCCTGATCTTCTGCATCATGCCATTCCGCCCACCACAACTCATGGCGGGGCATCCCAACGGGGTCGCCGTCTGCTTTGTGCCCCTGACGCTCTACTTCATTTCGCGTGCACAGATGACTGGTTCATTGTGGGTCTCGCTCGGGGCCGGCCTGACCTATTCCAGTATTGCACTGCTGGATATGCAGCTCGCCTTCTTCTCGGCCATACTGATCGCCCTCTTCACCGCGTATGAGACCATCAGCAACGTGATCCGAAACCGAACCGGCGCATCCTGGCAGAAACACGTACAATGGTTCTTCCGCTGGGCACTACCGATGGGAGTTGGCGTACTTCCGGGGGTGATCTACCTCGGCTTCATGAAACTGGTCGTACTCAAGGCATCAGCCATCCATGGTTCAGGGTCAACGCGCGGCAGAATTGGTCCCATGCTGGAAGACCTGTGGGATATCACGGTCTGTGGCGAGCGCCGAATCTACTTCGGCCCATGGGTGCTTGCCCTCGCCATCTGCGGATTGATACTCCCCGCGCTGCGGCGCTGCCGATGGCGGGAACGGCTCTCCCACTGTGCTGAGCCCTTGTTCTGGGGATTCCTGGTTGTTGCTGGACTGTCGCTTAGCCTCGCCATGAACCCGCCGTTCGATCGCATTATGGCGCGCATTCCAATGGCGAACTTCTCACGCACGCCGGCACGAGCCAGCATCATCACCTTCACGGGCTTTCCTCTACTGGCCGCCGTGGCGCTTGCATCAATCCGGCGTCTTCTCGGAAAACGCAGGGCCGCACAATCGGCTTACCTATGCCTGGTCGCGCTTGTCCTTGCGCTGGTCGCACACAACTACCGCCTGCGCGGCCCACGCGGCATCAACATCATCCCCGAGACGTCCCCCGCCTATGAGCATGCGACGGCCGAATCACCGGAGGCACGTGTGCTGGCTTCCCCCATCTGGCCCGGCGACAGTGCCATGAGCGCCAGTCTCTTTCATCATATCGCCAAGAGCCGCGCTCACCTCATTAACGGATATAGCCCCGTGGCTTCATCCAACTACCATGAGAACGTATTTGGCCCGCTCAAACAGGTTAATGTCGGGCAGTTCTCGGAGTCCGAATGGCAGACGGCTCAGGAACTCAAGATAACCCATGTCACGTTCCATCCCGAGAGCTTCCCGGCACCAAACCACGTCAGCGTATTCCCCGCTGACCTCACGCTCGCACGGTTGAAGCAGACGCCAACGCTGGAGTGGGTCCTACATGCCGACCCCGTGGATCTCTTCCGAATCGTGCAGACACCGGACACCTACACCATCGACGCCCCGGCAACCAGCCCCATCGGGATCACCATCGAAGGTCGGCATTCGGATGTACCTGGCAGCGTAGAGGATGATCCGGCCAGCATCATGGGGCGCGTTCTGGTCCAGCATACCCCCATAACGAGCGCCGTGTTCCGGTGCCGAGGACGGATCTACCCCTCGGGAGCGTACCGCGTGTCGCTACGCCTCAGGGCAGCGCCGCCCCGGGATGCGGGGGAGGATACGCCGGTATGGACGCTGCGTGCGTTCGTCGCCGAAACCGACGAATCCCTTGCCGAGCGCAGTTTCGGCATGCAGGATTTGCCCGGCCCCAACCGCTACGGCTGGGTTTCCTTCGACGTGGAGCTTCCGAAGGCTGCGCGGGTTGGTTTTGAAATGACGTCGCGCTCCCCTGCTCACTTTGCCCTGGATGCATGGCACATGGTCTTTGCCAACGAGTTAGACCGAAGGACGTACGAGGCCGAAGATTGCTTCCATGCGGGACGAGTCGTCGGCGCCGCTGATGCACAGGGACGCGGCGTGGTACAGGTTGACGATCGCGATCCCACCGAAGGCGTCGTCAGAGGACCCTATCGAATCCTGGCTCCCGGTGACTACAAGGCTACCGTCCGTCTTGCAGGTACGGGTCCTGCCACGATCTATGTCCGCGGCCGCACAAGCCCTGTCCGGCCTGTACTGCAGGAGTTTGCCGAATACGAATGGACACCATCAACCGAAACAACCGGTGTGGAAACGATAGCAATTCCGTTCAGCGTCCCCGAGGCCGGTACTATCGTCGAATGCAGTATCGACCGCCTCCCGGGCAGTGCTCTCCGGATCGACTCCATCCATATAGCATCAGCTCGGTAGCCGGCATGCACATAATGCTTCGGCATCTCTGAGATCCTGCTTGGTCATCCCCCTGCCGTCTGCTAACTTTTTCGTACATTAACCGTCCCTTAACCGTGAGTGCACTTTATGGAAACTGTCGACATTTCCGTGGTCATCCCCGTCTTCAACGAATCCGGGAATATAGAACCCCTCGCCGAGCAGACGCTTCAGATCTTTGACAAGATCGGTCGCCCTGCGGAGCTGCTTTTTGTAGATGATGCCAGCGACGACAACTCCCCCGAGATTCTGGCAGCTATGCGCAAGAAGGACCCTCGCGTTCGCACCATCGTCATGGATCAGCGTTCAGGGCAAAGCGCGGCCATATGGGCCGGGTTCTGCCAATCACGTGGTGACATCATCGCGACCCTCGACGGCGACCTCCAGAATGACCCCTCCGATCTGCCGGCCATGATCGAGAAGATCGGGGACTGCGACGTGGTCTGCGGGTGGCGCGTCGACCGACAGGATGACGCCGTGAAACTCATATCCAGCAAGGTTGGAAACGGAATTCGAAAACTGCTGCTGGGGAAGTCCATTCACGATACCGGGTGTGGAACCAAGGTCTTCAAGCGCCAGTGCGCCCTGGATATGATCCCGTTCAACGGCATGCACCGCTTCTTTGCTGAAGCCGCTCTGCTGAACGGCTATGTGATTGAAGAGATGCCGGTGAAGCACCATCCACGTAGTGCGGGCACGACCAAGTATGGCGTCGGGAACCGAGCCTTGCGCGGGTTGATCGACTGCTTCGGTGTGCGCTGGTTGCGAAAGCGTCATGCCCCTCGCCGGGCCCACGAAGTCACCTGAGCATTTCCGGGTCGGAGGTCCTGACTTGCTACCGCGAAACAAACAGACCACTTTTGCAGTCGTTCTGGCATGCGGTCTGTTGGCTGTCGCTGCGCTGCACTCCCAGGGCACGTTGATCAATGTCTCGTGGCTCACCCGCACCGTATGGACATGGCCACTGCTTATGGGAGCTCTGTGGCTGGCCGCGAAGCAGAGGGCACCGGGGGCCTCGCCGAGACTCGTCCCACTATTGGCCCTGGTCTGCGCTCTGGGTCTCTATCTATTCTCAAGTGCTGCAGCCAATCCTGTCTTCTACTACCCGAATTGGGCGCCAACGACACCGTGGGAACTCGGCAAGGGCTGGCTGGAGCGGACATTGCTGCTGACAGCGTTGCTCGTCCCCATCGAACTCCTCACCCGTAGGCGCTTCTGGATAGTCCTACTTCTTGCACTTGTCGGAATCCAGCTATCCGCCTTTGCCGCTCTCTGGCACGCCACGGAAGGCGCCCCAATCTACCGCGTTGACCACCCCGCCTTTTTCTACCGCCTTTGGTCGTTCGGGCAGTCCATGCCCAGATCCATCTATTATGACCCATTCTGGAATGGCGGCAAAGTGATGCCATACCTGCTGGCCTCAGGCATTCTAAGCCCCGGTCTCTTCCTATGGCCCGTCTGGAAGTTCGTATCGACACACGTCGCCTATACCCCCGCCTTTGGGTTTCTGTTTCTGATCGTCGTCCCCCTGCTGGCTGCCTTTTCCGCCCGCCTGCTCAGTCGTAGCCGCGAAATGGCCGTCGCCGCGGCCCTGCTCTCCCTGGGGACCTCTCACTTCTACTTTGTCCATCTTGTCCACTACGGCACGATCGGCTCCCTGTTCGCGACGGCCTTTCTGATGCCACTCGCCGCTGCGCTCTATCGCATGGTCATCCGGCAACGGACCGACCGGCTTACCGTCGTGTCGCTCTTCGGGTCTGGACTCTTTCTGCTCTGTTGGCCTCCGGCCGCCGTCATGGCTATTCCGATTGGCATTGCGATTCTCTGCAACGCGAGGCGCCTCACGCGACGGACCCTCTTCTGCTTGGTCGGCTTTGCGGCAGCGATGGTTGTGGTCTTCGCGCTGCCGGCCATGAGTCTCCTGGTGCACTCCGATGTACAGGCCCTAACACGGACCACCCGGACAGGGCTCACGGTCGCCAACCTGCGGGAAGGCTGGCATGTGCTGGCCAACCTGTTGCGCCAGACCCATCCGGCGATCCTGTTCCTGGGGCTGATCGGCGCTTGCCTCTCTCCGTCGAAGGACTTGCGGAGGTGGTTTGCACCCATCCTGATTGCCAGCATGCTGATTGCCGGTTGGGGCGCTGAATGGAAGGCAGACCTTCAGCTGGATCGCGTCCTGATTAATGCGCTCTTCATTGGCATCCTGCCGGCAGCCTGGGCCATCTCCACGCTGATGCGTAGCCGAACAATCTTTGCTGTGCCCGCGGCAGCGCTGCTCTCAGCCCTGCTGCTGATGGGCGGGTACGACACCGTCAAGTACATGGGGAACAAAGGCCGGGCCCGCTTTCGGACGATGTCACCTGAAGTTGCGGAGCTGGCGGCATGGCTGAAGGCAAACACGCCAGCGGATGGTCGCATCATGTTCGCGGGCGCCGCTGTCCACGGTTACAGCGCGGCCAAGATTGCCGCGCTGCCTATCTACACCGAACGCGAGATGCTCTCGTGTGACTACTACGGCTTCTCGCCGAAGCTTGTGGAGTACAACTACCCGACCAAGGAGTTCCGCAAGCACGGCAAAGAGAAGCTACTCCTGTTCATGGATCTCTACAACATCACCCATATCGTCACCTACCACGAAGACTGGAAACGCTATTTCCGGAAGCACACGGTGCACTTCGCCGAGCAGACCTCGTTTGAAGCCAAGACGATTTTCCACGTCAAGAGAGAGAGCTCCATGTTCCTGGCGGGAAGCGGCACGGTGGAGGCCGGGATCAACGCGATCACATGCCGGTCAGATGGCAATGCCTTGGCCGTCATCAAGTACAACTGGGTCGAGGGTCTCTCTTGCAAGCCGGCGAGCGCGAGCGTGCGGCCCTATGACACGGGCACGAGCATACAGCTTATTGCCGTTGACCCGGGCGGCGCCGAGGCGGTAACAATCTCGTACAACAGGTGGTATTGATGCGAATTCCCGAAAAGATACAACGCGTTCTGCAATTATCGGCCCTCCCGATTATCCTCCTGGCGGCCTTTGCCACCAGGTTCGTGCTCGCCGTGACAACCTTCACGTCGACCATCGATACGTCGACAGTCGGGATCATGGGCATGCATATCCTGGATGGTGACCGTCCGCTCTTCTACTACGGGCAGAACTACATGGGAGCGCTCGAAGGCTACTGCACAGCGCTGATCTTCAAGATCTTCGGGGCCTCGATTACCACACTGACACTCACCCCGACCTTCTTCGCCATGGGCTGGGCCGCGGCCATGTACCTGGTATTCAGACGTATCTTCAACAGCAGGCTGGCCGGGCTTGCCGCGGCACTGTGTGTTGCCATTCCCGGGTGGTACACGATTTGGTACACGATGGGGGCCTATGGCGGCTATCCCGAAACCTACCTGTTCGGCACACTGGCCATATGGGTAACGCTTCGCCTTACCGATGAGACCACCGATGACTTCTCACTACTCAATGCCATCCTGCTTGGCATCTTTGCCGCCCTTGGGATATGGACCAACCTGCAGGTGATCCCGTTTCTCGCGGTTGCAGCCATTATTGCCGGTGTGCACTGGCTGTGGACCAATCGCACGTGGAAACGTGTGCTCTGCCTGGGGACTGCAGGCGTGATCGGACTCACCGGATTCGTGCCGGGGCTGATCGCCACGGCAGGGACCGAAGAGAGTTCCTTCATGGCGAGCCCCAAGCTGGCCTACATCACGGCCAACTCCAAGATCATGCTTGATCGTGTGATTCCGAGGTTGATCTGGTGGAAATCCACGGACAGCGCCCTGCTCACATGGCTCATCGGGTTCGTGGTTACCCTTCCGGTTCTCTTCTACCTGGTCTCCGTGGTCAGGAAGCGCCGCACGCCGCAGCTGGCCATCCCCCTGCTCTTCGCCGGAATTTTCATCGTACTCTATCTGCCCCACGATATGGCGGCTCTTGGAGCACCGCGCTATGCCATTTCTTTGTCCGTCATGCTATTCGCCGCCGGCTTCTCCGCCATGCTATGCGCGGAATTTCGCTGGGTGCGGATCTGTGGCTGGCTGCTGCTGGCCGGTTGGATTGGCTACAACGGCGTTTCGCTCGGAGACAAGTGCTCCCGCTCAGGGACTGAGAAACGGGACAAGATCGATGCCCGCATGTCTGCCATCGAACAGGCCAAGGTGCTGGACATCGAGAACTTGATGATCATTGGCGGCACCGCCGATGGTTTGAGGGGACTGATCTTCTCATTTTATGCCAAGGGAGATGTCCGCTTCATCGCCTGCCGCAGTGATCGCGTCTATCAGCATGTTGCCGCCTGGGAGAACGATGACGGCGCCGGATATGCAATCTCACCCGGAGCCATCGATCTACTCACTCATGCAGTCAAGTCGATGGGAATCACGAAATACCGCGTAACAGATGCGGGCCTGTACCGGTTCCTGGATCGCATCGAACCCAAGTTCATCTCGCAAGCCGCCGTGCCGGATGTGCTTGTGCACGACGTACGTGGTTTTGATGGCGAATCTGACGCCGTTATCGACCAGATCCAAAGCACGTACATCTCGACCCCCACCGACCGGGAGTCTTCACTCACGCTGGCGCTCGCGGAGCCGAAGGAGATCAGCGGACTTAAACTCTTGGGACATGAAGATGATCTCCCACAGGGGCCCTATACCGTTAGCGTCTCTTCGGACGGTGAGGCCTACACACCCGTTTTGCGGGTGGATCGGCGGATCCCCCAGTGCTACCGCTGCGGCAACCGCATCTACTTCAAGGGGCACAACGCGGCCCACGATATTCAGTTCGCTCCGGTGACGGCCCAGTATGTGCGAATCGCGTTCGACATACGACCGGGCAGGAGGTCCACATGGAATCTCTCTGAGGTCTTTGTCCTGGAGCATCTGTGGGACGCGGAGCCCGTCGCGGAGCAGGAGCCGGAGGACATCGCCAAGTCCATCGCGGAGAAGGGCATCAACTTCACTTACGGTGACCGCTGGATCAGCCGGAAGCTCGAGCCTCTGCTGGCCCCGGATGCGGTCTTCCCGCCATACGGCGGCAGACACCCGCACAGTCAACTGGATCGCACCATCGCAGTGGGACCGGGACAGGCCCTTGTCATCGACAACGCCATGGCCGAGCAGGCTGCAGCCCTGCTGAACAAGCACCTGCCCGAAGGCGTCACACTTCAGAGCGACCCCCACACCCACTACACGCTGATGACGTTCGACTGTGCCGTGACGGCAGAACCCACCCGCCTACCGCTGACCTGGTATGGCCAAACCGTCCTCGCGAAGTAGCGGGAATCAGGAGCGCGAACCGTGAGCTGTGGCCGGCTGGCCATAGGCGATGGTCTTCTCCGGCAGGTCGTGCCGGACGAGGGAGTGAGCTCCAATGACGGAGCCGGAGCCAACCGTGACGCCATCCATGACCGTCACGCGTGCGCCAATCCAGACGTCGTCACCCACGGTGATGCCACCCTCTGAGTGAATGGGCTGATCGATGATCGGGACGGCAGCATCGCGGTACTCGTGGTTTCCGCCACCGACCAGATAGGAATAGGCGCCCACCAGCACTTTCGCGCCAAGCGTCAACATCGCATCTGTTGCCAACATACAGTTGCAGCCGACGTCACAGCCGGGGCCGATAGCAAGTGCTCCACCACGAGTGCGGATGATGGTATTGCGCGAAACGATTACGTTGCTCGCGATTGTAATGCTTGAGTCGGGCCCGCGGGCATCAAGCACGCAGTTGTCATCGATGAAGACGCTGTCGGCGAGGTGGATCTTGCCGGTGCCGCGCAGCACGACCCCTCTGCCTATGGTGACGCCCTTCCCCATGCTTCCCAATAGCCATCGGTAACATGCCCGCCGAAGGGCATAGCCGAGGGCGCCGGGCATCTGCGAACAAAGCATCGTCACGAACTCATAGCGAAGCAGAGCCCAGATCGAATCCGAGCCAACCACCATGCTCGCATAGTGAGAGCGCGAGGACTGCGTTGTGTCCTGAATCGCGTTCGCTGCCGTTCTGGCCTGCTCACGCTTCTGATTGGATTCCGTCACGAGTCACCTTACTTCCCTCGGCATGATAGACGACGAAGCCGATAGCGCCGACCAGCAGAAACTTCGCACGCAGCAGCAGAGCTGCGGCAAGGGCTTCCTCCCGGCTCACGCCAAGAAGCCCAAGATAGACGACATAGCACCCTTCCGCAAGACCGATGCTGGCCTGAGAAATGGGAATCATGGCCACGAGCATAATCGCAGGCACCACGGCGCAGAGCCCGAGAAATGGCACCTCCACATGAAACACGCGAAGGGCCACATAGACATTACACCAGGTGATGAAGTAGAAGGCCGATGTCTGCAGGAGAACCGTCAACAGGGCAGCGCGATCGTTTCTAATCCACTCGATGGTTCCGGCCAGCTTCGAGAAGAACTTCTCGATACGGCTCTCGATGCCCGTTTTGAGCCGGTCGCATCGGCCCACACCGCTAGACCACACGCGTGCGACAGCCCTATCCAGCTGCCGCCAGACGCCATTCCAGGCCGATTGGAGAAAGCGGGCTATCGCCAGGTCCGGCGATACGCGGCAAGCCGTTGCGAGGAGCAGACCCAGCAACAGTATCGCCGCGAGCAGAGCGGCGCCCTCTATATACAGAGAGCGGTAGAGGGAGGGTCGCAGCAGGGGGGCGGCGATGGCGAGGATCAGGAGCACTAGGATACCGGTGAAGCGCTCAACAAAAACACTGACAGCGCTGCCTGCCATATCGCCGGATCGCCGCCCCACGTAGGTGATCCTGGCAACATCGCCGCCGACGACAGAGGGCAGCAAATTGGAGAAAAAGTACCCAATCATGTAGATGCGGACCAGGAAACCGTAGCGCGCGGCCGGCCAACTGCGCCTGAGCACAAACAGCCACTTCCAACAACTCACGGCAATCATGGTCACCGTGAGGCCAAGAGAGACCGCGATCATGCCCCAATTGGGGTCTTTGAACAAGCGGGCGATATCCGTGGACGAAACGGCAGAAAAGAGAACGACGAGGAATGCCACACTGACACCCCACTTCAGGAATCCCATGATTCGGAACCGCGGAGGGGGTGACGCGTGGGTCATTCAGAGCCTTTTTCGTTACCTAGCGCGACAGGTTAACAGTGCCGCCGCCACCGGAGCCGCCAAACCCGGACTCATACCAGTATAGGGTCATGGCATTGCCGTTAACTGTCCCGTCAGCTCTGCCATGGGGGCTCATGGTTACGTTCACGGCATTTCCGGATATCGACCCATTCACGCTACCGTTCATCTGGCCGCGTCCTGTTCGTTTGACGCTGTAGCTGCCGCTAAGGGCATTGCCATTCTGAGTCAGATTGAGAATGAAGGTCTGAATCGCAGTGCCCTGATCATAGTTACCACTGCCAGACCACTGGCCGGCAATAGAAGAAGGGACACCGCTACCGCCGCCGCCGCCATCATCATTGCATGCAACCGTGAACAGTGACACCGCGGCGGCCAGAGCAACGAAACAACATAGCTTCTTCATCTGCATCTCCTCCTGTTAGGTATGACTCTAGAACTGGTAGCGCAGGCCACCGGAGAAAGCAACCCGATGACCACCAGTGACATCGGCAAACACAAGCCAGTGATCCAATATCGGATGCGAAAAGCCCGTCATAAAGGCCCAGGACGATTCAGGCTCAAACGTCGTGGTGATATCGGAGCGACCAAGGTCAAAGGTCCAGTCCTGTTCCACATCAAGTGAGACACTCTCGACACCACACCGGAAGAGGGAACCTCCGGGAATCCGGTACGACAGGACTGCAAACAATGCGGTCTCCTGCCATGTCAGCTCCGCGTCGCCATCGTCCGTAAGCTCATCCCGCGCCACAAAGGTTACGTCTTCGTCATCCGATGACGCGGCACGGTAGCGTACCCCGATTTCTGCGGAGAGGTCCGGAATTGGGAGTTTTGAAACGAGATACGTTGCCGACAGGCCAAAGACGCTCGCGCCATCATACTCAAACGTCTGCCCTTCACCGGTATGGACCTCCATGGACATCGTGCCTAGCGATGCGCTCAACCGCAGGATGTCGTTAACCGTAACGCCTACGACTCCAGCGTGGGTCAGGGACGCCAGGCGGCCATAGTCGTGCTCCGCACGCAGCGGCTCGTCTGCGCGATACCGAATCCGCTCAATACGCTGGGCCTCGTAACCCACATCATACTCGAACGAGGCCATCTGCTCTGCATACGTTGCAGCAGCCAGCCCGGATGCCATCACGATCACAGCGGGCAATTGCGAGAAATACCGCATGTCACTCTCCTCCAACGTTAAGAGGATCCCCCGGGAGAGGAATGCTGAAGGCAATGCCATAGAACGTACCCTCTACGGACCCTCTCTGCAGCTCGATGAATGCAGACACATGCTCGTGCAGCGTCACACGGGCCCCACCAAAGAAGTTGATCGGCGATTCCTCTTCATACCCACCGCGGCGAATGCCTTCATTGCTGTCGTGTGTATATACCAAATCCACTTGCGAATAGCGCACGCCTGCGTAACCCTGAACGTAACGCCACTGACACACGCCCGCCAGGCAGCTCTGCCACCACTCAACTTCGCCGGCGAAAATATCACCGCTGCCGCGCCGTCGGTCGCCGGGATCACCATAGGTGTAGGAGATCGCCCACTCTGCTGAAAGATCAACCTGGTCGTTGAACCAGAGAGGCAGGCTTAGGTGTGCACCAACACCCCACGACGGGCCGTGTGGATAGATGCCGCCACTACGAGCTTCAGGATCCCATTCCATTGAGCCGTAGCGGGCCATGACAGCGAGGTTATCGGTCAAACCGTATCCCAGTTCAATGAAACGTTCACTCACTGCGCTGGTGCCTTCGCCCCGGTTGTCGTATTCGTAGATCTCCAGGTCACTGCTGCCCGTAACAGCGCGCACCGACACGTGATGAGCCTGCGGCAGCGTTCCGCCGATACCGGACTCAATGGCCCGGGCCGCCCCGCAAAGAAAAGCAAGTGGGAGAATTAGGGCAACAGCCCGATTGATATGTAAAACACAACTCATGGTGTTGGGTGTCCTCCTGTCTTCGAAGAGGCTACAGAACCCCCACTATCTTGTCAATATGCTCGGTAAGGCCAGACGTTTGGGTTGCGACACCTCTGCGGGTCGTCGCATAGCAAAAGCCTAAGAACTTGGAATCACACGCCAATTATGGCTTCATAACGCAGTCTGCTGATGGACTTATGAAGCCGCCAAAGAGGAAGAAGAACCATGCGACAGAGCATGCACCGTGATCGAGTCATAATACTGCTGCTTGCGGGAGCCGCGATCACAGGCGGATGCCGCCGTGAACGGGAGCAACCCGCGCCGCCCGTCGAGAATGAGGCACCTTCCCCTATTGCCATTGAGCAGAGCACGCCCCCTCCTGACATGATGCCGCCCACAATGGCACCGGCGTCGGCTGTGGAACCGACGCCACAGCCGGTACGACCGGAGGTCCCCACGGCCCCACGCCTTGTTGACGGCGCCGACCTCCCTTTCGCCATCTGTGCCGTAACCGAAGAACGTGACGGCACCATCAAGGTTGGTGTTGTGGACAAGGAGACCGGCGCATCCGGGCTGCTACGTGTTGGCCAGACGTTCGGCGGGTACGAGCTGGTTTCATACGATGAAGAGCGGGAAACCGGCGTATTCAAGTATGGTGGTGAGCAGATCATGGTCGGCTTCTCCGCCGGCCCTGCATCGGACGGAGGTGGCCTCCCGGCGGAGCCGACAGCGAATCTTGTGCCGGCGGAGCCCATCGCGATGGGAGGACCACCGCTGGACCGGATTGACCTAAGGGGGATCGACCAGAACAACATGGAGCCGACGGCGAAAGAGAAAGAGCAGGGAATCGACCCTCACGACCCCGCCACCTGGCCAAAGGGATATCGAGGACCTGTCATTGAACGCCTGCTCCAGCGACAGAAGGATGCCGGCATTAAGCCGGAGGAGTCCCCCATTCCCCTGACGCCGGCACAGCAGTGAGAACCGCACGATGACGCCAGAGAAAGACGTAAGATGGTTTCGCCCGAACGAACGCCATCGGCATGGCCTCTTCAGGGTCTGGATGGTCATGGGACGAAATGTGCTCAGCAGCCGCACGCTTATTTGGCAACTCTTCAAGCGTGACTTCCTGGCAACCTACAAGAAGTCTTTCCTGAGCATCTCCTGGATCTTCATTATGCCGCTGATCGGGATCATCCAGTGGGTCTTTATGCAACGGGCCGGCATCCTGAATCCCGGGGATGTCGTTCCCGAATATCCCTATGCCGCCTACGTCCTGCTCGGGACCTCGCTATGGGGGCTCTTCATGGGATTCTACCAGGCGGCGGCTTCAACACTTATTGCTGCCCAATCGATCGTGACCCAGGTCAACTACCCACACGAGATATTCCTTTTCAAGCAAACCGCGGAAAGCTTGGCTGCATTTGCCATTACGCTTGTTCTCAATCTTGTGGTGCTGTTCAGTTTTGGCGTCACGCCCTCACCCATGGTGCTGCTCCTGCCCTTGATCGCACTGCCCATGTTTTTCTTCGCGGCTTCGATTGGCCTCATCGCCTCCATGGTCCAGGTCGTGGCCATTGACGTCAGCAGGCTGCTGCAGCTCTCGCTCGGGTTCTTGATGTACCTGACGCCTGTGGTCTACTACCCCGAGAATCGTGTGGGGATGGTTGCATTCGTTAACAAATGGAACCCGATGACCTATTTCATCTGTTCCTGCCGGGACATCATCGTCAAGGGAGAGCTGTATGGACCTCAGCAATATGCAGTGTGGTCGGCGATAGCCTTCGTGTGCTTCATGATCTCATGGCGATTGTTCTATGTTAGTGAAGATCGGCTCATCGAGCGGATGGTGTAGGAGTGAGCGTGCGAATGGGAACCAAGCAAGAGTGTGATAGGACGTTGCCCGAGGATATCGTCCTTTCGGTACGCGGCGTCAGCAAGAAGTTCTCGCGCCATCTTCGTCGAAGCATGCTTTACGGGATGCAGGATCTAGGCAGCAACCTGGTCGGTATTCGCATGCAGAGAAATGCCCTCAGAAAGAGCGAGTTCTGGGCTCTTCAGGATATCAGTTTCGACCTTAAGCGCGGGGAGTGCCTCGGTCTGATCGGGCGTAACGGCTGCGGAAAGACCACCTTGCTTCGCATTCTGGCAGGGATCTTCCCGCCCGACCAGGGCGAGGTCGGCGTCAGAGGCCGTATCGGCGCTCTGATCGCCTTGGGGGCTGGATTCCACCCCAACATGACCGGCATGGAGAACATTCACCTCAACGGAGCCTTGCTCGGAATGAGCAGAGCTGAGATCCGGGATCGCATCGATAGCATCGTGGAGTTCGCGGAGATTCCCGACTCCATAAACGCTCCCGTCTCGACCTATTCATCCGGCATGCGGGTAAGGCTCGGGTTCTCCATTGCCATTCATATCGACCCTGACCTGCTGCTGGTTGACGAGGTGCTTGCCGTCGGAGACATGGGCTTCCGTGCCAAGTGCTACAATGCCATGTCTGAACTGGCGTCCAAGGCTGCCGTGATTTTCGTCTCCCACAATATGACGCATATCCACCGTATCGCCGACAGATGCCTGTTGCTGGATGACTCCTGTGTCTGCTTTGAGGGGAACACCCAGGACGCCGTCATGCAGTACCAGGGCATGTTCGTAGAAGAGAATGAGACGGCCACGCGCGCTGGTAGCGGTGAAGTCCTGGCAAGGGAGATCTGCGTCAACGGCAAGCAAGTCAATGAAGGCGATACCGTACATGCAAACAGCGGAGATGCCTTCACGGCGGATCTGGAAGTCGCGTCTTCAATTGATGTCGAAGAGCTTACTGTGAATCTCTATTTCACGAATGTGGGCGGAGAGCCTGTGGCCGAATGCGGGAACTACGTACATGAAGCGCCGATTTCAATCCATCAAGGGGAGACCAAGCATATCTCGCTGCGCATTCCCGAGCTCACGCTCAACCCCGCCATCTACAAGTTGGGCCTGCTTCTGATGTCTGGTGATATGGTCTTCCATTATGACTGGCTCAAGGACTTCATTCAGCTTCAGGTCAAGGGAAGGCGTACCGCGACGGCATCACAGCAGTTCAAGGCCACGTGGTCGGTGAAGGGATGATCCGCCCCGCCTCAACACCATTCATTTCCGAGGCGCCCGTTCTCCTAGTCCAGGCCAGGGGGCTCATGACCCCTGATGAGGTCGATTTCTGGCAACGCGTACGCGTTGCACTTAGGGAGCAAGGAAACGAACTTGTCCTGATCACACACCATGACCCCAAGGCCCCCATGGATGTGCCGTATGTGCGCGTCCCCAATAGTTTGGACAACCTATGGCAAGCCGGTGCGAACGATTGTAGTGCGGCGCTGAGCAAATGCTGGCCCGGCGAGAAAGAGAACGCATTTCTTCTCCAGCGGGAAATGGCCTGGTGGGGCGGCAATCAAGACCCAACCGGTCGCCGCCGGCGACGCTATGCACTATACATCGCGCGCGCCTTCTATGCGCAAGTTCTGAGACAGGTGAAACCAGGCCTCACCATCATCTGGAACGGCACACATGCCCAGGAGATCATCCTCGCCAGGCTCTGCGAAGCCATAGGCACTCCGGTATCGTATATAGAGCGCGCCTTTATCCCGGGAATGATCCAGATCGACTCAAGCGGAATACTTGGCGGCAGCTCTCTTGCGCAGCAGAGCGCGATTGAATGGCAAGATGCGGACGAGCAGAAACGTTGGCGGAGTGCCTTTGACCGTGTGACCAGCCACACCTCTACGGAAGGCACGACCTGGTGGGAACAACCGGGGGCTTTGGGCCCTGACGAAACCCGAAGACGACTCAAAATACCGGATGGCGCCATGGTGCTGCTTTTTGCAGGCCAGGTGGATGCTGACGCGCAGAATCTCCTCTTCTCACCCCACTTCTCCGGATCGCTCGATGCATTCCGATGGTTCTGTGAGGCCGTCAGCGGCATTGAGAACATCTTCGTTCTGGGAAAACACCACCCCAAGAGCGCCGATCCGGTATCCGCATTCCAGGAAGTTGTTGGCGACCAGGGCGTGTGGACGGATGAAGTTTCCATCGAAGATGCTATCGGTGTCGCAGATCGTGTCGTAGCCGTCAATTCAACCGTAATCTACGAAGCACTCATGCGCGGGGTGCCTGCTTTGGCGATGGGGCTCTCACTGCTCAGCAACAAGGGCATTGCCTACGAGCTCGCCGACCTACGTAACGGACGTCGCGTAATAGAGTCATGGATCAGGGCCGAGGACTTCCAGCAGCGACTGAACCGGTGGCGGGACTTTGGCGCCTGGGCGCTGAACTCAAGCTTCTACGCCATGACGGAAGTCCTTGCAAAGGCTGGAGCAAAAGGACCCGACGCCATCGCACGGGAGGTCGCGGGCAACCTGTCCGCCTCACCAGACTTCAGTCGCCTCCCCGGGAACGTCTCCTGCGCACTAGCCAACAACGGAACCATGAGCCAATACGGACTGCGTCCGGCCAAAGAGAAACGAAGCGGAATTCCGGGACATGTTCCGTTCTGGCGACATCTGAGAAGAGCCGCATTTCATCTGGATGGCCTGATACTGCGGATAGCGAGGACCGAGAAGCGTCGCCTGCAATACGAACACTGCAGATCTGTTGTGGCCTACCGCTCCCGTCGTCTCTGGTTCCACCTTATGGTGCCTGTTCGGATTGCCAGGCGCTTGCGGTCTCAATGGCAGACGAAGGTCTCTTACGGTGTCGAGACTCGGCTTACCCCCGATCACCTCAGAGAGCGGGAACCGGGCGAGAAACGAATTCTGATGGTCTCGCATGTGCAGTTCTGGAAGACAGGCAATGGGACCGGATATCGTGTCCAAGGACTTCTGAGAGGGCTGGCTGCTCATGGCATACGAACTCACCTCGTCCACCTGGGGTCCATCGCCGGGAGTGATCTGACACCTGAAGGCATGCGGAAGTATGGTATCGACAGCATCACGGCCATACCAAATTGGCAGGCAGGGTGCCGGGGAACCAGGCGTGGACGAGGACTGGGCGCCTGGTGGCGGGCGTTGCGTGGCGCCCCATTGCCGACGGCGCTTCCGGATGGGCGAACCATGCGGGACTACGACAACCCATTCGTTGAACGGCTTGTAGCTCGTCTTTCACACCAAATCCCGTTCGATGCGTTTCTACTCGAGTATGTCTACATGGCTTCGCTGACACAGCACGTACCAGCGCGGAGCCTGAAAATCGTGGACACCATCGATGTCCTGCATCTTCGACAAGCGTCATTTGAAGCGCGGGCATGGTCTCATCCAATCAAGGTCTCACGCCAAGAGGAAGCAGAAGCCCTGAACCATTTCGATATCGTCGTCGCCATTCAAGAGAAGGAAGCCGACGTACTGAGATCGATGGTCTCTGCGGATCGAGAGGTCGTCACCTGCTATCCCGCCTTGCTGAAAGCGCATTTGGAAGGTTCTGATCGACGTGAAGGTGACCATCAACAGCACACGGCGCTCTATGTCGCATCTCTCAATGAGGCAAACATGGAGGGACTCGTGGATTTGCTTGAGAATATCTGGCCATTGGTTCTTGAGCGGGAGCCCGATGCCAGGCTGGATGTCTGTGGCTCGATATGCGATTCCTTCGAGGGCGTTCTGCCACAGGGCGTGTCGCTTCGAGGATTCGTCCCAGACCTTGGGTCCATGTATGCTAATGCTGACGTTGTGGTGAATCCGGTCCGGATCGGAGCCGGTCTCAAGATTAAAGTCTTGGAAGCGCTGGAGTATGCCCGGCCTATCGTTGCAACCCCTCATGCTGTTGAAGGATTTCCGGAAACTGCGGCGTCGGGCATTGCCGTCGCCGATAGACCGGACGAATTTGCGGCGGCAGTATTGCGGTTCCTGACCGACGGCGAACAGCGGCAGCTGGCGTCCCGAGTGGGAAAACAGTACGCCGGCACGTATTTCGCACTGGACTCGGCCGTTGGACCTCTCGTTACCGGTTTGGACCGCCGCGCATGTACTTCACAAGGTCCCCAAGGGCAGAACCAGGAGTAATCAAGAATGGACCGAACCAAGCCGGTATCCGAGAGAATACTGATCGCAGGATCGGGAGGACAGCTAGCTCAGGCATTTATCGGGCGTTTCGAGGCCAGTGGACAGGCTTTCGCCGCACCCACGGAACGGGAGTTCGATATTACGAATGCCGATGCCGTCGCTGCCGCTCTGGCGGCTCATCACCCGCAGATCGTAATCAACTGCGCAGCATACAATGCTGTGGACGCTGCGGAGACGGATGAAGCGACGGCTCACAAGATTAACGCCGATGCGGTCCGCACTCTGGTGGAGCAGTGTGAGGCCACCGGATGCCGCCTTGTCCATTTCAGCTCGGACTATGTCTTCGATGGTAAGACCTCTGTTCCTTATACCGAGGAGGACACCCCCGCGCCGCTCAACGCCTATGGTCGAAGCAAGCTGGCAGGCGAACAGGCGGCATTGGAATCTGCAACATCGCTCGTACTCCGAGTGAGTTGGGTCTTCGGAAATGGAACTCAGAACTTTCTCTACAAGCTGCGCCAATGGGCTGCAGGGAACGATTCGCTGAAGATCACAAGCGACGAGGTGTCCGTCCCCTGCTACACGGAAGACATTGTGACAACCACGATGAAAGCGATTCAACGTGATATCACGGGCCTTCACCATGCCAGCAGCTCCGGTCATGCGAGTCGCGTAGAGTTCGCGGAGCTCTATCTGGGGCATGTTGCCCCAGACGTATCGGTTATCCCGGTTCCCATGTCTACTTTCGAACTGGCAGCCGAACGGCCACATTTCAGCGCTATGGACAATCGAGGGCTATCGGGGTTACTCTCCTCAGAGATTCCGGATTGGCGCAGTGGCGTCGAACGCTTTGTGGAGGCCTCATAGTGGGACAGTTCGAGTTCATACCCTCAGAAATTCCGGATGTCGTGGAAGTCATTCCTCGCGTTTTCGGCGATGCCCGTGGCTCCTTTATGGAGGTGTGGAATGCCAGGGATTTCAGGGACGCCGGTCTCGATATTGTCTTCATTCAGGACAACTCCTCAATGTCGACGCAGGGGACGCTACGGGGACTGCACTACCAGACACGGCACTCACAGGGGAAGCTCATCCGCGTCGTCTCGGGCAAGGTATTTGATGTCGCCGTCGACCTCCGGAAATCCTCCGGCACATTTGGCAAATGGGTGAGTGTCACGCTTTCGGCCGACAAGCCAAGTATGCTGTGGATACCACCGGGATTTGCGCATGGGTTCTACGTCCTGTCGGAGAGCGCCGAGTTCGTCTACAAGTGTACCGACCGCTATGCGCCGGAGTTTGAGGTGACCTTACAGTGGAACGACCCCACTCTCGGCATTACGTGGCCCATCATTGAGGGAACTGCGCCGACGCTCTCAGAGAAGGATAGGCATGGCCTGTCGTTAGACGATGCGCCGGTCTTCGATGGCGTATAGTCCCTGGATCCTCAGCAGTCTTTCAGGCATTGAATTATGGTATTCAGCTCGCTCGTCTTTCTCTGCATCTTCCTGCCGGTCACACTGATCTGCTATTACGCGACACCGGCGCGATGGCGAAACAGTGTGGCGTTGGCGGCGAGCCTGCTCTTCTATGCCTGGGGAGCACCCCGTTTCGTCTTCGTCCTGGTCGCATCAAGCACGCTTGACTACATCGCAGGCCGTTTCCTGGCCCCGGGCGCTTCACGAGAGGACACCCGGCGGCGTAGCATCCTTGCCGCAGCCATCACGATGAATCTCGGTGTATTCCTGTACTGCAAGTATATGAACTTCTTCGTGGACCAGGCCAACCAGGTCCTGGCGTGGTGCGGAAGAGATGCCATGACATGGCAGGAGGTCCTGCTGCCGATTGGCATTTCGTTTTTCACGTTCCAGAAGCTGAGTTACCTGATCGATGTGTACCGCGGAAACGCTGAGCCTGCGCATGGTCTCAGGGACTACCTTCTCTATGTCGCGCTGTTCCCTCAGCTTATCGCCGGCCCGATCGTCCGGTACCATGATGTGGCCCAGCAGCTGAGATCCAGGAGCTACTCGAGTGAACGCTTTCTGGAAGGTGTCTGGCGTTTCTGCTTCGGGCTGGGCCGGAAGGTCCTGATCGCAAACGTGCTGGGGGGCGTTGCGGATCGCGTCTTCGATGTCGATCCCGCCGTGGGGCTCTCAGCGGGAGCGGCCTGGTTGGGCGCACTCTGTTATACCTTCCAGATCTACTTTGATTTCGCCGGCTACTCGGACATGGCCATTGGTCTCGGCAAGATGCTCGGGCTTGATTTTCTGGAGAACTTCAATTTCCCGTACGTGGCGGCATCGTTCACCGAATTCTGGCGACGATGGCATATCTCACTGTCAAACTGGATGCGGGAGTACCTCTATATCCCTCTCGGCGGCAACCGGGTTCCCGCCTGGCGCAAGACCTTCAACCTGTGGTTTGTGTTTCTCGTCTCAGGATTCTGGCATGGTGCGGCATGGAACTTCGTGGTCTGGGGTGGATACCACGGCCTATTCCTCTCGCTAGCAGCCTGTCGGACTTTAATCAACAGACGCCAGTTGCAGGATATACCGTC
>CAZCDU010000008.1:0-78040 GCA_964497125.1 uncultured Victivallales bacterium | reverse complement strand
TTGTAACCACTTAGATCAGTCAGGCATCGCCTGCAAAATAAACTCACGCTAGAAGCGATCGGGCAAGAGGTGGCCCGCCTGGCAAGCCAGACAAAAGGAGAGGTCGCAACCCTGGCCGAGAAGGTTGACGCGGACCGCGAAGCAGTGGCTGCGTTGGAAGCCGAAGCGCGCGCCCAGGGCGTTGGCATCAGCCTGTCGCGTGAGGAGTTACTCGCCAGCCTGGCCGAGATCAACCAGGAACTCGCACAGCCGCTGACGGCTGCCTCGGCTATTGTTGAGGTGCTTGGGAAAGGAAACCTTGGCGAACTTACAGACGCCCAACAGGATGCGTTGGATGTCGCATCCCAGGGCATGGCACGGCTTGAGAAGCTGGTCTCGTACCTTAGCAGCATCTCGGGCGATCCTGAAACGCTGACCCCGGACCGCGCGATTCTTGACGACGCCTATGCGGAACAGGAATAGCCGGCATTCTACGGGATGTAGCGAAGGCGATAGAAAAGGGCACCAGGCTCATCCGCCGTGATCGGGGCGTGTCCCGTTGACCCCGTTGGTGTTATCGGGTTGCGATCACGCGCAAAACCATTCGAGATGTTGGTTGTGCTGAGTAGCTCGTATACCTCGTAGGGGCGGGCATTCCACGTAATCCCGGTCGTCGTAACGGCAAGATACAGCCCCGAGGCATCATTGGTGGGATCGGTGTCGAGTTGCCACTCCTGCCGGTCCGTGAAATTGTCGCCGTCAGCGTTTCCGGCGACACCGAGGCCGTGCGCGGTCGCCCATAGGTCGGGGAGCCCGTCTGCCGGCACGTCATCCTCAAGAAACGAAACTACCCGCACCTGGATGAGGGGTGACATGTTATTGCCGTCCGACAAGCGGACATAGCAGCTGTCGAATCCTCCCCCGTTGCCGGGAGGCCAATTCGTGTTCGCGAAGAAGCCGTTTGGCAGGTAGAAGACGGAGCCCGTGGAGGCGACTGTGAATGAGCCATTCCACAGGAGCTCGGAGTACTTGCTTGCCGTGACACTGTCCTCTTGGAGGTCATACATGGGGATCGTTACGCGGTTCAGCCCGGAGGCCTCCGGATATGAGGAGGGGTAGGAGGTGAGAATGTGCATCACACGTTCGTATCCGTATGGCGCCGTGTCTCCCGGTGGGTAGGCCAGGGCAACAGAGTTGCTGTCCCATGTGCCGACCGTTGCACCGCGGCCATCCTCGTGGGAACGGAAGAACATCGTGGCTTCCCGGAGGAGATCATTCGTTTCGCCACTGTCATCACTGCTGTGCGTAAGGCTCAGATTGTGCCCGAGTTCATGCGTCAATACCTCTTCCAGCGTCATCAAGTCGGAGAGGGCCCCTTTCTCATGATTGAGCACAATGTAGGCGGATTTCATGAGATCGAATTCATTGGTCCCGATTCGTCCGCCCGTGCCGCCGTTCGGCATTAGGTTCGTGTTGGATTGGTACCGGCGACCACCGACGCCAAGCGTCGTTCCCGCTGGAATATGGCCATGAATATCGTGCATCTGAATCAAAACGTCAGCGGGTGCACTGTTGGAGAACAGGGCGGCAGACTTGCCCAGCACCTGGGACCCCTTGTAGACGAAGCGCGCCGATGAGGCCGCTTCCCAGGCGGCCACGGCGCGCTCCACGGCTGTTTCTGCCGCAAGCTCGGTGACGTTCGTGGGCAGTGCTTGCATGTCAATGACGTAGGATAGTGGCTCGCCGCGATCCACTTTAGGAAACCGCGCAGAGAAGGCGTTGCTTGTTGGTGTCAGCCGCGCCGCCGGCATTACCTCCGGGACCGGCCAGTCTGAGGCCTGATCTCGAACGTCGGGGCCTGATCCCGCCCACGCGTACAAAGGGGACGTTGCGTTGAGGATGTCCGCATACGCCCCGAACGGCGGCTCGATCACGCCTGCAGTCCCGTGGACCGCGTAAAGCGTGCCGTCGGTCCGCGTTGCAGCGAGAATCAGGTAGTGTTGTCCGAGAGCAAAAGCCGGGGACTGGTTTTCAACCAGCCCTGAGTTGCCAATACGTCCACCGGGGTGGCGCATGCGAATTCGGTCGGGGAGTGCGCCGCGATGGTGGCGTGAAACGAGAATGTGCACTTCAGTGTAGATGGTGCCGTTTTCCACCCTGAAGACATCCTCGGCATAGGGCGTTCCTTCGAAGATGACGGAGGCATTCCGGATATGGACCTCGGGAGAAATGGGCAGCATGGTTGCGTGTGCAACCAGCAGGTTGCCCAGCAGCACCATGACGCCAAGTGAAAGCGTTACTTTCAAGAAGTTTCCCCGCTCCTTTCCCACAAAGCGTATCACAGGATCAGTCGCATTTCACTCACAGTGTGAGTGACGCGACAGGCGAGGTCAAGCGGGGCTCCTCATTTAGTTTCAGGTGACTGAATTCTCACGAATCCAGCTACTGGGGAGTGCTGCAGGTAGCCGGATCCGTCAGGACTCAGATCTCCAGTGCTTCGCGCAGGACGTAGGGAAGTATGCCGCCGTGACGGTAGTATTCAACCTCGATCGGGGAATCAATGCGGCACAATGTAGCGAAGGTCTTTGTTTCGCCATCAAGGGTCGCGGTAACGGTCAGTCGCTTGCCCGGGGTAAGATCCTTGCTGACACCGACCACGCTGTAGTGTTCCAAGCCGGTCAGGCCAAGCGTCTTGGCCGTCTGTCCATCGATGAACTCGAGGGGGAGAATTCCCATCTCAACCAGGTTGCTGCGGTGGATGCGCTCGTAGCTTTCAGCGATGACGGCCTTCACGCCCAGCAACGCAGTTCCCTTGGCCGCCCAGTCACGTGACGATCCAGCGCCGTACATCTTGCCCGCGATGACAACCAGCGGTGTGTTGGTCTCCCGGTAGCGCATTGCCGCATCGTAGATTGTGAGTTCTTCGCCGGTTGGATGGTAGCGGGTCAGTCCGCCTGTTTCACTCACAAGCTTGTTGCGCAGGCGGATGTTGGCAAACGTCCCCCGCAGCATCACCTCGTGGTTGCCGCGGCGCGAGCCGAAGGAGTTGAAGAGGGCCGGGTCAACCCCGTTCTCTGCCAGGTATAGTCCTGCCGGGCCGTCTTTCTTAATGGCTCCTGCCGGCGAGATATGGTCGGTGGTTACGAAATCACCGAAGAGACCAAGCACGCTGGCGTCATTGATGTCGGCCAGCGGCGTTGGGGGCTCCAGCGCGTCGTCAAGCCACGGCGGGTTCTGGATGTAGGTCGATTCGGCATCCCAGGCATAGACCGGTGCTTCCTCCGCGGGAAGGGCATTCCAGGGCGGCATCGAATTATAGACGTCCCCATAGCGCGCACGATAGAGCGCGGGATCTGCTGCCAGCTCGAGATAGCGCTTGATCTCATCTGGCGTCGGCCAGAGGTCCTTGAGATAGACCGGTGCGCCGTCTGCATCCGTTCCGATCGGGTCATTGACAAGATCCCCATCGACGTTTCCTTTGAGGGCATAGGCCACCACGAGGGGAGGCGAACAGAGATAGTTGGCCTGCGTCAGCGGATGGATGCGCCCTTCGAAGTTGCGGTTGCCGCTCAGTGTGGAGGCGACGACGAGGTCTTCTGACTTGATTGCGGATTCGATGTCCTCGGCCAGCGGGCCGCTGTTTCCGATGCAGGTTGCGCATCCGTAGGCGGCAATGTGGAAGCCCAGGGATTCCAGGTGCTCAAGAAGCCCTGCCTTGGCCAGGTAATCCTCGGCAATTTGGGAGCCCGGTGCAAAGCTCGTCTTGATCCATTTCGGCACCGTCAGGCCACGCTCGACCGCCTTCTTTGCGAGGATACCGGCGCCAAGCAGTAGCGTCGGGTTGGATGTATTGGTGCAACTTGTGATGGAGGCGATCACGATTGAGCCATGACGCAGCACGCCCTTTTCGGGTACCTCAACAGAGCGCCCCACGGCGTCATCGGTCAGACCAAAGCCGCGTTCGTCCGGTGCCTTCGTAAGGTCTTCGCGAAACGCGTTGTGCAAGTTGCCAATGGCAATCCGATCCTGCGGGCGCTTGGGTCCGGCTACGGAGGCCTCTACGGTGGAAAGGTCGAGCTCGACGACGTCAGAATATGTGCAGTCCTCGTTGCCGGTGCGGAAGAGCCCCTGCTCTTTATTGTAACGCTCCACAAGATCAATCTGGGCGTCTTCGCGTCCGGTCATGCGCAGGTAGTCGAGTGTGGCATCGTCGACGGGGAAGAAGCCCATCGTGGCGCCATACTCCGGAGCCATGTTGGCAAGGGGGGCGCGATCCGCCAGGGAGAGCGAGTCGACGCCGGGGCCAAAGTACTCAACGAAATGGCCGACAACGCCTTTCTCCCGAAGCATCTCCACGAGGGTGAGTGCGATGTCGGTCGCCGTCACGGCTGGTCCCATTTCTCCCACGAGCCGGACTCCGGTCACGAGTGGCGAGAGAATCGGAATGGGTTGGCCCAGCATGGCAGCTTCGGCTTCGATGCCGCCAACGCCCCATCCCAACACGCCCATGCTATTGACCGTTGGTGTGTGCGAGTCGGTACCGACAAGCGTGTCGGGATGCGCAACAGCATCATCCCCTTTGCCCGAGACCATAACGCAGCGAGCCAGAAGCTCCATGTTGATCTGGTGGCAGATTCCCAGCCCGGGAGGCAACACGTTCAGCGTTTCAAAGGCGTTCTGTCCCCAGCGGAGGAACACATAGCGCTCCAAGTTGCGCTTGAACTCCATATCCAGGTTCTGCTGCAGGGAGCCTGGCTGCCCGGCAGCATCCAGCTGAACGGAATGGTCTACGACGAGATCGACGGGTATCGACGGTTCGATGAGCGAAGGGTCTTTTCCGCCACGCTGTGCGGCCGTACGCAATGCCGCCAGATCCACAACACAGGGCACGCCGGTGAAGTCCTGTAGCAGGACACGGGCCGGCATATACGGAAACTCGCGGCGTTCGCTACCCGGGGTCCACTTTGCGAAAGCCAGTGCGTGCTCTTCTTCGAACGCCGGATGCGATTGCATGCGAACCATCTGTTCCATCAGCACTTTGAGGGAGAACGGGAAGCGTGAGATTGTTCCAAGCCCTTGATCTTCCAGAGCAGACAGGCTGAAGTAATTCACTGAGCCGCCGGCATTCAGCGGCAGCGATTGGCGTGCAAAGTCAAATGATCCCATGATGTCTCCTTTATTCAGAAAAAAGTGGGGGAAGTGTAGTGGGGAAAGCAGAATAGGGGAAAGCAGAAAGTTGACATGATGTCCGGGTGTGACGCCGGAGGGGCATTGGTAAGTTGCTTACAGCGTTAACGCGAGTCCGGCAAATCCACTAGCTAAGGATCGCGTGGAAGATGGAGCGAATAGAGTCGATTCGATAAGGCTTCTTGAGGAACATTGGAGGGTGACTATCGGGAACGTGCTCGATCTCGTCCTGCTTGTTATACCCGCTCGAAAGGACGATCGGTATATTGGCGTCATGCTTGCGGATTTCGTGATAGGCCTCGACGCCACTCAGTTTCGGCATTGTGAGATCAAGCAATATGGCCCGGAAGCGCTCCGGCGATTCGCGGAACGCATTGACAGCAGCCTGGCCGTCTTCCACCGTTACCGCTTCAAATCCAATCGTTTCCAGCATCATCTTGGCAACATCGCGTACCGTTTCTTCGTCGTCTGCGACCAGGACGCAGCCGCTACCTTTCCAGACCATGTCATCTTCCCGGTCTCCAGACCGCTCCTGCACGTGTTCGTCCGTTGAGGGCAGGTAGACGGTGAAGGTGGTTCCCTTTCCTGCTGTGCTGTCGAGGGTAATGGCGCCGCTGTGACCGCGCACGATTCCCATGACGGCGGCAAGCCCCAGTCCGCGTCCGGCAAACTTCGTTGTGAAGAACGGATCGAAAATGCGGCCACGCGTATCTTCATCCATGCCCGTTCCCGTGTCCGTGATGCGGACATAAACGTATTGCCCGCCGGGCAGTTTGGGTCCCAGGTACGTATCGGCAAAATCCTCGGCCGTGCGGTGTACGGCCCCCGTTGCAATCGAGATGCTGCCGGAGTCGTCCTCAAGTGCGTCAGATGCGTTGACGATCAGGTTCATAATGACCTGGCGGATTTGCGTGGTATCGCACTTGATGGCTGGAATGTCCTGTTCCAGCTGGAACTCGAGAACCGCTTTCTTCGATATCGATACCTCCAGGAGGCTGCTCATCTCTTTGACAACGTTCGACAGGTTCACGGTCTCCACAACAAACTTGCCTTCGCCGGAGTAGGCAAGAAGCTGGTTCGCGAGGTCGGCTGCCCGCTGGGCCGAGGCGACCACCTCTTCAACGTTCTTACGAGCGGGATCCCCTTCATTCATCTGCGTCAGCGCCAAGTCTGCGTGCCCCAACATTCCCATCAGAAGGTTGTTGAAATCGTGAGCGATGCCCCCACCGAGAACACCCAGGCTCTCCAGTTTCTGCGCTTGCTGCATCTGTTTCTCGATCTTGCGCCTGTCGGCTTCGGCTTTCTCCTGCTCGGTCACATCGAGGGAAATGCCTCCAATCATCGGGCGCCCACCGCTTTGCGAGGGGATGGGGAACTTGTAGGTGAGCATCGAGCGCGGGCCTGATTGCTGTGTCACGCGCGTGATATATCGAAGCTCACGGTTGCTCTCGAGGACGCGCTGGTCGGACTTGCCGAATTCCTCGGCCAGATCCGGAGGATATAGCTCCGCGTCTTTCTTTCCCACACACTCGGCCACGTTCCATCCGTAGGCCCGCTCATAGTAGGTGTTCATAAACACGGCTCTACCATCGGCATCTTTGACGAACGCAAGCCCGGGCATGTAACGCATGAAAAGCTCGAAACGTCTTTCGCTCTCCTTCAGCGCATCCTCGGTCTTGCACCGTTCCGTGATGTCACGCATCAGGACGACGGCGCCCGGTTGCCCCGCTATTGAGCCCGTCACGATTTCCATGGGGAACGTTCCCCCGTCTCGTCGCTTTCCGGTTGCATAACCGACGTGGAAGCCAAATTCCTCCAGGCGGTTCGCAATCTCGTTTCGTTCGCCACGTATGCGGCGGTCGAAGTAGAGGAGGTCGGTTGTTTTACCGATAAGCTCCCGGTCCTTGTATCCGAACATGGACTCCACCTGCCCTGAACACATCGTGATGATGCGCTTACGGTTGATGACCGCAAGGGAGTCGGGACTGATGCTGGTCAGGACGCGTTCGAGTTCACGCTTCTGGAAGACGGCTGTCTGCCATCGCCGGTATGCAATCCACAGAAGGGCAAGAAGCCAGAAGAAGAGAACATTGCTGAGTGCTTCCGCAACGGGAAACTCTGTATAGGCCTTGAAGAAGGACTCGATCTGGGGAACGAGGGCCGACGCAATTCGATAGGCGGAGAGAACCACGATAATGGAGACTGCAATCCAAAGATGGACAGATTCACGTTGTGTTCTGCCGCCATTCGAAATCATCCACTACCTCCATTGGGTTCCAACCCGACGTGCAACTTGGGGACAATGCTACACATACCCGTAGCAGGGCGCAAGCGGTTTGGCGTACACCAAATACACCAAATGCGGAACGCGGGAAGCGGGCGGAATGAAGCAGAAGGTCTGCCCTTTTCGGGTCACTTTCTACTCTGCGCTCTGCATTTCGTATTCCGCGTTCCGCTTTTCGCGCATTGATCACGAAGGCAGATGTTACAGCGAGCATCGCTGCAGTGCTGACAGGCTTCGCAATCAGGGCAGGGGTGTTTCTTATTGGCGAGTGGCTCGGGATCGGGCACGTAGACGAGGCCGTCGACGCCATCCATATGGACGAAAGGCATGGGATTTCTCCCTTGGCTCAGAGCGCTTTGTGTTGCATGCGGGCGCCGATAACGCCGCGACGCACGAGGAATATGATGCCGCCCACCAGGAACCCCATACCGAAGAGCATGACGATATGCGGTATGATCAGTTCATGGAGAAGCTGTCGCGCCGTGATGACCTCGTAGGTTGAGACCCGGCTGATGAATCCCATCGCTCGGACACAGCCGCCGGACATCATAACTAAACCGAATGTAATCACGATGCCCCACACGGACTTCAACGAAAGAAGTACATGACGAAACACCGGGTCTTTGTTCTCTTTAGGGTCCATATCATCCAACTTTTGGCTTTAAGCATAACACGGCCGTCAGCAGAGAAGCTAGTACTAATGTGCACACAATCCTTCCTGGGCGATGCTACGTATCCGATGGGATGCGGCTGACCTCGTCGGGCGTGGGCGTATCGGGATGAATGTCGTCGGACGTGTCCGCAAGGGTGTCGGCTCCGTGGGAGAAGAGGGTGATATTGGTGCCGGTTGAGCTGTAGCTATAAGGTGTGCGCCACGGATCAGGTTTGACGATATTGACGTAGTGGCCACCCCAGTTGGTGGTGCCGGGATCGAGGACGAGCGCTCTCAACCCCTCTTCGTCAGTAGGGTAACGCCCGCAGTCAACATGGAAGCGTTCCAGGGCGATTCGGAGTGCACGCAGCTCCTTTTCGGCACGCAGCTCACGACTGGGACGCTTGGACAGGTCCGTCGACATGTTCATGCGACTGATCAGGAGGCCCCCCAGAACGACCATTGTCAGGATCATGAGGATCACGATTCCAGGATTCTGTCCCGGACGGATACTGCTGTTATTGAGGAGCGAACGACGCTGCTTGTCAGCATCACGCGCGATCTTGTCACGCATCCGCCGCCGATCTTTGAGAGTGGTCTTACGCAGATGGCCGGGCACAACCATACTCTTGCCACAGTGCGGGCAGTGCGGCTCGGGCTCCGGCCCGTGCGTCTCCTTGCAATATGGACAGCGAAACCTAGTCATTGGTCATTTGGCCCTTCGGGCCGTCATTTGGTCATTAGTCATTAGTCATTTGCTCGCTTTGCTCGTGTCACTAGTCATTGGTCATTTGTATTTTCGCCGTGCTACTCGGGAGGCCCGTTCCCGAGTCTGTTCCAATGACCAATGACCAATTCACCAATGACTATCTTATGGGTCGAGGTTTTCGAGCGCCTGGGTATCGAGGTTGATGCGCCGATAATAGCAGTTGCGGGGCTCACCCTGCTCGTTCTTCGTGTGACAGATGGCGCCACGTTTCGGGCGGACCCTGTAGACGAGCGAATTCTGTTCGCAGTTCACAAACGCTTCCAGAAGCTCGAACGTCTCGCCGGAGGTGGCGCCCTTTTCCCATAGTTCCTGGCGCGAGGTGCTCCAGAGCACGAGCGTACGTTTTTCGAACGAGGTCTTCATCGCATACTCATTAGTATAGGCGACAAGAATCACTTCGTTGGTGTCGGCATGCTGCACGGCCACCGGAATCACATCGGGCGAGGCCTCGGCGATCTTGGCGATCTTACTGAAATCCAGCTGGAGGGCGCTGCCCTCTTCAAGTTCTCTGCTCATGGTCTGGGTCTCCTGTTGGAATCGGGTCTATATGCGAGGGGAAAGGGTATGGGTAAATCTGAAATTGGGAAAGCAGAAACCTGAAATACTCGTCGTCTGCCGGGGTGACCGCGAAATCTGCAGAACACGCAGAGGGGGAGGAAGAGAAGACAGAATCATTTACAGCAGAATCATTAGGAAGAAAGACACTTAAGGAGAGAAATGATTCTGTCAATCCACCGGCCAGGCTCTTAGCTGTATTTGCGGATGACGGTCTTGACGATGCCGGCGATTTCGAGGGTGTTCTCGGGGCGGATGGGATCGTATTTGGAGTTGGCGGGATCAAGGTGGATGCCGCTGCGGTCACGGATGAAGTACTTCATGGTCCATTCGCCGTCAACACAGGCAATCACGATATCACCTGATTTTGGCGAGGGACCCTTTTCGATCAGGACCATGTCATCGGGATGAATGCCGGCGTCGATCATCGAATCGCCCGTGACTTTAAGCATGAAGGTGGCATCGGGTTTCTCGACCAGGAATTCATCAAGGCTGAGCGTGTCGATCAATTCCTCCTCGGCGGGGGATGGAAATCCGGCCTGGACCGCGCCAAGCAGCCTGATGTTGCCTGTCAGTTTTCCCGTGAAGGCGATCTTGCGGCCGGTTTTGACGAGGTAACCCAGTGCGTCCAGGCGTTTGATGAGCTGAAACACGGCGTTCTTCGACTTGTAATCGAAGATATCGAGCATCTCGTTATAGCCCGGCACACGCCGTTCGCGGGCATAGAACTCCCGAAGGCGGCGTACCTTTTCAGAGATGTCTGTTTTTCGCGTCACACGGCCATGATGCGTGAACCATAGTTCAATGTCCAGAGCCTTTTTTAGCTAGCCTTGGCAGATTGCGAACTCGTATAATGATGAACGCGTGGTTGCTCTTTCTCATCGTGAGTCGGTGTTTTCTCCGGTTGGCGGGGGGATAACGACAACTCACTGAACTCGTCTCAGGACGAGAGAGAGCGACAGCTTGCTTTCTGACAGCACGAAGGCTCTGTCCCCGACGCACGTCGGGGCAACCTCGATTCGCCCTTTTGCGCAGCTACCACAAGCATGGTATACTTATGGTGTAGCGTGGAACGAAGCCGGGAGATCGGAAGACATAGGTCCGATGTCGGAAGTCAGAGACCAGAGGACAGTGAGAGTACGATGAGATTGAGGAACAACAGGCACAATATCACGTTCTGGCGGATCCTTCCGTGTCTTGTCGCTATGTTTGGCCTCTTCTCCGCACCGCAAGCGGATGCTTGGAGTGTCCCTCAATGCCGCAACTACAACGGTGGTAGCCCTGAGCAACCTGGCAGTATCTACCTGGGGGACACCGGGACGTTCGGTTGCGATGCCTGGGGGCAACTCGATGGTCACGACGGAAAGCACCAGGTTGTCATTGACCAGGACAACCTCATCGCTGACGGTAGCGCCGGAAGTTGGTCCGGGCACGACAGCGCCGACCACAACCAGGGAACGTCGCCATCATTTACGGCCGCTGGCACATGGTATTGGGGAATAAAGGTAGAGTATACAGGCGCCGGTGGGACGACGAGATGGTACTGTCGGAACGATACCGCCTGGGAGAACATGTACGGCACTCCCGACTCTGACCTGACCATTTCGGTTGCTGCCCTCACCAACGCGGCCATCGATTCTATCCTTACGAACGCGACGAATCCGGAGACGCAGATAGATCTCTCCTGGACGGAGTGGAACAGCAAGGACGTGATGGTAGTGCGGGGAACGAACGCTTCGTTCTTCACACCAACCGGCGGCACAGCGTATGCGGAGGGGTTTACGACCGATGACGAGAAGGTTGTCTACAACGGTGGCGTGGCTTCCTGCACGGATACCGGATTGACGGTTGGCGTCAAGTACTACTACCGGCTCTTCTCCGTGAATAACAACTACTACTCGCCGGGAGTCGACACGAACTACGCCATCACGCTTCCTGAGATGGCTGTCAGCGGGAATGGCTATGAGATTGCGGATGGGGACACATCCCCGGTTGCCAGCAACCACACGGATTTCGGCGATGCCCTGCTTGTTGGTGGATCTGTGGTTCGGACTTTTACGGTAACGAACAGCGGGAACGCAACGTTGAACCTGAGCGGTTCGCCGGCGGTTGTCGTATCGGGTACGCATGCAGGTGACTTCTCGCTGTCATCCGGGCCCGGCACAACAACTATTGCTGCTGCCGGCTCAACGACATTCGCGATCACATTCGATCCCTCGGCGGCCGGGACACGCTCGGCATCACTGAGCATCACCAACAATGACGTGACGGAGAATCCCTATACGTTCTCGATTCAAGGGTCCGGGGTTCAGCCGGAAATCGAGTTGCTGGGGAACGGCTCAGCAATTACCAATGGGGATGTGTCGCCGATAACGGCGGATGGCACGGACTTCGGGGCCGCCGCGATCACCCATGATTCCGTGACGCACACATTCGTGATTACAAACTCCGGCGATGGTGTGCTGTCGCTCACGAATTCACCGCGTGTCGCCATTAGCGGGCACCAGTCCGACTTTACGGTGCAGAGCCAACCGGCCGCCACGGTGGCTGCCGGCGGCACCCGATCGTTTACGATACAGTTTGCGCCGACCGTCTACGGGGCGCGCACGGGAACCGTTAGCATTGCGAACACGGACAGTGATGAGGACCCCTATACGTTCAGGGTTGAGGGAAGAGCCTACAAGGCGGCGTTCATCGACGATTGTGGCATCGCCAAGTCACCGCCTCTCTGTATCGACCTTGATGGGGACAACGTGTCCGATGCCTGGGAAACCGCGTATTTCGGGAATACGAGCAGCAACTGGAACGGGGATGCCGACGGCGATGGATGGTCGAACCTGGAGGAGTTTTTGGCCGGGACGAATCCAACGAATAGCAGCTCCTACTTCCGTGTTGCTACGGGAGGACTTGAGGACGACACCTCTACCAACATCCAGCTTTCACTTGTTGGCGGTGACTACTCCGGACCGACGAACTTCATTGACGTTGGCGACGCGATTGGGCGCGAGTATCGCATCTACGCGGCCGATGGCAGCGCGGCGAATACGAAGACGCTTCTCGCAACCGTGTCGGAGGGGCTGACCGGAACCAACGTATGGACCGACACCGGGGCAACGGAGTCCGTGAGCCGACGGTATTATGAGGTGGAAGTTGTCTATGCGGGTGGTGCCTACACGAATACGGAGGAGTGGGCCTTATATGTTGAGCCACGGACAACGAACCGGAGTTACCTGGTCTGCGTTCCTGTTGATTATGGCAGCACGGCCGCGAATAACCTCAACTCGACTCTTGGCGAGCAGCTCGCCACGGGGCTCAATTCGTCGGACACCGAATCCGAAGCGGACAAGATTCGGTGGATCAACGGATCGGGAGGATGGGATGAGTATTACCTTTCTGAAGCCGTTGGCTGGACCACAAACGGCTCTGTTGCTGCCGATGTGACGATCACACCGGGACAGGCGATGTGGATCGTGCGCGGGTCAAACGCGGCGGTCCGTGCCAACACCGTTTTCGTGGGGCGTTCATTCGTCGAGGCTGACATGGTGGGCACGACTTTCAAGACAAACGGCGGCGGCTGGACACTGTTTGGGTGGCCGCTGGCAGACACACGCCAGGCCTTGTCCAGCGTGGGAACAGCCAACCAGCTTGGATTCTCAAGCAAGGGAACGGGTGGCTCGACGTGGCAGACCAGCAGCACCAATCATGGCGATCAGCTTTGGGTACCGGACGGCGATGGTGGCTGGGATTGGTATTGGCTGGTGACGAATGGCCGTTGGTTCAAGGGTGACAGTGGCGTGTATGGTGATATCACGCTCCAGCCCGGCGACGGCTACTACTATTACCACACGACGAATTCAGGAGCTACGAACTTCAATTGGCAGCCGGAGATTCCGTGATGATAAGAGATGGACACGATCTGGCAGCGCGGTCGGTGAAGGCATTTACATGCAGCGTGAACGCTGTGATTGCCGCCA
Organism: uncultured Victivallales bacterium; assembly: GCA_964497125.1. Taxonomy (GTDB): domain Bacteria; phylum Verrucomicrobiota; class Kiritimatiellia; order UBA8416; family UBA8416; genus CAYLXP01. The sequence goes on along the minus strand of CAZCDU010000008.1, from coordinate 64,640 downwards.
TATTTCTGTTTTCATCTTTGGTACATGCTGCCGACCTTTGGCTTATGACGGACGAGGGCATTGGCTACTTCGACTACATTGAGCTGAATACTGCCAGCACGCACATACACTACGAGACCGACTGGGAGCAGTGGAACCGCTCGGGAATCTACCTGTTTGTGGGTGGGCATGAGGCATATTATTCCGGCTTCCATGCGCATGACTACGGCGTTGACAAGAAGCACCTCAGCACCGGAAATCTCAGCACAACATCTGGGGGATGGCACGGTGCAGGTTGGGCTGCGGGTTCGGATGTCGATATTCACATGAAAATAGACAGCGACGGCTGGGACCCGTGGGGAGCCGAGCCCTACGACAACAACGCTGAGTTGCTACTGATCGACATCCAGAAGACAGATGTCACCGGAGCCATGTCACCGACCGGGAGCACGCTGGTCCTTCAGTTCAAAATCGACATTGGGAATAATCTCGATCATGGCGACCGCAAGTTAAAACGACTGTGGGTGAAGAACGAGGGAACTCTAGAGGAATCAGCCACGGAGTTGACGAATAGCGCCGTACGACTCTACTACGAGAGTGGTACGAATGCCCTCAGTTTCGACGGTACGGAACCGAGTGAAGTCCTTTACGGGAACGCCGATGGTAACGCTTCGAACAACGGCGAATTCGGAACCAATAGCTTGAATCATCCAAACGGTATCACGATTCCGAACGGAGAGGGGCTCAACTGCTATGTTGTGGTCGATGGCCTCCCTGATGGTTCCTCTCTTGTCGGCAAGACGGCTCAGTTCAAGATCATCCAGAACGGGATAGGTCTGGATCAGTTCGGCAATGCAGCCGGAGGCGGCACCGGGCTCGTGAAAATCGATGAGCACATCAACGCCAATGTGATGGAAGTGCCCCCTGTGCTGGCGGGTGGAGACCATCGCATGAAAATCACGTTCAGCGGGTACGACAAAGGGGATGCTCTGACAAACTTCCCTGCGCTCGTCGTTTTGAACGAGGACCTTGCCGCCTTCAGCTATAGCGGATTTGCTTCCGCCAGTGGTTACGATCTGCGGTTTTCGTCGGCTGACGGGGGTACCGAGTTGAATTACGAGGTGGAGTACTGGTCAACCTCGACCAACTCCTACATATGGGTGCAAGTTCCGGTCTTAACAAACGGGACGTACATCTGGGCCTATTGGGGAGACTCGAGCTTCACCGCGCAGCCCGAAAGCCAGACCAACGGGGCTGTTTGGGATTCCGGCTATGCCGGCGTCTGGCACTTGGAGGAGCTGGTGGGCAACAACACTCACAACGATTCCACGTCCAACAATAATGGTGGCAGCCGGACCGGTAACTCCCCTACTGATGGTATTGCCTCTGGTGGCCAGGCATTTGACGGAAGTGATGAGATTTCCATTGACGATGCCAACTCGCTCGACGTTTCGTACATCACGGCCTCGGCCTGGATCAAGACATCGACGAAGGACTCGACTTGGCGCCGCATTGTGGACAAGCGGAATAACAGCGGATACGCGCTCCACATGGCAGGCGATTCAAGCGGAAAGGCTTACGCATCATTTGATGACAATGGCGTGATCTCGGACTCCGATATCTCTGACGGGCAGTGGCATCATGTTGTTGGCACGTACGATGGAACGACCGAGTACTTCTACATTGATGGCGTCCGGCAGGCGAGCAGCGCGAGCTGGTCGGGAACGATTGATGCCAACGGAGACCCGTTAACATTGGGCCGCAACGGATCGACATCGGATGGGAACGAAGGCTTCATTGGCTCGATTGACGAGGTCCGCATCTCGAACCTGGATCGCGGGTCCAATTGGGTCTGGGCCTCCTACATGACCATTGCGTCAAACTCGAGTTTCACCGCCTACGGCGAGGTCGAGAAGGGCGAGTCAGATACCCAGAAGGGCTCCTATTTCCTGGTGGACGCTCACGCCTATGGCGACATGTCGCTGCTCTTCACCGAGAATTTCGACAATAAATCGCTGGGTGGCCTGAACATGATCAATGACTGGCTGACGAGCCCCGTTGATGAAGTGGAAGTGCAGTCGGATGTCAGTTTCCGCGGCGGCAAGGCTCTTCGTCTCAACGAGGCGACTGTTTGGCACGGGTTTGATGATACCACAGCTACAAATGTCTGGGTTGATTTCTACGCGATGCCGGTTCAGCGGGCGAGCGATCCAACGATGCCGTCTGCCGCAACGGCGGGATTCTACGTCAATACGAGCGGCCGGATCGTCGCTTACAGCAACACGACATGGGTGACTCTGAGCGATGCAGTCACGATCAGCGACGATACCTGGTATCGCTTCACACTGAATATGGACTATAACGCGCGCAAATGGGGTATCTACGTTGCTGACAATACGGCTAACGCGCTGTCAACAACGCTGGCGACAAACCTGGTGCTGAAGTCGGGGACGACAAATTCGAGTCTCACTTCCTTTAGGATGAAGAACTGATGTTGGTCATGAAACCACATATCATAGTCATGTTGGCTGGAGCGCTTCTTTTGACAAGGGGCGCTGTCGCGGCAACGCCGTTTGACACGACGCATACCTGGGAGGCCACGGACCTCGATGGCTGGAGTCACACGGTTCCGGAGTGGTCCGCCTCGCTGACGAGCACAAACGGCCATCTCAACTTGGTTCACAAATCTCAAAGCCTGCCCGCATTCGTTGCGGATCGCATCCAGCGCCCTGTGCCATCCGGCGCTCTGCTGTCGAAGATCTCATTCACGCTTGGGGCGGAGACGCTGAGCCCGAGCCGCGTGCGGCTTCAGTTGCATTCGGCCGGCAGTGGTGCCGTGTGGCAGCTTGTTCTAAGCGTGCCCAATGCAGGGGAAGTGCGTACTTATGACCTCTCAGTGTCATTTGCAGATGGATGGAGTAGGGGTGCTTACAGCACCGAGGAGCGTTTTCTTCAGGATCTGCGGTCCATTGACTGGCTGGGGGTTGAGATCTTGCGGCACGCATCGACAGACGCGCAGAGCTTTGCACTCGATGATTTTCGTATCCAGGGGGTGCAGTTTGCGGGGGATGCGGACATGGATTACATGGCGGATGCATGGGAGAATGCGAATGGGCTGGATGCTAGTAACTATGCGGATGCAGCGCTCGATTCCGATGGGGATGGAATGAGCAATTACGCGGAATTCCGCGCGGGTTCCGACCCGCAACTTTCCGCTTCGCGATTTCGGGCACAGGTTGCTACAATAGAAGGTGCGACAGGGGTACCTTTCGAATTACGCTGGGATTCGGTGTCGAATCGGTGGTATACGATTTGGCGTTCGACAGATCTCGGCAGCGGGTTCGAAGCGATCGCAACTGGAGAAGAGGCAACGCCGCCAACGAACGTCTTCCGGGACGTCACGGCGACGAATGTGCCGGCCTACTTCTACCGGGTTGAGGTAGAGCCTGAGTTCTAGGGGCGGCAAAGTGAATATGATTGTTACAATGCATAAGGGCAGTGCCAGAAATGCACGCGTGTGCCGGCTCGGTGTGATCTGCGCCGTGTTGACATTTGCGCTCCCATTGGTAGCCCATGCCGACTCTATTATCGGCGATCCCGTGGATTGGGATGATAATCCAGCTTCGGGACTGGGAAGCTGGACACGCCTGGGATCCGAACCCTCAACATCTATTGCCGAGAACACAGACACGGCCTCCGACCATTTTCTGCAGATCACCTTTGATTCCGGTATCGATCCTGCGCCCGGTGCTCACTGGTACGAAACGGTGAAGGGCCCGTCCGATGATCTCTTTGCGCTTACCTGGGAGACGGACTATTGGATTGAGTTCGATTTCTGGGCGAAGGATACGCCTCCCGATACGTTACAGATTCGATGGGGTGACGACACGTCCGGAAGAATATGGGGCAATACTGTCACATCTTCCGGGCTTGGCTGGAGCTCGTTGCGCACCGACTCGTTCTCGAATCACTTGGACTGGCGCCTGAACCCCGCCCATACCGCCAGCGATTTCACGGACGACCTGGCCTCAATCGACTGGATCGGCGTCTATATCTTCCGCGACGGCACCGATGAAGAGATTTACGGCGTGGATGACATGAAGCTGATGGTCCCCGAGCCCGAAGAATACCTGATGCTTGCCGCTGCTCTGATCACAGCATTGCTCGTTATGCGTCGCCGGCAGCAGGCGACCGTTCCGGTTAAGATCGCGTAGAGTCTACGGCAAGGCAGGACGTGGTGTCTGAGACCTCCCCAGTGACGCGCTTCCCCAGTATTCTTGACTCTCGATGTGGGGCGGGAAGTCTTCCCGCCTATTCTCTTTCTTCCTCTGCCGGGAAGATTTCCCGGCCTACTTAAGACGTTGCACCCCTGTATAATCCGAGTCCACTTGATGGGGTGGGCTGACTTGGAGGAACCGCGACTCCTTGCTCTACTCGGGTCTGGGTGCATCCCCGTTCAGTTGCTCTTTCACGAAGGCTCGCATGGGGTTGATGTATTCGGCGGATTCGCCCATGACTTGTGCCAGGAGCGAGTTGGCAGCCAGGATGTCCTCGTCAGGGATGTGCTTGGCGCTTTTGAGGAGACCCTCAAGCTGCACGCGGGCCTCCCGCGGCCTCCCGCGCTTCCACGCAATTTCTGCCAGGTGCATATTGCCGCGGAACCAGAGCGGCGACCCCGCATCAGCGTTGCTCAGGATCTCCGTCACAATGCGCTGCGCGTCGTCGAGCTTCCCGCCCCGCAGAAAGACGACGGCCAACGTATCCTTAATATGAGGATCGCGATTCGCAATCTCCTGGAGTTGGGGGACCAGCGCCAGCGCCTCCGCGATGCGCTTCGCATCGTGGCTTAAGGTATAGGCCAGGTTGTTGAGCAGTGACGGATGTCCAGGGCTGTGTTTCAACCCCTGGTTCAAGACGTCTGCCGCCCGGTCGTAGTTCTGGAGCAGGCGCGACACTTCTGAAGCAATAAGGTATGGCGCGCGATTCGTGGCCCCTCCGGCAATGGCAACATTCATTTCGAACAGGGCGTCAATGATTTCCCAGCCGCCACGCTGGAAGCGGATGTAGCCCAGCATCTGCGGCCAAATCGGGTTATCCGGATCCGATTTGCGAAGATGGCGCAACGCGTTGACCATGTCCGGGTCCGTGTCGATGTCACCATCTGACGATTTGAGCGATACAAGGTTCTCATAGAACTCGGGCAGCGGCTGCAGCGCTGCTTCGATGGCTTTCTGCGTACTGCGCAGGGCCCAGGCTTCATCACGTTCATGCAACGCGGCGCGGGTTGTGAGTATGTAGGCCGGAAGAAGGCCACGGCCCCGCTCCGTCAGGTCACGTGCGATACGGACGGTGTCCGCTTTGTAGTCCGCCCGCCAGAGAAACTCCCCCGCTCGTGTCAGCGCTGCGGGTGGATAGCCGGCATCAAGTGCGTCGGTCACAGTCTGCGTAATCCACCTGTCACGCTGCTCCCGGGCCAGGTCACTTACGTCACCATCCGGCGTTGGCTGGGCACGCACGACCAGTTCGGCAAGCCAGAGTTCGGCATCGTCCGGACAGGCCTTCCTGGCTCGATCAACCACGTCGGCATCCACACCGGACAGACTGATCAGGATCTGCCTGAGCATCGGCATTTCCGGCATGGCCGTTACTGCTTTGCGGGCGGCGACTTCGGCCTCGGCATAACGTTCCTCGCGACAGAGCAGTAGCGTGAGTTGGTTGAGAGCGATGGCACGCTCCATGGCATCGCGACCGCACGCAATCCAGCGATTGGGGTTGGCGAGGTCCCCCTCGCAGTGTTTGTCATAGGCCGCCAACCACAGCTCAAGCAGCTTGCGCAGACCGGGGCTTGCTGAAGAGAGGTTGCCGCGAAGATGCGTAGCGTTCTCGGCAAACTGCGCTTCCGAGGGGATTGCCACGCGGTGCCAGAGCACTGCCATTTCGGCCGGCGGCAGTGAGGTACGCTGCACGGTGTCTGGGGGAATACGAATCTGGGGCAGCAATGCCTGTCGCCCGAAGGCCAGCAGTTCGCCGTATCGCTCGGTCTCAAAGAGCGCTCGGGCTTCGAGCAGATCCAGGTGCCGTAGTTCACGAACACGTGGTTGATCCAGGGCGTGAAGGGCTTCCTCCGGTTGGCCCAGCGCAAAGAGGGCTGTGGCCAGCAGCTCGGTGGCGCGCGGCGAATAGGGGTAGAGCCGAACGGCTTCGCGCGCCGAGTGCACGGCGGCGAGACCAAGCCGGAGTTCGAGCTGGGCTTTCACGAGACGCAGCAACGGACCGAGATGGATAATATCATCCGGCGGCCGGGGGATGTTATCGGGCGGCCAGTTCAGTTCGACCGTTTCAAGTTCGGGCGTGAACTTCTCTGGATCTCGCGGTTCGAGATAAGTGCGGAGCGTTTCATAGACATTAATCCAGTCTCCCTTGCGCTCGTATACCTCTGACAGGACGACGCGCGCTGCTTCCTTCTCTTCCGGGTAGCGTTCGACAATGCGTTCCAACTGCTGGCGCGCGAGATCCACGCGTCCGCTCATCTCCAGCGCGAGTACGTAGAGATACTGCATATCCAGGGTGAGTGCGTTCTCCTTTTCGCGCGGTCTGAAGTTCTCAACTGCCTCAGCCAGGAATCGCTTGCGTACGGGCGTGGTCGCTTCCACGCAGAGCGCGGCACCATGCGGGATATCGCTTGCGATGCGCTCCCACTCGGGAAACCACTGTGCCGCGAGAAAGAGAGGCTTGAGGTCAATGGTCTCCCCCGACGTGGCGGCGGGAATCCCGAGCCTGCGTTTGCGGAAAGCGAACCACTGGTGGCCATACTTGGCTACACCCATTGCCAGCGAAGGATGCGTTGGATCAAGCTCATGAATGCGACGGTAGATCGCCCACGCGAGATCAGGTCGCGATAACTTGAAGCACTTGTAGAGGGTTTCGTAGAGCTGGTCAGGATTGTCGTGCACGGTGAGGGTGCGCAGCAGATGTTGACCGAAGCGGTCTTCCCATTCGCCGCCACCACGCTTCACGGCCATGAAGAAGAGTGGCTCGAGAATTCGGATGTCGCGCGGCCAGCGCGTGATAGCCTGGAGCGTGATATCGGCAACCTTCGGCGCCCGGTTCAGGTTCATGTAGGCCTCGAGAATCGACAAGGCCTGCACGGGGTCATGGTAGGGGATCTCAATATCGGATGCCGCCATGGCCTTCCATTGCCGATGGATTCGAAGGTAGGGGTAGAGATTCCGGATGCGGCCGACGTTGGGCGCCCAGCCTGCCGCCGTGACGATGTGGATGGCGACACCGTCGGTGTCACCCCCGCGTAGCGCCATCTCAGCGAGAATCATGGCGACGCGAGGATCGCTGTCGCGGATCTTCTCCGGCAGCAGCTCGACGATTTCGGCGGCTTCATCAATGCGTCCAAGTGACATCAGTGCGTACGCCATCAGAACACGCTTCTGGATAAGCTGCATGGCATCGAGGTCCGTCATGGCATTGAGCTCACTCAGGACGCGTTCATAGCGGCCGCTAATCAGATGGAGACGAATGGCCGTAAATCGCCAACCGGTGTCGCCGGGAATCATCGAACTCACAACGCTCGCCGCCCGCTGCGCATAACTCAACTCGCCCTGGTCACGCAGCGTAATGGCGACGTCCTTGACCATCATGGCTCGGTGATAGGGGCGGCTGCGATAACCCAGGGCTGCGGCCGCGGCGACCAGGGCGACACCCCATGCGATCCTGGTGCGGTTCTGGTTCAAGGTGTGCCAGAATGGAGGGAACTCGCTCAAAGAGTCCATTCTCTCGGGATTGAGTTCATTGCGGAGTTCTTCCTGTCGCCGTCTTCGCCGCTCAAGGTGGAGCATCTCGAAGTAGACGACCAGGACGCCGGCGATGACGATCAGGCCCGCGGTATCATGTAAGAAAGCGATTCCCGTCTCACCGCTGGTCTTCGGGGAGAAGATCACCATGGCGCTGATACGGAGGATGTTGAGGATCAGGGCGTGGAAGAGGGACCATACAATGAGCACGACAGTTTCGTACCAGCGCAACCGACGCAGAATTCCCAGGGCCAGGGACAGAATGAAGACGGTAGTCGCCGTGCGCATGCCGCTACACCAGGCGGGGACTTCGAATGTGTGGAGCCCCGTTTGAAGGATGAGTCCATCCGCCCAGACGCGGACATTGAGCATATGAAGAAGCCACTCACTACCTTCGACCGAAGCAATCTGCATGCCGATCTGCAGCAAGCCAAACCACTGCGTGGGCAATGGGTTGGCCCAGTAAAGAACGAAGAGTGCCCAAGGCAGATCACGGGCGTAGCGTGTCGGAAGGGTCCAGGCTCCGCCCGCGAAAACGAGAAGCAGAATACCAATCCACTCGAGTTGACGTATTGGTCCGACAAGGCCCACGGCGACGCAGACAAAGCCAATTCCCCCAACCGTTGCAGTCAGAAGTGATGACACGGTCTTTGCGTCTTTGGCCTTCGTTTTCGGTCGCAGCAGAATCAGGACAGCAAAGAGGGAGGTGAGAACACAGCGAACCGTTCCATGCTGTGACGTAAACAGGATCGATGCGTGCAACCCCATCCAGAGCAAGAGTACCGCGAGCGTCAGTGCGGCCAGAATTGGTTTTGAAGTAGTGGTTCCACGGTTCTCATTCATAAGCCCTACAAGTTTACTGTGTCCCTTCCCATGCAACAAAGGAAAAAGGTCTTTGCTCTTGAAGGCATCATGCTGCGGGGCTATCGTCGCACTCTGTTTGCTGCTTTTTCTTAAAGAGGAATGGACCATGTTGTATTTCGGTCGTGGATCGGCATCTGACATTCTGAGCGCGGAGGACCTGAAGGCCGGGTTGTTCGAGGCACTGGACGCTCTTGGCGAGCGCCAGAAGGTCTTGGCGATTCCGCCAGACTTCACCCGCTTTCATTCCCGGGCCGGTGAGCTCACCTGTCATGCAGCGACTTACTACGGCGATCGGCTCACGGACATTCTCCCCGCTCTTGGCACTCATACGCCGATGACTCCCGAACAGATTGCCGAGATGTTTGACGGTTTGCCGCTTTCCCTGTTTCGGGATCATGATTGGCGCGAAGGGGTTGCAACCATTGGGACCGTGCCGGCTGATTACGTGAAAGAGGTCTCCGGGGGCGCTGTCGATTACGCCTGGCCCGCCCAGGTGGATAAGCTACTCGTCGAGGGCGGTTATGATCTCATCCTCTCCATCGGGCAGGTGGTGCCTCACGAAGTGATTGGCATGGCCAACTACAACAAGAACATCTTCGTTGGCACGGGTGGCCCCGAGGGAATCAACAAGAGCCACTTTCTTGGCGCCGCCTACGGCACGGAGCGCATCATGGGTCGAGCCGATACGCCTGTGCGGCGCGTCTTGAACTATGCGTCAGATCATTTCTGTTCGGACCTGCCCATTGTTTATGTACAGACCGTCGTCGGACGAGGGGATGATGGTGGGCTTGTCGTGCGCGGTCTCTTCATCGGCGACGACGTGGAGTGTTTCGAGCGTGCCGCAGCACTCTCGCTCGAGGTTAACTTCGAGATGCTCGATGAGCCGTTGGATAAAGTCGTTGTCTACCTCGACCCCAGCGAGTTCAAGAGTACATGGCTGGGCAACAAGGCAATCTACCGCACGCGGATGGCTATTGCGGATGGTGGTGAGCTGATTATCCTTGCTCCCGGCGTAAAGGAGTTTGGCGAAGATGCCGAAATCGATCGGCTGATTCGTAAGCATGGGTATGTGACCACCCCCGAGGTGATGCAAGCGCTCAAGGATGATCCCGACTTGGGAAATAACCTGAGTGCCGCCGCGCACCTGATTCATGGATCGTCTGAAGGCCGTTTCTCGGTCACGTACTGTCCCGGACATCTGTCGAGGGAGGAGATTGAGTCCGTGAATTACCGGTACGGCGATCTCTCGGCCATGTCGAGTTGCTACAATATTGAGGCTCTGCATGACGGGTTGAACGTTCTTCCCGATGGCGAACGCGTATTCTACGTTTCGAATCCGGCGATTGGGCTTTGGGCCTATCGCGGCCGATTCGGAGCGTGATTCACCACAAAGAACACAGAGAACACAGAGAGAGAGAAGCTAATGGCAAAGGGATTTAGTGTTGATTTGGGCGGCAAGGTGGCGATGGTTACCGGTGGCGGTGGTGTTCTGTGTGGCGCTATGGCCAAGGAGTTGGCGGCGGCGGGGGCTGCTGTGGCGGTTGCCGACCTGCGCAAAGAGGCCGCGGATGCCGTTGCGGCGGAGATTGTGGCTGCCGGGGGCAAGGCCGTTGGCGTGGCGTGCAATGTTCTTGAGCTCGACAGTCTGAATGCGGCTAACGCCGAGGTGGAGGCGGCTCTCGGCCCCATCGATATTCTGATTAATGGTGCGGGAGGCAATCACCCCAAAGGCACCACAAGCAAGGAATACCTGTTTCCCGAAGACCTGGCCGGCGCCACCGAGGGGCTGACGACCTTCTACGATCTGGATCCGTCCGGCGTAGAGTTTGTCTTTAACCTGAACTTCCTTGGCACGTTGCTGCCCACGCAGGCTTTCACCAAGCATATGGCCAAGACGGGAAGCGGCACGGTGATCAACATCTCTTCCATGAATGCCTTTACGCCGCTGACGAAGATTCCAGCGTATAGCGGGGCTAAGGCCGCCGTGAGTAACTTCACGCAGTGGTTGGCCGTGCACATGTCCAAGGTCGGCATTCGCGTTAACGCTATTGCGCCGGGATTCTTCCTTACGGATCAGAACCGGGCCCTCTTGACGCAGGAAGATGGATCCTTGACGCCGCGTGGTGCGACAATCGTCGGGCAGACCCCGATGGGCAAATTCGGTGCTCCCGAAGACCTGGCCGGTGCGCTATTGTGGTTGGTCTCAGATGAAGCAGCAGGATTCGTGACGGGGACAGTGATCCCGGTTGACGGCGGGTTCTCAGCATTTAGCGGCGTCTAAGGAGCAAAGCGGACAGAAAAGAATGACAGAATCATTCACAGCAGAATCATTAAGCGATAAGAAAATGATTCTGCAATACATGATTCTGTCGATTAGATGGATGAAAGGAAAAGGTGAGTAAATGACAGCGAAACGTAAGACGAAAAAAAAGTTGGCGGATATTGGTGTAGTTGGGTTGGCGGTGATGGGGGAGAACTTGATCCTCAATGCGGAGAGCAAGGGGTTCACGGTTGCTTGTTTCAACCGTACCACGAGCAAGGTTGATGATTTTGTCAAGGGCCGCGCCAAGGGCAAGAACATCATCGGCTGCAAGAGCGTTGGGGCGCTGGTGAAGAACCTGAAGCGTCCCCGCAAGGTGATGCTGATGGTGAAGGCCGGGGGGGCCGTTGATGCATTCATCGACCAGGTGATTCCTTACCTCCAGAAGGGCGATATCATCATTGATGGTGGCAACTCGCACTTCCCGGACACGATTCGGCGGACCGAGTACTGCGAAAGCAAAGGCCTGCTCTACATTGGTACCGGCGTTTCCGGCGGCGAAGAGGGCGCCCTGCTTGGGCCGTCCATCATGCCCGGCGGATCCAAGAAGGCCTGGCGTTCTGTGAAGAAGGTCTTCCAGACCATTTCGGCTCACACGGACGAGGGCGAGCCCTGCTGTGATTGGGTCGGTGAAAACGGCGCCGGTCACTTCGTGAAGATGGTCCACAACGGCATCGAGTACGGCGACATGCAGATGATCTGTGAGACGTACCAGATGATGACCAAGGGCCTCGGCATGACCAACACCGAGATGGAGAAGGTCTTCACGCGTTGGAACAACGGCAAACTGGATTCCTACCTGATTGAGATCACGCGCGACATCCTCGGCTACAAAGATGAAGAGGGCAACGAGACGCTGGACCTGATCCTCGACACCGCCGGCCAGAAGGGCACCGGCAAGTGGACGGCAATTGCCGCGCTGGATGAGGGCATGCCGCTGACGTTGATCGGGGAAGCCGTGTTCGCGCGTTGCCTCTCGGCCATCAAGGATGAGCGTGTTGCCGCATCGAAGAAGCTCAAAGGCCCCGAGGTCAAGAAGCTGACGGGTAAGAAGAAGGAACAGATGATTAAGGATCTCCAGGAAGCGCTGTATGCCTCCAAGATCGTCTCGTATGCCCAGGGCTATCAGCTCATGCGTGCGGCGGCGGCTTCCTACGACTGGAACCTGAACTACGGCGGCATCGCCCTGATGTGGCGCGGCGGATGCATTATCCGTTCTGCATTCCTTGGCAAGATCAAGGACGCCTTTGACAAGAATCCGGAGCTGGACAACCTGCTGCTGGATCCGTTCTTCAAGCGCGCTGTCACGAAGGCGCAGGATTCCTGGCGTCGCGTTGTGACCACGGCCGTGGAGCTTGGCATTCCGATGCCCGCAATCAGCTCGGCCCTGGCCTACTACGATGGCTATCGCGCCGAACGTCTACCGGCGAACCTGCTCCAGGCACAGCGCGACTACTTCGGCGCACACACCTATGAGCGCCTTGATAAGCCGCGTGGCGAGTTCTTCCACACCAACTGGACCGGGCGTGGTGGATCGACGTCGGCATCGACCTATATCGTGTAGTTGCTGAACAGGCACAGGCTCCCCGCTGACGCGGGGAAGCCTGTCCTACAACGGCTTCCTGTAGAGCGAGCTTCCCGCGGGGAGCTCGTGTTGAGGGTATGTCATGTCGCAACGCAAGAATGCCATTGTAGCCCAATCCGGGGGGCCATCCCCCGTGATAAACAGCTCCCTGCGGGGCGTCATCGATGCCTGCCGGGATTTTTCCGACACCATCGGTACGTTGTACGCGGGACGGCATGGCATTGAGGGCGTGCTCAAAGAGGAGCTGTGGGACCTCAGTGCGCAGGACCCCCGCGAAGTGGCGCTGTTGAGCACGACGCCCGCGGCCGGTGCCATCGGGACGTGCCGCTACAAGCTGACGCCGGAGCAGACCCGCGACTTCGATCGCATCCTCGAGGTCTTCCAGGCGCATGACGTCGGCTATTTCTTCTACATCGGCGGCAACGACTCCATGGATACGGCCAACAAGGTGTCCATGCTGGCGCATGAGCGTGGCTATGACCTGACCGTGGCCGGCATTCCGAAGACAATCGATAACGATGTTGGCGATCCGGAATTCAAACTGATCGACCATACCCCGGGATACGGCAGTGCGGCGCGCTATTGGACTTCGATCACGCAGAACGTGAATGAGGAGAACTGCGGCATGGCGCCCTCAGAGTGCGTTTCCGTCTTGCAGGCCATGGGTCGCACCTCCGGCTTCATTCCGGCTGCAGCGCGGCTGGCCGATCCGCAGCGCGAAATGCCACTCCAGATCTATATGGCCGAGGCGGGGCATACGCTGGCTTCGCTGACCGACCATGTCAACGACGAGCTGAAGCAAACGGGACGCTGCATTGTCGTTGTCAGCGAAGGTTTCGACGTCGGCTCGCTCGGTGAAGCCCACGACGGCTTCGGTCACATCGAGTATGGTGCCAGTCGGACCGTCGTTGCCCAGGTTGTGGCCAACCACCTCAACGATGTCGGCCTCTGCGCGCGTGGGCAGGCAACCTGGCAGGTGCCGGGGGTCCTTCAACGCAACACGTCGGCATTCGCGTCCGTTGTGGATATGCAGGAGGCCTACCAAGTCGCACGGAAGGCCGTCGATATCGCCTGTCACGAGGGAACCGGCTGGATGGCGACGATGCTCCGGGAACCGGGAGACGCCTACCGCATTCGGTATGACAAAGTCGAGTTGGGTGCGGTTGCCAACTCTGTTCGTCATCTTCCTGATAGTTGGCTGTCGCCAAATCGGCTGGACGTCACCGACGATTTCATCGCCTACGCTCGCCCCCTGATTGGTGAGCGATGGCCGGACATTCCTGTCGAAGATGGACTCCAGCGTTTCACCTGTTTCAAGCCGGTCTTCGCCGCCACGCAATGTGATGCCTATACCCCTGAATGGGAAAACCGTTGACGACATGTCGGGTGCTGCGCTAAGAATAGTTCTATGAGATCATCCAAAGCAACTGCTTCACGGGTCGGATACTTTCTTTCTTTCTTTTCTGTATTGCTGTTTTGCTCGACCATGACTTTTGGTCAGGGGCTGGGCGGTGGAGGCCTGACGCCAGAGCAGGAGCTTGAGCTTGCGTACGCTGACAAGCTTCTGGCCGTGGGGCTGGCGGACTACTCGCGAAAGGTTGTCGAGAGCCTGACGCTGCCGCCTGAGATCATGGATATCCGCAAGATCAAGAACTACGGTGCTCTTGGTGAATTCGAGAAAGCCAAGGCGGTTATCGCCAAACGCCCGGGGAATACCCAGGAAGCCTGGACGCTCAAGCTCTCGCTGGCCGATGCCTACTACATGTGGGGCAAGTACGGAGAAGCGCAAGGGATCTATGACAGCTTCTTCGCTAAATTCCCGGAAGGCCCGAAGCCAGCTCTGAAGGGCTTCTACATGGAGTCGGCTTACAAGTACTCCCAGATGCTCCTCATGATGGACAACAAGAAGGGCGCAGCGAAAGCATATCGCTCGGCCTTGAAAGCTAAGCCTGAGCGTCATATTGAGCGCCAGCTCATGAGCGAACTGGCCGAGATTCTACTGCAACTGGCTGAGGCAGCCCCCGCGGGAGCAGCGCGTGCTGCGCACCTCAAGGAGGCCAAGAAATACATAGACAAGATCCTATGGGTGCAGGACCTCTGGTTCGGGCGTGCCATCGTGATGTTGGCGCACATGAAGATGATGCAGGGAGACATTGATGGCGCCATGTCTCTCGTCGACGACTACAAGGATCAGCTCAAGGAGATCGACGAGAACCTCAAGCGCTCCGCGGCCGAAACGGGTGAGGATATGACGAAGCTGAGCCCCATGGCTCAGTGCCGCTACATGATTGGCGTCATCATGCATGACGAGTCCAAGAAGATCCTCAAGGCGAAAGGCGATCGTCAGCGTGCCCTGGATCTGTTGATTGGCAAGGCAACCGGCGGCACAACACGGTCGGGGAGTCAGAAGCGATCTTCCGGTGCTCTGCAGCACTTCCTGAATGTCTTTATTCGTTACCCCAACACCAGCTGGGCTCCGGACGCTGGGAACCGGTTCCGGGAAATCGAGGAAACGCTGAAACGGGTGTGGGATAAGGAAGTAAAGGCAAGGATCACGCCGGATCAATGGGCTGCCGTTGAGCAGGCGCAGTTCCGTGAAGCCCGGTCCCTTTTCAATCAGCAGCGTTTCAAAGAGGCGATTGCATCCTACGAGCAGGTGCTTTCACTTTTCCCCGAGCGTGAGACGTCCGTGTCTGCCCTGGGTGAGCTGGCGGCTTGCTACATCGAGGTAGAGGAACTGCTGCTCTGCGATGTTGTCGTGCGTCATCTTTCCGAGCGGTTTTGCCAGCATGAGAAGATGATGATGGCGGCCGGCGACCAGGTCGTGCGGATCGCGTTCAGTTTCAGCGAACGCGGCGACAAAGCACGCATGCGCGAGATCTATGATGTCTTCTTCACCTACTTCAAGAAGCATCCCCGGACAGCTACGGAGCTGTTCCGCTTCGCCGAACAGGAATTCCGTGCCGAGAACCTGACCAAGGCATTGGAATACTATGACCAGATCATCGCAGACCACTCAGACAAGCCGGTCTATTTCGATGCACTGAGCAAGGTCGCTTTCGTTTACTCCAAGCAGGAAAAGCCAGCTGACGAAATCAAGACTCTGAAAGTCCTGATCGAGAAGCTAAAGGCCAAAGACACTCCGGGCCATGCCCTCGTGAACGCCATGTTCCGTTTTGCCAACGCGCTCAAAGCCCTGGGCCCGAAGTACCTGCCCTTGGCAATCTCCAAGTACACGGAGATTGAGAAACTGTTGCTGGATGAGTCGAAGCGGGCAATCTACCAGAACTCGGGGGATGAAGCCGATGCCAACATTCAGATCCTGCAGGCATCTATGTTCTACCGGTCGCTGGCGGATTGCATGCGCAAGACGGTTCCGGCCACGGTCCAGCAGTACTACGACACGAAGTACAAACGCAAGGTCCCGCCGGAGCTGATTCTGAAGACGTACTACAAGGCTAATGCCATCAAGACGCTGCTCAAGCTGGTTGAAACCTTCCCGGAGTCACCTTTTGCTCCTGCCGCGCTCAGCCAGGCCGGTACGCTCTACACCGTGCTCAAGAAGCCGGATGACGCTCGCAAGACACTGCAGAGGCTTAAGAAATCATATCCCGAATCGAAAGAAGCGGAGATGGCCGACTTCACCATCGGCATCAGTCTGCTGGAAATGGGGATGGAACGTGAGGCAACAGCTTACTTCAAGGAGATGTTCTCCGGCAGTGGCGACTACAAGTCCAGCCAGATACTGACGGCCGGCAAAGCCCTGTTCGAAGCCAAGCAGTACCCCATTGCGATCAACGCTTTTGATCGCATTATCAAGACCGAGAAAGAGCGTGGTTACCTTGAACCGGCTCGTGTCATCAAAGGCCAGTCCCTCTGCGCGCTGAAGAAATATGACGAAGCAGCCGAGGTGCTGCGAGCCGCGCTCGCCGACTATCCCAGCTCCGGCTACACGATTGAGCTCTGCCGCGGCGCCAGTGAGGCCTACTCCGCGATTGCGAGCAAGACGACCGATGCCGATGCTCGCTTCGATCTGTTCAACGAGGCCGTTACGGTTATGAAGCGGGCGCGCAAGTTCGCCAAGGATCCTGCCATACAGGCTGAGTTGGATGTTGGCGTGGCCCGGATCTTTGAACGCAAGGCAGCTGCAGAACGCGAATTTGGCGATGCGGCGAAGGCTGAAGAGTATCGCAACGATGCTGTCGCGGCATACCAGACGGTGATTATGTTCCGCAACCCGGATGAAGAGGGCGTTGGCGAGCATATCCAGGATGCGTACCTCTACTGTCTGCCCTTGTTGCTCGAAATGGAACGCTGGGACGATGCGCTACAGGATGCCGATCGCTACCTGGAGGACTTCCCGAATGGAAGACACGCTCTCAAGGTGCGGCAGTACCAGAGTAAGGCGCGCGTCAGCGGAGGAACACGAGTGGCGGAACCGGAAGCGGCGCCTGCGCCCGAAGCGGCGCCTGAAGCTGCACCTGAAGCGCCTGCACCAGAATCAACGACTGAAACAAAAGAGGAGTAGAGCCATGACATACACACATGATTGGCGTGGCATTCAAAGTCTGATTGTCTGCGCACTCGCCGTCTTCATTGGCGTATCAACGAGTTGGGCCAGTGGCCCGCACGTTGCGCAGTTGGTCAAGAAGGATGGCGGCAGAGCCAGTGGAGATGTTCGATATCTTTCATCATCAAAGTCTTACGAGATCAAGATTGGTCCGGCCACGACCCAGGTCCGTGCCGCTGAAGTGGCTCGCGTGGTGCTTAAGAAGCAGCCGGCGGCGCTGGCTGGCGCCGTGGCCGCCGTGAAGCGTGGCCAGTATGCAGCCGCCATCGCCCCGCTGAAGAAGATCAAGGAAGACTACGAGATGTTTGGTCCCGACGTGACGGCGGCGCAGTATCTCGCGAAGGCCTACCTCGGAATGAATAAGGCAGCCGATGCGGTCCGCATGTGCGATGAGGTCCTGCGCAGCAATCCCAACGCCGCCGGTACGGGCGAGTTCGCCGGCGTCTACTGGGATGCACTACTCAAAGCGAACCAGACCGCAAAGCTGGCGCGGATCCTGGGAGATGCTGTCAAGACGGGCAGTCGTCCCGTGGCGGCCGTGGCCCTGATCAAGCGTGGCGACATTGATATGAAGAAGGGGGAAGCCAAGAAAGCCCTTCTTGATGGTTACCTTCGCGCGATCCTCCTCTTCCAGGATATCAAGGATGTCCAGCCCGAAGCGCTCTTCAAAGCCATCAAAGCGCACGAGGCCGTTAATGAACATCACTATGCGGAAAAGTGGCGCAAACGACTTCTCTCTGGATACGCCACCAGTGAATATGCTAAGAAACTAAAGTGAAATTTGACGCAATCTGAAAGTAATCTCAGAACGTAATCCTTCCGGTCGAGACTACCGGGGGCCAACTGAAAGGACGCCTGTCTCAATGAAAAGAATCCTACTGATCGTATCACTTCTCGCTTTTGTTGGTGTCGCTCTGCCTACCACACGTGTATTCGCCCAGGACGAAGAGCCGGCCGCCGGCGAGCTCGTCACCGAAGATGGCGAAGCCGCAGCGACCAGCTCGAGCTCTGGCGGCTTCCTCGCGGTGGTCTTCAAGTCGGGGCCTTTGGCATTCCTGCTGTGGTTGATGATTTTCGCCGCTGCCGGTGCTGCTGTCTATTTCGCCGTGGACTGTGCAATTACGGTGCGACCAACCCGGATTCTACCGCAACAGCTTATCGATAACGTCACCGAAGCCATGTCCGAGGGAGACGTCCTCAAGGCACTTCAGGCCTGCGACGATGAGCCCGGCGCCCTCGCCAACGTGCTCAGCGCCGGATTCAGTCACGTGGAAGAAGGCTACGATGTCATTGAAGAAGCCATTTCGACGGCTGCCGACCTGGAGACAGAGCGGCTGATGCAGAAACTGACGTGGCTTTCCGTGGTTGGCAACCTGGCTCCCATGCTCGGCCTGCTGGGTACCGTCCAAGGTATGATCGCCGCTTTCGGTACCCTGGGTGCCGGCGCTCCGGACGTTGGCCTGCTGGCTAACAACATCTCCCAGGCGCTTTTCACCACGGCCGCCGGTCTTACCATTGCTGTGCCTTGCGTGGCCTTCTACTACATCTTCCGTAACTCGGCGAACACGATTGTCCTGCGCATGGAAGCGTTGACCATGGAGATGATCAAGGACCTGCGTCACGTCGAAGTTGTAGAAGACTAGCATTAGCAACCGGGAGCCCCATGAGACGCAAACGCGAAGCAGCAGGCTGCGAGATCGACATGACGCCGATGATCGACGTCGTGTTCCAGATGATCATCTTCTTTATCGTCACGATAAAGATGGATGAGAACATCAACGAAGATATTGAGCTCGAGGATGCTCGTCAGTCACCGGTATACAAGGGCGATGACCCGCGCACGATGGTCATCGAGGTCGATCGTCGCGGCTGGCTTTCGATAAGCAACTGTCAGCTCTCCGAGCGCCAGCTCAAGGACCTGATCCGGACACGCTTCAAAAAGTTCGGCACCTATCCAGTGATGATCCGGGCTGATAAGAAGACCAAGCACAAAGACGTCCGCAAGGTCATGGATATGTGTACGGATGTGGGAATTTGGCGAATCGACTTTGCCGCGATTAAGGAGCCGAAGTAAGCCATGCCAAAAAAACGCAAAGCTCGGAAGAAGGGCGACGCAGCCAAGCTTGAAATGACCCCGATGATCGACGTGGTGTTTCAGCTTCTGATTTTCTTCATCGTGACGTTGAAGGAAGAAGACATTCTCTCGCATCTTGACGTCTCCCGTCCCGCACCCGATCCAAATTCGAAACCCGAGGAACAGGTTGACGATCTGTTGACTATCGAGGTCGGTCGAACGGCCTGGGTGCTCAACGGGAGACCGTATGCAGGCTCGGCAGGCCTGGCCGCACTCGATCGCAGCCTGACCCGCATCGCTTCCTTCAGTAAGGGGGCCAGCGTTATCATCAAGTGCACGGGGGATTCACCGCATTCCAAGTTGGTGCAGCTGCTGAACATCTGCGCCCGCGAGGGGCTCACGAATATCTCCGTATTCAGCTTGTAGCACGCATTTTTTGCGCGTCTGAAACGATCCCCTAAGATTTTGCACTCGAGAACCGTCATATAGGCAGAAACAGCAATAGACTCGATTTAGAGGAGGATCCACCATGGCTGACGAACTAGAGCCAACAGAAGTGTTCGAAGAGGGCGAAGATCTGTTTGAGATGCATCAGAACGACCTGATGAATCTCTTCGATGAACTGACCTTCAAAGAAAAATGGCAGCGCGTTTTTGCCGGGCTGAAAATGCCGGTCGACAGTGGCCCGCATAAGTGGGCAAAACTCCAGATGGTACGCCTGCTTTCGCCCGCGATGGCCGTCGTCGTCCCGATTCTGATGCTGGGCCTGATTACGCTATTCGCCAACCTGGCACCTGAACCGGTCCGTACCGTTAAGGTAAAGGTGATCGATCCCGAGCCGATCGAGGAACTGGAAGACATCGAAGAGCCGATTATCGACCAGATCGAGCCCCCGGACCCCGTGGAAGTCGACTTCACCACTGACACGACCTTGCCGCCAAGCGAAGTGGCAGCCCCCCCGCAGGATGTCTCCGTGCAGCCGGCCGAGTTTGACTCCGTGGCCATGGTTAAGAGCCCCGTCATCATGAAGGGCATGTATGGAAGCCGCAACCCGGGTTCGCGCGGTGCAGCACTGAACCGTTTCGGCGGCGGTAGCGGCACCGAGGGCGCCGTGTTGCGAGCACTGCGCTATCTTAAGATGAAGCAGAATGAGAATGGATCGTGGGACGGCACACCGCCCGCCATGACGTCGCTCGCGCTGCTAGCTTACCTGGCGCATGGCGATACCCCGGCATCGGAGGAGTTCGGGTATACCGTGGAAAAGGCGATCCGCTTCCTTGTCGAATCGCAAGAAGCCAACGGCCATATGAAGGGTCGCGATGGCCATGACTACACACAGCCGATCGCCGCCTACGCTTTGAGCGAGGCCTACGCGATGACCAAGGTGCCACAACTTAAAGAGGCCGCCATCAAGGCCCTCAGACCCATCATCAAGGGTCAGAATCCCAGCGGCGGCTTCAATTACAACCTGAAGCCGACCACGCGCGATGATACGTCCTACATGGCTTGGTGTGTCCAGGCCCTGAAAGCCGCCAAGATGGGTGGTCTCTATGGGGATGTCGAAGGTCTTGATGAGTGCATGAAGAAGTCGATTGCCGGGTTCAACAAGAACTACGGCGAGAAGGACGGCTACGGCGGATTCGGATATACGAAACCTTCGGCCACTCATGGCCTCTCAGGCGCCGGCGTGCTCTGCCTGCAATTCCTCGGGGCATCGAGATCACGAGAGTGCCGAGGCGGTGTGGCGGGGCTGTCCAAGTGGACCTTTGATTGGGCCAACCCGCGCAAGGGTTCATTCCTGTACTACATGTACTACACCACACAGGCCAAGTTCCAGGAGGGCGGCAATACTTGGAAATCATGGAATGCTCAGTTCTCGCCGGCCCTGGTTAAGAACCAGAAGGTGATTGGCAAGGCTGCCAGCGGCTACAAGGATCACCGCGGTCAGCCGCAGGAAATCGGCTCATGGCACTCACCCGCGGTACGCGAGCACG
Source organism: uncultured Victivallales bacterium (assembly GCA_964497125.1). GTDB lineage: Bacteria > Verrucomicrobiota > Kiritimatiellia > UBA8416 > UBA8416 > CAYLXP01. The sequence goes on along the minus strand of CAZCDU010000008.1, from coordinate 43,449 downwards.
GCGCCGGCGAGTTGGATACCATCCTCTGCACGCTGATGCTTGAAGTCTACTATCGCTATCTGCCAACCTTCATGCCGGTGCCGGTTGACGAAGGTGGCGATGAAGAGATCGGCGACGACGATGACGATCTCGAGATCGATATCGTGGATAGCGACCCCAGCCCATACCGGAAGCACAAGAAGCTGGCGAAGGTAGAAGACGATCTTTCGATCGACCTGAGCTAGGCTGGTCTTCTCTTGGGTAGGGCGAGCCCGCCTGCCCGCCTTTGGAGGGTCCCTGGCGAGCCGGGATGAACGGGAACACGTCGTCTGCGTTCTTCCGGGCTGCCGATCGAATTGCGTATTCGTTGTACTTCGTACGCCTCACCCTGCCTTTGGATGATTGGGTGTAGCTGGATCCGTTAGGATTCAGACGGTTGTGGGATGGTCATGCGCATCTGAATTCTCACGAATCCAGCTACGGGGAGGGAATCCAGCTACGGGGAGCGAATCCTGCTACCTTCCCCCCCACATGGCACTTCCAACTCCCTCCCAGAAAGCGTATTCTGCGGCCATGGCAGATGAACCCCAGATTCGCGTGCTTCCGATCCAGGTCGCCAACAAGATTGCGGCAGGCGAGGTCGTGGAACGCCCTGCTTCGGTAGCCAAGGAGTTGATCGAGAATGCGATTGATGCCGGCGCTACCCAGGTGGATGTCGCTGTTGCCGCGGGCGGCCGGAAGCTGGTGTCGGTCAGCGACAATGGCCGCGGCATGTCCCGTGATGATGCGCTGTTGTCGATCGAGCGTCATGCGACCAGCAAGATCCATGACGTTGACGATATCGAGAGTATCCATACGCTGGGTTTTCGTGGCGAGGCGCTTGCGGCGATCGGTAGCGTTTCCCGGTTTCGATTGACGACTTGCAGGCAAGGCGATGTCGTTGGCAGCGAGATTGTCCTCGCCGGCGGCGGCATACAGGATGTCCGCGATATTGGTTGCCCGCCGGGAACGGCGATTGAGGTCCGCGACCTGTTTTTCAACGTCCCTGCCCGTCGCAAGTTTCTGCGCACTCAGCAGACCGAGCTCTTCCACATCCGTGACGTATTCACGATCCAGGCGCTTGCTCATCCCGAGATTGGTATGAGCCTGACCATCGATGGCCGCGAGCTGCATCGCCTGCCCGGTGCCGAAGGGCTGGATGACAGGCTGCGGGAGCTCTTCAGTCCGGATCTCCTCAAGCAATTGAAGAATGTTGGGCACAGTGCTGGTGGCATTGAGGTGCGGGGCAAGGTCAGCGTGCCTACCGTGCATCGTTCGGACCGGAACGAGCAGTACCTCTTTGTCAACGGCCGGCCTACCAGCCCGGCGCTCCTGAGCTATGCCATTCGCGAGGGCTATCGCGGTCTACTGCCCAAAGGACGTCACCCTTCCGTTTTCCTCTTTCTTGAAATGTCACCGGGGGCCGTGGATGTAAACGTCCACCCAACCAAGCGAGAGATTCGCTTCCGTCGCCCGGGGGATGTGCGTGACGTCGTGATTGCCGCGATTCAGAAGGCGCTATCTGTGGCTCCCGAGGCGGAGTCCGGGGAGGACATTCTTCCCGAAGTCGTGGGTACGATTGATCATCTCCCGCCTGTTGCGACGGAGCTGAAGATTGACGACCTGCCGCCCACCCGAGCTTTCAAGTATCCGCGGCCACCGGCGATGACAGACAGTGCCCCTTCGGATGCCGCCTTTGGCCCGGCAAGTACCGGCCTCACTGACGCCACGCCTGATGACGCCACCGGCGAGCAAGACAACGCCGCTCCCAGCCCGGACGAGTTTGCGTCAGCGCCATGGGCTTGGTGTCGGGTTCTTGGCCAGGTTGGCGGGTTCTACGTGGTGCTGGAGACCGAGAACGGTATGGTGATGATGGACCCGCGTGCGTCACATGAGCGCGTCCTCTATGATCGCTTTATGCGGGGCGTCGTCGACGGCGCGGTTGATGTGCAGAACCTGTTGATCCCCGAAACCGTTGAGTTGCCGTCGCGGGATGCCGCACGGGTCCGGCGGAACCTGCCGCTGTTTGCGGAGATGGGGTTTGGTCTCTCTGAGTTCGGCGGCAACAGCTTCGTGGTTGATGCGCTACCGGCCTGTTTTGACGGCACCTCCGTCGAGGCGCTTGTGACGGATATGGCCAAGAGTCTCGAGGAGGTCGGTTCGCGTGGTGGTCAGCATGGCAAGCAGGAGGCCGTGGCACAGGCCGCCTGCCAATCGGCCGTTGGTAGACGTCAACGCCTCAGCCTAACAGAGATCGAACGCCTGGTCGTGGACCTGGCTGCATGTGAGATGCCGTATACATCCCCGCGGGGCCGCCCCACGCTGATCTTTACCTCGCTGAACGAGCTCCACCGGAAATTCGGGCGGAAGTAGAGCGGCGACGGAACTGAATTCTCACGAATCCAGCTACCGGGTGCTGTCACGGCTCTCCAGGTACACGTGAACGATGGGGTGTGTGGCTTGCACCGGACGAACAAAAGCCATTAGCTCTGCATACGTGAGAGTTTCCGGTGCGTAGACCAGCAGTACTTTGACATCCGGTTTTCGCGATGTAATGAGCTGAACAAAGGCCTCGGGTGAGTCAATTGCATGCTCCTCGGTTGAAATCGCGGGCTTGGGCTCTCCCTTGGTCCATGTCTCCGTGATCTCGGTTGCCGTTGCGGTGACAGTCCCGTTGGTTGACGGTTCCAGACGCAACTCCCAAGGCTGGAGAAAACGATTCTCCCGGGTCCGGTAGGCCTCGTTGGGTGCAAAGGCCTTGTAGTAAGGCTGGCCTTGCAGAGGTGGCTCGACCCGAACGCCCTTTTCGCCATCAATCGTTTGCAGTAACTGGGCAAGCTGATGGAGTTGGCCGACCGTGGCATCTTCTCCAAAATCAAGCGTCACGAAGGGGTCATGACCGTCATCATTCAGGCGGCTGAAAAGAGAAAGTGCCTTCGGTAGAGACGGCTTATCAGTCAGAACGGTGCCGTCGGCATCACGGACCGTTAGACGTGCGGCGGTTAGGGATGAAGAGGGGGGCGTGCTCCCGCCGACATGCAGAGTAAGCTCCGTTACGCGTTGCTTACCATCTTTGTACTCGGGTTCGATGACCACTTGGATACGTTTTCCTTTTGGGTAGATTCGATCCGGGTTCAGGCTCTGCCGAGTGTAGACCGCCGCCTGCGGGGCTGAGAAGGGCACGTCGAAGAGAGAGTCCATCTCGTTGTAGTTGGCGGCTATGGAGTAGGGCCCGCGTTCCTGTGCGGCCAGGACTTCGCCTTCGCTTCCGTCCATGGGAGGAATGAACTGCGACCCAATGAATACCAAGCCATTGGGTTCCAAGTTCTTGCCGGTCTCGTCGTTGAGAATGAACGTTTCGGCCTGATGACCATCCAGCGTCATGACGACACGCTCCCCCTTGGGCCAGAACTGGAGTTTGTCAGGGTTGACGCCACGTCCGGGGGCAATGCCGATGAATAGCATGGCGTCGTAGATGTCACGGGGTTCGGCGAGAGCAACAGCGAACGCCTCGTATGCGTTGCCGCTTTCGCCTCCGATCAGGAAGAATTCAAGGGGTTCATTGACGCCAATGCCGGTTGTTTCGGCGAAAAACTCAATTCGTTGTGTCTTCCGGTCTGCCTTGAGGCCATCCCGCTCAAATCCATCGGGGGTATCGGCGGTGCCTTGAGCCAGGGGGAACCAGGCTATTGCTGCCAGCGTCAGAAGGGATCTTGTATGCATTTCTTGGATCTTTCTTTCTGTGTGTACGTCTACAACGCAGGTCTCTATTAGCATTTTGGGTGGTTTGATTCAAGAGTAGAGGGACAACGTGGCGCTATCATGTAATGAGAATTGGGTGAGTGTGTCATAATGGCGCTTTCCAGAAGGGTGTACTGAGCCCGATCGGTATGATTGTAAATATGTAAGGTACAGTCAGTTATAGCGTGCATGGTGCTTCAGGGTCCGTGTTGGCACGCCCGATGCTATCTAGTGTGCCGCCGAAAGGCATGTATGTCGAAGAATCTCAACAAAGGAGGACCAACGATGAAACTGATGACATGCACACGACGGGATCCATGGAGCTGGGTTGATGAGGTAATGCGTGGGGTGGACTTCCTGCCGGCCCTGGTTGGCGAGCCAGCCGCAGCGGCAGCCTTCAAACCGCGAATCGATGTATCCGAAACCGACAAAGCGTTGACGATCTCAGCTGAGCTGCCCGGGCTCGACGAGAAGGACGTCAAGGTCGAGTTGGAAGACGAGGTACTGACGATCAGCGGGGAGAAGAAGGCTGAATCGGAGACGAAGGACAAGGGATGGTATCGCGCAGAGCGTAGCTACGGCGCATTCCGCCGAGTCATTCCGCTGCCCACCGACGTCGAGGCAGAGAAGGCGAAAGCCGTATTCAAGCGGGGAGTTCTGAGTATTGAGCTACCGCGGAAAGAGGAGGCCACTCAGAAGAAGCGGACCCTCGAAATCAAAGCGGCGTAGTCCGCACGACTTGGCCGATTCCGGTCCAGGCACCCAGATTAGGGTTGTTTTGGTGCCGGGATCGGCCGTACCATTGACTCTCAAGGAGAGACACCGTGTTATTCATGCCACTAAGTTACTGGCTCTTTGCCATACCCGGCCTGATCATTGCCGGCATTGCGACATTCTTTACAAAAAGCACATTCGCGAAGTACGCAAAATTCGGGGCATCGTCAGGAATGACCGGTGCCCAGGCAGCGCAACAGATGCTGTCGGATCAGGGCATTTCCGATGTGAAGATTGAACCCGTTCGGGGCTTTCTGAGCGATCACTACGACCCCATGTCACGCACGCTCAGGCTCTCGCCTGATGTCTACGGCTCCCGCTCGCTTTCTGCGATCGGCGTTGCTTGTCATGAAGCGGGGCATGCGTTGCAGCACGCCTCCGGATACGCCCCGCTATCCATTCGCTCGGCACTGGTTCCGATGGCGAATTTGGGCAGTAATGCGGCTTACATCTTCCTTATTATTGGCATGATGTTCCGTGCACCCGGTCTGATACAGGTCGGGGCACTGGTCTTTCTGGCAGCTGTCGCCTTTGCGCTGGTAACGCTCCCGGTGGAGTGGGATGCCAGCGCTCGTGCTAAACGCTTGATGGTATCGAGTGGTATTGTGGGGTACCAGGAGGCGGCTTCGGCGGGCAAAGTCCTCAATGCTGCCTTTATGACCTATGTTGCTGCTGCCGTCTCAGCGCTTCTTACGCTTGCCTACTACTTGATGCGTGCGGGGTTGCTTGGTGGCAGCGATGACTAGAGTCGTTTTTTGGGGCAAGTCTGGGGTTGCACTCCGGGGGGCATCTGTTAAACTGACCCCAATTAGGTAGCATTATAACTTTTCGCAGTAGAGCCTGGAATAAGGAGGAAGTCATGACCGTATTTGAATGCAAAGTATGTGGCCACATTGAGTTCAACGAGGCGCCGGAGACATGTTTGGTTTGCCGTTCTCCGCAGTCGGCATTCGCCGAGAATGCGGCAGCCATCAAGCAGCCGGCAGACGCTGACAACCTGACGGAGGCCGAGAAGAAGCACATCCCGATCGTTAAGAAGACCGAATGTGGCCTGGTTGCTGAGTGTAGTGATGTTCATGCCGTTGTTGGGGAGATTGAGCATGTGATGCAGGCAGAGCACTTCATTTCCTACCTCGACTACTACCTGGACTACACGTTCATCTCGCGCGTATGGCTTTCTCCCGAGGTGTGCAAACCGGCTACAACTCTGCATCTTGCGGCCGACTCGGGGAAGGTCACGGTTATTGAGCACTGCAACCAGCATGGAAGCTGGATGGGTGAGCTCGACCTCTAGATCGACAACATGGCTTCAAAAGAAAGGACTCTGGCCGCGTCGCGGTCAGGGTCCTTTCGCATTTCCGGCATTTCCGCTCCTGCTGCTCGTCGGCATACCGCGCTCCCCGCGGGCTCGGGGCACGGATCAGAGATTGTTTGCCTTTCCGCATAATCCCGCTACACTTGGGACGTGGAGTATGGGCAGCTAGTGAGATCGTACAAAGGGCGCTGCCTGAAATCCGGGAGTCAGTTTATGAAGTCAGGATGGGTGCTGGGTCACACCGCCTGCATGGCGCTACTGTTGGGGGGGGCTGTTCTGTCATTGTCTCCGTGCGCTGCTGTTTCCGGTGCGACGCAATCGAAGCCGGAAACGGCTGCTGAAGCAGACCTGAAGGTAGCCTACACGATCGCCTTCCTTAAATTTCTCTCACACTCGGAGGGCGATGCCCGCACGACTGACTCCGCTGTGCATGTGTGTGTGATTGGCGATGGTAGCGTCGCAAGAGCTTTTGCCCGTGCAGACGGAGCCGTTATTCAGCTGGATACGGCAAAGACGCTCGTCATAAACACCGATCCGTCCAAGTTCACCTGTTCGGAGCAAAAGCGGTGTTGGGCCGTCTACGTTGACCATGCGAACCGACACCGCGTTTCCCAAGTCGCCGACACAATCAGAGGCAAGGGCGTTCTGCTTGTCACAGAAAGCAAGGGCGCACTTGATGATGGCGCGATGGTTAACCTGCTGCGTTCCGGTGACCGGCTACGATGGGAGATGAGCAGAACACACCTCCAGGCCGCAAAGGTGAGTATGAGCTCACAAGTCTATCGCAATGCCATTAGGGTCAAGTGAATCGCTCAGTATGTAAATAGGTCAGAAAGCGTGTATTGGGCATCGACTGCCCGGTTGAGTGCCTCCATTACCTTCTGCTGAACGTTCCGCGTCAACCGTCTGCCTTTACAGGCCCGTCCCACCATTTTGTGTGTAATTTGTTGCGTCGACGCCGCTACAAGATCATGAGGTTTGAGTGAGCGCTCCACCATGATCCGTGTAATGGGCTGTTCACCTAAGTTGCGTTGAATTTCTCGTTTCATATCAGTGTTTGAAGCTGCGTTGGCCGGTGTAGACCATGGCGACATTGGCTTCGTTGCAGGCCTCGATACTCTCGAAATCACGCAGCGACCCACCGGGCTGCACCACTGCCGAAACGCCCTGCTCGATGCCAACTTCGACACCATCACGGAAGGGGAAGAATGCGTCTGAGACCATGCAGCTCCCTATCAGGCCGCCCTTCTGTTCCGCCACGGCGGCATCAATTGCTTCGCGTGCAGCCGCATCTGTCAGTGTGTTGTAGGGCACCTTGTGCTGTTCCCAGCAAAGCCTGTCGGCGAGCTTGGTGTAGGCTTTGTCGCGCGCAATCTGTGCCACGCCGACGCGGTCCTGTTCGCCGGTCCCGATCCCAACCGTGACGCCATCCTTGACGTATAGAACGGAGTTGCTGGTGACGCCGGCCTCAACAAGCCAGCCAAAGAGAAGATCCTCATACTCCTGTGGTGTCGGCTCCCGATTCACCTTGTACTCCTGGCCTTTGTAGGTTGTGACGGCCGGCGCAAAATCAGCAACGGAGCGGGCCGTGGGAACAAACGACCACTGGGCAACGAGGCCGCCATCAATCAGCGACTTGAAGTCAACGAAGCGTTGTCCCACGTAGTTCTGGAGGCGGTCCATACTATCGACGCGCATGACCCGCAGGTTCTTCTTCGCTGCAAAGAGCTCCATGACGCCCTCTTCGAATTCCGGGGCCACGACGACTTCGGCGTAGTTCTTGACGATGAGTTTGGCTGTGTCGAGATCGCAGGGCCGGTTGAGACCAATCGCGCCACCGAAGGCGGCGAGGCGGTCGGCCATGTTGGCCTTATCATACGCTTCGGCGAGCGTGTCGGCTTTCGCCACGCCACACGGATTGTTGTGTTTCAGAATTGCAGCACAGGGCTTGTCTGTCAGGTAGCGAAGAACATTGAGAGCGTTGTCTGTATCGGTGATGTTAGTCTTGCCGGGGTGTTTTCCGGACTGCAGGAGTTCAACATCGGACGCGAGGTGCTGCCCCGGCTGAATGCAGGTGACCTCGCCAAGCTGCAAATTACCGTTGATAAGTCTGTAGAGGGCCGCTTCCTGGCCGGGGTTCTCTCCATAGCGAAGACCTTTCTCAACACCGTCAATCAGCCAGGTTGCCTTCTCGTAGCAGAGCGTCTGGCGATCGCCGCCATCGCTGATGAAGCTGATCTCCATCTGGTTGGGAAAATGGTCGTCCATGATCGTCTTGTATGCGGCCTTCAGATCCTTTTGATCCATGAGAATACCTCTCTGTGCTGTCGCTTGTTTCTCCAATCCGGTGGTGCAAAGAATGATCGGGGCACCTTAACGGATGCACCAGCAGCTGTCCAGTCTGCGGGGTTGTGCGCCCTTTTAGTCCATGAAGACAGCACATGTCCTGCTTATGGGAGATCCCAGTGACCCCCTTTGGAGAATCGAAAGATACTCTCGCGGCTAGTTAGCCCATGCATTTGGTAAGCTGATCCATGAGCGCATCGGCCGAGTAGGGCTTCTGTAGGACTCCCGCGATCCTGCTATCCTGGAATCCGGTCAGGACGTCGTCATCGTTGAAGCCGCTGGCGATAATCACAGGCGTATCGGGGATGATCTCCTGAATCGCCTTCAGTGCTTCGGGTCCCGACATGTTGGGCATCGACATATCGAGGATAATGCCGTCAATCCCGGAGCCATCCTCCTTTACCTTGGCGACTGCCTCCTCTCCGTCCATGGCCGTCATGACTTCATAACCGGCTTTCTCTAAAATGCGCCCCGTCACGCTGAGAACGGGGGTTTCGTCATCAACAACGAGAATGGTCCGGCCTCGTGGTACGTTTGCCGGTCCGGCCGACGACGCTGGGGCTTGTCCTTCGGCTGTCACCGGTGATGCCGTCTTTGGAAACAGGATCGTCACGCACGTGCCTTGTCCCGGTGTGCTCTCTACTTGAATGGCCCCATAGTGACCGCGGACAATTCCAAGTACCGCTGCGAGTCCCAATCCTCGTCCCGTGAATCGTGTGGAGAAGAATGGGTCGAAGATACGTCGCTGCACATCAGCGGACATTCCCTCGCCATCATCCCGGACCTCAATGAAGACGTACTTGCCCTCCGGTAGGTCCCGGTCCAACGCAACCGTCTTGAGGAAGGCGCGAGACGCGTGCATGGTGCCGGTCTTGAGGGTGATTGTGCCGTTCTTCTTGCCAATGGCTTCCGAAGCATTACTTACGAGGTTCATCACAATCTGCCTGATCTGTGAGGCGTCGGCTTCAATGGCTGGAAGATCTGTGGCGAGCTCACTCTTGAGAACGACGCCCTTCTCGATCGACACGTTCAACAGGTGTGCCATGCTCTCGATGATCTCGGTGATGCTGAGAGGGTGCACGTAGAACTGCCCCTGCCCGGCGTATGCCAGCATCTGCCGGCAGAGATCAGCCGCATCCCGGGCGATCGTATTGATTTCATCCAGCTCCTTCTGGACGGGGGCGTCGAGCGGAAGTTCCCCCCGGACGAGCTCAGTGTTTCCCATGATCGCCATTAACAGGTTATTGAAGTCATGTGCAATGCCGCCGGCCAAGACGCCAAGGCTCTCATATTTCTGTGCCTCGAGTAAGTTGGCCTCCAGTTGCAGGCGTCCTTCCTCTGCTTTTCGGCGCTCGGTGACATCCTGCAGAATGCCGAATAGCCTAACGGCCTTGCCATCGGCATCGTACTCTCCTTCTCCTTTGCCGCTGACGTAACGAATGGTTCCATCCGGGCGTTTGACTCGGTACTCAAAACTTACCTTGCCCTCTTTCTTCATGCGTTCGGTTATACCGTCGTGATATTCCCGATCATCGGGGTGAATGCACGTACGCAGGGTCGCATAGTCGATGGCCATGTTATCGGTTTCGACCCCATAGATGCTGTAGAGCTCGGGGGTCCATATGACATGGTCGCGCTCCACATCGTATTCCCAGTATCCCAGGTGTGCGATCTCCTGGGCCTTGATCAGTTTCTGCTCGCTCTCCTGCAGGGCCTCCTCCGTGCGTTTCTGTCTCGTGACGTTGGAGATCATGACGAGGTCGGCGATGGCACGGCCATCATCATCTCTAATGACCGTTGCACGGATGCGTCCATACTGGATGTTCTTATCTCTATCGAGGAATTGAAGGTCGTACGGGGGAAGGTCGGCACCTAGCATGCGCTGCAGGAACTTGCGCATCATACGCACCTTGCTTCGCCAGGGAATAAACGGCATCCGGAGCATGTTCTTGCCGATGACTTCATCGCGGGAGTATCCCAACCAGTCGTGCAGGCGGCCGTTGGTGTTGAGAACGTCGCCTCGCGGCCCCAGCAGAACGATACCATTCGGGGATTCCTCGAAGATCGTCCGGTAGTTTCTTTCGCTTTCTGCGAGTTGGGCCTCAATGTGCCGGCGGTACGTGATGTCCGAAATCGATACAATACTGCGCTTCGACCCTGGGATCATGACGATTGAGACATGCCCGAGAATCTCGTTTCCGTTGCGCGCGCGGAACGTGGCGTCATAGTCTTCCGGTGTTCCGGGAGCACCCCGCAGTCGCCGATCGCGCATGGCTGTCATGCGGGCGAGATCCTTGGGTGCCACAAAGTCAGACCAGAGCTTGCGGCCTTCGATCTCCTGCCGCTCGTAGCCTGAGAGGCGCACAAACTCCTCGTTGACAAGCGAGAGGATGCCATCCGGTTCAATGACGGACATGGCTGTGCCCGCCGTGCGGAACAGCAGGCGATACTCGTGCAGGCGATCGCGAAGGGAATCGCGTTCCTGTTCCAGGGTGGCTAGTCGCTGTTCAAGCTCTTCGTTGCGAGCAGCAAGGCTCTGTACTGTGCCGTCATGTGACGCACCAGCGCTGCTGTTCTTAGTCATCCTCACATGTCCCCACTTGTGCTTTCAGCTGGGGCATTGTAAGGAATTCCCGCTGGGTTGTCTATGCTCTACTCGCGCTGGCCGAGGTACTTCTCGACGTCGATTGCGGCCATGCATCCATGCCCGGCCGCAAGTACGGCCTGCTTATACTGCGGATCACGCACGTCACCACAGGCGAAGACCCCGGGTGAGGATGTGCGCGTCGAGCCGGCCTCTGCTATGATGAATCCGTCGTCATCCATCTCAACGATGTTCTTGAATGCCTCGGTTTTCGGGTCGTGCCCGATTGCAACAAAAATGCCCTGGCAGGCGACCTCCCTGGTTTCGCCCGAATCCGCGTTCTTCAGGATGGCGCCCGTAACGCCGGTCACATCACCGAGGACCTCTTCGATGACCCAGGGGATCAGCCAGTCGATCTTCTCGTTTGCCTTGCATTTGTCGACCTCAACCGGTGCCGCTCGCAGGTAGGCGCGACGATGCACAATGGTCACATGCTTCGCGAAGCGTGTGAGAAACATGGCGTCTTCCATGGCCGTGTTTCCCCCACCCACAACGAGAACATCCTGGTCACGGAAGAAGGCACCATCACATGTTGCACATCCCGAGACGCCTTTGCCGTAGAACTGGGGCTCAGACTCAAGGGGAAGCCGGCGGGCCTCAGCCCCCGTTGCCACGATCAGCGTTTCGGTTTCGATCTGCCCGTGATCCGTCTCAATCCTGATGATGTCTCCCTGCTTCTCTGTGCTCTGCACCGCCGTGAGCTGGAAGCGGGCCCCGAAGCGCTCAGCCTGTTCCCTGAACCGCTGCATGAGCTCGGCGCCGGAGATGCTTTCCGGGAAACCGGGGTAGTTCTCTACCTCGTGAGACACAACAAGCTGACCTCCCGGTACGGGACCTTCAAGAACAAGCGGGTTGAGGTTGGCGCGGGCGGTATAGATTGCCGCCGTTAATCCCGCCGGACCGGTTCCAGCAATAACAACTTTTTCCATGGTTCTATCCTCTTTCTTGCAGTTATCTGAGTAAATCAATCTGGCGCGCGGCCTAAACCTTACAGCGGCTCGACACTATTCAGCCACGGCAGGGGAGAGCTCCTCGCTTGCCGACGGCGTTTTGAACAGCGACAACGGCGCGAGGTAGGCACTGAGACGGTTATCATCGAGTAGTCCTGTGACCAAGCGTACCGGTACCGCGATCAACCGGGCCAGAACGTCTTGTCCTCCCCAGGCGCTGTTACCCATCACCATGACTCCCGTCTTCCAGTTCTGGATCACGAGGGCACAGGACTGGTCCTGCCCGCTGTACGTCAGCAACTGCTTGAGCATCCGTGATGTGGCAGGGTGTTTGCTTGTGTTTGCAAGCATATGATCCACCTTGGCCTCACGCACCTTTCCCATGACGTCTCCCATCTTCGGACTCATATAGACGATGCCATTGTTCACCATGGAGAGCCCCTTGAACGCCTCTTTGAACTCAGGTCGCGTCAGAAGGCCATTCTTGTGGCGATACGCAAGTAGGGCATCCGCCACGATGCTCGGCGACGAACCGAATAGGAAGAAGCCGGATTGAGTGGCATAGGCCGGCTGCATGGGAATCAGGGAGGGGAGCTTCTGGTCCGCACTGCGCATGATGACGTCACCGACTTTGGACTCGTTGAGCGTAATCCTATGCTTGGCAAACTGGCTTTCTATAATTCCCCGCAGAACATCATCACCGGTACCAACAACAATCAGGAAAGCTGGTGCGGGAATCGTCACCAGGCCGCCTTCCGTCGGGATGACGCTCTGCTCCGTCTCGGAGAAACGAACCGCGAGCAGGGCCTCGTCACGCAGGCTGCCGATCAACGCTTCGATGTCCATCCCCAGCGTTGTTTCCGTCGCCTTCCGCCACGCTTTGAATCGGTCACGTGAAGGTTGTGGCGCGACCTCGTCTACAGCTGAACGGACCATCTTCCAGAGCGATTGTGGTTCCGGTGTGCCGGCCCGCACCATGGCGGTTCCGCCGGGCAGGAAGTCCAGGCTTAACAGTCGCCGCGGATGCCACCCAAGAAGCCCGCGCCAGAGGGGCAGGCTTGAGTCAACATAGTCACGGCTGAGAAACATCTTCAGGGTATGCAGTCCATCGTCGCGAGGTACCATGCTTACGCCAAGGCCGTGTATCGCCGATACACCATTACGGCCCAGGAATTTGTGAAAACGATGGATGGTCTCGCGTACCTCACGCTCGTGCGGATCGTCGGCCGCTTCGACTTCGCGGGCTACGGCGGCATCAATGAAGCGATCGACAACGGCAGCCGTATTCAGAACGAGCATGAGTTCTCCGCCGAGATCCAATTTCGAAGCGATGTCCTGAAACTGACGGCGATCCACGGCGGTGGTTTCGTTCACCTGGGCGGGTACCCAAAGGGGCATTCCCAAAAGCAGCCCAAGGCTGAGAACAGGCTTCAGCAGTGTTCGGAATCGGTGTTTCATCGGGCCTCCGGAGGTTATGTAATGTCGGCAACGGGGCTCTGGTGCCCTCCAAACCGATGGGCGAATGCTAAACAGCACGTGCCAATCTTGCAAGGGGTAAGATTGCATGGCAAACTACCAGCTATGCCGTGTTTATCTCTCATTGCTGTGGTGCTGTTTCTTGCGAGTTCCGCCCTTGCGGGCCCATGGCAATCTCTAGGCGCTTTCGAGGGGGACAACGCAGAACGACCGTGGCTCTCCGAGCAGGGACCTTCAATGCGCGCTACCGCGAACGTGGAGCAGCGTGGGCCAGGACTGCGATTGATGGGGCCTCTGGCCAGGGTTGAGGATCGTTGCTGGTGGGATGTGGACATGCCACTCGATCTGTCTGGCGTGACCGAAATCGAATTCTCTGTTCGGGCCACCGAGCCGACGGCAATTGAGCGTTGCTCACTCCATTTTCGCAGCGGTGAAGGCTGGTACGGCGGCTGGTTTACGCTCAGCGGTGACACATGGCAGACGATCCGGTTGCCTCGCCGCGCTTTTGAAGCCGAGGGTGATTCCGCAGGGTGGGGGAGTATCCAGGGCATGCGTCTGTCGCTGTGGAAGAAGGAATCCAAGAACACCCTTTTCATGCTAACCGGGCTACGTGGTCGATCAGACAACATCCTGGTCATCCGCAACAGCCATGCGCAGCTCGCGCATCCGGAAGAAATGTCCACGATTGATCGCGCATCCAAGCGCGTCGGTGACTGGCTGAATGAGAGCGGCATCGCGGTTGGGCAGCTCGATGATTCCGATATCGCAGAGGGGTTACCCCCCGGCTGCAGCATCGTCCTCCTGCCCTATAACCCTTGTCCTCCGGACACGACTCTGGATGCACTGTTCCAGTTCGCGGCGGATGGTGGCCGCATTATTGCCGCCTACTGTCTGCCGGACAAGCTGGCGCCCATCCTCGGACTGGCAGGAAAGCGATACGCTGCAGCTGATTCGACCGCTCCTTTCAGCAGTATTGGTTTCCCGGACAGTGCGGGCACCGGTCTTCCATCGGCGATTCGTCAGGATTCCTGGAATGCCAATATCCCGCAGTTGTCAGGCGCCCGGGCCTTGGGGTTCTGGCAGAACGGAGATGACGTTCTGGGCGAGCTGCCGGCCGTGACCGTCAGTCGCCATGGTGTCTATATTGGACATGTGCTTACCAACGTTGACCGTGACCGGAAGGTGCAACTCCTGCTCGCCCTGATGGCCATGCTGCAACCCGACGAGGGCCCCGCACTTGCTCAGGCGCTCATGGAACGCGCAGAACGCCTGTTCGATTGTGAAGGTTGGGAACAGACGCGTACGCTTATTGAAGATGCGGCGAAGGCCCATGCCCGGGAGTTGAGTGGCATCGTGCACCTGGACGCTGTTGAGCGATATCGACAGGAGACCGCGTCTCAGATTGAGCAGGCGGCGTTCGGTGAGCTCATGATGCGCGCCGAGGCAACGCGTCACCTGATACAGGATGCCTATTTCAATGTGAACTCAAACCGGGGTGTGACCAATGAGTTTCGCGGGTTGTGGTGCCATTCGGCCCTGGGTGTGCCCGGCAAGAGCTGGCAGGACACAGTGGCGGCCATGAAAGCATCGGGTTTCAATGCTCTGCTTCCCAATATGCTCTGGGCGGGGCTGGCGTACTACCCTTCAAGCGTGGTGCCGACAGCATCTGTGATTGACGAGAAAGGCGATCTGCTAGCCGAGTGTCTTGAGGCCTGCCATGAGCATGGTGTGGCGTTACATCTCTGGAAGGTCTGCTGGAACCTGTCACATGCACCGCACGCTTTTGTAGAGAAGCTGCGGAGTGAAGGGCGCTTGCAGCAAAAGGCGGATGGTGAGTCCATTGCCTGGCTATGTCCCTCGGACCCGCGCAACCGCGACCTGGAGCTGAGCGCGGCAATGGAAGCGGTGAAGAACTATGCCGTTGATGGTTTTCATTATGACTACATTCGATATCCGGACGGTGAGAGCTGTTTCTGTTCAGGCTGCCGCAAACGATTCTCCCAAGCGACCGACATCGTCGTCACCAACTGGCCTGCGGCCGTCATCGACGGCGAAGCGGGGGCGGCCTTCCGACAGTGGCGACATAAGCAGATCACTTCGTTTGTCGCGATGGCGTCGTCGGCTCTCAGGTCCGCCCGCCCAGGGCTTCAGATCTCCGCAGCCGTATTCCCCAGGTGGCCTTCAACGTGCGACGGTATTGGCCAGGATTGGGGTACATGGGCGAAAGAGGGATATGTCGACTTTCTCTGTCCGATGAATTACGTCACAGATGGCAGTGAAGCCAAAGCGTTGGCGGCATCCCAGCTCGCCGCCGTTGATGGGCTCGTGCCAATCTACCCGGGGCTGGGCCCTTCAACGAAGGGATTGCCGCCCGAACAGGTTGTACGCCAGGTTGACCTCATTCGCGGCGTGGGAGCCACGGGCTTCGTCCTGTTCGAGCTCGACCAGGATCTACTCAAAACACACCTCCCCGCCTTGCGGGCCGGCGCCACGCGCGAGTAGATGCGTCTCTCCTCCGACTGAACGGTCACGAACCCAACCGTACTCATCTCTCTGTAGCTGGATTCGCCCGCCCGCGACGCTGTAGCACTGCCAGCAGGTGAGAATCCGGATTCCCCGCCATCATTCCCTGTTCTTGGCCAACACCGGCGGTCAGTGATGATTCGGACCCATTCGAAACTGCACCAAGTCAGTTCTTGCAGAGGCAGCTGGCTTCATGCATAATTACACAATCATGATCAGAGAGCGCATACTTCTTCCCCTGCTCATTGGTGGGCTTTTTGTTGGCGTCACCGCCAGGCAGGGCTTGCAGGCAGCCTCTGACCCCGACGTTATCGAGGCCAAAGCACAGGAGCTTTCCAGCAAGCACACCAATCACACCAGCCGTATCATCCGAATGCATGCGTTCGTGCAGGATGAGATCAGAGAAACCAAAACGACCTATGGTTGAGGTGGCCGCTGCGTGATCTCCCCCAGCCGGGCGTTGGGGGCAAAAAAAGGCGATCACCAGTCACGCGTCGAACTCCTCGCTGAACTCCTGAAGGGAATCGACGAGAAAGTCTACATGGTGCGGCATGGTCGTGATCGCGCGAGCACCTTTGTTGTTTGCGTCCTGCATACTCCCGAACTTGAGGCCGCCCTCGAGGCCACTACGGGTGAATCTCCGCACGTGTTGAAATTCGGCAAACGCACGCTTCTGCCGCTTCAGCTCGACAAGAGTGTTGTCGTCGGGCATATCAGCCCCAAACTATACAATCCTACCAATCACAGGTGGACTTCCACGATTGCAGTCTACCGCTACCGCTGATCATCATGTGAGGCGGGTAAGGAGATCCCATGCCAACATCCGTCTCGTTCTGTGTCCCTTTTCTGTCAATCATGTTTGCCGTGTCGGCTGCCGCTGATATCACGATTCGCGGTACGACAATCGACGACGCCACCTCCAGCCCGATGGCAGGCCTAACGGTATCGGCGGAGCACCTGCGCCCCGATCGCAGCGGCTCTGCTGTGCCGTTCTCCGCATCCACAGTCACGCTTGCCGATGGCACGTTCGTGCTTGAGCTTCCGGATAGTGGCAAGGACTACAGTATCCTTGTGAAGGATGATAACGGGCTGCTCCTCGATGGATATACCCACATCGATGAAGACACCGATCTCGGATCACTGAGACTAGCTCATGATGGTGAGTGTTCGGGGCTGGTTCGGCAGGCCGGCAAGGAACTGTCGGGGGTCGATGTTGTCGCTGAGTTCCGTTTGCGTAAGACCTCTTGCCGTCACTACACAGAAGCCGCAAGAACGAGGACCCTGGCTGATGGCACTTTCGAATTCGGCGCGTTGGCGCCTGGCGAGTATCGCTGCTTCGTTGACGATGAGCGTTTTGCTCCGCAGCGGCAGGAGCTTGAGATACAGGATGACTTTGCATACCTGGAGTTGGCGGTGGAGCAGGGGTGCCAGATCAAGGGGGCTGTTCGGACGGAGGACGGAACTCCCGTTGAGGGGGTCGTGATCATGGCGGGCGGACGTGCTCGAGAAGTAACGACAGATGCGAACGGCCGCTATGTGATTTCGGGACTGGAGAAGAAGAGCGTATCCTTGTCTCTTCAGTCCGATGCTTATGCCATCGCCGCCCCGTCCGAAGCTCGTGCGACGTTCAAGACGAGCACGACAGCGGTGTGCGATATCGTCGTCGTTCCCGCCGCCATCCTCGACCTGGTCCTGGTACCTGAGGGTGGCGCTTCCCGACCAACCGGTGTGTTCGTTCAGTTGCGGGGAGACGGCGGATGGCGGGACAGTCACTCGCTGCACGTTAATGTTGATGAGGGCGTGGCACGTTGCAGGGGGTTGCGGCCCGGCTCCTACGCACTGCATGTCCACGCCGATGGCGTCTGGCATGACGATGCCGAACTGGATCTGACCGCCGGGCTGGTGCTCACGCAACAGGTCACCGTTGTCCCCACCGTGGATCTAAGTGGCACGGCGACCGATGCGGGTGGCGCTCCCGTGGTCGGCGCTTCTATTCGGCTTATGGGGAAGGTGACGGGTAAAGGTCCTTCCGGTGGGTCATATACGTCTTCATTCCAGACGAAATCCGCCAAATCGGACGACGATGGTGTCTTCGTGCTCTCGGGGGTTACGCCGGGTTCCTATCAGCTTGAAGGTGACCACGACCGCTTTGTTGAAACGGAGCTCGAGCTCTCTGTTACCGCAGAGAAAGACCAGGATGTCTATCTTGTGCTGCAGAACGCATGCACGGTTGAGGGGCGCATCGAAGGCGCCGACGGCAAGCCGGTTGAAGATGCTGAAGTGTCGGTGATCAGAGTTGAGAAGGACGACGATGCCGGTAGTCGCAGCAGCGTGTCGCGGCGTTACCTTGAGCAAGAGGACAGTGACGCGGACGGTCGCTACGTGATAGGTGGTATCCCGGCTGGATCCTATGAGTTGGCTGTTGAGCATGATGACTATCTGGCTGCCAAGCAGGACGTGGACATTGGTCCAGGGACCAATTCGCTCTCGCTTATCGTGCTCAAAGCGGGGCTCTCGATTTCCGGGACTGTGGTTGCGTCCGATGGTGCTCCCATTGAGGATATTCAGATCTCCGTGTCAGGCCCGATCAAAGCTCTGGGCCGGGATCACATCTGGCGAAACGGGGAAACGG
Organism: uncultured Victivallales bacterium; assembly: GCA_964497125.1. Lineage (GTDB taxonomy): Bacteria > Verrucomicrobiota > Kiritimatiellia > UBA8416 > UBA8416 > CAYLXP01. The sequence goes on along the minus strand of CAZCDU010000008.1, from coordinate 25,030 downwards.
ATGATGAGGGCGCCTTCCGTGTGGGGGGATTGGCAGAGGGACGCTATACAGTCACCGTGCAGGAGGGCCGTGATACGGTGTCGACGCTTCCGAACATCACGGCGGGAACCGATGATCTGTTTGTTTCTCTCGGTGCCAAGCAAACCATGACCGGGCGCGTTGTGTCCGTAGCGGGCGATGCGCTTGCGGGGGCTACTATCTCTTCACAGAAGAGGTCCCCCGGACGGGGCCGCAGCTTCTGGGGCAACAGGGGCGATGACGAGATTCAAACCGACGATACCGGGGCGTTCACGATTGAACTTCGCGAGGGTGACGCATACTCCGTTACAGCCACACTCTCGCCCTATCTTCCCGCGACGGTGCCGGTTGACTTGACAACCGACAAGGGGCTGCCCGTCGCGTCGCTCGAGATTACCATGAAGATGGGCAATACGATCCGTGGTATTGTTGTCCGGGAGGACGACGGCGAACCGGTCAAAGGGGTTGGCGTCAGAGCCGGTGCTGGCGGATGGTTTGGGGGCTTTGGCCGCGTGAGTGACGATGACGCCGTGAAGACCGATGCCGACGGCCGCTTTGAACTCAAAGGCGTGGCAAATGGCATTCTTGATCTGGTTGTGTATTCCTCTGGCGACGATTATCAGCAGCAGGTATTGGCCCAGGAAAGAGTTATGGTGAAGAAGCCTCTCATGGAGGGAGTTCGAGTTGAGTTGCCACCGACCGGTGTGATCAGGGGTGTTTGTAAGGATGCGGACGGCGCGCCGCTTGCGGATGTTCCTGTTATTCTTCAGGCTGCCGGGCCGCCTCCCTTCATGAGACACGCCCAGACGGATGCACAAGGGAACTTCACGTTCGATAGCATTCCAGAAGGGAAGTACCAGGCCTACGCGACCATTACGGAAATGGACGAAGAGGAAGACACCGACATTTCTCAAGTCATGCCCCGAATGATCGTGGAGCAGGTTGCTGTACAGGCAGGCGAAACAACCAAACTGGAACTATGTGAGAAGAAGGCCAACGAGAATGCTCCCGCGCTTGCCGGCTCCGTTTCTGTCAATGGCACCAAGCTAACAACTGGCTCGATCTCATTTCAGCCCATGCCGGGTGAGGAGGACGATCGCGATCAGATGGCCGCGGCGATGCGGATGTTCCGTCAAACACGGCAGGCAAAGATAAGCAGCAACGGCGTCTTTGAAATCAAGGGCCTCGAGGCTGGCGACTATACCTACCGGGTTGCCGTATCGGCCGATGAGGAAGACGGCGAAAGCGCCGCCTCCGTCTCTTACAACGGGACGGTCTCTGTTGTCGAAGAGGCGCAGCGGCTGTCCATAGATATCACCGGGGTGGTTCTCTCCGGCGCGGTTACGAGCGCTGCAGGCGAGGAAGAGGGCGTCAGGGTCCAACTGGTTCCTGAGACGGCCGGCGTGCAGGAGTATATCCTGACCCGAAGCACGACAACAGGCGCGGATGGTCGGTACGCATTCGACTGTGTTCAGCCCGGAGCTTACAAGCTTCGTGTCCAGAGCGAAGAGTTCGCCTATGCCGCTCAGGATGTTGAGGTAGCCAAAGTGGATGTAACTCTTGATGTTACCTTGAGTCCGGGGGTGACGTTGGGTGGTTCAATCACAACGCCCGACGGACAACCCATTCTTCAGGCAGGGGTCGTGGTCCTCAGCGAGGACGGGGAGGACACGCTTGGTTTCGGTTTCAGTAGCCAAGGTGGACGCTATGACATCAACCCGCCTCTGAAGAAAGGCTCATATCTCTTGCTTGCCTTCCGGGATGGATACTCGATAGAGACACACCGCGTGAAGCTGACTAAAGATTCGACGTGGGACGCAGAGCTCGAGCCGGGAGGCAGTGCTGAGATTAGTGTGACGAATGCAGCCGGAGAGCCCGTGCCAGGCAAATACGTTGAGGTACGCGATCAGACTGGCGCGCTGGTTGAGCGATGCCGCAATGCCGCCTGGGCAACTGCGGGCTACTGGTCAGCAGCGTGCAGCCCTCCACTTGACAGTGATGGCAAGACGACCATGAAGGGGCTTGTCCCGGGGACCTACACCGTGTCAGTTGAGAACAGCGAATCGGTCGCAACATTCTCGATAACAGCATTGGAAACGACAGCCGTTCAGCTTACGCTCTAAACCCTATGGCAAAATGGGTTGAGAGGCTGCTGACTTGGTTTGAGGCGTATCGACGTCCCATGCCGTGGCGGGAAGATCCCAGTTCCTACCGGGTCTGGGTGAGCGAGATCATGCTGCAGCAGACGCAGGTTGTTACCGTCATTCCCTATTTCGAACGTTTCATTGCGCGCTTCCCTTCGGTTGAGGACTTGGCTGCGGCCGATGTTCAGGATGTCCTGAAGCTTTGGGAAGGATTGGGGTATTACTCGCGGGCACGGAGTCTGCTAAAGGCTGCCCGCCAGGTGGTGGCCGCGGGGGAGTTCCCGGCGTCGGCGTCGGAGTGGGAGACGCTTCCGGGTGTGGGGGCATACACGTCTGCCGCTATTGCCAGCATTGCACTTGGCGAGGCGGTTCCCTCCGTTGACGGCAACGTGTTGCGCGTGTTCTCGCGGTTCTGGGGCATTGCAGATGACATCACGCTGCCGGCAACGCGGGAGACGATTCGGGCGCGATTGGCGCCTCATACCAGGAAGGCGGATCCTTCCGCGTTCAACCAGGCCATGATGGAGCTGGGAGCCCTGGTCTGCCGTCCTCGCCTGCCGGATTGCACCGCCTGTCCATTGGCACCACGCTGTGCGGCCCGATGTCGCGGGCTGACTGGAGAACTCCCCGTCAAGAAACGCACCGGAACGGTTCCGCACCACACCGATGTGGTCGCCGTTATCCGCCGACGCGGCAGGATCCTGGTTTGCCGTCGGCATGCATCCGGTCTACTCGGTGGTCTGTGGGAGTTCCCCGGAGGTCGGCGAGAGGGACGTGAGGCCCTTGCTGTCGCTCTTGCCCGCGGCGTTGAGGAGCAGACAGGACTCAGGCTTGGTGAGACGACCACACGGGGGCGTGTGTCGCATGTCTACAGCCACTTCAAGGTTACCTTGCACGTCTACGAATGCACGGCATTGCCTGGGCGCGCCAGGGCTCTCAAGCACGCTGCCGTCCGCTGGGTAACGCCGGCGGAACTCAATGACCTGCCGCTCCCAACCGCTCAACGCAAAGTGGCGGGTACCGTGCCCGGCCTGGTCCTCGGATGAAGCCAGACTCCCACCCTTGAACAAACAGAACACGGCACAAAAGTTCTTTAAGAGCGCCTTCTTTGGTTATCTTGTTTTGGCTGCGGGGCCGGTGATGATTGTCCATGGCGTTATCAAGCTCCGGAAAGAGGAGTAGGTGCTGCTAACAACCCACTGAACGGTACGGCGTATTGCTGACCGTTAGTGGAAGCGCTCGCTTTCTCGACGGGCCTCCCCAGCGACTATGCGCCTGTGGGAGTTTTCGGGCATGGCCGAACTCAACTCCATGCCCGCAGTCGACGGGCGTGCTCCTCCTCGGCCTCGGACAGGGCGGTGAAGGTCTGCTTCAGGCTTGGCAGGGGAGTCAGGCGCGCCAGCTCCAAGTAGAACTTGGCAGTGGCTTCCTCGTGTTCAATGGCATGCTCGAGGATGGGACGGTCCCCTTCCGCAACGTCATGGCGCAGCTCCTTTTGAGCCGGCAGGGCGGCAGCAGAGCTTTCCGCTCCCAGCTGCAGGGATTTGTGCTCGGTTGCGGCCCTCTGAATATCGCTGAGATGAGACATCTCTTCCCGGGCCAGCTCAAGCAGCAACGTCTTGAGCTTCGGGTCTTCGACGCCGGCAGCCAAATCCTCGTAGTCGTCAGCAGCAGCGCGCTCAAATTCGCTTGCCCATTTCAAAACGACCCCTGCCATAATGCCGGGGGTTCGGTCCGTTGTGTCGGGGCTCTCTGTTTTCAACGCCTGCCATAGAATGAGAATGCCGAACAGGATGAAGAGCCCGCCCGCAGCAAGTTTGAGTGTCTGTTCCGGGACAAACTTGGTCAGGACATGGCCGAAAAGTACGGCAACCAGGGTGGATAGGACCAGTGCCGTGGAGGCCGCGACGAATACAGTCCACTTCGCGCCGCCTGAGCTGGCGGTCCGCGCCATGGCGGCAAGCTGTGTCTTGTCTCCCAATTCAGCAAGAAAAATAAGGATAAATGTACTGAGAAAGAGCTTCCAACTCATGCTATCGTTCCTCCTGTCATCGACGCGAAGAATAGACCACATTTATGGTGATTGACGAGTGCGTAAATCGGTGTGTCGTTGTAATGAAATTGCCGCCTCCCCGATAGATATTCAGAACTCAGTGACAGGGGAAGATGATATGCAGAAACGAAACGCAGGTTTGGGCATGATGGCAGGGCTGCTGTTGGTGGTAAGTGCCTGCGGTCGCGACAACGACAGTAAACGGGTCACGGATATGAAACCGAAGGAGCATGGGATGGCGGAGGTAGAAGTTATCACTTTGGGGGCGGGGTGTTTCTGGTGCACGGAAGCTGCCTACAATCTGATTGAAGGAGTCAAGGACGTGAACGTGGGCTACATGGGTGGGGATGTTGTGAATCCGACCTACAAGGCTGTTTGCACGGGGACAACGGGACACGCCGAGGTGGCGCAGATCTCATTTGATCCGTCGCAGGTCGATCTTGGCACCGTACTCAAGGTGTTCTGGAAGGTCCACGATCCAACATCGCTGAACAAGCAGGGCGGCGACACAGGCTCTCAGTACCGCTCCGCGGTATTCTACCATGATGCTGCCCAGAAGAGCGTTGTCCTGGCATCTCTAAAAGAGGCACAGAAGATGTTTACGCGGAAGATCGTCACAGAGGTGTTGCCGGCCACAACTTTCTACGCGGCGGAAAACTACCACCAGGATTACTACAGCAACAACCCCGATGCCGGCTACTGTCGTGCTGTGATCGCACCGAAGCTCAAGAAGGTGAAGAAGCTGGTGAAAGACCTGTAGGTCATTTCAGCTGTTAGCGTATGCGGTCTGAACTCTCACGAATCCAGCTACGCGCTCATGAACATGTCTGAACTCTCACGAATCCAGCTACATTTCTTTTAGTAGACCAACGCGTACGGCGGTTTCGCCACCGCCTTCGGCTTCAACATAACACTTCGTGCCGGCCAGGATGAAGCCAAGGCCGCCGTAACCCATAACCGGGTCTTTGCGCTCGAACTCGATGTCGAACCGGTTGGCGCCGGCAACCACGCTGGCGTCGAGCGAGGTGTCAGCCCAAGGAAGGGCTTTGAGCCCTGCGTACAGGAACCAGTGTGGTGCCTGGTAGGAAATGGTTGCGCCGACCGTGACGATCGTTTCGGCCAGCGTCGCATCTTCATCGTGATTGACGTAGTCAAGATTGGTTGTGGTCGTCACGACGTTTGATGTGCCGTTGGTCACGGTTGTGCTTACAATGGACTGGACTTCCCACGCGCCATACTGGAGTGAAAGCTCCTCCTGACGGTACGACGCCTCGCCAAATACGGCACCTTTCCACCGGCCTTCTTTAAATACCGGAATATCTACCCCGCCTGCTACGAACCAGCCGGTTCCTTCTTCGATTGACGCGTTCTCAAAGATCACGCCATCACCCGCAATTGTGTTATCCCACTTGGCCGACGTTACGAGGCCAAGTCGTGCGGTGAAGTAGCTCTTCTGGAAGTTCAACGCGGCAGCGGTACGTTCCATATTCTCTTCTGAATCACCCTCGGCACCGTTGATCTCCCATTTGTATTTAACGGTGTTGAGAAGGTCGAGCTGAAGACCCAATGCCGCGCCACTTAGAAGAGACCTGGAGGCCGATGTCCCGGATGCCGGGGTCGCCGTGGCCGGCAGCGCCACGGCCTTGATGCCCGTGATCGTAAACAGCACATCGCCGATATCGATCATGCGGCCGGGGACCAGCTCGTAGACGCCGTAAGTCTTGCTGGTGGTCGTGTCCGTGAGCTGGAAGGCTTTGCCTGCAACAACGTGCAGCTTGAAGATCCCGGATTCGATCTTGAGTTTCGAACCGGACTTGAAAGCAAAGGGGCCATAACTCTCGCGCGACTGTACGGCCTGGAGCCGAAATGACGTCGCCTCGGTAGCGGCTTTCGCAGACGGTGTAGCAGACATGCACACGACAGCAGCAAGTAGACAGAACGGTAAGCGCATAATGTATCTCCTTTGAAGTTAAATCAGTCCTCGTCGAGGCAGAAAAAGCGGCGAATCCGGCTAAGCAAAACGGTACGCGGTACGGGCGAGGGCGCGGCAATCTCAGAACTGGCGGCTTCGGCGACACGCCCGTCGGCCGACTTCTGTCGTTCCTCAAGAATCCTGGCAAGATCTTCGGCCAGTGCCGTGTTGGATTCAAGGATAGTAGCCAGAACCGTATGGGACAGCGCATAGACAATGCAGTCGGTCTGAGCGGTCACCGTTGCGTTGCGTTTCTCTCCGGTCAGGAACGACATCTCGCCAAAGAAGTTGCCCGGGGCCAGGCTGGCTACTGTCAGGTCGCGGGCTCCGCGTCGTACCGACACATCCGCCCCGCCGCTCTTGAGAATATAGAACAGGTTACCTTCCTGGCCCTCCTTTAGAATCGCTTCGCCTGGCGCGTAAATGGATTCCTTGAGTTCGGTAGCCAGCGTGCGACGCTCATCCTCAGAGAGAGGATTGAAAAGCTCGATCTCCCCCAGGAGGGCCGTCCTTTCCTCGACGTCCTTGCGAGCCTGCCGTAGTTCATCCTCTTGCGTTACCTGTCGCATATTCACGTCGCGAATCGGGAAGGGGATTACGATGTCGTTGCGTTTAAAGTGGTACCAGATGAGATCCATGATGCGGCTCTGGATGTGCTCCAGGCGCGCGAAGTCCCTGCTGTAGAACTTGATCTTGTAGTCAATCGAGAAGTCGTTGAATGTCACGAGCCAGACGCTGGGAGCCGGTTCGGTCAGCACTTCAGAAACACCGCGTAGCGCGTCGAGAATGGTGTTTCGGACTTTGGTTGGCGACACCCCGTAGTTCACGCCGACATCAAGGATGTAGCCATGAATCGGTGTTGGGCGGGAGTAATTGACGATGGCTTCGCGGGCGATGGCAGCATTTGGGATGGTGATATAGTCATCCGTCTTTGTGCGTAGACACGTGGCACGCCAGGTCATGTCGACAATGCGTCCCGTATGCCCGGCAATGGTGACCCAGTCTCCGATGGTGAACGGATCCTCCGTGTTGAGTGCCAGTCCGGAAACGAGGTTCCCCAGGGTGTCCTGGGTGGCGTTACCAAGGATGTAGCCGATGACAGCAGATGAGACGGCAAGGACGCTCAGGTTAATATTGGGAAAGAGCGACCGAATAATGATGAAGAGCGCGAGTGTTGCCAGAATCCAACGGCAGATATCGCGAAGCACGATCGGTACCGGCGCTCGCCGCCTCCGCGGCAGAATCAGTTCGAAGATCCAGTGGTCCAGGATGCGAATGCCCAGGTATACGGAGACGAACATCAAGGCGGCCTGACCCCATTTGACGGCATCCGGGTTCAGGTCCGGGAGTGCGAACGCAATGAAGGCATTGATGACGAGCAGCAGGAAGAGCAAGTTCAGCGCGATGGGAGAGCGCTTCAGTACTTTAATGCGCCTGAGAAAGAGCTGTTGAATCAAGGTCAGCAGTGCGTAGAGCAGCACGGCCAAGAGAATATTCATCACGACTGTGGGTATTTCGCCCAATTCTGATCTCCCATCATAACACCGCGTTGCATGTGCGATGTCTTAACGTTCCAGCTTGTACACCATTTCGTACTCTTAAAAAAGCGCGAAACAACCGGGCCGTCTTGCTCCGTGCGACTGCAAAACATGGTGGCGGGTGGAAAATCGCGGTGGGAACTGTCACATCCGTGGTCTCGTGGCTGATTTTTCTGTCTTTGGCGCAGCTTGGTGATTAGACTTCAAGCATCATCCCCGATTGCCGGGGAGTTACACGGGTTGCACAGGAAGGAAGAGGAACATGACACTGACAGAACTTTCTCATGAACAGAAATTGGCCCTGGTGGCTCTGCTGGAGCTGTTCACAATGGCAGATGGCACGGTATCCGACGGAGAGGTCGCCCAGATTAACAGGATTGCTGATGGTCTCGGCGATGTGGCCTACCGTGATTTGCTGGATGAGACAGAAGAGCGATTTGCCGATGTTGAGATGCTGAAAGCTTCGCTGCTAGCCATCAACGAGCGTGCGGCTCGTGAGTTAATTTATGGTCTCGTCATGGAAGAGGTCATGAATTCCCCCTCGACGATCCCGAGCCCTGAGCTCCTGGACTGGCTCAAAGAGAAATGGGAGATCGAAGTCTCAGACGCATAGTAGACGGCTGAAGCACGGACGCGTGGCTTTTCTTTGTAATGAAATGCCATCGACCGCGATTAATTCACAACGGATCGGCAGCAATGGGCGCCGTTCGACAAGACAAAGAAAGGTGACGAGCAATGAAGAAAGCAATGTTGGCGGGACTCCTGGCGGTGACGGTAATGGCTGCAGGATGCTGCGGTACTAGCACGTGTTCCAAAGCGGGCGAGAAGAGCTGCTGCGGCAGCTGTGTCAAAGAAGCCCCCGTATGCACGAAGTGTCCGGCAGGGAAATGTATGTGTAAGTAGGCGCGTTAGCTCGCGTAGAAGAACAGGGGCGTGAGGATGTATTCTCCTCATGCCCTTTTCTTTTGTCCAATTATGGTTTCACAAAATCATCGCTTGTCAACGGGGGAGTGCCCGACTATCATCTATATAACCAGAACAGGCTGACGGACATGCATGGTGATCTAGATAAGGCACGTGTTCCGAGTGGGATTCAGCCCACGCTATTCCCGCTGGGTCAGTATTCTGCGGCGCCGCAGACACCCAAAGAGTTGTGTGATGCCATTGGTTTGAACTGGTTCGCCGCCGAGAAGCTGTACGACGACAGCCTGCTATCTTTCGATCCGAATCAGGTCAGTGTTCTAACACCGGAGCAGCGTGCGGAACTTCGTTTCCTGGGAACCCTGGTTGTGGCCGACTGTCCCCGCCCTTTCCTGGAGAAGCTTCTGGCCGGTCTTGAGAGTCCCTACTGTTATCGCCTTGACCGAATGTACTTTGACTGGGGCGCCCGGGAATGGCAGATTCTGCGGGGAGATGAAGATGTTCGACTGGACTTCGAGCGCTGGCTCGACAACCTGGTTGAAGCGGATGAGCTGGAGAAGCTGGAGCGCCTGAGCGATAGTATTGAAGGAGCCATTCACAAACTCCGACTCTATCACTCGCGCTGTTCTCCATGGTAAACGACAAAGAAGATGAGGAGGTCCGTGATGGACGTACTACGTTTAGCCATTCTGGCATTCATTGCAGCAGGTGTGCTTCTGGCGATATCGGGTGTCAGCGCCGTTAGGGCCGTCCTGATCTCCGGTGGGGTCACGTTGATCGTCATGGTGATAGCCATTATCCGCTATTGCAGAACGCCGACGCCGAAGAAGGAAGACGACGTTGCGCGAGGACCTACGATCAAGTAGCGTTGTCCGGCGGAGCGAACGCGTCTTCCTGGCGCAGGGCGAAATCTACGAGCCCCGGAATCTGTTCCGGGGCGATACCACGCCAGAATATCTTCCAGTCTCCCTGCTGATGGTATCCCTCTGCCTGCTTCTCATACCAGTGGTTTATCGGGTTGCGCAGGCGTGATCGCCAGAAGAGGGCTGCGTGATCCCGGGCTATCATCCGCCAAAGCTCTATTGCGAGGCCTTCACCACGGGCCGCGGTTGAGACGGCAAACTTGGATAGATACATCGCGTCACCATGCGGTTGCAGCAGGGCGGCGCCGCGGTATTCGTCTTCCACGTAGAAGTGGGTTGTGCGCTCGAGAAACCCATGCCGGCTCAGTTGTCGGCCGAAGCTGCCCTCAAGCAGCGCCAGCAGACGATCATCATCCAGTCTGTCTCGCGATGTATGGTGATGAATCTCTGACCCCGGGCGAATCACACACCCCGCCCCTTTCACGGTGAATAGCTCTTGCAGTAACTGTAGCGGGGAGGCCACTGAAATGTGGGTGCCCGGCGCATGTGCCAGCAGGCGTCCTGCCATGGCCGCGATCTCTTGATCGCCCTCCGCCAGTTCTACCCGTTCGGCTCGCTGCGTGTGGAAGTAATACAGTGGCGTCTGCTTCGCGTCATGCAGTGGCCCCTGCACGCGAATGATGTGAACGCGTCGACTGACGGATGGGGTGATGCCGAGTAGCGCATCTTCGAGAGGCGTAGACGGATCGATCAGCACGGCAACCTGGGAACGCTTCCTGCACTCGGCAAGGAAATCCAGAATCCTGCCCGTGGGATCTTCGACATGGTCGCCCGCCATATCTATCGGCAGCACCGCGAACGGATGAGCGCCCGCAAACAGAAGCTCCCGCATCCTGGCCGCATCCCGACCGCACAGCAGGATGACAGGATCCAACTCCAGTCTAAGAAGGAACTCCAGGTCAAAGGCAAACAGAGAGGCCGCGTCTTCAAAGCCTGAAGCCAACGGACACAGCAGGGCAAACGCACCAGGATGATCAGCCCTGAATCGCTCAAGGTAGTACTCGTACTCTTCCCGCCGCCCGATGCTATCTAGAAACAATCGGATCGTTCTGTTGAGCAATATTGACATGCACTCTTCCTCTTCTGACTCCCATCATGGCGCTGTCGGTTCCCCTTGGTCAATTAGGAACTGGATGCAAGCACTTGTCCGATTATCTTCCAGTAGCCGCGATGTGCCTTTTGGTGTGTCCGGTCGCCAATTCGTGTGTAGGAAATGTCCTACACATGATGTAAAATCTTTTGTGGTCACATTGAAACGGGTTTCATATAATGTCTGTAGCGAAATGAGGAAAGACTAAGAAAGGTCTGGACCATGGCTACGAAGAAAAAGAGAAGAACGAGAGCCAACAAACTGACGACAGCAGAGAGCTTCGGCGCTCGGCTGCGTACCTGGCGTGGCGAACAGGGGCACCCGCTCAAGCGTGTGGCTCATGATCTCGACGTCTCAGTTTCGGTGGTGAGTCAGTGGGAACGCGGTCTGCGTTTTCCTTCTGTGAGGAACTTGGACAAGATTGCCAAGTATATGGACCTCCCGGTCTGTTGTCTCCTCTACGAAGGAATCATGGACTGCCCGCATGAACGAAGGCGTAAGTAACGCCGGCGCTCGCGCCTGCCCAAGACAACCGCTTGGCTGAAGCAGCCGTTACCGGGGTTACACAGAACTCCCTGAAGTAACGGTTTTTTAAGGGACTACGCTCTAAGGGTTTCCCGTATTAGCGTATGGGGGATTCCTCTATATCTGGTGTGGTGGCGTCAGAATCTACACCCGATGTAGTAGGGCGTACTGTGTCAATAAACGAAAAAAGGGGCCGACTCGGAGTGGATCCAGGTCGGCCCTTCTTGTTGAGTCCGGAGCTTGGGTCTGATCAGTCTTCGTCCGATCCGCGTCCCTTGCCCTTGCCTTTGCCCCGGCCGCCACGGCGCCTGGGGCAATCTTTGTGCAGCTTCTTCATGGCATTCCGAATGTCTTCCTTGGTCAGGTCTTCTTTCGCCGCCAGTTTGTCCAGCACCGCCACCACCTTCTCATAGCGCTCTTCGTGATCCGCCCGGCGCTCCGCCACGTGGCCTTCGATCTTCTCCATGATCTCTGTCTGCTTGGCTTCGGGTACTTCGTACTTCGCAAACATCGATTCAAGGAAAGCAATGTTCTCATCGTGGATGCCCGCGAAGAAGGCGGTATTCTCCTCGTGCATCGTCGTGCGCTGCGCCTTCAGCATGGAAACCGCCTTGTACGCATCTTCCTCTTCATGAACGGCTTCGCGGAATGCCTTGCCGGCCTCGTGCTGCGCCTTCATGTGTGCCTTGACTTTTTCATGCTGCGCCTCGCGGAACTCCCGACCCTCTTCGCGCCAGGGATGCTCTTCCCGTTCGCGCCTTTCGTCCCGGTCCCGGCGGCCCTTTCGTTCCTGACCCTCCGTTTCAGATGCGGCCAAAGCCGAACCTGCGATTACTGTTGCAAGGGCGAGTACTACTGTGGTCCTGCTGCGTGTGTTCATCTTCCTGCCTCCTTCTTCGCGTTAGACTTGCTGTTTCATGTTCCGGCGCCAGTACGATCGTCACCCATACAACGCACGGCTGCGGATGTTATTGCATGGAATCTTGTGGGCAGCTTCAGCCTGGCTGGATGTCGTGCTTCCGCCAGATCATACATGATGGAAACTTCTCTTACGTAGGCCAGACATCTTGTCCGGCTGTGGGAGGGAACGGACGGGCATCCGCCTTCGTCGAGAATTACGGCGTGACAAGAGATGTCCGTCCTACGAATGAAGTTCCGCCCATGTATAACCCGCAGCGGCATAACCCCATCGTTGACGATGGTCGACGTCGATGATGGGTAGACTGTCAGTGGCGGCAACAGTTTTTATCTGCCACCATTCCGCTTTGCCTGGTTGTGGTGCTCGATGTAGCTACGACTTGAGAAGCGCATGACATCGAAAACGTCCGGCCATTCCTTCGTGATCTGAAAGGTGATCGGACACTTCGTTTCCTTGATGCGTTCGTAGATCCCTATCGCGTTATCGAGATCTGTGTGATCGGGCAGTATCTCAAACATAACCTGCAAGGTGCCGTCGGGGTCTCGCCACGCAGGAATGCCGTTTTCGATGGTCTGCACACAGTCGTGCTCTTCAGCCATTTCTGCGAGCCTGTCTATGGCTCCCTGGGTTGGGCCGCTCAGCAGGTCGAACCATCCCTTGTTGCCCGGCGCAGGGAACGCCTTCCCGCAGGCAAAGAGCGTGTATAGATCCTGTCGCAGTTCGGGTTCGCGCTTAACGACCTTTCGGTTCGGCCCCCAGAATCTATTGCAGTGACGAATCCGGCACTCCCCGTGATTCACGAAGATATCCCAATCGCCTTCTGCATCCGTCCATTGCCGGACGAAGTTGACAGTGAAAGGGCAGTCGAGGTCGCGGGTACGTTTGTAGGAGTTGAGGACCACATCCAGATCACGTGGATCCGAAATGACAAAGAACATGGTCTGTAAACGCCCCCCGTCGTCATACCAGTGTATCTCCTCGCCCGCAATCTTCTGAATGAGGTCGAGCTCAGGTGCGATGGCGGCCAGTGCTCCCGCCACGGCTTCATGTGATGTCTCGAGCGATTTGCGAAACTGCTTGCCATCTTCGTCTACCAATCTCGACAAGCGATCCAGTAGCAATTGCCTCATATCGAGCCGTTTCATCATGCAGATCCTCTTGCTTTCGGCATCCAGGGCCCACAGCGTTCCGTCGGCGACGGCGAGCCCCTGGCATCCCGCAGTGAATGGCAACTTGCCCCAGTCCAGCAACCTGTTCCGGGTGGTCGTATGCAGCAGGAGGTCGGCAAAATCAGGAACATGCCAGAATCCCTTGTCCGATACGGCGACGGTCCCGCCCGCGCCGCTGATCTTCTTGTACTGGCTCTTGTCGGGAGCGGCAGGATCAATCTCATAGTATCCGCCATACCACGCGTCATAGACCCACATTCCCTTTCCAATGGGCATCACCCCGGCAGGCCACTTCTGCTTCTTGAGATCGATTTGCTGCGTGATCTCCCCCTCGCCGGAAAGCCGCAGCACGCGCTTGGGGTTGCCTTGCAGCACCGTAAGCCCATCTTGCCACCATCCGATAGAGCTGGTCTCGCCCTTCGGCAGGTCGATCCTCTGCAACTCCTTCCCATCGTCCGCCGAGAGGGCGACTGCCTGGTTCTCATCCTTTGCCAGGACCCAGAAACGCTCACCGTCGTATGCGAGAGATGATGCCTTTTCGACAGGTACGTCGATCTCTCGCACAATTTTCCAGTCTGGAGGAAGCGGTGGAAGTTCACGCAGCCTTTCGAGGAGGCCATGCCGGTGCAGCGCCATGAATACGTCCGGACTTGAACCTCCCCAGCCGCCGTCAGGCTTCTGTATCCGCAGAATCATAGGCAGCATATGCTCCACCAACTGCCTGGCCTCAGCTGTGTCGATCCGGCCAGCGACACCAAAATGGCATATCGGATCCTTGTAGCTGACACAGCCCGCCGCATTGGCTTCCTCTCGCATCCACGTAAGGGTGTGCTTCACGACATCTGATGTGTCCACAATGTCGCGACCTGCCCAGAGAGCATCTAGATACAACTGGGTACCCCACGGGCAGAGCCGGTAGGGGCCTTGCCAGACATTCTCCCGTTTGATCATGTTTTCGAGTGACGGCTTGACCTGCGGGTGGTCAGCCATTCCCGTCATAATCAGGCCACGGACGCCCCGCACACTCAATGCTCCCTTGTTATCGGAGTGCTCAGTGCATTTCTCGGCCACGACAAGCTGCTGGGCTCGCCCTATACCAGGCAGCGATGTATCGACGCCGAGTTGAGCAAGCCAAACCAACTGACCGCATGTGTGTTTAATGTGGCCGCGCTCGTCGAAGTGACCCGAATCCTGCTGTTTGGCCATGACCTTGTCGATCTCGGCCTGAATCAGCTTGTCGTCCCCCTTCTTCGGCTTTCCAAACACGTCTCGACGCACCCGTGCAGCAGCGAGGGTCTCGCTCTTCTCAACGTAGTCCATCGGATCATAACGGAATCCGTACTGCATAGCGCCCTCTCCCGTGCCATCAGCCGTGACGACCAGCGACGGAATGAGTGAAACAGCCGCCACAACACCACTCACCCGTACCATCATGCCGTACTTGCGCTTCATGTCGTGCTTCCTTCCTTCCGCGATCACTGCAAAGCCGATTCTAACAGCGGCGGGACGGCTGTCGGCTTTTACGGCAAGGTGCATTCAATGGTGGTTCCGCTGCCGCGTTCGGAGGTGACTCTCACGACCCCACCAATTATCTCTGCCCTATGCCGCATGAGACGCAATCCCAACCCCGAGTTGGAGCACCGGCCTGGATCGGTCATGCCGCTACCGTTATCGTGGATCACCAGGCTGTGTTTCTTATCAACGCCAAAGCTGATCTCAATACGGGATGCTCCTGAGTGTCTTGCTGCATTTGTCGTAGCCTCCTGCGCAATCCGGTAGAGGTTCTCCGCCATTTCGCTGTCGAGGACATCGGAACGTTCGCCGCTCCGGTAGACGCAGTCGATTTTGAAGACATCTGATATTTGTTCTGCGAGACCCTTGAGTGCGTCCGAAAGGCCGTTGGCCGTGATCCCCACCGGCGCGAGGCCGTGAGCAATGCTGCGGACGTTCGTTAAGGCCGCTTGCGCGAACTCGCTCAGCCGGGTGGTCATGTCCGCCACCTCTGGCTCCACGACACCAGACAGTCGCTTCTCAAGCGCGCTCGCCATGAAGGCAATGCCGGCAAGTTCCTGGCCAAGCGAATCATGTAAGAGTGCGCCGGTCTCCGCCCGCGTTGCCTGGTCAACTGCCAGGAGTCGAGAAGCAAGGGTGTGACGTTCGTTGATGTCCAGCACAATGCCTTCGATATGTGTCGGGTTGCCGTCTGCATCGGTGATGATGCGGTTCCTGTCCTCAAACCACCTGTAGTCACCCGAAGCCGTTTTCAGGCGATAGCGTTGTTCCCACTCGAGACGACCCTCGGCGAGAGACGCTTCAACTTCTGCTTGCAGGCGGTGGGTGTCTCCGGGGTGCGTGATACCGGGCCAGCTAACGCGGCCTGACACAAGATCATCCGCCGTGTATCCCAACTGGGTCACGTTGTCGGATACGAATTCGACCGGGAACCCATCATCAATCCGCCAGCGAAAGGCCATGGCCGGACTTCGATTCACGATATCGAGCAACTTGCGCTGTTCCTCGCGAGTGGCAGCCAGTGCACCGCTGACCCGGCTCCGGGTGCACAGGTGTCCCAACATGGTGGCGAACATCTGAAGCAGACTACGTTCGGATTCCGTAATTGGATGTTCGCGGAGCAAATCGTCCGCCGAGAGGCACCCGATAATCTTCTCGCCATCCCACAGCGATGCGAGGAGAAGGGAGCCGTGGCCCACGACTTCGGCGTGGTGGTCTAGCAGTGGGGGCGTCATCGACGAAAACGGTTGGCTTTCCCTCCGCAAGGAGCCGCCCCATCGCACTCCCGGGTGCACACCTAAGGCGGAGACCGCGCTCATCGCGAATGGCGCCCGATTCATCAGTTCCAAACGAACCTTCGACAACAAGCGGCGTCTGCGTTTGGAACCACAGGCCGATCCGGTCAAGTCCCAATACCTCGCGTCCGCGGACCACGGCCTGCCGGCATAGGTCTTCAAAGGACGCCACCATGGAGAGCTCCGCACTCAGGGCACAGACATCACCAAAGCGCGACTGCAACTGGTCTGGCAGATTCGGATGGCTTTCTGTCATATAGGCACACTAGTTGGTTAAGGGGCTGCCCGCAAGTCGCAGTTGGGGGAGAGTGGACTGTGGGATGTGGAGAGAGAGGGGAACAAGCAGGACTCATGCTTCCATGCTTCGAGGGGATACGCAAAGGAAGAACTGAAGTTCTTCTCTCGCTTTGGCATGGCGTTGTCCTGCAATAACCACTCATCGAACACGTCCTTGCTTAGCGGCATAATGGACGAAGCGCCTAATGAAGGATATGGATCTGAGGACGATCTCGCCCGGATATATCGTGACGCGGGCCAGGGCATTGTGTTTGTTACCCCTTTGCAACTGGCCCAGTTGTATCGGCAGTCCCTGACCACCACTCCGAGCGCAACATCTGAGAGTACAACGACCTCCCGGAGGTGACAGCCTGAAGGCCGCGCCCCAGGCCTGGAGGCGGGACGGTCTTGATAGGGCGGGTGGGATTCGTATAGGGTCCTGTTCTAAATGAAAGGGCTCCGTTATGCCTGCTATCAAAATACAGAAGAACAGCATTAAGCGGAGTTCCGCTTCTCCGTCGACTCGCACCCGGCCACGCAGTACCCAAGGGCAACGCACCTCGGCCTCGGGCCGCCCAACCAACCGTCGGCAGCAGCCTCAGCCAAATAGTGGTGCGTGGATCAAATGGGCCGTCATGGGTGGCTTCGCGCTCATTCTGATTATTACAGGCGTGGTCTACGCAAGCGCTTCCAGGCGCTCGCGACGTCAGCAAGCATGGCGCAGCACGGATCGACACGAGTCGCACCGCACACGCACTACACACTCGGGGCGGAATACCAGCCTGGATGGTGTGGATCTCAGAGCGTGGTCTCAGAAGCACGACAAGGATAACAAACTGCTGCAGGAACGCCGTGAGCGTATGCGTAAGCCTGTACGGCGTTAGTGGCTTTGTCTGCCGGGGATGTTTGAACAGAAGGAAGCGAAGGTAACGAAGGGGGGAGTTCAAGGAATATGCCTTGGATGGGAATCCAAGACAGATTCCTTGAACGGTTGCCTTGGGAGAGGGGAGAGGGCCTTTGGGTCCGCCGCTTAGTCCTCTTGTCCGTGGCGCCACCAGCCGGCAGGTCAGGCTTGTCGGCCTGTTCTCGCTTTAAGGTCACATCTTGTGACCTTAAAGCTCGCACATGCCTCCACTCCTTCGTGTGTCTGAATGGCGGAGCCGGGGATCCAGAGTACAGTGTTCTATGGGGCTTTTCCTCGAGCCAAGCATGTAACCTTTCCGTGTCTGGGTGCGTATACTAACGTGACAGGTGCAGTCAAGAGACGGCACGTTGCGAAACAAGCATCAGAGGAGGACGGACGGATGATAAGATTGAGCCACATTACTACCGCCATTGTACTACTCGCACTCTCGCTGGGCAGTGTGTTTGCCGCCGGGCTTGATCCCCGCGAGATATCCGCCGATGCGCGGTGGGTTGCCCATCTTGACGTAGAGGCACTTAGGCAGACTGAGCTCGGTCGCCACATCCAGGACAAGATGACGACGGATGTTGCCGCCAGGAAGTTCGAAGCCTTCAAGGCGACCTTCAATTTCGATCCGCGCCAGGACCTTGAGTCCCTGACTCTCTACGGGATGGGCACGGAGAAGAAGGACGGCGTACTCCTGCTTCACGGCCGATTCGATACCGATCAGCTCGTGACCCTGATCAGAGGCAACAAGCATTACAGTAGCAGCGTGCATGGCACGCAAACGATTCACAGTTGGATTGATAAGAAGCGCGCGGGCAAGCGGACGTATGGGTGTGTGGCGCGCAGCAACCAGGTGGTCATTGGCGACAACGAAGCCCTTGTGAAGCATGCGGTAGACGTCCTGCGCTGGGACGCAAAGAGTATGGCAGGCAGCATGGCGTTGCCAGGCTTGGCCGATGCCGCCGCATCGACATTCTTTATCGGTTCGGTCGACATGCAGGGGATGCCGGATGTTGGTGCCAAGGCTGCCGTTCTGAGACGGAGTGAGGCCCTGTCGCTTTCGCTCTCCGAGAGCGCTGGTCGTTTCGGTTGCCTGTTAAGGATGGTGGCAAAGGATGCCGATGCGGCAACGGCCATGCACGCGATTGCCCAGGGGTTGATCGGCCTGACGGCGCTCAATGCGGACCAGGACCCGGAGCTTGTGAAGTTGGCCCAGGCCCTGCAACTCAGTCTCGATGGCAACCAGGTCCTGGTTCGAATGGACTACCCCGTAGCTGACATAGTCCAGATCATGCAGGCGTTTAAGGCAAAGAGAGCAAAGCTCCACTCTTCAGAGAGATGATGTGCGTGACGAGAAGAATACCTTCTCAGACGTAGAGCTGGCCCGCGAGTCGCAGGCCGGTTCGCTCTCGGCATTTGAAGAACTGGTATGCCGTCACGAAGCGCGCATATTCCAGTTCCTCAAGTGTCGGGTGAGTTCTGCGCACGATGCCGAGGACCTGACGCAAGTCGTGTTCGTGCGGGCGTATCGCAACATCGGGAAATTTAACCCGCGGTATCCGTTTGCGTCATGGCTCTATACCATCGCACGCCGGGAGAGCATCAATCACTATCGTCGGGCGGCCGCAGCAAACATCTGTGCTCTGCCAGGAGATCTGCTGGACCCGCGTGGCGACCCGAGTCGGGAGACGGCGCTGAGCGATGCCCGCGAGAGACTGTGGGACGTGGCGCGGTGTCGGCTTTCTGAGAGCCAGTTCGCAGCACTGTATCTCTACGCGCACGATCAGATGTCCGTGAAGGACATTGCGCGCACACTGAAGAAGACGCAAGGCCACGTGAAAGTGCTGTTGCACAGGGCGCGGCGGCATATGGTCAAAGCACTCGCGGCAGGCAACGATTGCCTGGCGGACGTCCGTGACATGGCACGGCGAACGCCAGACACCGCGGGGCTTGAAATGGCACAGGGCGGGTTGCCAAACTAATTGAATTGGAGGTGCACTATGAAGTGTTTGATAACAAGATGGCGAATCTCCGCGGCACTAAACGAGGGACGGACGCTTTCCGCGGCGGCGGAACGTCACCTGTCGGGGTGTGCCGCTTGCAGCCGCTACTTCGCGAAAGCCCGGACTGTGGGTGAGACGCTGGGTGCTGGCCGCGGCGACGGTCAGCCCTTGCCCGCGCATTTGCACACACGCATCATGGCCTCCCTGCGCGAAGCCAGGGCGGAAGATACGTCTACCCGTGTTGCCTGGTGGGGATCCGCGCGTCCTGCCGGCATCACTGCAGCGGCGTTGCTCGTTCTGGCACTGGGCATGATGGTGCTGACGAATAGACATGAGAATAGCCGGGATGACGTCGCCCTGATGGCCGACACGCTTCCGGCTGTGAGCGTGGACGGGTACCGACTCATTGCCGCTGATGCGATCCACGAAGCATCGGCCAGCGCAACCGTGGCCATGACCGCTGAAATGGATAGGCTGAAGTCGGACGCCGCAAGCGTAGGCCAGCATCTGTGGGCATGTATCGACTACGGCCACCTATAGCCCAATGGCCAGACGTGTTCATACGTTCGTGATCCTCCTGATTGCCTCTCTCCTGGCGCTATCACCGTCTTGGGGAGAGAGCTACTATATTGATTCAGTAGACGGCAACGACAGCAACGACGGGCTCTCCACCAACACGCCCTGGGCCTCGCATACCAAGGCTGAGTCAACGTCACTGGCGGCGGGCGATACCGTCCACTTCAAGAGGGGATCTGCGTTCTCTGGTGCTATCGTGATTAGTGAATCTGGCTCACCAGGCAACCCGATACGGCTGACTTCCTATGGCTCGGGCGAACTGCCCAGGTTCACGAATCCCAGCACCAGCGATGAGAGCGGGAATGCTATTCGTGTTGGCGGGGACTTCACCATTGTAGAGAATCTGCACTTTCACGATACGCCCGGGGAGTACGTATCTTCGTCGCTCATCATGACGAGACTGGGCGCGCTCCGTATCAATCGCGGTGCGGACCATTGCATTATCAGAAGCAATGTGTTCATGAAGTGCGGCCAGGGCATCATATCAGCCGGTCAGCACACCTTGATTACGAAGAACTACCTGGATGGCCCGAGCTATGCGTTGTGGCGAAGTGATGACAGTAGCTGGGGCCCGATGGGGATACATTTGAATATTGGAAACCAGGAAGTGTCATACAACACGATCAAGAACTATGGGACCACAGACAGCCCCTGGGGCTCAGACGGCGGAGCCATCGAAATCGACTACAGTGGGTGGTTCCTGGATCCCGGCCCATGGCCTAAGACGAACATCTACATTCATCATAACTACTCGGAAGGCAATGCAGGCTTCATAGAGTCCAGCTGGGACTACGATTTCATGCAATATGGGGAGGAAGCGAGGGACTGGCGAGTGTCCTTCAATGTGTGCTACGACGGACAGTCATGGCTCTTCATGCTGGCACCATGCACCGGCGTCTATTTCGATAACAATACGGTCGCCCGATACAACGGCTTCGGGAGATCCCAGAACTGGGGTGCCCGTATGGATGTCCGAGGGGGTTCTCCTGTTGGTGTAGCTTCAGGAGCCCATTTCAGGAACAACCTGTTTATCTACAAGAGCCGTGATAATCCCTACCAAGGTAATCGATCTGCCGGCGCCCTGAAGACAGGCAACTGGTACATGAGAATCGACAGCCCTGGCAGGGCTTGTACGGGCGACGCGAACCAGGTCGGCAGCGGTGATCCGAAGCTTAAGGATCTGAGCGGAGGAAACTATAAGCTCATGCCGGATAGCCCGCTACGCGGGGCAGCGACAAACCTCAGCGCGTTCTACCCGAATGGCGTGGATTTCAACGGGCAGCCGCTGCCAACAAACGGCAACTGGGATGTTGGGGCGATGCAATACATCGCTGACGATGATGCAGACGGCATGCCTGATTCCTGGGAATTCGATCACGGGCTGAACATTGACACAAACGACGCCGCCGGCCACAACGACGACGATGGGATCAGCAACTATGCGGAGTACCTTGCCGACACCGACCCAACAGACGCAGAATCGGTACTCGCCATGATCGACATCGAGATGACCAACAGCGTCGTGGTCGCCTGGAAGGGCGGGAAACAAGCGCGGCAATTCTTGGAGGTAAGGACTGACCTTGTGTCCTCGACGGAGCAATGGTCGGCGATCTACACGAACGAACCGGACACTCCAGTCACCAATCTCTTCGTGGATACCTCGCCTACCAACGACTTACGGTTCTACCGTATAAGAGTTGAGCGTCCGAGCCAAGTGGTGTCAGTTCCGAAAGACCTAAGCCCGAAAAGAGGAGCTGGCGCCATCCGCAACGGTTCGTGAAGCGACGGGTTATGGACTCGTTGAGCTCCATTAGAGATGCATACAGCGTGGTGGTCTTTCCGCATCCCGTAGGCCCAACCACCAGGATGACTCCGTTCGATGCATGGATCTGCTTCTCGTAGAGTTCGAGCTGGTCCGGTTCCATTCCAAGCCTGTCCAGGGACAACGAGACTTGCCCCCTGTCCAGCAGCCGTATGGCAACTACGCTACCGTGGATGACAGGTGACACACTGACCCTGATATCGATCTTCCGTCCGTCGATACTGATCATCATCCTGCCATCCTGCGGGAGCGCCTTGCGCTCCAGGTCCAGCTTGCAGTCCCGCATGACCTGGTCGACAACAGCCAGGCCCACATCCCGGGAGAGTGGCTTCATCTCATAGAGCACACCATCAACCCGATAGCGGACCTTGACGTCGTCCTCCATCGGCTCGATGTGCACGTCGCTCGCACGGTCTCTCACCGCGATTTCCAGCATCTCGCCAATGATGTCCCTGGCCCGGATATTCGAGCCCGATGGCGTGCTTTGCGCCTCAGCGTGTGATTTGAGTTCCTTCCAGCTCTTGAACCCGTAGTCCAGGGACAGGGCATGCTGGGTTTCCTGGAGGGAGACTTCGGCTTTGAGGATTTCCTCGTCCGAAGCTCGTGAGAACCGGAAGTGGTATCTCAGCGTGGGGCAACACGACGGATCGCCGCTCTTGTGTGCCTTGAGGAGGTCTTTCGCTTCCTTCTGCAGAAAACGAACCGATGGGTTTGAGGGGAGACGACGAGGCATGATGGCCTTCCTTTCTTCCGCCTTAAGCGGAAACACTCCGGGGTCTGCAAACACGGAAAGAAAAGAAGGTTTACACCTACTTACTCATGAAGGTGGATTCAACCCTTCCCGCAGACCAGGCGGCATCCTTCAAACACCAGCGGAATTATGGCATATCGGGCGCGGTTTGTCGAGAGGGCGGAGTGTGGAAACCACGAATCTACACTAATTGGCACTAATGACTGATGGGCTCTGCTGGGATGTTTGAACAAGGAGGAAGCAGAGGAAGCAGAGGGGAGCTCGTCGTCTGCTGGTTTGAACAGAAGATAGCAAAGGTAACGAAGGGGAGAGTTCAAGGAATCTGTCTTGGATGGGAATCCAAGACAGATTCCTTGAACGGCTGCCTTAAGGGGAGAAACTGGGAAAGCTGACATAGGAAGGGGAAGAGGGATGTAGAGGGTAGAGGTCCGTTAGCGTTTTGGTGTGGCGGCGCAGTGGACGCAGAGGACTACGTCGGGGAAGGTATCCAGCCTGTTTGGGTTGATGGTGTTTTGGCAGCGTACGCAATGACCGTAGGTGCCTTCTTCGATCCGTTCGAGGGCTGACCGGATTCGCAGGAGACGCTGCTCACGACGACGGCGCATTTCGAGGGCCATCTGCTGCACTTGTATGGCATCTCCCCGGGAGATCCGCCCCATCGTCCCATCCAGCGCTACCGGCGCGGCTTCGGAACGAGACTGTTCAAGCTCGGCCTGAAGTGTTGAGCGCAGGTCCCGCAGCATCGCTTCGTATTTCTGTAACGTCTGTGTGTCCATGTCTCTTCAGATTCCGGTTACGCGAAGGGCTTCCCAGGCGGTAATGTCGTGGGGGTGGGTGAGTTTGGTTTCAAATTCCTTGAGTCGCGAGGGTGGGGCGGTAGGGCCGGCGACGAGTGTTTCGTTGAAGCCTTTGGGTGGTCTGACTCGCCGAACTTGATCGAAGTGGCGCTTGAAGGCTCTTCGGACGCGGGACTGTACACGGCGGTGTCCGCTTCCCGTGACCAGGTTCGCGAGCAGGATGCCGCCGGGCTTCAGGCGGGCGCGGAGCTGTTCCATAAGGGCGTCATCGTGGGCCTGTGGCCGGAAGACGTCGGAGGCCCCGCCCAGGTAGACGTCGTCGATGACGGCATCGAAGGTCTCGTCACACGTCTCGATGTAGCGATATGCATCATCCACGACAACGTTGATGTTGAGGTCATCGAGGCCCATGTAGCGGCGTGCCAGGTCAACCATGTCGGCATCGATCTCAACGGCCGTAACCCGTATGTGGGGAACGAAGTACTTGAGTTGCCGGACCGCAGTGCCGCCACCGAGTCCAAGCATGAGCATGCTTCGTGGCGGCGCGCTTTCTCGAAGGAGAGCCGCTGCCGTGATGGCGTCCCAGGCGTAATCCGTTAGAATGCGGTGCCGGTCCCACGTGGCGTGGGTGCCACCCGCCACTTCGAAGTCGATGCCGGTGTCCGTTTCCCAGACGTCGACTTCGTTATAGAGGGAGCGTGTACGTTCGATAATTTTCATGGGTTCTGGATGCTGGTTACTGGTTACTGGATGCTAGATGCTGGTTACTGGATGCTGGTTGCTGGATACTGGATACTGGTTGTTTCTGTGTGTGGATCCTGTTCTAGAGGTCCAGGCTGAGTTGGCCGCGGACGACGACTTTGCGGCCGGAGGGAGTGTCGGGATCAGAGGTGTAGTAGACGACGAACTTCACCTCGGGAAACTCATTCGAGAGCATATCGCGCACGTAAGACTCTACCGCCTTCACGTTACCTTCATCGTCATCTGAGAATCCCACGCTGAGGGGGCGGTTGAGTCCGGTTGCGCGAGTGATGGCGATTACGTGCTCCACGAAGTCCTTGATCGCAAACTGCTTGCCCTCTTCCGTATTGGGAGACGCCGTGGGTTCCTTTCCCATCATGGCGCGGAAGTGTGGCGACATGACGCCATGGTACTTGTTGTGGTCGAGGTAGTATTTCAAGACGTCGTCATCAGAGTCAGTGCTGTACTCCGGGGCAAAGCAGGCCATGTATCCGCGCAGGTTTCTGAGCATGGTCTGTTTCTCGGCCGGAGTCAAAACGGTGTCGATGAAATACTCGACGCCTTCGCGAATGATGGCCGGACTGTGACCGCGCGCGGTAACAATTGCGAACAGCCGTCCTTCGACCAGGGTCAGGCGGAACTTCTCAAAACTGGGCCCCGCCTTTTCCCCCTCATGCACGACGCGGTCGATGGCGGTGCGGGTGTCGCGAATGAATACGTTTTCGTTGTCGACGTCGATGTCGCGGAAATCGCGGAAGGCATCTTCCCAGCCATCGGGTGGTGCGCGGTAGTTCTCCTGGTCGGCACGAATCACGCTGAAGACAGCCGTCGAAACGGAGTGCGGTACCCACTCACCCTCCTCGGTGCGGCGCTCCAGGTGGATGTGAGTTGGCATGTGCAGGATGTTGTCGTCCCAGTCGAAGATGTAGTACTTCAGGTCCCGCTCGGCGACGGCATAGTTGATGTCATCGTGCTCTTCACTCATTTTCGCATCACTTTCTGTAGCAGTACGATGGGACGCGGTGATGGATTTGACAAGAAGTAATCGTCGTGTGTGGTTTGTTGCGTGCCGGGG
>CAZCDU010000007.1:0-83748 GCA_964497125.1 uncultured Victivallales bacterium | reverse complement strand
TCATCGAAGGCATCGTAGGCATTCGGGTCAAGCTGTGGCACGTAGAGCGCTTCCCAACCATCGGGCATGCCATCGTTGTCCGTGTCAGGATCCAGAGGATCGGTTCCCAGCATAACCTCTTCGTAATCCGTTGCCCCATCACCATCAGTGTCTGGATTGCCCGGATCCGTGTTGTTGGCATGTTCAAGAATGTTGGTCAACAGATCAAGATCGGGGTCAAGATTCCAGTCCGCACCGTTTGTCGGACTGACGGTTGGGATATAGGTCGCCTCCCAGAGGTCAAGCATCTGGTCGCCATCCGTATCATTCGTGTACGGATTGGTGAAGTACTGGTAGATCTCCTGGTAGTCGGTCAGACCATCACCATCCGTATCCGATGAGGAGTCGACCATCGTAATGTTCGCATCACTGACGTCTCCAGCGAGATACAAAGGATAATCCTCAGCGACCCCACGTGGTTCCCAGACGTCCATGACGCGGTTTGAGTTCTCGTCCATGAATGCCATGACGAAATAGTTTGTGAGCGTTGGGAAATTCGTGGGCGTAGCATAGGTACCGTTGGCCACGTTGCTGTGGTTGGTCCAATTCACCAAGTCGTTGGTCACAACCACGCTAACCGGTCCACTCAGCGTGCCCGTATAACTGATAAGGCCACCGATGCTCGCGGGGAACGAAGCCGCATTGGTCGGAATGGTGTACCACGTATTGAAAACTTCGTTGCTGTCCGAGAATCCGTCGGCGTCAGTGTCCGCATTGGTCGGGCTTGTGAAATGCGTATAGACCTCATCGTAGTCCGTTAGCCCGTCACCATCACTGTCCAGAATGGAGTCATTCATCGGAATCAGCCCGATCATGACGTCATTGCTTGGAGTCACGGGATGCCAGATAGGAGGCGCTTCACCATACGGCTCCCACGTCTCATACGAGCCATTGGTATTGATGTCCATATACGCAAACGTCCAGTAACTTGTTCCGCTGGGTACGTTCGTGATGGAGAAGCTGTGTGCTCCTGCACCGAGAACACCTTGATCAAAGCTGCCGTACGGGTTGCCGTTGGAGGCGAGATTCAGGACCACATAGACCTGCCCGGTCACGACAGGAAGTGTCCCATTCCAGATGAATCCACTGATGTCCACCGGCTTGGAAACTGAGTTTGTCGGGTCTGTACCAGAGTCCACCTCTTCGCCATCACCGGCACCGTCGCCGTCGGTATCGTACATCTCAGGATTCGTGCCCCAAATATACTCATTGCTATTGACCAGACCATCCAACTGAACCACGCCGCTGGCATTCGTCTCACCAGCATAATCCTCAGCCCCGTCCAAGCCGTTTGTCGGGTGCACAGCGTTGGTGTAGATGGTCTCCCAACCATCGGGCATGGAGTCGCCATCCGTGTCCCAGACTTCGGGGTTGGTGCCCCAAACAAACTCGTTGCTGTTCGACAGCCCGTCGGCCTGGGGCGCGTCCAGATCCAGATTGGCATCGGCTGGATTCGTGGGGTTGACTGCGCTCGGGTAAGTGAACTCCCACCCATCCCACATGCTGTCACCATCCGTATCAACATTGTTGGGATCACAGCTGGCGGCATACTCGTTACTATTCACCAAGCCATCAGCGTCGAAATCATTGGTGCCATCCGCCACCAGCAGGTCGACCGCAACACGGTTCGTAAACTCCCAACCGTCCGGCATGCCGTCGCCATCCGTATCGGGATTGAGCGGGTCGGAGTTGTGGATGTAGTGCTCATCCATGTCCGTCAGGCCATCATTATCCGTATCCAATGCTGCCGGGTCCATGAGAATGACGTCGGCCCCCGTAACGTTGTTCGTGGGCTGGACAATGGGATTGTTGGTGTAGATGCCACTCGGTTCCCACGTATCAAGAATGCCGTTTGTATCCGAGTCGCGGAAGGCTGTGACACTGTACGTCAGAAGCGTATCCAAGTTCGCGAAGGCATAGGGACCACTGATGCCGGCCAGGGTCACCTGGGCGGTAGACGTATTGAGTCCCTCGGTGAGTACGGCGTAAACAGGCCCCGTCTGTGCGCCCGTATAAGTTACTGATCCTCCGATACTTACGAGATAGGATGCAGGATTGGTTGGATTACTGCCTGCATCAACTTCCTGCTTGTCCGAAACGCCATCACCGTCCGTGTCCCAGAGCTCGGGGTTGGTCATCCAGGCGTATTCATTGCTGTTGATCAGACCATCCGGTGAAGGCGACTCGCCAGCGAAATCGATTGCACCATCAGCCCCGTTGGTCGGGTTGACGGCATTGGGATAGAGGACTTCCCAACCGTCAGGCATGTTGTCGCCATCCGTATCAGGATTGGCAGGATCCGTGCCGGCAACGTACTCGTTGCTGTTGACGAGATCATCGTCGTCGAAATCGCCGCCACCATCCGGCACCAAGACCTGGACCGCGGGATCATTCGCGACTTCCCAACCATCGGGCATGGAGTCGCCGTCGGTGTCGTTCGTGGTGGCATCCGAGAAGTATGTATTCACCTCGTCGAAGTCCGTGAGACCGTCACCATCGGTGTCAACCAGCGGGTGCTCAAGGATGATGTTGACGTTTGTCATGGTGTTGGTGAGCCAAATCGGGTTGTTGGTGTAGACGCCCTGGGCTTCCCACGTGTCCATCATGGAATCACCGTTCGAGTCCCGGTAGGCCGAAATCACGTAGTTCGTCAACGTGGGAAGGTTGGTAACGGCGTAAGGTCCCGGATCCGAAAACATGTTGGTCCGGACGGTCGTACCATCACTTGTGGTGACGTAGATCGTCCCGGTCAGACCGTTGGTATAGACGAGATCCCCGAGAATCGATGCCGGGAACGATGCACCATTGAGCGGGTCGGTGCCGGCGTCGACCTCATCACCATCGTTGGTACCGTCGCCATCGTGGTCGGCGACATTCGGGTTAGTTCCGTAGGTGTTGATTTCCTCGCCATCGTCCAAGCCATCACCATCACTATCCGCAACGTCAGGTTTGGTGCCGTGGATATCTACCTCGGCCTGGTCATGTAGCCCATCCCCATCAGTGTCGCTGCTCTCGGGATTGGTGTTATTGATGAACTCGTTGCTGTTGACCAAGCCATCCGGCTCATAGTCAACACTCCCGTCCAGCCCGTTCGTTGGGTTGCAGGCGTTGGTATAGGTGACTTCCCAACCGTCCGGCATGCTATCGCCATCCGTATCCGGGTTGAGCGGGTCGGTGCCATGTACGTATACCTCGTCGAGGTCAGGCAGACCATCGCCGTCAAAGTCGTTCGTCGGGTTATCCGTGAGCGTGATATCGGCGCCAACGAAGTGATTTGTGAGGTAGATGACAACAGGCACACCACTTGTCTCGTAGGTGCCAGACGCTTCCCACACATCCTGGGACGCATTGGCATTCGAGTCGAGGAAGGCCTCGACTGTGTAGTTCGTCAGAATAGCAACATCCTGGATGGTGTAGGCGCCGGCATTGGTCGAGCTCACGTCATAGACCAGCCCGGTGGGCCCCGGAACCTGCGTTGCAACAGCGTAGTAAGTACCCGTCTGCGTTCCGGCGTAGGTCAAACTGCCGGATATCGTCGCAAGATAGGAATCAGGGTCGGTCGGGTCACTGCCGTTGGCAACTTCATCACCATCCGTAACGCCGTCACCATCGGTATCAGCTATCTCGGGATTGGTGCCGTGGAGATACTCCTGTTCATTGATCAGGCCGTCTGGCGCCGGGTTTTCGCCAGGATAGTCAATCACATCGTCCAACGGATTGGTCGGGTTACAGGCGGACGAATAGGTGAATTCCCATCCGTCCGGCATGCCATCACCGTCGGTGTCCGCGATGGTCGGGTCAGTGCTGCGCGTATACTCGTCGAGATTGCGCATGCCGTCATAGTCGGGGGCATCGATGCCCTCATTAGCATCGTTCGTCAGTGGCGATAAATGTGGGATATACTGGGCTTCCCAACCATCCGGCATGCCATCGTTGTCGGTATCTCCGTCATTCGGGAAGGTGCCAATGGCAAACTCGTTAGTGTTGGCGAGGTTATCGAAATCGGGATCGAGCGCGCCATCCAGGCCATTTGTCGGATGCGTATCCGGCGCGTAAGTCCACTCCCAACCATCCGGCATACCGTCGCCGTCGGTGTCGGAGTTGTTCGGGTGCGTGCGAGCATTGTACTCTTCGCGGTTAATGAGCCCATCACCTGCGGGAAGCTCGGCGTCAATATTCCAATCGCCACTATTCGTGGGATT
Organism: uncultured Victivallales bacterium; assembly: GCA_964497125.1. Lineage (GTDB taxonomy): Bacteria > Verrucomicrobiota > Kiritimatiellia > UBA8416 > UBA8416 > CAYLXP01. Next base: position 79,507 of record CAZCDU010000007.1, on the reverse strand, counting down.
AACGGTTGGCCTGTAAGTCCACTCCCAGCCATCGGCCATGAGGTCGCCATCGGTATCCCAGTTCGTGTAAACCGTGCCCGAGTTGTATACCTCGAAGAAGTCGCTGAGGCCATCGTTGTCAGTGTCTGTTGTCGGATCATCAAGAACGATGTCGATACCTGCGGTGGCTCCTGCCATGGCCACAGGGTTGTTGCTATACATGCCGTAGGCTTCCCATGGATCGTGCTGCTGGTCACCATCTGAATCCCTGAAGGCTGTCACAACCAGCGGTTCCAAGGTGGGAAGGTTCGTAACCGTATAAGCGCCCAAGCCGGCAATCGTGGTCCGGCGCACGGCCACGGTCGCATTGGAGACCGAGACAATCACCTGCCCCGGCTGAACCGATCCGCTGTAGGAAATCGTGCCGGACATCGTGGTCAGGAAGGATGCCGCATTGGTCGGATCACTGTCCGAATCAATCTCAAACTTGTCAGAGAATCCATCACCGTCCGTGTCTGTCGTAGTCGGATCCGTCACGATGCCGCTGCTGGGGGTAGGATATCGGCCGTATACCTCGTCGCCGTCGCTGATACCATCGCCATCGGTGTCGGCCTTGGAGGGATCCGTGCTGCGATTGTACTCTTCGAGGTTGGTGAGCAAATCGGGCTCTATGTCACCCGCGGCGCCGTCCAGACCATTGCTCGATCCCGGGTCGAGACCGTACTGAATTTCCCAATACGTAGGCAGACCATCACCATCGGCATCGTCATGCTCTTTATACTCGTAGGCCCCGATGTCAAACGCCTGAACGACCGCACCGTCATCCGTACCATCCAGAGGTCTGCGAAAACCGGTGATGTCATTGGTCGGTGAAGCAGTTGTCCCGCCACTGTCGATGCAGGAAGATGTCGATTTGAGGTAGAAGTTACGCGCCACACGGTTCACGAACTCGGGGGTTCCGGACAGAATGTTGCCCGACCCGGACGCAGGTGCGGGATAGGTCAAGCAGTTGTTGTACCGGTCGGTTGCGCTTTCGGTGTTGCGGTTCTGGTTGCCCTCACCATTGTTCCAGAACGAGATCGTGTTACGAATCGTGGCCCCACCCGAGGTATAGATGCCGCCGCCGATTCCGTCACCGGCACCGTTGTTGTCGGTATCCTTGGTATCGTTGTAGGCGATGGTACAGCTGTGCAGTGTGCCGCCGTTGTGCATATAGACGCCGCCACCATTGCCACCGGCAATATTGTCGTAAATCAACGAGTTCTCTACAGTTCCATTAAAGGCGATATGAATGCCCCCGCCATTGGCTGTGGTCGTCGTGTTATTGCGAACGACACAACGCCTGACTTCGGGCACGTCCCCGCTCTCCCTAAAGAGCCTGATGCCGCCACCGTACAGGGCCGTGTTGCCGTAGACCTGCGACTCGGATATTTTGCCCCCCTCAAAGCAGTAGATGCCGCCGCCGTACTTGCTGGCGGTGTTACCATAGATCGTACAGCGTGCCACCGTGCCGCCGTGACTCAGCTTAATGCCGCCGCCTGAGACCGTGGTGGTATTGCCGTAGATCGTCGTGTCATAGACTTCGACGTTATTGCGAGCGTGGATACCGCCCCCGCCACCATCCCCACCGGGGCCCTTAACAGAGCTATTGTTGCGGATAATACAATTCTGGATGCGGCCGAGATTAAAAACGCGAATCCCGCCACCATAGTCAGCACGGCAGTTCTCAACGATGCAGTTGTCAACGATTCCGCCACCCTCGCAGTAGACTCCGCCACCATAGGCGTATCCGTTGTCACTGTCAGGAGCGTTGCCGTTGCGGATGGTGAAGCCCATCACGGTGGCAAAACTGCTGCGCAGGTGAAAACAGCGCAACACGTTCTGGCCATCAACGATGGTGTCCGCGGGATTGCCGGACTGACTGCGGACCGTGATGGCGAAGAAGCGGTAATCAACCGTGCGCGAGAGGTTGTACGTCCCGGGCGCCACCCACACGGTGTCACCGGTCTCGGCCAAATCAACGGCGACCGGAATAGAGTGAGCCGCCATGGCCTGGTTCGTATAGGGGGCTGTGTTGCTACCAGCGGGATCCACGTAGTAGTCGATGGCAAGAACCGTGTGGACACCGAACATGGCGACAAACGCCGAACAGATCAGGAACAAACTCCGTGTCCGCCTTTTATGCATCCCGTCGGCTCCCCTTAGCTGTATCTCGTTAGCATCCACATGCCACCGGATAGGCACGATTACGCGCCCCCATCACCATCACCATCGCCCGTCGTCGCATCTGTAACCACGATGCCGATAACGCCTGAGGCACCGTTAGCATCCGTAACTTCGATCACACCCGTTCCCGCGGTCGTACTGGTATAGGCGGCAGATTTGCTGCCGCTATCCCCGACAACCGTGCCCGGGCCCGACGCCAATGACCAATTATACGGTGCCTGAGAGTTCGCGGTCGTAATCGTGATTGTCGAGGCCTGCCCAACCTCGATCGATGTCGCACTTGCGCTAAGCTCCAAGGCATAGGTGGTTGCAGTCTGGTTGACAGTGGCATATCCCTCGTTTTCATACTGATCACGGGCAATGACAGTATTTACACCGTTTACTTCCGTGCGCTGATAAGTAGCCGTGAGACCGCTGTTGAAGAGGATACGCCCCAGGGCCGGGTTGCTGACGCTCCATGTCAAAGGCACCGCCAGGGCTTCATTGGTGATCCCGCCCGTAACGGTAAACACCGTTGTTTGCTCATTGGTAGTGAGCGTTGCGCTGGAGGGGTCAAGGGTCAAGCCATCGAGACCTTTGGCCTCCTCGCACCCCGTCTGGAGCATAGAGAATACCAAAATCGCCGCAAAGGCACCAAAAATCGACAGTGACGACAGTGTCCGCTTCATAAACAGTACTCCTTCTAAGCTTTGATAGTTACACAACCCGGGATCAAAGTCAATCCATGCTAGGTCAGGGTTCCTCAAAAAAAACGTGAAGGGAATGTGTCCAAAAAGTAGTCCCCATCGGGGCCACCCCCTAAGGGGAAGGGTGACGACTCAGGGCAATCCCGATTACCGCACGAACTTGTATCCTACCCCATGTACCGTCAGGATATGAAGCGGATTGTGCGCGTCTTTCTCGATCTTGCGGCGAAGATTGGCGACGAAACTGTCCAGTGAACGCTGCGTACCGTAGTACTCCGTACCCCACACATCATTCATGACCCGGTCCCGGGAGAGCGCTTTGCCTTCATTCTCGAGGAAATAGGCAAGAAGATCGAACTCCGTTCGGGTCATGGTCACGTCATCACCGCCTTTCGTGACCGTCCGTGACTCAAGGTCCATCAGCACATCATCGAACTCGTAGTTCCGCGGTCCCGTGCTGCGCGCCCGGCCACGGGCAAGCACCGCTTTCACTCGCGCCAGAAGCTCATCCACGCTGAATGGTTTTGTCACGTAGTCATCGGCACCCATTTCGAATCCATGCAGCTTGTCGAACTCGTCGCCACGCGCCGTCAACATGATGACGGGCATCTCTATCCCCTTGTCGCGCAGTTGCCTACACACTTCGAAACCACTCAGTCCGGGGAGCATAATATCGAGGAGAACCAAGTCGGGGCGATCCCGTGTGGCCGTCTCCAATGCTGTCGGGCCATCGGCAGCCGTAAGCACCTCGTACCCCGCGTATGCAAGGTTCTCTTCAAGTCCAAGGCGAATTGCCTCCTCGTCTTCAACTACCAGAACACGACTCTTGTCACTCATCATGACCTCCCATGGTCTTAAACTTAAGCCACACGGTAAATGTAGCACCTTTGCCAATCTCACTCTCGACCGTCAACAGCCCGCGATGTGCACGCACGATGTCAGAACAGAGAGAAAGCCCGAGGCCAATCCCGCCCACATGCTGGTGCGCATCGGTGTCGCTTCTGTAGAAGCGATCGAATATCTTATCCTGCTCAGCTGCGGCAATGCCCGGGCCATGATCCGTAACCGAGATTGCGATCCACTCACGGCAGCGACGCCGGAGCGGATGCACCTCAACGGCAATATCCGTCTCTGATCCGCCTTCAACCGCTTCGTCCTTCGACGGGATTCCATATTTCGCGGCGTTGTCGAGCAAGTTGCTGACAACCTTATCCAAGGCCTCAGAATCACCCATGATCGGCATCGGTCCAGGCGACATATCCAACGAAACCGTCACGCGACCAAGTTGACGCTCGCGGAAGGAGTTTACGGTATGGCCAACCAGCTCGCCAATATCAAACCGCGACATCGTGTAGGTCATGGCCCGCTGCTCCTGCCGAAAGAAGAACAGTATGCGCTCGATCATGTCGCCCAGTCGTTCGCATTCGCTGGCGATCGTGCGAAGAAAGCGCTTCTGCTTCTCTGGATCCTGCACTCGGCCCGCACTCAAGCTGTCCGCAAGAACGCGAAGGGAGGCAATGGGGGTCCGCAAATCATGAGACATCCCAATCACGAACTCACTGCGGCGTTTCGCCACCGCGGCTTGCCGGACGGTACGCCGGATCAACATCGTGGAGCTCGTCATGATCACCACGGCCAGGAGCAGAATGCCCCACCCAATCAGCCTCGCTTCGAGGGCCTCTGCACGGCGAATATCGTCTTCCCGGACAAGCGAGGCCGATACGCGAATTGTCACGTGAGGCAGCGGCAGACGACCGGACGCCAGAATGCCCTTGTCCTCGCTACTTTCAGCACCCCGTGCTTCAGGGCGATAAGGCTGTGAACTCAGCGAGTCCGAGACAAGGACCTCATCATCCCCAGCCACCGGACCATCGACAGCGTGACCTTCATCCATCATGACCCGTAGCACGATATCCGGGGTCGATGCGTCGAGCGCAGCAGCTTCGGCCCACTGGCGAACCGCCCCCAGGTCCAGCTCAAACCCGGCGTAGATATCGGCAAATCCACTGACGCTACGAAAACAGTAAACACGGTCCTCTCGACGCAAGGATATCTTCGACTCACGCGCCACGCGCCCTGTAGACAGTCGAGCGATGAGATCCTGCCGCAAGAGGATTTCCTCAGTGAGCGGCTCGTCCGGATGTGGGTCAGGGACCTGGGGAAAGACAAAACCCCAGGGATTCATGAAGAGGTACGCGCGCTCAACAAAGTGGCATTGCCCCTGCAACGACCGCGGCAGACCGTTGGTGCTCACAACCTGCATCCCCGCCAGGACCGTCTCACGAAAGGTCGCATCAATGAGGTCACCGTCAGCGGAAAGCAGGCCGCGGAACGTCTCAGAAGTGGCGTCAATCAGCCGGATGGCCTCACGTTCAAGCCGGTCATGCAGGATAACTTCACGCGCTTGGATCGAGCGACCGGCAAGGAGACTCAGGAGAGCCGTTGGCAGGACAACAAGAAGTAGTAGAATGACGACTAATCGCATGGCTTCCCAATCGCGACGCCACGCAAGAAGGCGAACGGACCACGGATCACTGTCACCGGATCTCGATTTCTACCGCTTCATCTTCATCTCAAGTTTCATCAACCAGTCACGAACTTGATCTGCATCCGTGCCGTGAGGGTTCAACTTGAGGTAGCGACGATAGTGAACGGCGGCCTTCGCGGGCGACTTGAGTTCGTCATCGTAAAGGATGCCAAGATTGTAGTGCACATCGGCGTCCAGAGGATCCAGACGCAGCGCGTGCAGATACTCCTGTTCGGCCTCTTCGAACTTGTTCTCACGGGCGTAGACTGCAGCCATGTTGTAATGCATATCGAGCTTTTCCTTGTCGCTCGCATGCAGGACGTCCTCCCGTGCGCTTTCGAGGACTTCAGCAACACGCTCAGCCTTGATCAGACGATGTTCCCGCTTCTCAAGTTCAACTTTCAGAGCCTGCAGATCTTCCTGTCGGTCCGTCAGTTCCTGCTCAAGCTTCATCTCGGTGCTTTCGAGGTCAGCCACACGCTGCTCGAGCTGCGGTACCTGGGTGGTCAGCTTCTCAATCAGCTCCTGGTACTCCACCTCACGGGCACGGGCATCGACTAGCTCGGTTTCGGCCTTACGACGGAGCTCCTTCTCATGCCCAATCTCGTCGTCATACCCATCGTCGCGCTTTTCAAGCTTCTTCGCAGCCTTGGAAAGCCGTTGTCTCTCGCTCTCAACCTGCACAAGTTTTTCACGCAACGTAACGTTCACCTTCTCCATCTCCTTGAAGAGGTCTGAATTACGTACATCAACTTTGCGCCCTTCGAGCTCCTTGACCTTGCTGGACAGCTCGTTCTTGGATCGTTCGGCCTCCGCCAGATCAGCCTTCAGCCGGCTCAGCATGGCGGCCTGGTCAGCACTTGACTTCTGAAGAATGCTGATTTCGTCCTCCAGGTCGGCCTTGGCTTTCTTAAACTCGGCCCGCTCAAGTTCGAAAAGTTTCTCACTGTCACCGGAACTCTGGGTAGAAGGCAGCGCTGTGACGGTTTCCGGTTGTCGCGCCTCCAAGGCAGAAACCTGCCGACGAAGTTTGGCGTTTTCTTCCTCCAGTGCAGCCAGTTCGCCCTTTACGTCGGGCGTAACATCTGCGCTACGCGTCTTGCTCTCAGCCTTGAGCCTGGCGACTTCCCTCTGCGATGAAGCCAGATCTGCTCGAAGCGTACCTTGCCCGTCTTCAAGAGCGGCCAGCTCAAGCAGGAGTTTATCCATCGCCTTTTTGCGCTGTGTGTCCGTGGCATTCACGCGTGCCAGCGAGGCCTCGAGTTCTACGAGCCGGGCAGCATCCCGCTGCGCGGCGGCCTCGTGCTCAGCCACTTTAGCCGTCACCGCAGCTTTGCTCTCAATGGCCAGCTTGAGCTCACCTTCCAGACGCGTTACTTCATCCTGGAGGGTCGTCGCCCGTCTCTCAAGGCCGCTAACCGTACTGGCACTGGTGGCCGTTGTCTTCTCGAGCTCACCTTCGAGGACCGTAATGCGGTCAGCCCGGTCTGCAGCCTGCTTCTCTGCGGTTGCAAGTCGCGTCAGCACATCATCCATCGTCTTCTTGCGCTGATCATCCGTGAGTTTGATGCGATCCAGGCGTGCCTCTGTTGCCTGGCGGGCAGCCACTTCATCGCGGACCTCGTTCTCCTTACGGAGGATAGTCGCCTCGGCATCCTTGAGTTGACTAGTGAGTTCCAGCGACTGGGTTTCCAGGTCGTTGAGGGAAGCCTGTAGCGTCTTGAGGCGATCGGTGCCACTCCGTTTCTCGGCCTGCGCGGCACGTAGAGCCTGCTGGCCGGCGCTGATGTCCGCCTCAAGCTCCTCAATTGTGACGTCTCGTGTCTTGAGCTCCGCCTTCACGGATGCAAGCTGTTTGAAGAGGCCGTCAAGGGCCTCTTTGCGCTGCGCTTCGATCGCCCTCGCTTCCTCGAGCTCAGCAGCAAGGGCCTTGGCCTGCTGTTCGTCAATTGATTTGCCCTTCACTTCGGCAAGCATTGCCTTGGCGCGGGTGCATTCGGCTTCTGCGGCTTCAAGCTTCTGCTTAAGCTGACTTGCCTCTTTGGCCAGATCCTTGTGCTTGGTCTGGTCTGACTCATCCTTGGCAAAAAGACGGTCGAAATCGGCCTTGGCTTCCTTACGGGCCGCCTCGGCGGTCGCTGTACGCTGCTTTTCATCATCAATCTCTTGCTTAAGAATGCTATTCTCATCCTCAAGATTGCGGCAGCGGGCCGTTAGTTCCTCCAACGCCTTGGTGTCGTCGGTCCGACCTTTGTTGGCTGACTTGGCGACCTTCAACTCATCCTGGGTCGCATCAAGTTTGCGAGACAGGGCGTCGCGGGATTTCCCGATCTCCTGCAGGTCGCGGTCAAGCTTCGTCAACTCGGCCTGCAACAGGGCATTTTCCTCCTGGGCCTTCAGTAGCGCTTCCTGTTTGGTCGTGTCCCGCTTCTGCTCCTGCAAGTCCTTCAGGGCGCTCTCTTGCTTGGCCAAGTTCGCTTTTAGACGCGTGTTCTCATTCCTGGCATCGGCAAGCTGCATCTCCAGAAGCTCTACAGTATCGCGATCAACAGCGGCATCACCCTCCCCTGCAGCCATAGTGGGCAGCGCGGGCAAGACGAGAATGGCGGATAGTAAGAATGGAGTAAGTCTTCTTTTCATCGTGAGGAACCTGTCTCCCTGTCTCGTTTATACATAACTACGGAACACTGAGCGTGTTAAGACACACCTCGTCCTGAGGATTTTTAGCACACTCGAGCCCCGAGGTTAAGCTCTTTTTTGCGGAGAACGGGAGAAAGAATGAGTCGACCGGTACGGCCGACGGCAGGCCAGTCCAAGGGCAATAGGAAGCCCTCCCGGAAGCGCATAGCTAGCGCAGCGACTTGAGCTTCTTGATGTTGCTGGGGCCAACAGAACGAAGAGGTTTGGCCGTCTTCTTCACGTCGTGCATGCGGAGGAATGGTTTCTCTCCTGTGATCACACGTGGAGTCAGGAAAACGATCAACTCGTTGCTTTGGTTCTCCTCCCGGTAGGTCTTGAAGAGCAAACCAAGCAACGGAATGCGACCAAGCAACGGAATGCGGCTTTCGACCTCATCCTTCTGGTTGTCGATCATACCGGCGATGATGATGGTCTCACCGTTCTTGATCATGACACTCGTCTCAGCCAGCGATTTGCGGACAACCGGTACAGAGCGAAACGCCTGGTAGTTGTCAATGACCGAACTCACCTCGGGTTTGATATCCATGCTGATTAAGTCATGATCGTTGATGCGAGGCGTGACGCCGAGACTCACACCAACTTCAATAAACTGGATCGATTCGCCGACGACGTTGGTTGTGCCCGACTCCAGCTGCGCCTCCGCGTAGGGCTGATCCGTGACGACCTTAATCGTGGCTTCCTCGCCATCGATGACCGCAACGTGAGGATTGGACAGAATCTTGGTTTCGCCAACGCCCTTCAGGGCATCAAGAACGACGGAAAGGTTGCCCCCGGCCGCAATCGTATTGAATGTCATGCTTCCTGTCGGTACGACCGTCGAAGCCCCAAGCGATGAGATCGACGTTGGCTGAGATACGCTCTTCAGCGAAAAGCGTGGGTCCAGGCCATGGAACATGTGGTTCCAGTTAATGCCCAGGCGGTAGTCATCGTTAAGCCCCACTTGCACGATCTTGGCCTCGATGAAGACTTGCTTGTCACGGCGGTCGAACAGCGCCACCATGCGCTCGACTTCACGCATTTTGTGAGGGAGGTCCGTTACGATAAGGGTGCGTGTGCGTTGGTCCGCATGTACCGAACCGGCTTCCTGCGTCAGAACAGCAGCGACCTCGGTCTGCATCGTGGCGACGTCACCATACTGAAGAACGAAAGACTTCGTTTCCGTCGGTAGCTGTCGGGACAGCGTGGAAATGTCGGCCGACGCAATGACCGCTTCCATCTCGGCAATCTTCGACGGTGTATCGATAAGAATCAGTGTCCCCGTCATCTGATCCGAAACCACCGTACCGATGGAGCTCTTGACCGGAGCGAGAAGAGTTGCCACGCGAGTGGGGTCAGCGTATTTCAGTTCGCGAATGCGCACCTGCTTGAAGTCGTAGAAGCTTGTGCCGTAGAGAAGCCGGTACTCAGCATCGCTCATGATCGTGATGATGCCGCTCTTGACCGTATAGGCAAGGTTGTTCACCGACAGAACGATCTCGAGCGCGTCCCCCACCGATACATCGTCAAACTTGAGCTTTGTTTTCAGACCGGAAATGCCCTTGCCGATGACGATGTTCTTCAGCCCACCCCGGTAAGCAAGGAACTCGACGAGCTGAACGACATCCCAGTCATCGATAGCTTTCAGGTTGATCCTGGTATCAAGGCCCTTGATGCCATAATCCTTCAGCTGCTTGGGACCGACGCGGAGATTAGCGGTGCTGATACTGGAGGCCCCCTCGACAGGAACACTGACAGGCTCCTGGGCAAGCCCGACGTGTGCCACTACCGAAACCAAGCCTATCACGACCAGAAGCTGTGAGGTTTTGCTTATTTCAAACATACTTTCTCATTCGCTCTATTGCATCATCTCGTACTGGCGCTACTCAATAGTCAGGCGCTCATCCTCAACCTGAAGCTCGACTTTGCTGTCGCCGATGTCATCGACATACACGTCCTGCTTACTAAGGACAATAGTCTGCCCAGCGGTGAGAAAATGCATTTTTTTCTCCTTCGTGTCCATAACAATCGCTTCGAGGACACTCACCGTATCGCCGCCGGCCGTCTCGCGTTGGACGTCCGACATTCCCATTAGCTTAAGATTGTCGCGTGCATAGGCGCGCCATCCCTTGAGCTCTTCAATGCTGAGGCCGTTGTGCTCCGGCTCCCATGGTTTCGGGGGTACGCCGAGGATGCGACGCTTGGAGAACATGTCCAAGGTGTCGCTCAGGGATGCCAGCGCAAGGACTTCACCGCCCTTCTTGAACTCCATGTCGGTAGAGGAATAGACCTTCGCCGGCTGCGGCAGATTCCGATACATCTCGTAGCCGCAGAGCGCGAGAAGGAGGATCGCTGCAAGACCGAGGACGTTGTTGAGCACACCAACACTGAAAACACCGCCACTCGTCACGATGGGACGTGCCACCGGCAACCCGTCACTTTCATCGCCAAGCGTTGCGGAGGAATCAGCAGTTCCATCTGCCGCGGCTTCGCCTTTCTGGATCACTTCCAGGAGTTTTTCCTCGGGGGTCAATTCTTGTTCGTCTTCTGCCATCTCGGTCCTCTATGCGCCAACAACACGCAACATGCCTGGCTCATCCTGGTCAAAATCGTCATCAGCAAGCAGCCCCTTGAAATCATCAGCTGCTATCTCATTCTCTATCACTCGGTGCACAAGCTGTAAATCAACATACCGCTTGTCATGCATCACCATCTGCTCCAACACGTTATGACAGAAAAGGTTCACGCGTCGCGGGAACCCTTCCGTGTGCTTGCAGATCAGTTCAATCGACTCGGGGGAAAACATGGGTTTCGTTTTACGGTAGCCTGCATAACGCAGACGGGCCTCGATGAACTCACGAACTTCCCCAACCGCCAGTGACTTCAACATCACTTTGGCCGAAACACGATCCCAGAAATTTGCCATTCGCGTAATGCGCGGCAACAGTTCCATTTGTCCTACAAGCACAAGCTGCAAAATCTTGAACTCGTTAGTCTCATAATTAAGGAGAATGCGCAAGACCTCAAATACGAAGTCCGGCAGAATCTGAGATTCATCAATCAGAAGCACAACGGTCTTGTTCTGCTCCACGCCCTGCGAAAACAGGTACCGCTCGATGGCCTCCATATAGTCAAGCGACGTCAGCCTTCCCTTGGGCAGCGGCACATGGAAAAGTGCAGCCATACGGGAGAGGAACTGCTTCTCGGTACGGAAGTAGGGATTGAGGATCATCCGGAAAATCACGTTATCGTCTTCGTTCAATGCCCGGGAGAGCTTCCTGCTGACCGTGGTCTTGCCTGTGCCGATGTCGCCAATCATCACACTGAGACCACGCTTGAGCGCAATCGCAATCTGGAGACGGCACAGTGCCGTTCGGTGGCCGGATGAAGCATAGAAGAAGGATGGATCGGGGCTGGTAGAGAACGGTTCTTTCTGAAGTCCTAACACACGATAGTAACTCATGAACCCTTCTCCCACAGTACCACTGACAAGACGACACGCTAATCCGAGAATACCAAGCGACTATAGGGGAACCCCCTAGGACTCGTCAACACAAGATTCAGGGCTGCTAGGGGCTCACGATGGCCGCATTCCTGTAGTCAGCGGGATTGCCGCCATGGCCGGATTCGGCGGCCTTTATAATATTGAAGAGCTCCCGAGCCGTTACGTAATGCAGACGCCATCCGCTGTCCCCATCGCATGCCTCTTTCAATGCGCCATGGAAGCCAGCCATGGCCGGTCCGAGCAGCGCACCACGGTTTGCGGGATCGGCACCGTGGGTATGGAGTTTGATGATCGTCCAGTCAGGCTGGCCCGGCACAGTCACCGCAAGCCGCTGCCACAGGCGCAGCCGTTCAGCCGTTGCCGGGTTGGCTCCGGATATCTCGGCGTTCTCCAGTTTGGGTACAATGCCAAACTTGCGAGCCTGCCAGTTCAATCCCAGCGGGCCGGGAACCATGAGTATCCCATCCACCGGCTTGCGGCGCTCGCCGCCGGGCCCAACACATCGATCAACTTGAACGCCACGCTCCCCTCCCCCGGGATTGCGGCCATAGTATACGGTGTTCACGAAGCGCGGCTGCGTGCGGTCCGGTGCAGACGGAAAGGTCAGGTCGGCATAGCAACCGGTCTCGGCAAGCACGGACAACTCACGCTCGACGCCACACCAGTCGCCGTCCTGCCTTGCATTGCACAGGCACCAGTTCCCGTGGACGAACGCATAGGCCGGAGCCCCTCCCCCCGCCGTCAGATCAGCAGCGGATGCGCTGGGTGACAGACGCCGCCCCAGCAGGCCATGCTGGTTCGCGTACGTATCCCGACAGGCAATCAACTTATCCCTGAGTCCGGCTTCCGTGTCATTGCGGTGGTGAAGGTGCACTTCTACCTCGCCATGCCCGTCGCGACAGAAGTCAGCCAGAATATCCAGGCAACCAGGCTCATATTCATCCCAGGGGTAGAAAAAGGTGTGGCGGGGTGAATACCCGTCAGCATCCCGGAACGCCGCCAGCGTCTCACGGTAGTCACGGCACCACGAGTCCACGAACGCGCGCGCGTCCGAAGCCGTAGCTCCTCCCGTTACGGTTCCGTCGGGAAGGATCGTACAGTTCAGGGGTTCAAAGTGGTCCGCGACGCAAACCAACAGATGGCGTATATCGCCGCTTATGGGCGGGCGCCGGCCAATCGACGCCACGTATCCAGGCAACCACCTGTCGATCGCACGTAACATGACCGCACCTTACCAGACCCCTCCCGCAGCGGCAATCCCTCGTACCTGATCTCCGCCCCTTGTTGACGTTTTCACGGTTTTCGTCTATCACCGTTTCATGTCTCCAGTGTTCAATATTCTCCTATTCGCCCTGGCCTTGATCGTTGTGTACACATGGATAGGCTATCCCATTCTGTTGGCCCTGGCCGCCAGGCCAACATCGCCTCACCACCAACCCGTTCCGCCGGAAGAGGCGCTTCCTCTCGTCTACGTCCTTCTGGCCGCCTTCAACGAGGAAGAGGTTATCGCAGACCGTATCCGTAACCTCCAGTCGGTCGACTACCCGCCAGACAAGCTCATCGTTCTACTGGGAACCGATGGATGCACGGATGAAACAGCGGCCGCGGCGAGGAACGTAGCTCAGCAAGACACGCGCATTCGAGTTCTGGAGTTCGCAGAGAACGAAGGGAAGGTTGCCGTCCTGCGCAAACTTGTTGCCGAAACAGAAGTCGAACAAGCCCCCCCGCACCTTCTACTCTTCACAGATGCGAACACCATGTTTGCGCCGGATGCCGTCCGGCGTCTCGTCACCCATTTCGGTGACGCGCGTATCGGTGGCGCCTGCGGACGACTGGTCTTCACGGAAACAGGGAACGCCTCCGAGAACCCTGCTGAAGAGGGCGCTTACTGGCGCCTTGAGACCAAGTTAAAGACCTGGGAGTCCTCACTTGACTCCTGCCTCGGTGCCAATGGCGCAATCTATGCGATCAGGCCCGAACTCTTCTGGAAGGCCATCCCCACCAATACCATTGTCGATGATTTCGTAATCGGAATGAAGGTCCGTGAACAGGGCTACCATATGCGGTACGACCCCGACGCCATCGCGGCAGAAGAGCTGCCTGCCGTGGAGGACGAATGGGTGCGACGCGTCCGTATCGGTGCAGGCGACTACCAGGCTGCCGTACTGTGCAAAGCATGCCTGCACCCCCGGTTCAGAGCCTTCGCCTGGTCGTTCTGGTCCCACAAGATCTTCCGGTGGTTGATGCCTCACGTCTTGCTCGTGATGGCCCTAATCAGCTTCCTTGTTGCCGGCGATGCATGGCTGCGAGGTATCCCGTTCGCAAACGCCTGGCCGGCATACGCCGTCGCGATGGGGCTGACCACACTCGTGCTCATAGGGCGAGTGGGTGTGCTTCTCCGGAACCGGAACCAGGGCGGGCGCACAGCTCAGCTCTGCTCAACCTGCGACCACTTCGTGGTAATGCACGCGGCCCTTCTCGCCGGATTCGTCCGCTATCTCGGCGGCAATATGTCCGGCACCTGGAAGCGAACGCCCCGCGGCTAACCGGACTGCCAGGCACGAGTCTGCCACACCATATCCCGCTTGCGTAAGGGATTCCCCGATGGAAAAACCAGCAATTCCCCGAATTGACAAAACCACGGTATGGGAGGAACATGCCACGGGGAACACGTACAGACGCGGGCAAGACGGCCATGGGGGACTCATCGTGCATGGAGGCAGCGCTGCCTCATCGAGCACGAGAGGCTATCGTACGTCGGGTTTGAGCCATGAGAATTGGAACAACGACAAGGGCACAGCTGACACTGATCCAGATGATCACGTGTACAATTGCCGTTGTAGCCTGTGGCATTTCATTCGGATCGCTCTCCTACATCAGCAACCGGCGCAGCCTTGTCCAGGATTTGCAGGGAATGGCTGAGGCCATTGCTCACAACAGCGAGGCCGCTCTTACCTTTGATGGTGAAGATGATGCTGCGCATATGCTGGAGATTCTTCATACGCGGGAATCGGTTTCAGCGGCATACACGTATGACGCTAACGGTGCCGTGTTCGCATCGTATACACCAGAAGGCAGGCCGCAATCCGCCTATCAAGCCCCGATGGAGGGTTCAGGGCACATGTTCCAGAACCACCATGTGCGGGTCTACGCCCCCGTTGCCGTTAGGGGCCAGATCCTTGGCTCAGTCTGTATCGAGGATGATCTGTCATCCCTGCGTGATGCCGCCAGGCGGAATGTCATCACCCTCGTCTTCATTGTGCTGGGCGCGCTGTTGCTGGCTCTCCTTGCGGCCGCAAAGCTGCAATCCGTCATTTCAAGGCCTATTCTGGACCTGGCCCACATGGCGCGCCACGTCTCCAAGGAAGGGGACTATTCACTGCGGGCGACGAAACAGGGCAGCGAGGAAATCCAGTCATGCAATGATGCGTTCAACGAGATGCTCCATACCATCCAACAGCGGGACATTGAGTTGAGTAACGAAGTTGCGGAGCGCCGCAAAGCTGAGGAGGAGCTCCGCCAGTACGGCGATCAGCTCGAGAAAATAGTGTCAGAGCGCACCGCTGAATTGGAACGGGCGAATGAGGATCTCCGGCGAGAGGTACAGGAGCATGAACGGGCCGAACGCATGCTACGGCGAACGCTATCTGATCTGGAGACCACGAACAGTGAGCTGGAACGTTTCGCCCAGGTTGCCGCGCACGACCTCCAGGAACCCCTTCGGAAAATGCTGGCCTTTGGTGACCGCCTGGCGTCGGCCGCGGGTGATGGTCTGGACGCGCGGGCACGGGACTACTTGGAACGCATCGTTCAGTCAGCCAAACAGATGCAGTTTCTGATCAATGACCTGCTGGCCTTCTCACGCCTTGCCCGCCGCAAACCTATTTTCCGGTCTGTTGACTTGAACGGCATTCTCGAGCAGGTCGTGAAAGATCTCGAGCAGGACCTCGCTGACGCAGGCGGGACGATTGTGATCGGCGACCTGCCCACGATCGACGCCGAACAACCCCAGATGCAGCAGTTGTTCCGCCACCTCCTTGCCAACGCCATCAAATTCCGACGCACAGACGCGCACCTTGAAATCAAGGTCTTCGCCGTCTCTGAGGGTGATCGTGTCACCATTTCCGTCGAGGACAACGGCATGGGATTTGACCAGAAATATGAGGCTCGGATTTTCGAGATCTTCCAACGGCTGCATGCGCGGCACGTCTATGAAGGAACGGGCATCGGGTTGGCCATCTGCCGGCGTATCGCCGATGT
Source organism: uncultured Victivallales bacterium (assembly GCA_964497125.1). Taxonomy (GTDB): domain Bacteria; phylum Verrucomicrobiota; class Kiritimatiellia; order UBA8416; family UBA8416; genus CAYLXP01. Next base: position 63,648 of record CAZCDU010000007.1, on the reverse strand, counting down.
TCATGGTGGTGATATCTCGGTAACGTCAGAACAGGGGATCGGGTCAACCTTCGCGGTCACGCTACCGTACGAACAGCGATTCGATAGGGAACAATGAACGAAGAATCCATCAAGGTCCTACTGATCGAGGATGATGAAGACGATGTCGTCATCACGAAACACCTACTATCCCAAGCCGGACCTCAGAACTTCGGCGTAAGGAGTGCGGGTCGGCTACGTGATGCCTTCACGCTCATCGATGAGGCCCCGCCGGATGTCATTTTACTCGACCTGACGCTTCCCGACTCCCGGGGATGGCAAACACTGGTTAGCACCTTGTCCCACGCGCCGGATATCGCCGTCATTCTACTCACGGGACTCTCTGATGAGAGCATGGGCGTCAAGGCCGTCCAGGTAGGCGCTCAGGACTACCTCTTCAAAGGGCACATCGATCGAGATCGGCTGGCTCGGGCTATCCGCTACGCGATTGAGCGAAAACGTTCGGAGCTCGCCCTCAAGCGCTACCGTGATCACTTGGAAGAGATGGTCAGCGACCGGACCAATGAACTGGAGCAGTCGAATACGCAACTGCAGACGGCCAATGAACGGCTGACAGCACATGATCGTGCTCGGACCGAGTTTGTATCGAATGTATCGCATGAACTCAAGACGCCACTGGCATCCATGAGCTACGCGATTGACAACCTTCTCAAAGGCATCGTGGGACCGATACCGGACCGGGCCGTGACCTACCTGGAAATGCTAAAAGAAGACGCACAGCGCTTGAGTCACACCGTCGGCGACATTCTGGACCTGAGCCGTATCGAGTCGAACCGACTGGCTCTTGACAAAGTACGAATTCCATTGGGGCGCCTGGTACGTCGGACGGTTGAATCCCTTCAGCTTCAGGCAGCCGAGGGCCAACTTGAACTTAGCATTGTCACCCGGGCAACAGGATTCTCAGAATGTGATCCCCAGAAGATAGAACGCGTCATACTCAACATCATCCGCAACGCCGTCAAATTCACCCCGGCTGAAGGATCCATTAAGGTCTCCTTCGACACGGATCCACAGGACGAACAGCAATTCCTGATATCCGTTACGGATAGCGGCATTGGCATTCCGAAAGAGCATCTCGAGAAGGTGACAGAGCGCTACTTCCGCGTCGGCGAACATGCTGAAGGCACGGGCTTAGGTCTGGCCATTTCGAAGAGTATCGTTGAACTGCACGGCGGCAGCCTTTCCCTGTCCAGCCCTCCCCCCGACCGGGAGAGCGGAACACGAGTCGATGTAAGGCTGCCGAAAAGCACGCCCCCCTACGTACTAACGGTGGATGACTGTGATGTTACGGGTAAGCTCATCTCAGGGCAACTCGGCGGCCAGGACTACAAGGTGGCCCACTGCAAGGATGGCGGGCAAGCCATGGAACTCCTTGAAGCCACGCATCCTGACATCATCATCACCGACTTAATCATGCCTGTTCTAGACGGCGTAGCCATGATCGCCGAGATCAAGGCTCATCCCGCATGGCGCCATATCCCCATCATTGCGATTACGAGCAGCGAGCTTGATCGAACCAGGCGCGAGATCCTCGAAGGCTTCTCCATCCCGACCCTATCGAAGCCCTGGGAGCTCGACTATCTTCTGGACCTGATTGAAACAACCGTCTTCGGCATGCGATACTTGAATGCCGATGCAATGGGACTTACACAACAATGAAAGAGAACCGCTCACACACACTTCTTGTCGTCGATGACAACGAGCACTTCCAGGTAGCACTCAAGGACTTCCTCTCATTCGAAGGATTCAATGTCGAAACGGCGTCAAGCGGCGAAGAGGCATTGGAAAAACTGACATCAATGGCTCCCCATTTGATCATCCTGGACATCAGTATGCCGGGAATGGGAGGAATTGAATTCCTGAAGCAGATTTCCGACGAATCCGGCGTACCAAGACACCCCGTTCTTGTGCTGACGGCACGCGGCACGCTCCGGTCGTTCTTCGCAAAGCTCCCTATAGATGGTTTTCTTATGAAGCCCTGCCCGGAGCCTGTGCTTGTTTCCGAAGTGCGCAGCATTCTCGCGCGCCACGAACGCCAGGCGGCTGCAAAGCAAGACCTTCCCAGCCGGCTGATGCTTGTGGAAGATGATGCGGAGACGGCGACGGAACTGACGGCCTTCTTTCTTTCAGCCGGCTTCCGGGTCGATGTCCTGCAGACAGCGACGGAGCTCCTGGATGCGGCCCGGGAGAACCAGCCTGACGTTGTGCTGATCAAAGACTCGCTACCCAATATAAAGGGACACGTTGCAGCCCCCTTGATGGCGGCTATGTCCAGCACGCGGTCAATACCTATTGTACTCTATGATGACGCACGTGATGACGGCACTCAGGACTCTGGTATGCCGGTAGGCGTGTCCTGTTTCCTCTCTGCTAATGATGGCCCCGCGCTTCTGAAGGCCGTCACACAAACCCTGGGAGTATAGCTCTATGGACCGGAATATACTCGCCACGACAACACGAATCGACATCCTGCCTGACTATGCGTCTGCCAAGCGACAGACCCAGAACGTGAGCCTGGCCAATCCCCTTGATGCTCAGGACTCCTATCGCCCCCTGGGGGGGGCTGATTTCCAGCAACTGCTCGATAGCGTATATGATGGTGCTCTGCTCACCGACACCTCCGGGAACATCCTGGATGCCAATGGGCGAGCCTGTCAGTTCCTCAACTATGAGCACAGCGACATCCTGGGATGTAGCATCGTCGGGATGCTCTACGGCTCGGACATGACGCTGATAGACGAAGTCCGGGGTAGCCTGGAGAATGACAAATTCCTTCTCATTCAAGCAGCCTGTGTTTGCAGCGACGGACGGATGTTCCCTGCCGAAATCTCCGTCAATCGTGTTTCACTGCAGGATACCGAATACTACTGCTTCTTCATCCGCGACATCTCCGTTCGCCGGGAGGCCGAGGACCGTCTCCGGACCGGTCACACTGCCATCCAGAATGCGGCTAACGGCATCGCCGTAGCCGACCTCAAGGGTAACATCAGCTACGTTAACTCTGCCATGCTTGAACTCTGGGGCATGCGCAGTCTGGAGGACATGGTCGGGAAGAACATGCGCACGTTTCTGTGCGACGACGATACAGCGAATGCCATTTTGATGGCGGTGTCCCGACGACTTGCGTGGGCCCAGGAGCTCGCCTGCGAGACGGTGCGCGGGAGCACATTCTATGTCCGTGCCTCCGTTGCCCCAAACATGAACTCAGACGACGAAGTAACGGGCATGGTGTTTTCCCTACTGGATATTACCGATGTAAAGCTGACCACGCTAAAACTGGAGCGGACCCTGACGGAGCTGCAACGCTCCAATGAGGATCTCGAACAGTTTGCCTACGCCGTCTCACACGATCTTCAGGCGCCCTTGCGGAAGATCACGACCTTTGCCGATATCATCATGGGGCATGATGAGTCTGAGCTGGCACCCGACATACAGGATGCACTGAGCCGGATGCAGCATTCAGCAGGCCGCATGGTGGAACTGATTGAGGGGTTGCTCCGTTACTCGCGGGTCACAACGCGCGAGAAGCCTCACGAACCGGTGGACTTGAATGAGATGGTCAAAGGCGTTCTGTCGGACCTTGAGGCCAGCCTTCATGAGACCTGTGGAACCGTCAATATTGGGCCATTACCAACGCTGGTGGCTGACCCAATCCAGATGCGCCAGCTGTTCCAGAACCTCATCGGCAACGCACTGAAATTCCACAGGGCGGACGTCCCGCCGATCGTAGAAGTAACAAGTACGATTGTGCCACCCGACGAAGAGAATGATGTCCCCCAGCATGAAATCATGATAGAAGACAACGGTATCGGGTTTCCACAGGAGGATGTGGATCGGATCTTTGGTGTCTTCCAGCGCCTGCATGGGGCTCAAGAGTACCCGGGAACCGGCATAGGGCTTGCGATCTGCCGCAGAATTGCTGAACGACATGATGGACAGTTAACGGCGATCAGTGAAGAAGGTGAAGGTGCCTGCTTTAGGATTCTTCTACCCAGCACTGAATAAGGGGCAACGAAGGAGAAATACAATGATGGGACCCGCAACACCGATTTCCATACTTATGGCTGAGGACGATGTCGAAGACCAGATGCTCGTGCGAGAAGCGTTCGAGGAGGCACGACTGGCCAACGACCTGGCCATTGTTGCCGATGGCGAAGAGCTGATGGACTATCTTCTCCAGAGAGGCGAATACGCGGATGCAGCACACCCACACATTATTCTGCTTGATCTGAACATGCCCCGAAAGGATGGCAGGGAAGCCCTAAAGGAAATTAAGGCCAATCAAAAGCTGCGGCGAATTCCCGTCATCGTGCTGACGACGTCATCGGCGGAAGAGGATATCATTTCGACATACGACATGGGCATCAGCTCATACATCAGGAAACCCGTTACGTTCGATAAGCTTGTGGACCTTGTCAAGGAACTGGGACACTACTGGCTTGAAATCGTGGAGCTACCCCCAGACCTGTAGGGACCGGCATGCGCACAGAGCCCATCACCGTGTTATTCGTTGAAGACGATGAGGATGATTTCATCCTGACATCGCAACTTCTGAAGGAAGCCGAACAGCGTTTCACGATCGAATGGCGGCAAACACTGGACGACGGTATTGCCGCGATCGCAGCAAACGTTTTCGATGTCGTCATCCTCGACTTGACGCTTCCCGACTCCACGGGCTGGGAAACGTTCACCACCATGCGAGAAGGCGCACCGGATCTGCCGATCATTCTCATGACGGGGCTTGAGGACAATGAGCTTGCCGTGAAGGCTGTTCACCAGGGCGCCCAGGACTACCTGGTCAAAGGCTCCGTCGAAACAGCCAATGTCCTGGTGCGATCCGTCCAATATGCTATCCAGCGTAAAGCCACGGAAACGGCATTACATCGCTATAAGAACCAACTTGAAGAGCTCGTGCAGGACCGCACGCGGGAGCTCGAAGAAACAAACCGTCAGCTCACTGAAGAGATTGGGGTCCGCAAAGAGACAGAGCGGAGCCTGCGCCAGGCTATCTCCAGCCTGGAAGAACATGACCGCGCCAAGACCCAGTTTGTCACCAATGTATCGCATGAACTCAAGACACCGCTTGCCTCCATGAGCTACGCGGTCGGCAATCTGCTGAAGGGCCTTATGGGGGAGGTGCCGGACCGTGTCAGGATCTATCTCGAAATGGTGCGCGATGACACCCGGCGAATGCACCGGACCATAAGTGATATTCTGGACCTGGGCCGAATCGAAGCCAACACCTTGAAGCTCGAGCAGGCCGTTGTCCCCTTTGGCCGCTTTCTACGGCACACACTTAAGAGCGTGATGATCGAACTGGACGAACGCAGCATCTCGCTCGAAACCGACATCCCGGACAACATGGGGTTCGCTGCCTGTGATGTCACAAAGATAGAGCGCGTCCTGCTCAACATCGTGCGAAACGCCATGGACTACACGAGCCCCGACGGCACCATCAATGTCCAGCTATTCCGGGCCACCGACCCTGTCGACATGCTCTGTGTTGCAATAACGGATGCCGGCAGCGGTATTCCCCACGAGTATATTGACAAGGTAACGGACCGCTACTTCCGCGTTGGAGACCATGTTGACGGGATGGGCCTGGGACTCTCCATGGCAAAGGAGATCGTAGAACTGCATGGCGGAACGATTGCCATCCAGAGCCCGCCGCCGGGACGGGATCGGGGCACTCGTGTCACCGTCTCACTTCCCGCAGCTCCGGAGCCACCGACCATCGTGGCCGTCGACGACTGCCCCGAGGTATTGGAGGTGGCCTGTACCCAACTTGCCACTGACGGCTACGCGGTACTTCCCGTTTCCGACCCCCACGAGGCCCTGACTGTTCTTACTCAAAAGCGCGCCGACATTCTGCTCGTCGACCTGGTCATGCCCAAGATATCCGGCGACATGCTGATTGCCATGGTGAAGGCGGACCACGAGCTGCGCCGGGTTCCCATCGTTGTTCTCACAGGATCTGAGCTTAACCGGGAAACTCGAGATATGTTGGAGCGATTCAGTGTACCTGCCCTGGCAAAACCGTGGAGGAGCGAGAGGCCCTGCTCGACGCTATCGAAAGCGCAATTATTGGAAAACACTATCTTGCAAGATAGCGCAAACAGGTACACACTGTGGCAATGCATTTGAGGGATTAGCGGATGACACCAAACACAAAAGCCACCGTGATGGTCGTCGATGATGACCAACACCTGCTGACAACGATCACAGACTTTCTTCGTTTCGAGGGGTTCGACGTTGTCGCTGCAGGCGACGGAAAGCAAGCGCTTGAGAAACTCAAGACGGTTCGCCCCGACGTCATCATGCTGGACGTCATGATGCCGGAAATGGACGGTGGTGATGTCGCCCAGGCAATACGAACCAAACCTGGCTTGAAGCATGTCCCAATCATATTCACAACCGCCGTTGTGAGCAAATCCGAGGAACGTATGCACGGGGGGAGCATCGGCGGGGAGTCATTTCTGGCCAAGCCTTTCAGGCTTGATGAACTGACGGCAAGAATTAGAGAAGCGCTACAGAGCCCAGAATAGGAAGATACCATGGCTGAAGATAAGAAAAAACCAACACTACTCCTGGTTGATGACAACAAGCATCTAGGGATCACGCTTGCCGACTATCTCACGTACGAGGGCTTCGAAGTTGTCGTAGCGAGGAGCGGTGAAGAAGCACTCAAAAAGCTTGAGAAACTTGACCCGGATCTCATCATTCTTGACATCAGCATGCCTGGTATCGGTGGGATTGGCTTCTTAAACAAGCTGCAGAAGGAAAATGAGACGCTTCCCTACCCCGTCCTGGTCTTCACGGCACGCGCGGCAATGCAGGAGTTCTTTGATGCCCTGAATGTTGCCGGGTTCGTGGCCAAGCCCTGCTCGGAACAGGAACTGCTCAGCAAGGTTAACAAGGTCCTTGCCGACAACCCCCGCCAGCAACTAGAGGAAGTGGAAGAGCCTAGCAGGCAGCGGGAGAAGCTTCTGCTGGGAGAGAACGACGTTGAGGTCGTCAAGCGACTCACGAAGGATCTTGACCTTGCGGGATTCGATGTCCAGCTCTGTGAAACGGGCGCCGAACTTCTGGAAACGGCTGCCGTAACGAAACCGGCAGCCATCGTCATGAAGGACATCCTCCCCGGCATGAACGGCCGTGTCGTGGCACCCCTTGTACGAGCCATGCCGAGCACAAAACACGTACCGATCATTCTCTACGATGAAACGCGAACATTCGATGAGGAGAGCCGATACGGGCGCCGCATTCCGGAGGGCGTATCGCAGTACCTGACGTCGAACAACACGGACGACCTGCTGGCAGCAATTCGCCGATTCGTAAAATAGAAGCACGGGGTACGTTCTGACGTTGACAATCAGCCTCAGATGGCTACAGTACCCCGCGACTTTTCACGTCGACAACGCCAGTTTAGCTCAGTTGGCAGAGCAAGTGATTTGTAATCACTAGGTCGGGGGTTCGAGTCCCTCAACTGGCTCCACTTAGACCACCCGGAAGACACTTCATGGAATACGGACTAAGCCTTGGGTCCAACCTCGGAAATCGCCTTGCATTTCTCAAGAAGGCCAGAATCTGCATCGAACAGATCCCCGGGGTAACTGACGTGCGGAGGTCAAACGTCTATGAGACGGAGCCCGTCGGGGTCCGCCCTGAGTACGAAGACCTGAACTACCTGAACGCCGTTCTGGTTATCGCAAGCGATCTGCCGCCCGATGTCATCTCAGATGCCATTCATAGGATCGAAGAGGACTTGGGTCGTATGAGAACCGACGATCGCTTTGCTCCTCGGCCCATTGATATTGACATGCTCTTTGCCGGCGACACGATGAGCGATGATGATGACCTCACACTGCCCCACCCTCGCTGGGCGGAACGGCGTTTCGTGGTCCAACCCCTGGCCGACATCAAACCTGACCTCGTGTTCCCTGGAGATCAGAGGCGGGTTCGCGACGTGCTCGCCTCGCTGCCACCGTTGCCGGGTGCAAAACTCTTCACATCAGAGTGGTAGCAGACAGCAACTAGAAGCTGTGAGCGTCGGTAGGAAAGTCACCTTGCACGACCTCGTCCCGGTAGTTCTCGAACGCCTCTCGCATCAGGGCCCCGAGCTCGGCATAGCGTTTCACAAACGACGGCGATAAGTCCGAGTACATTCCCAGCATATCGTTCGTCACAAGAACCTGCCCGTCACAGTCAGGCCCCGCACCGATTCCAATTGTCGGAACCTGTATGCTCTGCGTGATATCGGCAGCCAATCCTCGCGGCACACACTCAAGCACCAGGGCAAACACGCCGGCATCGGCGAGCGCCTTCGCATCGGCGAGCAACGTCTGGGCCTCTTCACTTACCTTGCCCTGGACCTTGTACCCACCCATCTGCCGAATGCTCTGTGGCGTCAGACCAATATGGCCAAGAACGGGAATGCCATTTGCAACGAAAGCCCTCACGGTCTCGGCACGCAGACTTCCACCCTCAATCTTGACAGCATCCGCACCCGCTTCCTTCAGAAAGCGACCGGCATTCTCCAGGGCTTGCTCAACCGAAGCCTGGTAGGACATGAATGGCATGTCGGCAACGACAAGGGCGTTTTCAACACCACGAACCACAGCGGACGTGTGATGCAACATCTCGGCCATCGTGACCGGAAGTGTCGTCTCATACCCCAGGGTTGTCATCGCGAGGGAATCCCCCACAAGCACGAGGGGTATCCCCGCCTGATCCATCACACGGGCTGTCGCGTAATCACTTGCCGTCAGGCATGCAATCCGCTCCTGCCCCTTGCTCTCCCGGATCTTACTTGTCGTCCATGGTGACATTGATCACTACTTCGTGTGGAATTCAAGATGCCGCAACAGTTCGGCTTCATCGAAAGGCTTGATGATATACCCGGAGGCACCCAGGTCAAACATGTTGGTGATGATATCCCGGTCAACGCTACCCGTTATCAGCAGTGCCTTCGTTTGGGCCGGCAGATTCACATTTTCCATGAACCAGACGCCGGTCTTGCCTTCCATTTGATAGTCAACGAGGAGAAAATCGTAGTCGTTCTCAGCAACCAGCCCAACCGCTTCTTCCGGGTTATCGATACAGGTGACCTCATGGCCGTTCTTCGAAAGAACAGATTCCATCACGGTCAGTAGAACCGTATCGTCATCGAGGACGAGAATCTTCATGTACTCAATCCCAGCACATCCTGCATATCGTAGAGTCGGGGCCGTTTGGTGCAGACCCATTTTGCGGCATGCAGCGATCCCATCGCCAGCGCATCCCGGCTCCATGCATGGTGCGTCAACTCAATGCGCTCAACGTCGTTCTCGAAACAGACCGTGTGGTCCCCCACCACTTCGCCTTCCCGGAAGGAACGGATGGGGATTCGCCCCTCCGGATAGGATTCCTGCTGCCCACCTTCGTCGTGCAGCCATGTATCTTCAAAACTGACACCGGCGCCTTCGGCCACCTTCTCGCCAAGGCGTAGAGCAGTACCACTGGGTGCATCCAGCTTGTGGATATGGTGTGTTTCGTCAATTCTGACGCGATACCCTGGCCCAAGCACAGACGCGGCCCGCTTCGATACGGCGAAAAGCAGATTGACGCCAAGGCTCATATTCGGGGCCAGAACGATGGGTACTTTGCCTGCCGCTGCTTCGACAACCGCAAGTTCGGCATCCTCGAGAGCCGTTGTGCCGATTACCACGGCACGCCCAGCCTTCGCTGCAATGTCCGTGTTGACGGGTACGGCAGCATGGTACGTGAAGTCGATCAGGACATCGGCAGCGGGCATCACGGCGGCCAAGTCGTCAGTTATGGCCACGCCCAGTGGCTCACCACCGATCAAGGTACCGGCATCCTGCCCCAGGGCCTCATGCCCCTCCCGCTCGGTTGCCCCCACCACCTCGATTTCCTCGGACTGTAGAGAACACCGTATCAGTGCCTGCCCCATGCGACCCGCTGCACCCGCGATTGCTACTTTTGTCATTCTGATTCCCTATATCACGCCGGCGGCCTTCAGGGTCGACCGGAGGCTTTCTTTCAAATCGTTCTGCATTTCGCACAGCGGAAGACGACACCCCTCATCACAAAGGCCCATCATCGCCAAGGCGGCCTTCACAGGGATCGGATTCGTATCCAGGAACATGTCGGAGAACAGCTTGTGGTGTGCGAGGTGAATCTCCCGCGCGTCATCCCAGTGTCCTTCTCGGGCCGCTTGGACCATACGGACCAGCACCTCGGGAATCACATTCGATGCGACGCTGATGACGCCTTCTGCACCCACACTCATCATCGGCAGCGTGAGCGCATCATCGCCAGAGAGCACGCCGATATCACAGACGCTCAAAATCTGGCTGACCCGGTCCACGCAGCCCCCCGCCTCTTTTACCGTCACGACCGAAGGGTGATCTGCCAGTCGAACGATCGTCTCGATTGCGATTTCGCGGCCCGTGCGACCAGGCACATTGTAAAGGACAACGGGAAGCCCGAGGTCCGCCACGGCGGAGAAGTGACGGTAGAGTCCCTCTTGGTTCGGCTTGTTGTAGTAGGGCGTCACCTGCAAGGTCCCGTCGGCCCCTGCGTCCTTGGCTCGTGCCGTCAAATCCAAAGCTTCGGCGGTTGAATTGGCACCGGTTCCGGCAATCACCTTCATGCGACCGCGACACGCCTCAACCGTCGCATGAATCACGCGATCATGGTCATCAACGCTCAGTGTTGGACACTCCCCCGTTGTCCCGACCGAGACAATTCCATCTACCCCCGCGGCAGCCTGACGATCAATCAACGCATCCAAACTACCAAAGTCTACCGCCCCGTCAGCATTGAATGGCGTCACTATCGCCGTATATACACCCGTGAACATTCCCACCCCTCCTTAAGATCATTCAGTTCATCAACAAATACAGCATCATCACGACACACACAAGCCTGAAGCCTCCGCTTGCACGGACGCCGACGTCAGTGTACCGTGCACTCCTATGCAATTCGGCAGAAAGAAATCGAAGTTCCCCTGGCTGCCCATGTTCCTAGCCGATTTTCTGGCCATCGTGGCGGCCTACTATGCCACAATTTTCCTGCGGTTCCATAGCGACGTTGGGGAGCATATCTACGGTACACTGCCCAAACTCATAGCAGACCAACCCATGGGTGACGTCGGTCCGATACTGGAGACGTTCTACTACACGGCCGGCCTGCGGATCATCCTGATTATCACGTTGACCGTCTGCCTGCTGTACGCACTCCGTCACCTCTACACGGGACGACGTTTTCTCCTGGAACAGCCCATTGCATGGAACGTCATCGTGGCGAACACGATTACCCTGGCAATCTTCTATACCTACTGGTACCTGCAACGGAACATCTACCACCCTCGCAGCATGTTCGCGTCGGTAATCGTCATGAACATTGTCTTCTGCATCGTCTTCAGGCGGTTGGCCGCGCGCCTCTCGGAGATCATAAGGAAGCGCTGGGATATCGACACATGCCAGGCCCTTCTTGTCGGCAGTGGGGAAGAGGCCTCTTTCATCGCCACGGTTCTCGAGGTACTGCAACCCCATGGAATCACATGTGCAAAGCAGCTTGTGCTCGACAAGGAAGCCCCGTTCGAACAGCAGCTGCGCAGCATCGCCTCTGCGGCAATAGCCTGTAAAGCCGATATGCTCATTGCATCGGACAAGGACCTAAGCGTGCCACAGATCATGCAGGTGCTTGAAGAAACCGATACACTCGGCATTCCAACCAAGATTCTCTCAGAGAAACTGGATGTCCTCGTCTCCCGCGCCCATCTCCCATGCGACATTATCCACGGCACCCCGCTGGTGCATTTTGATGCCCCGGAGAACCAGGGCAAGCTCGGCATCGTGCGAAGGGCGATGACGTTTGCTATCTCCGCGGCGGGACTGGTACTCCTGTCTCCCTTGCTTCTCATCATCGCTCTACTGGTACGTATCACCAGCCGCGGACCGGCCATCTTCGTCCAGGAGCGCATCGGGGTGAACCGTAAACCGTTCCGAATGTACAAATTCCGCACCATGCGCAACAAGTCAGAGGAACTTCAGGCTCAGGTGGAGGAGTTCAACGAATCGGCGGGGGCGCTCTTCAAGATCAAACAAGACCCGCGAATCACACCGATCGGTCGTTTTCTGAGGCGGTTCAGTCTCGACGAGTTGCCCCAGCTCCTGAATGTCATCAAGGGCGACATGGTGCTCGTGGGTCCGCGTCCCCTACCCCAGCGGGACTTCGAGAACTACTACGAAGACTGGCACTACAGCCGCCACGGCGGTCTCCCCGGGTTGACCTGCCTCTGGCAGATCTCGGGCCGTAGCGATCTGGACTTCCATAACATGTGCATCCTCGACGTCTACTACCTACGCAACCATACCTGGATCATGGACATCGAGATTGTCCTACGCACGACCAAGGTCGTCCTGTTTGGTACCGGCGCCTACTAGTCGGCAGAACCAACGCCGATTCCGTCGTGGAGCAGACCGAGGAATCGATGCAGATCGTGGATCTCCCGCTCACTCGATGAGACGGCATCAGCGGGGGCCACAATGGCAAAATAGACCCAGGCCCGCCTGGTGTTGCGGACAATGCCATCCCATCCCATGCGGAAAATGCGAGTCGTGTGGCTGGCCGTTTCATACGGCCCACTCCTGAACCAGTATACGTAGTGCACCGCACGGCCCGATCCATTGACTGCCCTCAGCCGCGCCACATCAAACGTTTTGCCGGATGGCGCGGTCACCGGTTCTATGCTCCGTGCCACGATGCGATAGCCCTGCGCAACAAGACATACCTCAGGGCGATGAATGCCCGCCCGTGAGTATCCGGACACGACGGAAGAAACCCCGTAGGACTGCCGGCCATCTCGATACTGTCGTTTGCGCACCTCCGTATCCGCCGGCAACTTACGCAGCTCCGCGAGCGAAACGCCCCGCAGTTCGCCCTCGCATTCAGGACATTGCGTCGCGCCCGCATGCTCCGAATCCATGATGACAGCGAGGCATTGATCATTCTGACAGAACGATACGCCCTCACCCACGAACTCGCCAACCGATTCCGGAAGCGCGTGAGCCGCTGAATCACGCGAATAGGCGGGACGATCTACGGCAATCACAACGATACCTGCCAATAGTAGTCCTGCAATCACGCCGGCTGCTGCATGTTGCGCCCGTGTCATTCCTTCACATTCTCCTTCTGGTAGCGCAACAAGATGCGCCCCGTCACGGTGATGAGGATAGTGGCAATGCCAAAGACCAGTAGCCCCGCAAAATCATGGTAGATACGCACCGCCACTTCCTGCCCCATAAGCGCAGCAATACCCGCAAGAATCAGAATTCGACAGATATTGGCGATCGCGGCCAACGGGATCGAGAGCGCAAACAGAAGCCACTTCCCCCACAACTTGGGTTGCGTCAATACAGCATAGGGGGCACACAGCGCGGTGATCACCACCAGCGAACGCAACCCACTGCACGGATCAGCAACGTCCAGGCTGAATCCGCCACCGGCTGCGGAGTAGAGTGCGGTGCCATGCCGCTCCGTGGCGATCCCCAGTCCGTTCAACAGCACGGCCGAGACGGCGCTGCTCAACAGGCGCAACTTGAAGGTCAATGCCACAAGGAAGTAGGACCCGAAACAGAGCATCAGGTAGAGGGAGGGAAAGATCAACCGGCGCGCCACGTCAAATCCATACAGGCCATAAGGAATGGCCCACGTCAGTGCCGCAAATGTCAGAAGAGAGAGGCGAGGTTGTTCCGCACGCACCATGAGCCAGTTCCCCAACAGCAGCAGGGCCACGAGGCCGACGCCATGCCAGCATACGCGCTTCGGGGCCGCGGCGATCTGCCGGCGTCGCACCCATACGAATCCAAGGCTGATGACCGGCATCAACCAGGCGTGCGAGAAATCCCCCTCACGATTGGCCCACTGGACACCAATCCAACGGAAGAGCGATCGGCCGATTTCACCGTGGGTTTCGGCCGTCCCGAACCCATGGAAGAGAGCCACCACAAGCCCGGCAATGACCACGCCCCAGACAGCATCCCATGGCCACCCCGATGTCGCGCCTGTCCTCGATCTCATCATCTACGCCCCCTTGTGTCCGCCTGCAGCAGAGGCGGATCGCTCCCGGCAGTACTGCTGGAACACTAGCCGGGCGAAACGCGGATTACCAAGCAGATATCGCCGCCACATGCTGGGATGCAGCAGCAGGCGGTGGAGCCATTGAAGCCCGATCCGGCGCAGCCACTGGGGGGCTTCGGCATCAGTACCCGCCAGAAAGCGTACCGTGCCGCCGCCAATATGGCAGATTACACGAGCCGCCTGAACGTCCCTCGCCAACGCGATCAATGCTTCGGAGCGTGGCGTGCCCATACCCACAAGAAGCATATCGATGGGCTCAGGGCGCGAACGCAACCAATTGCGATAGAAGGCCTCCGATCGGTAGCCATCCATCGTCTCTAGGATGCGGCAATGCTTGCTACCGGCATGAATAGCCTCGGCAGCGGCCCGTGCGTCCTCCTCCCCACACCCCACCAGCACGGCCATCGCAGCCGGCATCTCCGCCTCCAGGTAGAGCCTGAAGAACTCCGTCAGGTTGCAGCGCTCAGAGAGAGGTCTCCGCAGAAGGCGCGAAGCCCATACAATCGACATACCATCAGCTAGCAGAAGTCCCGAGCAATTCAGACGGTCCGCAAGATCAGCATCACGGCCCGCCATGTTGCAGATGTGGGCATTGACCGCCTGGATCACGAGCGGGGCAGATGTGGTTGCCTCACCGCCAAGCGCCACGCGAAGACGGTCAAGAGCCTGTTGCATTGTGACGCAGGAGATACCGACTGGACCAATTCTACACCGCTGCGCTGTCATCAGCTCATACCTTCCTTTGGCTCGTGCCCCGCAACCTCCCGGTAGAGCGACGTGACACGCTCATAGAACTGCTCAAATTCAAAACACCGTTCGTAGCGTCTTCTCGCGGCCTTTCCCATACGCTCCCGAAGCGCATCATCTTCAAGCAACCGCGCGATCGCCTCGGCCATCGCGCCGGCATCTCCGGGCGGCACCAGAATGCCGGTCTCCCCATCCGCAATCTGTTCAAGGGTCCCCCCGATAGCCGTGCCGACGACGGGAAGCCCATGGGCCATGGATTCAATCACCACGCCGCCAAAGGGCTCTGGAAGCTGCGATGCCAGCACCGAGATGTCAAGCACGCCATACACGGCATTGATGTCGGCCACGTCTCCCGTGTAGACCACAGTATCCTCAACCCCGCGCTCGCGGATGCGTTCCCGCAATCTCTCAAGATGAAGCTCGTTGCCGGGATATGGGCTCCCCACCAGAAGGAAGCGGACCCCCGGAAAACGCGGCTTCAACTCCGCAGCGGCATCGACGAGTATCTCCTGCCCCTTCCGGACATACTTGATGCGTCCGACAAGCCCGACGAGTCGGGCCGCCCCCAGGTTGAACTTCTCGCGGAAGGCATGAAGGCGTTCCGGCGCAGCCGGCACGGCCTCGCTCAATGGAAGTCCGTTGTGAATCACGCGAACCTGCGGTAGCTCCGGAAACTGACGCGCGATGGGAGTCGACACCGCAACGACCACGTCGCTGCCATACCGCATGTAGCGCCTGTAGAACCGCCAGAACGCCCCGAACTCAACGTACGTTTCACGAATGTGCCAGACGTGCCGTACACGAAGCAGGCGCGTCGCCACAGCCGGAAAAGGAATGACAGATGTATTGCTGTGCACAATGTCCGGTCTGAACCTTCGTATTGTACTACATGCGCCGAAGACAGCCAGCGGCAGAGAACAGAGGAACTTCAGGATGCCGACAGGACTCCGAAAGACGAAGCGTTCAACGAGGGGAAACACCTTGGCGACCTCGGCTTCAACACCTTCCCCCCGCAGAGCAGGCACCAAAGGCCCATCAGCCGGAAACACAACCTTGACCGCGTGACCATCCCTCACTAACCGCCCAGCCAGGCGCAACAGAGACCGACTTGAGCCATAGAGATCCGCGCCACTCTGATAGAACAGGATACGCATATCAGACCGCCACCCATCGGTTGTGATTCAACCACCCCGAAAGCAGAAACCATGAGTTGAGCGCAACCCCCACTCTCTCATTGTGCGGAAGTCGCGTATAGAGAACATCCAGCAACGCCTCGCTTGCCGCAGAATCCCAGAGCGGACAGGCTAAGATCTCGCCCCGGACCCTCTCGGCATTCGCCAGGAAGAATGCAAACCGGTCGAACAAGAAATAGCGCTTTCCAATCTCGGCATCAGGGTAGTCAACTGCATCCCGCAACATCTCCCGGACCAAGAGCTTGTTGACAAAGCGCCGGCTGTCGAAACGCCGCTCCTGCGGCAAGTTGAAGTAGAAATCGGCAACAGCGTCATCACACCAGGGGAAAGCGACCCCGGCCCCAATCGTTCCGGCTGCCGTGACCGCTTTGAGGGCGACGCTCATCTGGTCATAGTGCCGCCCTCGAATAACGGCACGAAAATCAAACACACTGCGCTGCTGGAACGGAGCGACGGCCGAGCACCAGAAGGGATCCGTCTCCACGAAGCCAGGATAGAACCGTTCCACTTCACGATGGTGAAGCAACCCCAGGACAAAGATAATCTCCGCCGAATTGCGGAGTAGTTGCGCCCGTCGCGTGCACGACGGCACGGCCGACTCCAGCACATGTGCCAGGCGACGGTTTCGTACGCGCAGGAGCTGTCGTCGTCGATCGTTCCTGGAGGGAACGTGACCGACATAGACATCATTTCCAGAGCCATCCATGATGCTCCCTGCACCTTCGGCCTCCGACATGGCGTAGAGATAGGGAAGCTGGCAATCATCGGCGCACGGTAGCGGAGCGGTCTGAAAAAGGCGATCGAACAAGTCTGACGGAAGTGGCTTGTCCCGCGGTACCGAAATACGTCTGTGAGACAACCCCAACCGTCTACACAGCTCTGCCGCATACTCACCTTCATCTACCTGGGTCTCGGAAACGAACGTCAATGCGTTGACATCAGCCCGGCCCAGCTCGGAAAGCGCGACCGCCAGTGCCGTTGAGTCCTTACCTGAACTCAGCATCAGTACCGGGTCCGATTCTCCCGCCAATTGCCGCTCCACCGACTGAACGAGCAGCGACTTGAGCATTCCTGCATCGGGCCGGCTCCTGCCGGTTGAACGTTCCTCGAAGTAGGGAAAATCGAGCTCATGCGTGCAGAGCCACTCCCCTCCGGCCGCTGTCGCCCGAAGAGTGTCCCCGATTCCCAACGTGAACACCTGCTGAAAGATCGACATCGGAATCGGGACCAGCCCTGCGGTGAGGAAGTGGCTGATTGCCTCGGCCGAGACGTCGAGCGGTAGCTTCTCTGCAACCACGTAGTCAAACAGGGCAGCCGGATCTGTGTCCGCAAAAAGGTACTCTCCATCACAATACACGAACACGACGGGACTGCCCGTTTGGTCTCCGGAGATCAGGAAGCACCCCTCGCCGTCAGGCTGCACCCAGCGTGCGCCCCCGCCCCGAAGGGTCGCGGATGCCACATTGCCGATACGAGCAGCGAAAATGGGATCAGGCTGTATTGGGTTCGTTTCTGCGCTTGTCATCATCTGTGTTCAATCAGTTTATGGTCAGATTGGCGGACCTACGGTACCGGACCATGCCGCAATCGGCAAGGCTGTGACGTGCAGGCCCTAGGCTTCGGAACAGAGCAAGACGCCCAAAACCAATGCCACCAGTCTCATAGGGATTACCTTGTCATTGCTTTCTCATATGCAGCCACGGTACACGCGGCCGTATGGTCCCAGGTAAAACGCTGTGCATTGGCGACCCCCCTGACCTTGAGATCTTCGCGAAGCTCTGAAGACGCGGTTATGCGCAAGATGGCGGCAGCCATCTCCTCCGGATCGTGCGGATCAAACCGGACTCCGGCATCGCTCATAACTTCGTCGAGGCTGGAACCGCGAGAGGCAACAACCGGGCAACCACACGCCATTGCCTCAACCGCCGGGAGCCCAAACCCCTCGTAGTATGACGGAAAGACATACGCCGTGGCTTCGCTGTAGAGCGCCGTCAGATCATCATCCGGCACGTAACCGATGTGGTGAATACGCGGGTTTTCCTGCGCGGCATCGACAATGCTTTTGGCGTGCTCCGGTATCCACCCCGAATCCCCGACAAGGACAAGATCTTCCGCCATCTGGTCCTGCACCCGGGCAAATACGTCGAGAAGGCGAGGCAGGTTCTTGCGTGGTTCGAGCGTATTCACCGCAAGAAGGTAGCGCTCAGGAAGCGAATACTTCGATCGAACCTGTTGACCCATCGCCTTTGGGGCCGGCCGAAATCGGTCTGCCACCCCAAGGTGCGTGACATGGATCTTGGAGGGGGAGACATGCGGAAAGAAACGTAGTAGCTCGCGACGCGTAAAATCCGAGATCACCAGGATGGCGGCGGCCTGCCGGAGCAACCGTGGCGCGAGATTGCGCAGGAACGCGGTCCAGCGCGAGAAGCCCTTAGGATTATGGTAGGCATACAGGTCGTAAATCGTGACGACCAGCGGAACGGGAGACAGCAGGGTCGTCCTGGCTTGTGGGGCATGGAAGACATCCGCATTCGCTTTCGAGATAGCGCGCGGCAACGAGAGGTTCTGCCACACCGTATCGCGATACAGGGTGTCGATCTTCCCGAACATGCGATTGGAGCGGGAGAACTTCAAGCGATAGGGAACAGGCACAATCTCCGCCTCACCAGACTCCTGCAATGCCGAGAGCAGCTCCCTTACGTACATGTGCACACCCGCCCGGCCCAGCTTAAGCGCGGTTGTGTCGAGCGCAATCTTCATCTTCCTATTCCCTCTCTTGCCAGGCAAAGACCCGCCAAGCCTTCGACCGCCGTCCGTATAGTGCCCTGAGCAGGCGCAAGGGAACAACGGATCGAATCAGCGTCATAAGACCAAATCGAACATACGCCTGCCCAGCCAACACATAGCCCCAAGGGCCCCAGTGTCGTACGTAGAACCGGAAACGCCCCCTGAAGAAAAGCGGACTCTTCTCGGTGTAGAACGAACGCCACATCTCGCGGGCAGCGTAGTCACCAAGCAACCAGGACTGGTAGTCACGTCCCAGGTTGTCCTCGTTCGTGAACCGCGCGCTACCGATAACGGCCGCACGGAACCCCGCCAGCCGGACCCGGAGACCAAAATCCGCGTCCCCATAGGTCATCGGCATGTTCATCGTATCCAGGGATCCCACCTTGTCAATCACCGCACGCGGAATACAGACCGCATTGCCGCTGAAGGTGTCACAGGGAATGGCTCGCGAGGTCGATTGGCGCGGCATCTTGTGGATTCCGAAGAGCGTGCGTCGGTATCCCCCATAGTAGTTTCCCGACGGACAGACCGCTTGCCCAACCGCAACGGACGTCTCCACCTCAGCGTAGTCTCGGAGTTGCCGTAAGGCATCTCCCTCCGGCAGGCAATCATCATTCAGCCACACAACATAGTCGGCGCCCTCATCACACGCCAACTGCATCCCAACATTGATTCCGCCGGCCCACCAGAGGTGGCCGTCCCCGGCGACCACACGCACCGGATCCGTCCCGAACTCGCTCTCTACGGCCGCGCCGGTGCCATCCGTCGATCCGTCGTCGATCACCACAACATGCGTCCAATCGAAACATCCGAGTTCCCGCAGACGCCTTAGACAGACCAGGGTTGTGTTCTTTCGGTTGTGTACAGGAATGACCACCCAGGTGTCACGCTTCATCCGCCGCCTCCGATTTGGCGTGTACAACACTGTCGTTGGCGGCATACACCCCCAGGCACGTCAGCCAGAGCAGCGGCACCTGGCGCGCAAAAAAGCCGGTATACCAGTAAAGGGGTATGCTCGCGCAAAAATGGAGCACACACCACCACTGCCAACCGTTGAGCGCGAATCGATGCCTGCGGACAAGGATAACGCAGCACCGCAGCGCAATCAGTTGCGCCACGATTAGAAAAGAGGTCCCCACGACCCCAACGACGTCCAGGGCCGACGCGAAGCCGGAATGGTAGAGCTGCGCCTTCTCGAAGTAGCGCACCGGATCTCGCAAATAAAGGTAGAAAGAGAGATCAATCTCGCCGATCACGCCCCGCCCGAACCAGGGATGCAGCGGAAACTCGTAGCGAAAGAAACGGGAGAAGAGATCCGCACGCCAGTCAATTCCACTCAGTGCCCCCAGCGCGATATCAGTCTTGTAAGCGCCCGGAATTGAACCGACAACACGCTGGACCTGGTGAGGCAGTGCCGAAATGGCCCGTCCAAGCAACACGATGCCGCCCCATAGCGTTCCGATCCCCGCAACGGATGCCAGTGCCCATTTCCTGTCATAGACCCAGAACACCATGACACAGATCACGGAATAGCGAATCACGTAGCTGCGGTACCCGCTGACGACGACCAGCAGGGCGGATGCCAGCAGGCCGAGAAGCACATACATAGGCATCGACCCGCGCCCGGCTCTGTTGCGCTGATGAACGAAGAGACACAGCAAGAACGCCGCAAAGTAGAAACCCAGCTCCCGAAGCGCACTGATGCGCAAGACGGACTCGGCACCCCCGGCCAGGACGTTCGTCACTTCATGGTTCACGCTTGTCGCGATGTAGTTGGTTAGGTAGGCCGTCCTGGGGTTGATGTAGTTGGCAGCATCGATCACCGCGTTGAAGACGGCGATCGAGAGCGCAGCAACCGGGATCACGGCGAATCGTCGGGTACCAACCATCCCCCCCATCCCCATGATTGTGAATCCGGCCAGCACCATCATCGTCAATGCGTGCCGCAGACCTCCCGGCTGACCATAGACGGAGCTGGGGCAGACGCCGGCGTGCCGCAGGAACGTGATTGCCACCAGAACGGCACCCATACCCATTAAGGCGGCAACTCCTAGTCGAGACGAGCGCGAACAGAACAGCCGCTCCTCCTCACGCCGCCGGAGAAGAAGATGCCGGAAGATTGTCACCCCACAGAATGCGGCCAGCACCAGGGTCACGTAGGGTAGTCTGAAGAAGACGTTCTCCCCCGAATACCAGCACATGGCAACGGCAATGGCCGGCAGTGTCGTACGGTACCGGAAAAGAACAGACAGCCCCCAAAACAACAACAGCAAGCCAACCAGCGTCGCAGTGTTGCCCGTGCCAATCAGGCGCCCCAGCGTGATGGCAAGCACGACGGCAACGGTCCCGTGAATTACAGCTTTGATGCTTGTCGGCATATCAGCGCCCTTCTCCTCCATTTACGCCAGCTGCAACGGCCGGCTCACGCGTTCTCCCCGCACGCGGCGTCAGGCCCGCCAATGCCTCCGCCACGTTGTCCGCCGTGACGGACAGGATGCAGTGAGCAACCGTTGATGTGCACGCATCCGCACAGGGCTCCAACGCCCGTGCCGGACGACACACAACGTGAGGTACGCCATACGGCCCAAACCGCTCTGGCGCGTTCGCGTGCTCCGTCGATCCCCCGACGGGATGGCAGGACACTTCCACAACCGGAAGACCAACAGCTGCCGCCATATGCATTGGCCCCGAGTCGTTTCCCACGAAACAGTCACAGCGCTCGAGCCAGGCGCACGACTCACGAAGGGACAGCTTGCCGGCAACACTTGTGACATACTCACCGGTCAGATCGATCAGTCGGTCCGCCGTCTCAACGTCATCAGAACCACCAACAATAACACAGCTAAGATCGGGGTGCAACACGTGCATCCTCTTCACAACATCGGCATACCGCTCCACCGGCCAGCAGCGTTTCCCGATACACGACGATCCACAGCCAATCGCGATACAGAGTCCATCCTCACCCCATCGTTCCGGACGCCGCCGGTCACTCTCCGTCAGCCACACCTCAAGTTTCCGCCCTTGAGCTCCAACGCTCGGCGGGCCAAGCACGGAGGCCAGACGATCAGTTTCATGCCACCCCGCTGCGTCCGAGATCATATGCGTGAAGCAGTACCGACTCCACCATAACTCGGGATTCCGCCAGCCCACGCGCCGCCTGGCCCCAGCCACGCGACTGAGTATACACTCCTGGACATAGGGTGTGGTGCGCAAGACGATCGACATGTCGAACCCGAACAGCCGATTCCTCCGGCAGAATTCCAGGATCTGAAACAGCAGTCGAATCTTCGCCATCCCAAAGCTCTTGCGTGCTCTCGGCATCGGCAGGAACGCATCCACGTAGGGACACTGCTGCACGAGAGGAAGCACCTCAGGTCGCACGAGACAGACGATTTTCCCCTTGGGGTGCTGCTCCCGCACGACCCGAAACGCCGGGGACGCGAGAACCATATCGCCAATCTCGTCCAACTTGATTAGCAGGATCGACCGACACTGTCGCGTTTGCCATTCATCTTTCATGTCCCTGTCGCTTCCTTGGTGCTCGTGCGCGGACGGTCATCTCCGACTCTGCGGCCCCTACTCCCCCGACGGCGCATTATCGCCACCAACCGCCGGCATGCGCGCATGGGCAAACTCTCCCCCCAGGCCACGCGCCCCCACGCGCCAACCCGGCGCGACATCCCACGTCGCCCCCGCTCTCCGCCGGTATAGTAATCCAGCCACAGATCTGCATTTTGCTGCGCTCGCCCGCGAAGCTGCGCAATACGCTCCCGGGATGGAATGTATGCCTCGGGGGACTCGAGAATGTGCGACAGCGCCTCGCCAATCTCAACCGCAGTACTGTCCAGGTGAAGTTCCACGGGCAACCCAAGTTCTTTGAGCATACTCGCGGTCTTTTGCTCCCGGACGATGGCCAGGCAGGGAATACCGAGCAGGCCACAGAACAGAAGCACATGCATGCGCATCGTCACGATGAATTCACACCGACACAGCAACGTGAGGAATGTATCACAGGAGAGATAGTCGCACCACAGTTCAGCCGTCGGATCAATCGACCGGACAGCATCGCGCGTCAGGACATAGTCGAAGCCCTTCTCCTGTCTTGTCTCGCTGCAAACACCAACAGGGCGATAGGACGGCGCCGCCCCAAAGAAGTCGCGGAGCGCCGAACTGATGCGATCAGTAAAGGCAAGGGAGACTTGCCGCTCTCCCACCAGGTTGATCCCCACCAGTCCCCGGGGATCCCGACGGCAATCCTCCCGCACGGGCAAGGCAAAAGCTGCGTCGGCCGTCACCTGGATTGCCCCGCCACGAAGACCACCCACCGCGATCGCCTGCTGTTTATCATGAACAGACCGGACGGCGATAATGTCCAGTTCAGCTTCATAGCGGCTCTTGAGCAGCCGCCGTGCGCGGTCAGTATGTATATCACTGGCGCCCGCGCCGAGGAGCGACACCGGCTTGTTGTGTATAAGACACTTGTCGATGATCCGACAGTTGTGGAGCAAGGGATAGTCAATGTTCGGGTTCTCCGAAATCAAGGTGGCCCCACCCAGGACAACATGTGTTGCCCACTTAATGGCAGCAGTCTCCTCTTTCCGGGACAGCCCCCACACCCGCGCCAGACCCAGCTCATCCTTTGTCTTACCGGGATCCCATGATATCGCGCCCAGCTCAGCTGACGGCACATATTTGCGGAAAGCGCTGACGAATCCGCCAAGAATGGCATCATCGCCAATATTGCCGGCACCGTATATGCAGCCACAGAAAAGAACTCTCATTGTTTCACCTGCTCTCCCGAACACGTTGACCTCACGGCCAATGGCTTGCACCCGACCAGTTTGCCTACTCTCCGGAGACACTTTCGGCAGAATGAGGGAATGTGCCATACTAGCAGATTGAACAGCCAACGACCAAACGGCAGCAAACGCAACAGGCACCATAGTTCTCTTGTCATCCACGACGCCATCTCGGCCACGTACAGACCTCCTGTTTCGAGCCACCCGCAGTGACAGGATGCTACCCGCTTGTGAAGTCTGTTGCTGCGCAGGAATCGCAACGCCTGTCGTTTGCTCAGCCTCTCCCTCTTGTTCGCCAGGACCGGCAGCTGTGATTGGATCACGCTATCTAGGTCGAGTCGTTCGACACGGATATCGCGGTTCCTGCCATCAAACAGTTCCGAAATGAATGGTTTTCGGGATAGCACGATTGAGGTGCCCCGTGAGTCATCACGATAACCAGGCAGCCAGGCATCCATGAAGGCAACATCCGCGCACTCCGCAAAGACATCATCACAGCATCTGCAGGCACCAATTTTGAACCACCCGCGTTCAAATGCCCGCGAACTCCACTGCCTGTTCCGGCCGTGCCGGCAAGAGAAGACAAACCGGTAGGGGGGCGTGCCTGGCTCCGACTCCCGAAATGAAATGGCATGCTTCTCGGCGCAGGCTGAACGCTCCTTGCAGAGGTACTCAGCGAACCGCGCGCTCTTCTGATGCCCACAGGTCAGCCCCACGTGCAGGACGATGCGGTCTTTCAATGCCGAGTTCTTCGCCGCCGCCTTCTGAATCGCCTTCAACACACAAGGCAGGCCAACCACGGCATAGCGTCTGTTGTCGTGCACGACGGACCGGAGCACCTGGGACAGCTCCACGGGGTAGTAGCAGGACTTCGAGCTGTTCAGCACGGCAGCAGGCGTTTCCAACAGCGCATACTCGAACGCCGTTTCACCCGACTCCGTATTGAGTACGCAAATCACCGCATCAACGTGGTTACGTTTCAGGAGCTCTGCCAGGAACCAACTTGCCAGCCCCCCGGACGATCTCGCAGACCGTCTCCCGTCGTCCGCAAGAGCCCCCACATGTGCGGACAAGACATACCCGCACTCGTGGCGGTGTTCTATGCCCGGCACCTCCTTGAATCGTGCCGCCGCCAGCGTGCCCTCATCCATCGGAGAGTCGACAAAGGGACAGGCCGACAGGCAGAGCCCACAGTGGGTACATGCGGACGTCGTTGCCACCGGATGGTATTCGCCGTACCTGTCGAAGCGCATACCGATGCACGTCTCGGGACATACGGCACAACAGACCCCACACCCTATGCACAGGCGAAGATCAAGAACACTGCTTGCTCGTTTCATGTTCCCCATACCGGTACCGGCCCAAGGCTGTTCACATTCACAATCACCAGGTCACGCATTCGCACCGCTCCCCCCCTGCCGGCGCACCCCAAG
The DNA here is from genome assembly GCA_964497125.1 of uncultured Victivallales bacterium. GTDB lineage: Bacteria > Verrucomicrobiota > Kiritimatiellia > UBA8416 > UBA8416 > CAYLXP01. Next base: position 38,502 of record CAZCDU010000007.1, on the reverse strand, counting down.
CAATTCCCGGATATCAGCAAGAAACCAAACCAGGGCAACACCCGCGTAGAGTACGGCAAAAGCAACAAAAACAGCGACGGCCCTGGCTGCAAAGCCCAGCCAGGATGTTGACAGTGTCGTGAACAGACAGGTCCGGGCCAACCACGCCATCGCAACGGCGCATGTAGCCAATCCGAAACTGCTGAGGATCCCCCTCCCCACCTGCTGGGGCACGGCAAGGGCACCAACCACAAGGGGGTAGACGACCAGCCAGTAGCACACGGTCGGAATCACGACGCCAACCAGCCCAATCCGCGATGCAAGAATGATGCTCAGGGGAATGTTCAGCAGGGCGTAGCTCACCTTGGCGATTCCCAGCTCCCTGACTCGCCCGTGCGCGACGAGACAGTGCGAGAAGACCTTGAATGGCAGGGCCATGATTACGGTTAGGAGAAACAGTCGTCCGGGAAGGACGATATGAGCGACGTCACCACCTATCCAAAGCTGGATGAAGCTATCGTACAGGCAAAAAAGCGTCGCCAGCGGAGGCACGAGAAACGCGGCATACAGGAAAGTCCCCACGCGATTCATTCGACTGATGTAGCGTGTGTCTCCCGATGCGTACGCGGCCGACAGACTCGGTATGATCGCGCTGAGGGGCAGGCTGATAGCGGCGTGCGCCATGCTCTGCGTGCGGCGCGCAATGTGATAATCGGCCACGGCCGTTACCCCCATGAGTTTCTGCAGGATCATCTTATCGGCCGAGTAGAGAAGCGTGTCCGCGGCCTGGTTCGAGATCAGGTATAGGTTAAACGCAAACATCCGCTTCAGCGACACCAGCGTCGGTGGCCGCCATTTGAGCTTACAGGGCAACAGGGCAAACACCATCAGAATGGAGAGCACCATGACCAGGATCGAGCCACACTGAACGATGCCAATGTACTGAGCCAACGACCCCTGGTTCGAAACCACGAAGCAGTAGGCCACGACCGGAGCCACGACCGCGATCAACTGGATGCAGTTGATAACGAAGAAGCGCTCGAGGCCATAGTATATGCCATTGATGACCGGAACGGGGAACTTGAGCATGGTGGCGATTCCGAGAACCGCAAACACGGCTCGCGTAACCTCCTGCAAATGTGCCGGAACATCGAACAGCCTGACCCCGTAGATGGGGAATGCCCAAATCAGTCCACCAACCAACACGTTGACCATCAGGGAAACAGACAACGTGGTGGACACATGGCCGTTGAATGTCTCGTAGTCGCCGCTCGCGAGGCTCTCGGGGATGAACTTCATCAGCGACATGGATATAGCGGATGAGATGAACGTGAACAGCAGAACAATCCCGGCAACATAGGCGTTGATGCCGAACACCTCCTTGCCAAAATACCGCAGGACTAGGGGCATCATGACAAACGATACACCCACACTGACACATTGCAGAACAATGTTGGAAACCGTATTCAGGACGATCCTGCGACTGCGTTGCATACTTTACCGTTCTGTCCTATTGCTCCTGAAACCCGTGAATAGCGACGTAGGATTTCGTCACCCCCATGAGCCGTTCCGTATGGATGCTCGCAACAGGAAAGAGGGACTGGAAGGACTTCCGTGTCAGCATTTTCGTATTCCTGAAGCTCGCCGAGCACTCGGCTAGGCTGCCGCCTCGCGGGAATCCTCGAATGTTGAAATGCTTGATTAGGATCCCGCCAAGCACCGGGGGCAAGTAATGGAAGAACGGTAGCTGGGCATGGGGCTCGAAGGGGAACCAAAATGATGGCGTCTGTACGATATAGTTATCGCAGAGTCTTACGATCTCCCCTGCCATCCGCCGCATATTCTGCTGACCTCCCACATGCTCGATGACGGAGTTCGACAAGACGACGTCAAACTCTCCTCGCCTATAGGGCAAGTCGCAGGCATCCCCCTGGACAGCAGAGAACCCCGGCAGGCCATCATCGGATCCGCCGCTCAGGTTCAGAAGCGTGACGTGGTATCGGCTGGGATCAGGAAGCCCAATGGCGTACCAGAATCCCAGGCAACCGCCGACATCGAGGATGCGCACAAGGCCACCTGACGGGGGAACTTGCTGGAGACGCTCCCATATCAGTGCGGAACGGCGGCGACGACACCGGTTCACAAAAGAATCCGGATCGACATAGGAGAAGATCCGGGGGAAGAGTCGTTCCGCGAAAGTCATGCTTGCCCTGCCTTTGCACTAAACAGACGGCGGCATTCGATACCGTTGTCGTCCACAACAACCGTTGCGGTATTGGGTTCTGTCCAACACCCGGTATTGAGATAGCGAATGCCCTGCACCTCACGGTCCTCTACCCAATGCGTATGACCGCAGGTAACGGCTTCAAAGCCATGGCGTTTTGCGTAGCGAACCGCGTTGCCGGCCACGTGCTTGCAGAGCAGTTTGTAGAGTCTCGATAGCCGCTTGGCCGACTGTGCCACGTGTGTCTTCGACCCTCTTAGATAGGCAATCCCATAGTAGATCCAGCGGATAGGAATCAGTACTAGCCGTGCCGTAGGCATGAGCAAATCGAACCGGTCGCCGTGTGCTATGTAGAGACGTTTGCCGATCGCATAATCCTCAACGAGCTTGATCTGCCCCGGATCGGCCAAGACAAGCTTCTTGTCGTTGTTGCCACGGGTCCAGATAACCTCGCGCTCAAACGAAGCCGCTCGGATCGCGTTCAACACTTCCAGGTACTCGTCATCCAGGTTCGTGTCGTCGTGGTGGTGGTTAACGATGTCACCATTCAGAACCAGTCGTGCGCCATCCGGTAACGACTTCAGGAAAGCCATGATATCGGCGGTACGACAGTGCGAACAGCCGAGATGCAAATCACTCGTAATAATCGTCTGCATTATTCTATTCCTTGCGTCTCTTGTATCTCTCTGCGGCTGTTGAGTCCAAGTGCCAGAATCGCTGCAAACAGCCACACCGTGGCCGGCATCTGCAGGTTGAAATCACCGAGGGAGTGGAATGCCATGGCGATGAATGCCAGCATAGCCCCAACGGCATGCGAGAACGCCCCGACTGCCGGTCCGCTCAGCGCCTCAGGTCGCCAGCCAGAGACCATGGAGGCAAGATAGACGAAGACCGTGCAGAACGGAATCATGAACAGCACAAGCCCAACGATGCCATACTCCTCGAGAAGTTGAAGCCAGTCGCTGTGCACGCTATAGGAATGGAAGCTCGCATTGGAGAGCGTAGGCCATTTACCAATAGCGGCATCCCCATCTCGTGTCGCTGCAACATGGGGCCAGATGTTCTGGTGCATGCCCGGGCCAATCCCAATCCATGGGGCCGTTTGCCATGCCCGCACTGCACCGCCATACATTCGACCACGGCTCGTACGGCTCAGGGACTTCTTGAGCAGCTCCATACGTCCGCCCTCTTGCTCAGGGGACACGGTCCATCCCCCATACGAGACGAAACGCTCAACATAGGGGCCGCCCAGCCCTGACAGCCCGATCAGAAGAAGCAGAGAGCCCGATACCGCTACCAGCCGCAGGTTCCAGCGCACACCCCGAGGCCATCGAGCAACGCCCCAAACCATGGCGGCACCCAGGATCACGGCTGCGGCCATTCCCCCACCCCGTGACTGGCTGAGAATGACACCGGTGAGCGCAAGGACAACAGCACCTGCTGTAGCCCATCTCATGGCAGCCCTACGCCCTCGGTCAGCAATAACGGCAAGAGCGAGGCACATGAGGAGCTCCATGATGCCCGCGAAATGATCCGGGCAGAAATAGGAACCGGTTGCCCGGCCCGCGTACTGCGGATACCGGGGAGCCCACAGCACGTGTTCACTACCCCATCCCAGATGATTCACGAGGCCGTAGAGTCCGAGTAGTGACAAGCTCGCAAAGATCACCCAGAACAACACCCGCCGCTGGTGTCCGCTAATACCCAGCGATACCTGCACCGCAACGGCCAGGCCGGACAGGTGCAGAAGGACCGATTTCTCGCCATCGGCAAACACTTCTGTCGTGAAGAGACGCACAAGAGCGTAGACAAGAAAGGGCGCCGCCGCTCCCAGAATCATCCATATCCTGGGTGGTGCGGCACGCGTGGCTGAAGAGCCAGTCACCAACCGCAGCCCCGTCGATACCATTCCCACGGAAATAACGGCGATGAATGGCCAGAACCACCACACCTCCCACGCCCCGAAAAACCACGGGGCGAGTAGGACAACAACGACAAGCGTAGCGAATGTGGCCCAGCGCAAGATCGCGTCCAGCAGCCCCACTCCTTTTTCGTCCCACAGATCCATGTTCACACCTCTGCCCATAGCCCGACAAGGTATCGGATTCGGGGGAAAGGGTCAATCTGTGCGCATGCGGATGATGAGCTTCTCTACCTCTACAGCCGCGAAGACGGCAAGTCCAGTTACCACGCAGATTCCAAGCTGTGGCAGCGAAAGGGCTGCCGTCTTGAAGAAGCTCTGAAGTGCGGGGACATAGATGACGCCCACATGCAGGAGAAGCGTAACGGCCAACGCTGCGATCATGGGGCGATTGCTGAACACGCCAATCTTGAATAGAGACTCCCGGGAGGAGCGAACGGCCAAGGCCAGAAACAGTTGAGCCAGGACCATCGTGGTGAACAGCATGGTCTGCCAAACAGCCGCCTCACCGGCACCATGCCCGTGCGACGAAGCCACACTTTCCACGGCACCCCCCGTGTAGAATTGCTTACCGATAACGAGCGATATACCGGCGATAAGCAAGCCGACCCAGAGGATACTGCGACCCATCTTCCAATCAATGATAGGCGCATCGGGATCACGCGGCGGACGATCCATGACATCCTTTTCGGGCCCCTCCACGCCCAGGGCGAGCGCCGGCAGACCGTCCGTAACCAGGTTCATCCAAAGAATCTGGACAGGGAACAGAGGAAGAGGGAGGCCGAACAGTGGAGCCAGTAGCATCACAAGGATCTCGCCGGCGTTGCTCGCGAGAATGAACCGAATGAACCGGAGAATATTGTCAAAAATGACCCGTCCTTCGCGCACCGCGGCAACGATCGTGGCGTATCGATCATCCAGCAAAACCATGTCAGACGCTTCCTTGGCAACATCTGTCCCCGTAATACCCATCGCCACACCGATATCCGCGCTCTTCAGAGCCGGCGCATCGTTAACACCATCGCCTGTCATCGAGGCAATCTCGCCGCGAGCCTGCAAGGCATCCACAATACGTAACTTGTCCTCGGGAGAAACCCGGGCGTAAACACAGGCATGCTCCGCAGCTGCCTTGAGCTCCTCTTCGGACATCTTCGCAATCTCGGGTCCCGTTAAGACAGAATCATCAAGCGGCATGGCCAGGTCCTCGGCAATGTGCCGTGCCATGGCTGGATGGTCACCCGTGATCATAATGGGGCGAATACCCGCTTTCTGACACTCCGCGACCGACATTTTGACGTCCTCACGCAACGGATCCATCATGCCTACAAGACCAAGGAAGGTTAGCCCCTGCTCGAGATCTCCAATCTTGGGGTCTGACAGTACTTCGGAATCCACACGATAGCCTACGCCAAGAATACGTATGCCTTCCGCTGCCGCATGCTCCATCTGGGCAAGCACGTGTTCGCGCTGTTTGTCATCCAGCGCCACGGTCTGACCACCGCTCCGAATGCTCTCGCAGACGTCAAGAATACTGCCCACCGCCCCCTTGGCGAAGACAATGGACTTCCCTTCGTCCGGCACATTGCAGGCCGCCAGGATCCGGGCGCATGGACCCGCGGCGTCACCGGGTTGCACACCATGGACGGTCGACATACGCTTCCGGTCCGAATCGAAGGGGGCCTCGCCATAGCGCGGCAGCAGACGCTCGAGCGCGTCCTTCTCCATGCCGGCCCGTGCCGCAGCGACAACAAGGGCGCCCTCGGTCGGGTCACCAAGGGCGGTCCATGACTCCGCCCCGGCCTCCTGGCGATTCAGCGTTGCATCGCTGGCTAGTGCGGACGCCCCAACACACAGAAGTACATCGTCCTCGTCAGATGGCGATAGAGCGAGATCACCAGTGGGAGCAATATCAACCTGACGGTCCGGCAGCACAACGCGTGTCACGGTCATCACGTTCTGGGTCAGGGTTCCCGTCTTGTCTGTGCAGATTGCCGTGACTGAACCCAGCGTCTCAACGGCAGGCAGATTCCGAATCAGGGCTTTCCGGGCGAGCATACGCTTGGCGCCCAGCGCCAGCGCAATGGTCACCACGGCCGGAAGTCCCTCAGGCACAGCCGCGACGGCCATGCTTACTGCGGTCATGAAGACTGTCTTCCAACCGTCACCGCGCCAGAAACCGACGACGGCAACCAGGGTAATCAGCCCCAGCGCAACCCCTACCAGTACTCTACCAAGATGTTCGATCTTTGAGGTTAGCGGTGTGGGGTCATCTTCCGTCTCCTGGAGCAACGTGGCCACATGGCCCAGCTCGGTGTCCATACCCGTAGACGTGACAACGGCCTCGCCCCGCCCGTAGGTTACGATCGTCCCCATGTGAACCATGTTGCGCCGATCACCGATCGCGGGATCGTTCCCCTCAATGGCATCTACGCTCTTCGCAACCGCTTCCGACTCACCGGTCAGCGCTGATTCCTGCACCTTGAGCGACGCAGCCGTGCTCAAACGACAGTCGGCAGGCACCAGGTTCCCCGCTTCGAGCAACACCACATCCCCGCAGACCAACTCCCGCGCATCGACCTCTTCGACCGTCCCGCCTCGCCTGACCTTGATGTGTGGCGCCGAAAGCCGTTTAAGCGCAGCCATGGCCTTCTCGGCGTTGTACTCCTGCCGGAAACCGAGGATGGCGTTGAGCACAATGATCGCAACAATCGCAATCGCATCTTTGCCATCTCCCAGGAAGAATGAAACAACAGCTGCAACGATGAGAAGAACAACCAGAAGATTCGTAAACTGAGCCAACAGAATTTGCCAGGCCCGCTTCTGGGATGCGTGCGTTAGCTCATTGGGTCCGTTCTTCACCAGGCGGGCAGCCGCATCTGATGGGCTCAGTCCGGAACCTACATCCGTATTCAGCCTTGAACACACCTCCGCAACAGTTTCGTGATAAGCATGTTTGTCCATTTCATCCCCCTTATGGGCAGAGAGTCTCAAGTTCATGATCGCTTCTGTCAAGTGTGGAGGGTCTCGACAATGAGCACGCGCCAACGTAGATTTCCCGAATGAGAGAAGGCAAATCAAAGCCAGAGCTTCTCGCACCGGCGGGGAGCATTGATGCAGGCATCACGGCACTGGATGCTGGTGCCGATGCCATCTATGTGGGGCTGCCACGATTCAATGCCCGGGAGCGGGGCCAGAACTGCACGCTGGAGGAGCTGGGCAAGCTCATCGCCTACGCCCATCGCCACGGCAGCAAGGTCTACGTCACCTTGAACACGCTGATCAAGCAGTCCGAGCTGTCCGAAGTCGTGGAACTGCTGGTTGAGCTTCTCTCCGTGCGCCCGGACGCCATCATCGTGCAGGACCTGGGCGTCCTCTACCTGCTCCGCACCCATTTCCCTGAGCTCACGGTACATGCCTCTACCCAAATGGGAGTCCATAACAGCGCCGGGGTCCGCATGGCGGCAGAGATGGGCATCAGCCGCGTGATCCTGGAACGCCAGGTCACCTATGACGAAATCGATGCCATTCGGAAGCAAACGGATGTCGAGCTGGAGGTCTTCATCCACGGGGCGCTCTGCTGTGGACAGTCGGGGTCATGCCTCTTCTCCTCCTGGATGGGCGGCTGGAGCGGCAATCGCGGGCGCTGCAAACAGCCCTGTCGGCGCCGCTACTTCGCCGATGAAGGCAATGGTTTCTTCTTCTCACCAAAAGACCTCTATGCGCTCGAGGACCTCCCCCGCCTGGTCGACATGGGAATCTCAAGTCTCAAGATCGAAGGCCGCATGCGCCAACCGGACTACATCCACAACGTGGTCTCGGCCTATCGGCTTATGCTGGATGCCCCCCCGGAAGATCGGGCCAAGACACTACCCGAAGCCAAGCGTATCCTGGCGCAGGCCCTCGGGCGCAAATGGACAAAGCCTTTCCGCACCGAAGCAGATTTTGCCGAGACCATCCAGCATCGTTCCATGGGGACCTCCGGCCGACTAATTGGCACGGTTGCTCAGGCAAGGAAGAACGGATTCTCGGCCAAGCTGAGCGGCAATTTGCATCTCAACGACAGCATTCGCGTCCAGCCACCGTCCGGGGATGAAGGCCCTCGCATGGTTGTCACGCGGCTGATGGTCGATCAACAGAACTGCCGGAAGGCATCAGCGGGCCAGACCTGCTGGATCGCGTTCGATAAGCCCGTCGTTTCCGGCTCCCGCATCTTCAAAACGGCGGCTCACAGCGCCAGCCTGGATAAGCGCGTTGAGAACCTGCCCGTCCAGGGCACAGCCGTAGATCTGAGCATAGCCATAACGGCAGAGGCCCTCAGAGTCGACATGCCGCTCCTTGCACAGAGTTGGGAACAACCAATTGAGACTCAGCCGGCTCAGAAACGTCCACTCGAGGCCGTGGCCGTCGAAGCTGAGTTCTCCCGTACGCGCACGCCGGCGTTCGTGACCGGCTCAATCCGCTGCAAGGTCACTCCCGGGATCTTCTTTCCGCCAAGCCAACTGAAGCAACTCCGCCGTGAGTTCTGGGAGTGGTTCAGCGCTCGTGTTTCCGTTGAACAGCTTCGGTCTGCCTACGGAGCCCGTTTGGCAGAAGTAGCCTTGGACATTCTCGATTCCCCAACGCCGCTATCCCCCGGTAACGAGGAGACTACCGTCCTCCTCAGGGATGCGATCCCCTCTCCCATTCCCGGCGCCATCGTCGCTCATGCTGTAGATGCAATCACCCCGGACACGGCAGAAGCAGTCCTCCCCGAGTTCTGTCCCGAGGCGAAGCTCCCCCAGCTTCGCCGGCACGTTGAACATGCAGCGGCGACAGGAATCAAGCGATTCCGAGTCACTTCACTCTACGGGATTGAACTCCTTCGAGGACTGGAGAATATCGAGATCGCGGTGTCCTATCCCCTACCCGTCTGTAACAGCGCGGCCTGCAAAGCATTGCGTCCCTACGCGGTCACACGTGCAACGGCTTGGGTTGAGCTCGAGGCAGAATCGGCCAATGACCTGCTGAACCAAGTTGGCAATGCCGGGGAGCAGCTCATCTATGCGCGACTACCTCTGCTCTCAACGCGTATGGAGATTCCTGCAACCGGAGAGATCCGAGATGCACGGGGCGCCAGGTTCATGGTAGAGCACGGCGAAGACACCACCATTATACTCCCGGACAAAGCCTTCGAAGTTCAACCCACGCCAGGCTCCCACCGCTTCGTCGATCTCACACACGCCGCGTGGGGCGAGGCGTCGACGAGTACATTCAACTACCCTCGCGACTGGGCCTAGCCCGACTCCGTGCTGCAGGCCGACTGCTTGGCGACCGTGAACCAGAACGTGGCTCCCACCCCCGGCTCGCCGGTTGCCCCAATCTCTCCGCCATGACGTTCGATGTACTTACGGCATATTGCCAGTCCAAGCCCGACCCCCTCATGGTCGCCCGCCTCGTGCAATCTTCGGAAGGCATCGAAAAGTGCAGAGGCATACCCGGGATCAAAGCCGATCCCGTTGTCGGTGATCACGATGCGGACAACGTTCTCCTCATCACTGGCGCTAATCCGGATCAATGGCGCTTCACCCGCTTTCGCGTATTTAATCGAGTTTGCGATGAGATTCTGAAGAACGCATGCGAGCTGGGAGAAGTCGCCATGCACGTTGGGAAGTGGTGTGCTCTCGATCGTGGCACCAGAGTTCTGAATGGCTGAGTGCAGATCATCCTTCACAGCATCCAGGAGCTGGTTCAGATCCACTATAGAGAACACCGTTTCACGTGATGTTGCACGGGAATAGACCAACATGGAATCAATGAGCTCAGACATTCGGTGTGCCGCCCCCTGTACCCGCCCAAAGAAGTCGGCGATGCTGTCCTTCAGCAGCCCTTCCTGGCCCAACTCATGGTGGATGATGTCCAGGAATCCGGAAATCGACAGGAGCGGTTGTTTCAGATCATGCGAGGCGGTATGGGCAAACCCGCGCAGCTCAGCGTTGGTGCGCGATAGCGCTTCAGCGGACCTCTTGAGCTTTTCCTCCTGCCGGGCAGCAAGTCGGCGCATGGCAAACTCAGAAAAGACGACGTCTTCGCGCGATGCCGAGTAAATCGACAGCGTGCCGAGAGTCACCGCGGGAATAACGAATAGCGAGAGATCCGCCAATTCCCTACCGGAAGCTGTCAACAGCAAGATCGTCAGGATGAGAAAGGGAATGCCCAGGACCAGAAGGAGGAATCGCCGTCCGCCGCCAATTACCAGGAACGCGACAAGAATCGCTGTTGTGATGCCGTGTGTCGTCCCCTGCTGATAGTTGATGCCTTCGGGATCAAGACGCCACAACACGTAAGATATGAGGCAGATCTGCGTCATGACGAGAGAGAGCATGATACAGTGGTCACGAATCACAGTCGTCGTGTCGCGTTCAAAAACGGTATACGCCTTGACGAGGACGAAGAAGCACGGGACAAGCCCAATCAGGCGAAGTAGAGAAATCCACCCGATGCGTGTAACAAAGGTATCCTGCAACATCAGGAAAAGTATAGCGGGGATGCCAACCCATGCGCTGAATCGCGTAATGGAAAGCGTCTGCGCCGCCTGCTCACTGCGATACGCGATCAGAAGGGCTTCCCGTTCTTCACCGGTAGCGCCATCGAGTATCGAGCCTCCCGCGTTCATGGAATACAGCAATGGAATAGACACGAGTCCTCCCCACAGAAACATCATTGAGGGAGCGTATCAGGCGAACCACCGGCTCAACCTTGACCGGCACCGTCAGGATCTTTGGCAAGTGTGAACCAGAACGTGGCCCCCAGCCCCGGCTCCCCGGTCGCCCCAATCTCTCCCCCATGGCCCTCGACATACTTGCGGCATATTGCCAACCCAAGCCCAACACCCTCAAACTCTCCCGATTTGTGCAGCCGTTTGAAGGCCTCGAAGAGAGCAGAGGCATTCTCAGGGTCGAATCCAATTCCGTTATCGGTAATCGAAATGCGGACAGAATCCTCTTCATCGATAGCCCTGATTCGGATAAGCGGCGCTTCATCGTCTTTCGCATATTTAATCGAATTCGTGATGAGATTCTGCAGAACAGATGCAAGCTGATGGATATCGCCCCGCACCTGGGGCAGCGGCGTGCTATCAATCGTCGCGTTAGAACTCTGAATCGCTGAACTCAAATCGCTCTTCACGTCATCCAAGACCTGGTCCAGGTCCACATTGACGAATACGGCATCGCGCGAAGTCGCTCGCGAATAGGCCAACAGGGCGTCGACAAGCTCGGACATCCGCTGTGCAGCGCCCGTCACCCGTGAGAAGTGGTCCGCAACGGTATCCTTCAACACACCCGCGCCGCTCAGCTCGTCACGGATCAGGTCAAGAAAACCGGAGATCGACCGCAACGGCTGCTGTAGATCATGCGATGCCGTGTAGGCAAACCCACGCAGCTCCGCGTTCGTGCGGGCCAGCCTCTTCGCAGACAGCTCAAGTTCTTCTTCGTGACGCGACGCTAGCCGGCGCATCGAAAACTCCGAAAAGGTGACCTTCTCGCGTGACCGGGAATACAGAGCCACAACAACCACGACAATCCCGGGATTCGTGAACAGCGCCAAATCCCCAAGAGGTCGGTTAGCGGTTGTCAGCATTAGGATTGCGAGAATGCCAAAGGGTATGCCCGTAATGAGCGGCAGGAACCGCCGCGCACCTTTCGCAAGCAGGAAGACAACAAGCGTCACGACCGTGATGCCTTGCGTTGTGCCGACCTCGTAATGGGAGGTCGCAGAACCGTTTCGCCACAGAACATAGGTTAACCCGCAGATCTGCACCATGAGCATGACAAGAACCAGCGAGTGATAGTGGATAACCTTCCTGACATCATGTCGGAACGTTGTGTGCGCCTTCACGAGAAAGAGGATCGATGCCGCGATTCCCAACAGGCGAAACAGGGTTGCCCAGCCCGTCTGTACAAAGAAGATGTCTTGGATCATGAAGGCGGGAAGCGTTGTGACCCCGAGCCAGCCCGTCAGCTTTCCAACTGGGAGCGTCCGCTCGGATTGCTCACGCCAGTATGCGCGCAATAGTGTTTTAGGATCTTCGGGTTCCATATACTTCTGTCCCTTGACAAAAAGTATACGGGGTCTGTGGCATTCGTCAACTATCTGCAGCAGACTTTTGAGCACCGGCGGAACGCATGCGCTTGAAGTAATCCCGCGTCAGCTTGGCCACCAACGGTGAAAGCACGATGAGAGCAACCAGGTTTGGCACCGCCATCAAGCCGTTCATCGCATCGCAGAAGTCGATGATGGTTCCAATACTAACAACGGCTCCGAGTACGACGAACCCGATATAGATAAGGCGATAGGGCAACACGGCACGGCGCCCGAAGAGATAGTCGGCGGCGCGGTCACCGTAGTAGGACCAGGAAACCAGGGTCGAGAATGAGAACAGAATCACCCCGACAGAAACGATCCTGGCGCCAATGGGATGCCCCATCCCAAGCTCAAACGCTCTCCCTGTCAACTCGCCCTTGATGGAACAGACCTCGTAGGCTCCCGTTGTAACAATCACCAGCGCCGTCATGGTGCAGATCACAATGGTATCAACAAAGGGTCCCAGCATGGCCACGAGCCCCTCGCGCACGGGCTCCTTTGTCCGAGCCGCACCGAACATCATGGCGGCCGATCCCATGCCGGCCTCGTTGGAGAAGAGACCGCGCGCCACGCCGGACCGGATCACGGTACCAAGCAGGCCACCGGCAAGCGCCTCTGGCTTGTGGAACGCATGGTAGAAGATCGTGTTGAATGCACCGGGAATCGCAGGTGCATTGCGGATCAGAACATAGAGAGCGCCGGCCACGTAGATGAAACACATCACGGGAACGAGCTCGGATGCAAAACGTCCGATTCGCTTGATCCCACCGAGGATCACGCAGGCGACGAGCACGGCTACAACCACACCGACCAACAAACTGAATCCCGGTGTCGGCTCCGATCCAGGCCGCACCAGGGCATTTAGACTCACAGCACAGTTATTGATCTGGAACATATTCCCAATACCGAAACTCGCCGTGACCGTGAAGAAAGCGAACAAGACCGCCAGCCACTTGAACCGCCGGCCCATGCCGAGCTCGATGAAGTGCATCGGGCCACCGTGGGCTTCCCCGTGCTCGTCGATGCGGCGGAAATGAACGGCCAACGTACAGGACGTGAACTTGGTGGCCATGCCGACTAACGCCGTGACCCACATCCAAAAAGCCGCCCCCGGCCCGCCGGCCAGGATGGCGGCCGCCACACCGACGATATTGCCTGTACCAATCGTGGCCGACAGCGCGGCCGACAGTGCCTGGAAATGGGAGATCTCCCCTTTGTCCCCCTCGGAATCGTACCCCCCTCGCAGAACACGGATGGCATGGGCGAACCCACGAAACTGAACCAGGCGCATCCTGACTGTAAGGTACACCCCAGTCCCGACCAGGAGCACCATCAGCGGCACCCCCCAAACATAGCCATCAATCGTCGAAATCAGCTCTGCTAACGTCATACCTGCTTCAGCCTCTACTCAACATATCCCAACTGTTTCAGAATCCAGTGGTTCTTCGTCCAGTTCTTCTCGACCTTAACCCACAATGCAAGGTCGAGCTCACAATCGTACATTCCTTCAATATCCAGAGTTGCTTCTCGTTTAACTTTGCGAAGCAACCGTCCCTTGTGGCCAATCACGATGCCCTTCTGGGACGGACGGTTCACGAGAATGTCAGCTTCAATTGTCCAGTGGTTGCCTTCTTCCCGAATATCCCCGACGCGAACGGCCAAGTCATGCGGCACTTCATCCCGCAACACCTTGAAGTATTTCTCGCGGACGACATCGGCAATAGCGATCTTACGCGGAAAATCAGTCAGCATGTCTTCAGGGAAGAGAGGGGGGCCACACGGCACGGCATCGAAAAGCAACGCCAGCAGGTCTTCCACCCCTTCGCCGGTTTGGGCCGAGACTGTCATCCAGACGACGGGACGCGTCATGCCCGCCTCTTCACAAACGCGTTGCCAGCAGTCACGATAGTCCTGCTCAAATCGCCACGCCAGGTCATGCTTGTTCAACACGAAGACAACATGATTGTCCTCGGCCCGCAGGAGCTTGCGCATCCAGCCTTCGGCCTCGTCCCACACATGCGTGGAGGGATCCAGGACGAGCAAAGCCACGTCCGACCCGGAGATTGAGGCCCGGGCCGCACGGTTCATGATCCGACCGAGGTCGTAGGAGGCCTTGTGGACACCGGGAGTATCGAGAAAGACAAGCTGACCGCGTTCATCACTGTGGATGCCGCGGACCATGTTACGCGTCGTCTGCGCCACATTGCTGACAATACTGACCTTGTCCTGCAGAATGCGGTTCAGCAGGGAGGACTTGCCCACGTTGGCACAACCCACGAGAGCGACAATGCCGCTTCTCAGATGTGTGGCGGCTGAGCTATTCCCCGAGGCACCCAGAGCAGCCCCCTAACGAAGCGCGGTTTTGATGTCATCAATACCCACGCCGAGCAACTTGCGCGCAATGGGATCCAGAGCGGCCTCGGGGCCCGTCAGGTGGATCGTGCGATGAATATGCGTCATGCTCCCACCGACACCGAGTTTGGCGGCCGGCGATGACGTCTCCAATTCATAGAACGGCCCGAGAGGTTCCGACTCGGGGTCCGGAGGACCATCATTGTAGGAATTCACAACGTCACCACGATAAGGCTCTTCCTGCAATTCCCACATTGAGTTCACGTAGTCCCGTGTCCCGTTTGGCTTGTTGTACTGCACCAGCGTCAAGACCTTCTGCTGGGCGTCATAGCTGCCAACCACCGGCTTTGCGCGCTGCGGTAGAAGGCCGATCTTGCTCCGATACTGACCATCCCCGCTGAAGTACATCACTCCGTCACCAACGACGAGCCGTTCTGCAGGGACCTTACCGAAATAGGCGTCGTTCACGATGGGCCCAAGGAGCTTCTCATCCCCGGTCACGAACGGCACAACAACGGTCGTGGAAGGCGACGGGTTGAACATTCCCAGGATCCAAATCGAAAGCAGTCCTGTCTCCCGACTCCAGGGGACGGTACCGCTGTTCATCATGGAGTTGCGTGACTCGAAACCGACGCTTCGGACTTCCGGGGTCGGCTCAATCCCCAACGCTTTGGCAATCTCAGACTGCTCCAGCACGCGTACTTCCCGATCAACGCGAAGCGAGAATTCCGTTCCCGAGTAGTTCTTCAACTCCATGTTCTTGCAGAGCGTGAGCTTGCGACCATCCTGCGACACCAATCCAAACGGTTCCGTGTCAATCGGCGCCGGTGTGAACCAGTGCTCCAGGTCGAAGGGAACCCCCTTGGCAAAGAAGATTGAGAATTGCCCACCCTCAGGGCCAATCCAGAACCGGTCTTCCCCACCATAGACATTGATATGCTCTACCGTCTCGCCGGATGCGATCAGTTCGCGGTTGATCCAGCCGTAGCTATCCCCGGATCCGCCGTTCGCCGTACTTGTCATCACCCGCCCCTGCAACGACGGGGCAACGGCCACCTGGCTGCGTGCGGTCTTATCCGAAAGCACGACGACATCAATGTGCTTTCTTAAGAACTCGACATCATCCTGAAACGTTATTCTGCTCCCACCTCTTGGCAGACTCACACAACCACTCAGAGCGACCAACCCCAGAACTACTGCAACCCGAACTTTGAACATTTCATCTCCTCCATTGCTGTTTCTGCGTCGCACTCTAATGCCTCCGCAGCCAAAAATCAACGTATACGCTCGTGGACCCACTGATATTCTTTTTCGACGCTCTCTTCAATCGGTAACGCAGACAACGCCGGGGGCAAAACGCTGAACGTATAGGTCTCGATCTCAAGATGAGGGATACCGGACGAGCCAAGGACCTCAAAGAAGCGCGGGGAAAGGTCTGTGCCGGTAGACTGCAGGGAGCCGGACTCTTCAAAGTACAGCGGAACATGCACATGTACGCGCACCTCGCCCCGCTCCTCTGCCGCCACGGCGGCGAGCGTTTCCGCAGTCAGGTCTGGAAAACAACGCAGCGTGCCATCGGCCCCACGAAGCCGCACCTGGTGCAGGTAGGTGTTGTCCGCGAACGCCTCCAAACGTGCCGCGGTGTCCCCCCCGCCTGTCGCGCGAAGGGCTGTACTGATCTGGACTTTCGGCACAGAGATCCCGTGCCGCTTCAGCTCAAGCAATCCCTCGGTGGGATCATCGAATACCACCGAAAGGTGGCACGTGTCGAAACAGACGCCAATGTATCGCCGCCAGTCGACATTGAGTTTCCCTATCGCTGCGTGCTCCGCCAGCACCTCTTCAAAGAAGGCAACAGTCTGCTGCGTCGTATCAAACAGACAGTCCGGTTCCGGCTCCAGGGCCAGGGCAATGTGCTGCCCTGTTCGGGACTCAATCTGCGCCAGGTGCGATGCGCACTGGGCCAGGTTCCGGGCAATAGCGTCACGATCCTCGTCGGTCTGAATCCATGACCGGTAAGAGGCCGGCACGGTGCTGATGCTGCCCGGCACACCTTCCGGCAGAAGTGCCGACAGCACGTCCGCCAACCGTGTGGTATAGGCCAGGCGATCGGGTGACCGCCAATCCGGCGCATAGACGCGTTCTTTGACCCTCGTACCGTGAAAGGCGCCATAGGGAAACCCGTTGATCGTGAAGGCGTAGAGACTGTGTGAGTCGAGGAATTCCCGAAACGCGCTCAGCGTGTTGGGCTCAGCCAGGGAATTGACGGCTGTATTGCTCAGGCGCAGTCCCAACCCAAAAGGCTGCTTCGGGGCAACACGCTCCCGAATAGCCAATGCGTGCGTCTGGATGGCAGCCAGGTTGGCATCCCAGTCCTCGCCCGGGTGCACATTGAGACAGTAAGTCAGGTGTTGCGACGCGTTCCGCCCCACAATCATCAGCCAGAGCTCCCACCCAGCGCGGCCAACCGGGATGCATCCGTCCCGTGCTCAACAGGAGAAGAGGAACGACTGCACGCATCCTTCAACTGTGCGGCTGCCTGCAAAATCAACGCTGTATCCATCGTGTGAACTTCCAGTTTGTTCCCGATCCCCTGCGGCAGCGTTATCGTCAGTGTCCCGCCCAAGTGCTCGCGAAACTCCTCGAGGCCCTTGAGAATCTCAAATTCACCGCTACCGGTGACAGACTCAAGTAGCGTATCCCATACGGGCAAGCCAACGGCACGCAACGTATCCACAATCCGAGTGGCCTCGGCATCCGTGAGAAGTCCGCTCAATGCAGCATAGCGACTATCCAGGGCAATCCCGATCGCAACGGCTTCACCGTGCCCCAGCCTGTAGTTGGACAGGACTTCGAGCTTGTGTGCGGCCCAGTGCCCGAAATCGAGAGGACGTGCGGTCCCGCTTTCGAAAGGATCGCCGCTGGTACGGATGTGGTCCAGGTGCAGACGAGCCGTATGCTTTATGACGGTTTCAATCGCATCGGCATCGCGTGCGCGCAGGGCTCCCGCGCTTTCCTCCAAAAACGTAAAGAAGGCAGCATCCTTGATCAGCGCAACCTTAAACGCCTCGGAAATGCCTCCGAACCAATACTTGTCTTTGAGCGTTGGGAGAAAAGCAAAATCAACGAGCACAGCATACGGTGGAGCAAACGTACCAACGAAGTTCTTTGCCCCGTGCTCATCCATGCCGGTCTTCACACCAACACCGGCATCGTTCTGTGCCAGCACCGTGGTTGGCACCCGAATCAGCCGGATCCCACGATGCACGATGGAAGCCGCGAAGCCCACGCTATCCAACACACTGCCGCCGCCTATTGCCATGATGAAGCTATGCCGGTCGAGATGCGCGTTGCCGATATCCGACATGATATTGCGCACAATGTTCCAGCCGTTCTTGGCTCGTTCCCCGCCGGGAACCAATATGGGGTCCGCAACAAGCTCAAGCTGACCGCCGTGCTGCTTAATGTAATTGCGAACACGCTGAAGAAGCTCCGGGCGAGCCTCGGCGACCCCATCGTCTACGTAGACGAGGATTCGGTGGGCCCTTTCCCCGCGACAATCGCCAATGGTATCGGCAAGCAACGGGTTCCCGACATCAAATAGGCCATACGTGAAGCTGACCGAGTAATCAAACGTGACCTGGAACGTCTGTTGAATCGTCTCCACGTCCTTGTTGTCTTTAAAGTGTTTCATACCTATCTGTCGGTCTTGGATTTCATATTAGCCGGCAAGCCATTGCTGTACAGCCAGCGAGAGTTCTACCAGAGAGGTGGGACCCTGCTCAATACAACTCGAAGCCCACGCAATCTCCCGGCCGTTCCCGATGCGGCCGTGAGTACCACGTATTCGCTCACAGTTCTTGCTAACTGTACCAGGTGGCCACCCCCAGAACAACTCACACGGATCGTACCCAGGCTTACTGTGAATGTCGACATGTCCTGCATAGTCGGGGGCCTCCCGGCGGTTCTCCCACCACGGGTAGGTCATCCAGGATCCTTCTTCCGCCACCAGCATCAAATCGCCAGCGTTCGCATGTCCGACGTCCCGCGCCGTCTGCTGCTCGCGATCCAGGATTTCGGCAATGCCTGGCGTCCCGTCAAGGGCGGCGCGTACTCGGTCAATGTTGGAAGCATTGGGGACAAAGACATGCGCGATCTCGTGGTCGACCATGGCGAATGCGGTGCTGCTATGGAAATCAGGATATGTCATGCGCCCAACCTGTCGAACACCAAGGAGGCCTTGCTTGCGCAGCACCAGGTTCGGAGCCACGGGAGCCGCCGTCACATCACCCAGCGCATAGTCGCCGAAAATCAACACGTCGTATCCGTGCGTCACGGCACCCACCCGCAACGTACGTAACTGCCCAAGCAACTGTGCCAGTGCCCGCCGGCTGCGGGGGTGTTTCGTGCCAAACCGCTGCAGGTCATAGTCGAGTATCGGCAGATACGTAAGACAGAGGTCCGGTGCCAACTGGGGGTCCGACATGACGGCCAGTGTAGCATCCGTAATCCATGCAGACGATCGATGCGATGCCAATGGTCCCCAGTAATGCATTAGGTTAAAGCCACGTCCAACCTGGCGCCGAAGTTTGTCATAGAGCCCGGCCGGTAGGCCGTAGCAATCCTGGATCATGCCCCCATGGTGTTTGTGAATCGGGGCCGGCGAGAGAACCGTATCGACGGCCTCGCCGAGGCTCTGCTGCCAGAACAGCATGCCCACCTTGTTGCCGGCCTCACGATAGTCCTGCCATATACGGTCCCCGTCGACCAACAGAGACGACTGCTCCCAGAAACGTGCTTTCGCATATCGCCGGTCCCATAGCCCATTCGCGACTATGCCATGCGTGCCGGGAGCCCGGGCAGTCCGGAACGTTGCCTGGGCAGTGCACGTCAGGGCAGGAAAGACTCCCTGGGACGGATGAAACGTGAGACCGTCCCATTTGACCCCATGGTGAGAGGCGAGGAACTCGTACCCCAGCCCCGCCACTTGAACGACCAGTAATTTCTTTTTCGTCATCACACATCTCACGGTCAGCAACGCAACGACTGCGGCGTCATGCCATCGCTTAGCTCGCGTAAAACCGTTTGTTCAACAAGGCCGACACCGGCCATCCTAGAAGGATCGCGGCCCCAACAGCAACCCCGCTCCAGCCTGCAGAAACACACAGACACGCCTGGATGACCAAAAGCAGGCGGATCAGGAGGCCAATACTCACCCCATGACTCTGGCCATTGACCTCATCGCAGGCAAGCCTCGTGACACACGCGATATAGAGGGATACCCCCACCGCTGCACTGATCGGGTACAGGGAAGGCACCCCAAGCGCAGAAGCACCGAGCAACAGGCTAACGCCCCGACAGGCACCCATATTGATAAACCCGAGCAAACGAATACGCCGGGAAACGAAATCATAGGCCAGGACCAGCAACAGGAGAAGTAGTGCCATGGCCATGGAGCCCCACCCCGAAAGCCCGGCCAGCGCGACACCGGCAACAGCCATTAACCCCGCAACAACCATGGCATCGCGCCTACGGATGCGGCCACTGGCAAGCGGGCGCTGTGGTCTGTCCCGCCGGTCCTCCGCCAGGTCAGCACAGTCGTTCCAGATCATACCGGCCATGTAGAGCAGCAACGAAGCCCCAACGGCGGGCAATGCCCTCACCCAATCAACCCGGCCCGCGCCAAGACTCGCCAGGGCAAAGCCAGCCAACGGATCACCGGGGACCGTGGGTAGATTAGGAACGCGTACCAGCTCCAACCAGGCTTTCACCCTCATCGCTGGAACTCACGAGGATCAACGGGTACCAGATCCAGTTCGGGCTGCCACTTTTCGGACTGCCCATAGAACGCCATGGCATTGCTGAACACCAACTTGCGCACGGTCTCCTCTGAATGCCCGTCGGCGGCCATGTGGTCGGCTACTTTGACGAGACTCAATGGGTCCGAAACGCCCCAATCAGCTGAGCCATTCACGATCATGCGATCGCTGCCATGCTCACGGATGATGCCAGACACGCGCTGGGGAGTTAGCTTGGATATGGGATACACGGTCATCCCCGACCAGCAACCGGACTCACGGCTCAGCGCGATGGTCTCTTCCGTGTTGTGATCAATGATAATGTGGTCCGGGTTCAACTCCATTTCCTGGATAATCTCGATCGTACGCTTCGTGCCACGCAGCTTGTCGACATGCGGAAGGTGCACAATCACGGGCATATCGCGTTCGGCGGCAATCTCAAGCTGACGGACGAACGCCCGCTCCTCGTTAGGGGTCTGGTTGTTGAAACCGATCTCCCCGAGCACCACGCAACGCGGATGATCAAGGTACTCCCCCAGGCCATCAATGACTTCGTCCGCCAAGGCCGTATCTTCTGCCTCCTTCGGATTCAGCGAGACCGCGGCAAAATGGTCGATTCCAAAGCGGCGGGCCCGTACGGTCTCAAACTCCAGGATGAGCTGGAAGTAGTCGAAGAATGTCCCGGCGTAACGCCGGTCTGCTCCCATCCAGAAGGACGGTTCCAGGCAGGCCCGGATGCCTGCGGCATACATCGCTTCATAGTCGTTCGTCGTCCGGGAATACATATGTATATGGGGTTCAATAATCGTCATCGTCATTCACTCTCTCGTTCAATGCGTTGAATTCCACTCTTCGTGTGGTATATACGTACTTCAGACCGTAAACCTTAGCAACACAGCCGCGTCTCCCGAAAGGAAAAGCCGACATGAATTCTACGCGCATCGTTGATATGGCCTCTGCCTTCTATGACTCCTGCGTCCTTTTTGCCTCCTCCGACCTCGGCATTTTCGACTGCTTGAACCGCACACCCGGGGCGACCGCGGAGGCCATTGCTGCGGACCTCAGCCTTGATCCACGCGGTGCCAGGCTGCTTCTGGATGCCTGTGTAGCGCTGGAACTGCTCACGAAGTCAGACGACACCTATGCCAACACGCCCGATTCGGCAACATTTCTTGTTCCCAGCTCACCCGCCTATCTTGGTGGCGCGATCCGCTACAATCGTGACGTCTATCCCGCCTGGGGCAAACTCACGCAGCTCGCACAGACCGGCAGCCCTGTTGAGCGCCCCGAAATCCACCTTGGTGATGATGCTGACCGCACCCGTACCTTCGTGCTGTCGATGCATGGGCGTGCGATGGGAATTGGTCGTTCCGTGGTCCCCCAGCTCGACCTAAGTGACTGCCGAGCCCTGCTGGATGTCGGCGGCGGGCCGGGCACCTACTCGGTGCTCATGGCCCAGGCCAATTCGGAATTGGAATGCACAGTGCTTGACCTACCCGCCGTCGTGGCGGTAGCAGATGAGCTCATTGCACAGCAGGGCATGCAGGACCGCGTCAAGACCTTGCCCGGTGACTACCGCACCACACCGTTTCCCCAAGGACAAGACGCCATTGCCTTCTTTGGCATGCTACACCAGGAATCTCCTGAGAGTATCGCGAACCTATTCAGCAAGGCCTACGATGCTCTCGTCCCGGGCGGCAAAGTGTTCATTCTCGACATGATGACCGATGCCACACACACACAACCCGCATTCTCCGCCCTCTTCGCCGTCAACATGGCCCTCACGGCCCAGAATGGCTGGGTCTTCTCAGATCGTGAGCTGGAAGGATGGCTCGGTGAGGCCGGGTTCACCGATTTCCAGTGCTCACCGCTCCCCCCCCCCATGCCCCACTGGCTCGCAACCGCCAGGAAGAAGTAGTAGCCCACGCTCACCCCAACCACCGCACATCCTCCCCTCACCCCACCACCAGCGGAGGCATTTGATGCCCCTCGCAGGCCGGGTCTTCAATCATTGTTATCCGTGTGAAAGGTGGACCGTGGCCTCCGGACGCGGTCGAGAAAATAGAGCGCCTGTCGTGTGACAGTGGAGAACATCGTCCTCTTCTTCCTCACAGGAGGCTCGTGTCTTGCGCAACGCCGTCGGGACGCCGGCGTCCACCTTCTCCTGTCTCCAAGTTTCACACCCGCATAGTCCGAGCACTCTCGCCCCCCCCGGCAAGCAGGCTCCAGCCAAGAGGGGCACGACCTCCCCTTCTCCCCCAACCACCAGCGAAGGCATTTGATGCCCCTCGCAGGCCTAGCCTGCGCAGCCGTCCCCGGCAAGCAGGCTCCAGCCAAGAGGGGCATCAAATGCCGGAGCAACTATCACTCGACACACCCAACCCACCTACCTATCATAGCTCTATGAAGAATATCATGATGCTTGCGCTTGCACTTGTGGTTGTCGCCACAACATCCGGAGTCTTGTATTGGTTCTTTCGAAGACTGCGCCGGATCGAAGAGGAACTATGGGGGGCCAAGCGCCAAGAGGCATTCGAAACGGCACTATCCGTAGAAGACAACGAGACTGAAGCCAAAGGCACGACGGAGCAGTAGTCATGTCCTCCGGAACGCTCACGTGTAGACTTGCCCAGATCGACGTCCAGCCTGGACGTCCACGCGTCAACACCAGAACCATCCTGCAACACATCCAAACGGCTATTCAGGATGGCGTCGAGTTACTCGTCTTCCCCGAGATGGCGATTCCCGGGTATCTTCTGGGAGATGAATGGGAACACCAGGCATTCCTGCGCCAGTGTGAGGCCTGCGGTCACCAGATCCGTGAAGCCAGCCAGGGCATTGCCGTCGTCTTCGGGAACGTTGCCATCGACTGGCAACGGCGGAACGAGGATGGGCGCGTCAGGAAATACAATGCCCTTTTCGTGGCCGAGGATGGCGAATTCGTCAGCCCCGAGAACAGCCCCTATCCGTTTAGCATCAAGGCCCTCATGCCGAACTACCGGCAATTCGATGACAGCCGGCACTTCTTTGACCTTCGCAAGCTGGCTTTCGAAGAACACGGCAGCATCGAAGCGCTCCTGACGCCCTTCAAGACACGGCGCGCCGTCCTTGGCTGCATCCTATGCGAAGACGCCTGGGATATTGACTATGCGGTCTCTCCCCTGGCCATCCTGGGGGCACGCAAGGAGATTGATCTCTTCATCAATGCCAGTGCGTCGCCCTTTACGCTCGACAAGAACCACAAACGGAACCGCGTGTTCGCAGCGCATGCCCGTCATCTCGGCCGCCCCCTGCTCTATGTCAACAAGGTTGGCATCCAGAACAATGGCAAGACCGTATTTACGTTCGATGGGGCATCCAGCGTCTATGATGCCCATGGCAACCACATCCGGTGTGGGGGGCCGTTTGAGGCAACAACCCTGACGATCGACCTCCCCCTGGGGCAGGACGCCACGTTTGCCGATCACAGCAGCCCACAGCACGACACCATTGCCGACACCCACACGGCGATTACCTATGGCACCCGCAGGTTCATGGAGCTGTGCGGTGTCGAACGTGCCGTCATCGGCGTCTCCGGCGGCATCGACTCCGCCGTTGTGGCCGCCATCCACGCCGAAATTCTCCCTCCCGACAACCTGCTCCTGGTGAATATGCCCAGTCGCTACAACTCGGACACAACCAAGAACCTGGCTCGTGAGCTGGCACAGAATGCCGGGTGTTTCTACGCTGATGTTTCCATTGAGGATAGCGTCGCTGTGACACTGGACCAGATCGACGGACTTGCAATCCAGAGCACCGATGGACGACGCCGGCAAGAGCTTTCCCTGTCGGGATTCATGCGGGAGAACGTCCAGGCACGCGACCGATCTTCGCGCATACTCGCAGCGCTGGCCTCCGCCTTCGGGGGCGTGTTCACCTGCAATGCCAACAAATCGGAACTCACGGTTGGGTATACCACGCTCTACGGAGATTTGGGGGGGTATCTCGCATGCATTGCCGATCTATGGAAAACACAAGTTTACGCGCTTGCGGATTACCTCAACGAGGCCGTATTCGGCCGCGAGCTCATTCCTCGAGGCTCGATCGACATCGTGCCTTCCGCTGAACTCAGCGATGCACAGAACGTTGACGAGGGCAAAGGCGATCCCCTCATCTACCCCTATCACGATGCGCTCTTCCATAGCTGGGTGGAATGGTGGGATCGAGCGACCCCCGAAGAGATACTGGTCTGGTATGCCAACAAGAACCTGGAGACCAAGCTCGAGTTCGACGGCACCATCTCAGAACTGTTCCCAACACCGCAGGCCTTCATCACCGACTTGGAGCGATGGTGGAATCTCTACCAGGGGATGGGGCTTGCAAAACGCATCCAGGCGCCCCCGGTGCTCGCCGTCAAGCGGCGCGCCTTTGGGTTTGATCACCGTGAAGCCCAAATGGGGGCACATTACACCGAGGCTTATGACGTTCTGAAACAGGAACTTCTTTTGCACGGTCTACCGGAGTGAGACAATGACAGCACAAGAAACACAGTTCGTACAGGCCCGGAGGTTCATCCGCCACGCATCGAAGATTCCTCTGTCGTGTAGCCGGGCAGGGCATCGAGACGATCCCCCGCAGGAATTGACCAACGTCAGCTTCGGTGGCCTTGCCTTTGTATCCCCGGAACGCCACGCCCCGGGCGATGTACTCGAACTGTCTTTTCCGTCACTGAGAACCCAACCCCATCTTCAAGGGGAAGTGGTCTGGAGCCACGTCGACCCTCAATCCGAAACCAAGCGCTATATCGAAGGCATCCGATTCCTTGATGAGCAGGACCACTTTCGCGCGCGCCTCGTGGAACAGATCTGCTACATCGAAGCCTATACCGAGCAGGAGCGAGAGAAAGGGCGTACCTTGACCCACGAAGAGGCTGCGGAAGAGTGGACACAGAAATACGCCGCCGTATTTCCGTCGTAAAGGCCCAGCCTGGCGTTCCGGGCTCAGCCGGCCGAACTCTCGTTTTGGGCGCCGATTCGCGCTTCAGAAACCGAAGGCTTAACATACACTGGATGCGCTTCAGTACCGCCGCAACTTGTGCCTTCGTCAAAGCTCTGCGTCGATGCTCCGTGAGCTCAGTTCTGGAGAGCACTCGGCCGCGATCGCCACAGGTTCTGCAGCTAGCTGCCCGGGATGCATCGGAGACTCTGCCCTGCCCATTACAGGCCACGCATTTTCGCTGCCGCGCTGTATTGTGCGGACCCTTCATGCCACTGGTCAAGCCGGACGCTTTACCCGAGCCGCCACACGCGGCACAGGTCAGGACCTGGCGTCCATCCGAGAGCGAACAGTCACCGCATCCCTCGGTTAGATTCCGCTCATCCCAATGCTCACCGAACAGCCACCCGCTCTGGAACTCTGCGCGCAAGAGCTGGATCACGGCTGCAGCCTTGCTGGGCTTGTCATCGAGAAGGTACTCAAGGCTGGCGACCGCATACATACCTTCCAGTGCGCTCATGTTTCCGCGCTTAGGCTCAACCCGCCTCGCCGCGTTCAACAGTCGCTCCGTCGCAGCCAGGCCATCCTCACCCTTCCTGACTGACGAGAGCTCACGTCCGACCTCTGCCCAAGCCGCCGGCTGGTCGCTCCCGCCAAGCGCATGCATCAGCACGACGACCAATGCGGCGAAAACCACCAGGTACAGCAGCCGCCGTAGATTCTTGCGGCGCGCAGCGGCGCGCCCCTCCTTTGCAGACTGCTGCGCCCGGGCCACGAACGGATCAAAATTATCTGACTTGTCTCGACTCACGGCATACTCCTGTTGCACCTGATGAAAACCCAAATCCGGGGCAAGTATATCCCGTCTGGCGGACGACTGCAATTCCCTGTCATTTTCTACATTTGTCGCATGACACCCCATGACCAGTCTGCTAGACTGCGCTTAAATGGAATGTCCCGAGAAATTAGCCAAGACCTATCCGCATCCTGCAAACCTCGGCTTCTGCCAGTTTACGGGGTGCGAGGTTACCTCGCCGTCTGAATGGCGCGTCATCGAACAGGCCTACGCTGTCGGCGTGGGACTCATGGATAACCGCATCATCTTCTCACTACCCTGGGGCCGGGGTAGCGAGTCCGGCATGGTCGAGTACGTCAAGATCATGCATGGCATATTTGACCGGTACCAGGGCAAGGACCGACACTTTGTCCTCATCGATGACTTCGCCTTGTACAACGGCATTAGCCAGAAAGCCCGCAAGGTCTATATTGACGGACTCAAGAAGCGTCCTGAGATCGCCGGCCTGGTCTGCTACAATCTCTCAACATACTTCCGTTTCAACCTTGGCATTGGAAGACGCCTCCATATCGTCCCCTACCCCATTGAATTCCGCAGGACTTACGAGGAGTCGATCATCTGTGCTTCCAAGATTCTCGGCGTCCCTCTCGGCCGCGTAAAACCAACGGACTCACCATCGGTTGACCCGGAACCGAAGACCGCCTCACACCCGGAAGACTATCCTCTGCTGGGATCCTACGCGGTAGAGGCCATGAAGGTCGATTACCGGAGTATCGCACCTGATGTACTGCTTATCTGCTACTGCGGCAAGGCAACGCGCACGGGCATAGACCAAGTCGTGGCTCAACGGCGCAATGATCTGACGCCCAGGTTGGGACCTTCCCAATTCGACTATGTCGTCGCTCGAATCGAGGATATGGACGAGTTCCCCATTTCAGCTCTCGCCCACTACGCCCAACTGATCACCAGGGGACAGAGCGAACTGACCACGAAGCTCATCATTCTCATTGGCGACCAGGCATTCACGAATGCCTCCGCGCGTTTCACGCAGATGCGTATTCCTATCCAGGTCATTGAAGCCAAATCGCTGGACGAAGCCATCGCCATTATTAACTGCCACCGGGAGGGGTCTGCGGTTCCCCTCGACATCAGTATGCCTCTCCCCAATGAGATCAGCAGCGAAGAAGATGTCGCAAATACACTCGTGCAGATTTTGAGCAATACCCGCTGGGACGTTCCCGGCGCATTCCCGATTGCGGAGCGTTTCCCCCCCGGACATCCGGTGCGCGTACTTCTTGATGCCCTGGATACGATCAAGATGGATGTCGACATGATGCTCGGCGATCAGCGTCAGCAACTGGCCCAACTCTCCCGGGCCTCTGATATCATCGAGGAAAGCGAGCAACAGTTCCGAGCCCTGTTCGATGTCGCGGCCGATGGCATTCTGGTCATCAACAGGGATGGCACGATTATCGACAGTAATCCCGCTGCCGTCACGATGTTCCGAACGTCGCAGGCGGGGCTTGTTGGAGAGCCTGCCTCGGGGTTCCTACCGGCAATCGTGAGCTACCTGGACGGTGATGCAGAAACGTTGGGTGCGGGCATTGACGACATACGGATTACGGCCCGGCGGAAGCAAGGCAGAGCATTCCCTGCCAGGGTCAGCCTGCGTCGAATTGAGCCCGGGGCGGGTTCGCATGTCATTGCCTACGTGCATGACAGCAGCGAGAGCATTGCTGTGCAACAGGCGATTCTCGACACCACCATGGATGTCACGCGCAGCATTGGCGGAGACCTGCACGACTCGCTGGGACAGAAGCTCGTCGGAATCTACTATGCCGCACAGGCACTCCAGAAACCGCTCACGGAGAAGTGCCCCCAACTGGAGCATCAACTGAATGCGATTCTTGAAGTCTTGCAGAGCTCCATTGATGAAACGCGATCTCTCTCTCGAGGGCTGAATCCGGCAGAGCAGAGAGATGGCGGCTGCCTCAATGGGGTGCAGCGCTTCACCGACGAAGCTGAAGAACTCTATTCGATCACATGCAACTTCCAAACCGACCTTGCCGAAGAGGATATTCCTCAGAGTACCTGCGTCCATATCTACCACATTGTGCATGAGTCGGTTAACAATGCCGTCCGACATGGTTCAGCCACTGTCGTCGAGATCAGCATCATGAGGCAGTCAGAAGACATGGGACTTATGATCATAAAGGACAATGGAAAAGGCTTCTCAAACGTCCCGCATCAAGCCCCACGCGGCATGGGACTAAGACTGATGCGACATCGTACTGACCTCATCGGGGGAGAGTTCGAGGCCACATCCCAAGCCGGTAAGGGCGTCAAACTCAGCTGTTCATTTTCCCTCGTGGCCCGCTAGACACCGTACGATGACCGGGGCGACCCGCCGTGTACGCCGCATTCTCCGCACTTTCCACTTCCCACGTCAGACGTCTCACCCTACTCTCCCCTCATGGAATCGATCCAGCCAGACAGTAGCGCAGCCCCGCAAGTGGTCGTTGCCCACGATACCGATGGATACGCCGCCGCGTGTGAAGCCCTCCGCGCATTCTCTCTCGAGATGTTTGACGGCAAACGTGTTCTGCTTAAGCCGAACGCGGGGCGATGTGCGACCCCCGGTAGTGGTGTCACGACCAACCCCGACGTCGTCGCGGCTGCCATCGACATGTTCCGGAAGGCTGGCGCCGATGTCGCCGTTGGGGAGAGCCCCATCACCGGAGTAAAGACCCTGGAGGCATTCGAGACCACCGGGATTGCGGCAGTGGCGCGTGCCCGCAGTTGCCCGCTGATCGATATGGATGCCCGCCCGTCCGTCACCGTCCCGATTCCCGAGGGCGAAGCCATAGACGAACTCCGCGTCTGCCCTGAGGCCCTCGAGTTCGATGCCGTGGTGTCCATTCCTGTCATGAAGACCCACATGCACACGGGTGTGACCCTCGCCGTCAAGAACATGAAGGGCTGCCTGTGGCGACGTAGCAAAGTTGAACTGCATATGCTGCCGGCCCAGGACCGCAAGGATGCCAGGTCCCTGGAGATCGCCATTGCTGACATGGCGTCCGTTCTACGGCCCCATTTCTCGCTGATTGACGGGACCATTGGCATGGAAGGGCTTGGCCCCAGCGCCGGCGCACCGAAGCCGCTTGGGGTGGTTATCGCGAGCGCCGATGCCTTTGCCGCTGACGCCGTCGCCTGTCACCTGATGGGACGCGATGCCGGCAATATTGCACACCTGCGCATCGGGGCCGAACGGGGCTATGGCACTATCGATCTCGCAAAGCTCAGCATCGCGCCTGACAACTGGGAGTCCTTCGCGTCCCCATTCGCGGCAGCGCCGAAGAACATGGCCATCGAATTCCCGAACGTCACCGTCCATGACGAACAATCGTGCAGTGCCTGCCAGTCCACCCTGCTCCTCTTTCTGAAGAACTCCGGCAATGAGCTTCTCGAATACGTCCCGGAGGGTGAGGCCATCCACATTGCCATCGGAAAGGGCCATACCGAGCTGCCGCCGGGAACCATCTGCATCGGCAACTGTACCGCATGCCATCGTGAACGTGGCACCTTCGTCGCCGGCTGCCCTCCCGTAGGCAGCGCCATCCTCAAAGAAATCAAGAAGCAATAGCACTTACGATATGAACACAGCACGATACAGAACACTCATCCTCATGGCCTGCCTCGTCGCCGGTGCCGCAGCGGGCACTACCGCCTATATAGACAATGCCGCCGTACGCCGGTCATTTGCGAAGGAGCTGGAAGCTCTACACAAGGCCGATGAGACGACCGCTATCGAAACACTGCGGCGCCAGGCAGCAAAGAAGCACTCACATGCCATTGAACCGCTTGCCGCGAGAACGAAAGCGCTCGCCCCGACCGACCTCTACCGACAGGCGAGGGAAGGCGTCGTATCGGTTGGCAAGCTCTACAAATGCAACAACTGCAGCCGCTGGCATGTGTCGATGGCCACCGGCTTCGTGATCCACAAAGATGGTGTTATCGTCACCAACTACCATGTCATCGAAGAGAAGGAGAAGAACGAGAAGGAAGCGCCCACACTTGGCATCCGTACCCATGATGGCCGCGTATTCCCGGTGACCGAGGTGCTGGCGGCCTCCAAGAACGACGATCTTGTTGTTATGAAGGTTGAGGCAGAAAACCTATCAGCACTGCCTGTGTCCGGCGGCGCCGAAATAGGAACGCCCATCTGGGTGATAAGCCACCCACAGAAACACCTCTATACCTTCTCTGAAGGCATCGTAAGTGGCAGATATACACACGAACACGGCGGGACAAAGAACGACGTCATCACGATTACGGCGGACTTCGCGAAGGGCTCCAGCGGGGCGCCCGTTCTGAATGCGAACGGGGCTGTAGTCGGTATTGCCCGCGCAACCACATCGATCTACTACAAGAAGGTGGATGGCGTAGACAGCAACCTGCAAATGGTCTGGAAGCGCTGCGTCCCGGCGGAGCGACTGCTTGACCTGCTGTGGTAACAGTGACGTGGCATCCCTCACCGGGACGCTTCGAATCCCCCGGCGAAATCCATCACGCATTGAGCGCCATACCGCTTGTGCTCAGCATTGGCAACTCCCACCACGCGAAACGACTCGGTGTATATATTCTTGCGATGGCCACGCCCCGGGACACCATCATCGACAATGAGCTGAATCACAATCGCGCGGGCATTCTTGAAGCCATAGGAGATGTTCTCACCGATGGACCGCTTCCATTGACCGTGCCGGTTGACCCGTTGCTGGATTGTACTGCCATCTGAACCGCTGTGCCCCACAATGCCCTTAGGGCCCGTATCTTCTGCATGGTCCTTCGCCGCCAACGACAGACCTTCGCTGGGTTCCAATGGGCCGAGCGACTGCGCGTTCTCAAGAAAGGTAATCGCCTCATCGACGGCAGCCAGCCCTTCTTTGCTCTGGATGTCTCCCCGGGCAGTCCCGAAGACGCCGTTGCCTCGATGCCGCTTGCGGTGGTCTCGAACGAACTCGGCATAGGCGGCGGGATCCTGGCGTGCCAGGTTGAGCTCCTGGATCACGCCCCAATCGCTCTTTGTCAGGTAATCGGGACACTGGGGGGTAGTGGCCGCAGATACCGGCTTCTCCCGTTTCTTGTCGAACAGGATCGCATTGCGCCTTTTCAGAGCCTTCTCCTCTTCCACCGCGATCACCGACGCGAGGTACTTGCGATCCTCCCGGCAGAGATCCTCGGGATAGATCCTGATGGCCCCGCCACCTTCTCGCTCGAGAACAACGGACCGGCCCGATCGGCGCACGTAGCGGGCCTCCACCGCCGTGCCCTTTAGCGAACGCCATGTTCGAACGGGATGCGATTCGTCCGCAATCATGGACGTCGCTATAACAAACCCCACCAATAGCAATCTGAAAGGCCTCATCATCTCAGGATCCCTCGGGGCTGTCGGCAGCCGGATGCGCCAGTTCACCTCGCAGCGGACGCGAGCGTAGGCGCTCCATGGCCAGCCGGTTGATGGCATGGTTCAACGCTCGTCGCTCTGCCTCCTCCGTCGGGATATTCTCGTCAAACGTCTTCGGCGAGACAAACAGCCGCCGGACGGCACCAATGAATCCCGGGCGTGTTTTGCGGATCTTCTCCAGCTCGCGCCGCACGCGCACAAGTTGCAGCGGAGGGCGTCGAAACGACCCAATCGTAATGGCGGTCTTGAGATGGCGCTCAGCATCGGCCCACTTGCCATTGGCAACACAACACTTCGCGAGGAAGTAATGCGCAAGGATATTGACGGGCGATGCCGCAATATACTGTCGAAACAGCTGTTCCGCGGAGCTTGTCGCCCCATTGTAGAGGCATGTCTTCGCCTCCCGAAAGAGGCAGAACTGCTCTGTTTGTTCCAGGTCCAGCATGAGCGTCTGGAGCGACGTCCCGTGCGGAAGCACATTCCCGACAATCAACTCCTCCAGGATATCATCTGCCAGCGTATCCAGAATCGCGCCGTCATCCTCGGGGTATGTGCCCATTTCGAACGCAGGGGAAGCACTACGGGATTCCCGGACCTCGGCACCAAGCGAAAGATCATGGCTGCGACGTGCCAGCGGATCGGACAACACGTTGAACGCATCAACAACAGCCTTGAACTCCTCGCTCTTCTCCGGCGAACCGGCAAAACGATCCGGATGGCACTCCATAGCCCGGGAACGGTAAGCTTTGCGGAGCTCCTGGAAGTTGGCGTCCTGCCGAACGCCAAGAATATCGTAGTGGTTCATACGTTTTTGATCTCCCTGCCCTGCCAAGTGTGTCATTGCGGCCGACGGGCTGTCCAGTGCGGATGTTCAGCGAGACAGCCACGTCATGGTGCCAAGACAACCCACTACTCAAGAAAAGCACGGGCTGAACGGTTAGGCTGTCCCTGCCTTCTGTTGTTCGCTAGTATGCGCGCCATGAGTGAGATATCAGACAGACGACCGGCGATATTCCTCGACCGGGACGGCACGATCATTGATGATCGCGGCTTCCTGTCCCGCGAGGATGAGGTCGTTTTTTACCCCAGTAGCGTGCCGGCCTTGTTGAAGCTGCAAGAGACGTTCGACCTCTTCATCGTGACGAACCAATCGGGAGTCGCCAAAGGCGAGATCACAATGGACGATGTGGCACGTGTCAACGGTTACGTTGAATCTGTATTGGCGGAAGCGGGGGTACGGATTGTTGAAACCTACGTCTGTCCGCACGACCGTGCCGATGGATGTCACTGCATCAAGCCGAAACCGTACTTTCTCCACAAGGCGGCACAGGATCATGGCATCGACCTCTCGCGATCCTTCGTCATCGGTGACCATCCCCACGACCTTGAGTTCGGCTGGAATGTTGGGGCCGGTGCGATCTACGTCCTTTCCGGACATGGAGCGCACCACCAGTCCCAGCTGGCCGGCGGCGAGACCATAGTTGCGGATATTGGAGCCGCTGCGGAGTTCATCCTCCACACGATAGAAGAAGACGCATCAGCATGCGATTCAATCTCCTGATTCCGCTATCGCTTGGTTCCGCCGGACTCAATTCCGCTATCGCACCGTCTTGACTTGTATGGCCAAACGCACGACAATCGTGCCGTGATGACGCGGTTAAGCTCAACTTGTCGGACGGCGGTCTGGGCCGGGGGAATCCTATTCATCGCGGCCATAATCGCCGCGGCCCAGGGACAGACCTACCAGGAGTGGCTCGAGCAGAACCGCAAGGATTTCGAGGCATTCAAGGAACAGGAACGCAAACCGAAACAACCAGCCGCCCGGCGCGAGGCATCGTCACAGCAGAGCGAAGCCGAAACACACCCCCGTCAGATGGACGCCATGGACCTCTTCTGGGATGCGATGCAGAAGGCCTACCTGCCTGCCTCGAAGACCACTGGCGCCGAACAGGCCTCGCTCTGTCGCGCAGCCGTGACCGCCCTCCGCGCCGCCCAGGCCCGCTGTGGTGAAGGAGACGGTGTCGTACGCGCTGCAGCACTGTTCTACGAGGGAATGTGTCACGTTGCGCTCGAGGACACCGATTCCGCAGCAAAGAGCTTTGCCGCCGTGCTGAAGCACGAAGTGCCCGCCGGCAACAATCGTGCGACGACCGAGATGCTGGGATACCAACTTCAGGCACGGCGCTACCTTGAACGCTTCAAGGCCATTGCCATCTCTGAGGAAACCGGGGAGGTGCTCCATGTACCGTAGCCCGCGTACCGTCCTCCTTGCGACGGCTCTATACCTTGCCTTGCTTCCCCTCGCCGGCCAAGCCGCGAACCGGGCACTCTTCATCGGCACGGCCAAGTACAAGGATGGACGCTCCACGCCGCTTCCGACAACCCGTTTCGATGCAAACGATATGCGCGACACCATGATCCAACAGGGCATGGTGAAGCCCGGCAACACCGGTCTGTTAATCGGCCGCAACACGAAGCAGGAGATCCTTGATGCTCTCCGCAAGCGCACAACGGGAATGGGCGAGTCGGACATCCTCTACGTTTACAACTCAAGCCATGGAACGGAAGACGGCGAGATACAGGCCTACGACGAGGACATCGTGCCACCGGACATGGCCGATATCATTGCAAAGAGTGGCTGCAAGAAGGTGGTCTTCATCAATGACTCGTGCCACAGCGAAGCCTTCCAGCTTGAGTTCGATAAAGGAAGTGGGATTGTTGTCTCACATATCAATGCGGCTTCCAAAGAGAATGTATCCTGGTCCACGTCGACCCCTCTGAAGGGCATGGGGCATGGCACGAGCGCGATGACAAAATGGATGATCGAAGGTCTGACCGACGGTGCCGCCGACATCAATGGCAACGGCAGCATCACCATGAAGGAACTGACCGGGTGGGTGTCCAGCGCGGTTAAAGCGTTTGAGAACAATGATGTGTCTCTCGTCTCCTATAACAATCCTCCGTCACTACAGAACGTCAACTGCAGCGGATCCAATCGCGTTATTTCGGCAGCCCAACCCGGAAAGCCGTTTATCTCACAACGGCTCGTCCCCAAACTGGTTGGCTTGGACCGGGAGGAAGCCTTGGCACGCCTGGCGGCAGACAAGCTCAAACCCATAGTTGAGCCGTTTACCATACCGGAAAAGGATTGGCTCAGGGCAGCGTGGGCAGGCAAGGTCTGTAAGCAGGTGCCGCCAAGAGGGCAGCGCACACAAGTGGGCAGCGAGGTAGCGATAGAGGTCGTTTCTGCTGAGGTTAGGATCGTACCGAATGTCTATGGCAAGAAACCCTCCAAGGCCTACGAAGCCATAAAGAACAAAGACCTGGTCCCAGAACATGTCAGTCCAACAAATGTGCCGAACCCAACCGTGGACTATGTAAACCCCATTCCACGTACCGCTGTTGTGGAGAAAAGCACGGTTCGTTTTGGTGCAACGCGTTCGGGATTCACAGTTGTACCAGATGTCAGGAAGCTTCGCACGCCTGCTATTGCCCGCGCCATGAAGGAGGCATCCTTACGCTGGCGGCACAGAACCGTGACGACGAACGACTATGATATCTTCAAACCATCCTACTGGCATGGGCGAGCATCGACGTCACGACCCAAACACGCGAAGATTATCGCGACCAACTCCGTCGTCACGGTGGATATGTTCCCAGACAAATTCGTCGTCGTCCCCAACCTGACCGGAAAGAGTGAAGACGAGGCAGAACAGCTGCTCACACCATTGTCGCTTTCCCTGTTAATCACGACGTACACCAACATACTCAAGGAGCCGGCAGGAATTCGCGGCAATTTCGCGCCCCAACCACAGGCGTACACGGGAGACGTGATTTCTGCCGACCTGAACCTCAAAGAGATCCCCGATTTCACAGGGAAAACCGTCCGTCAGGCGAAATGGCTTGCGTCCTCACTCACCTTGAAACCGGTTATCAACGATGATGACGATGCATGGGACCCGCGGAAGCAGGGCATTGTCTACAATCAGACGCCCTCCCCTGGAGAACCCATTGTACCCGGCGCAGACCTCACGCTCTTTGTCCCACGAGAGCTATCCCTCGAAGCCGTCTATACGAACGCGTTCGCCCTGCTGCCAACAATGAAGGAGGTCAAGGACCTCAAGTGCTATCCGTTGGTCAACTGTGGCCAGAGTGGGCAGCTCACGCAGAAGGTGACCGAACAGGATTCAAGCGGGGAGGAAGAGGATCCCGAGCTTCTGTTTGATGATGACGGCATCTGGCTGGGTGACGACGCCTATGTCCATTTCGACGTAACTGAGCTTCACCAGCATCCTGAACAAACGAAGAAACCTTCCCCCTGCCGGGGATTCAAGGAAATCTCAGTGAAGTTCAACGTGGATCTATCCATAAACGTTG
This sequence comes from uncultured Victivallales bacterium, assembly GCA_964497125.1. GTDB lineage: Bacteria > Verrucomicrobiota > Kiritimatiellia > UBA8416 > UBA8416 > CAYLXP01. The sequence goes on along the minus strand of CAZCDU010000007.1, from coordinate 2,496 downwards.
CCATCGCGGAGAAGTGGTTTGACCGTGACATTGATGAGTATGGCAAAGAGACGGAGAGGACCCTCGAGTGCGTGTCCGACATAGGCGATGAGGCATACTGGTTGGGCGGCAAGAGACTATCGGATGGGTTCGCTCCCTATCACAAGCCGAGGGTCGAGAGCAATGTCCTCGTATTCCGTCATGCAAACGCATCCTTCAGCATCGACTGCTCGCCCGAGAGTGATGCCCGCGCCGCTTCGCGAAGGGTCTTCGAGGCTCTCGCCAAACAGGTCCTTGCCACCGCGCCACCACGCGTCTCGCCCCCCGTCATTCGCACCACCACGCCCTGAGAGAGCTGAGTATGCCGCTATATGCGACAACCCGAATGACTATCGTGGCCCTTACCGCCCTTGTTCTGTTCGTGCCCCGTGCTCGCGCAACGGATCGCGGGTTGAAGGCAGTTGTTGTGCGTGACCGCGATGGCCGGCAAGTAGATATCTACCAGGGCAGTCATGCCCTGGTAGTCGGCGTGAGCGACTACACCCGGGGGTGGCCGGACCTGCACAGCGTCCCCGCTGAGATCCTCACCGTGCAGGCAGCCTTGGAACGGTCGGGATTCAGCGTGGTTACCGTCCTGAACCCCGATGCCGAAGCACTTGAATGCGCGTTCGAAGACTTCATCGTCAAGCATGGTTACGAACCGGACAACCGCCTTGTGTTCTTCTTCTCGGGGCATGGGTTCAGTCGTGCCGGTGGGACCAAAGGATACCTCGTACCAACCGACGCACCCGATCCCACTCAAGACAAGCGCGGGTTCCTTAAGCGGGCGTTGAGCATGAGCCAGATCAAGACCTGGGCTCGTGAGATGGATGCCAGGCATGCCATATTCCTGTTCGACAGTTGCTTTTCCGGCACGATCTTCAAAAGCAAGGCACTCCCTGTTTACCCGCCCCATATCACGGCCCTGGCCGCTCGCCCCGTACGCCAGTTCATATCCGCCGGCGATGCGGGCGAGACCGTCCCCGCCAAGAGTGTTTTCACCCCCATGTTCGTACGCGGATTGCGCGGTGACGCAGATCTGAGCAGTGATGGTTATGTGACGGGCCAGGAACTGGGGATGTTCATTCGCGATCAAGTGCTCTACTACCAGACAGGCCAGACCCCTCAGTATGGCAAGATCCGCGATCCTGACCTTGATGAGGGAGACTTCGTGTTCACGCTGGGCGGCAACACCTCCATACCCACCATTCCTGCGCCTGAAGTCGTCGCGCGCGCTCCCATCCCTCCCCCCGAAATCATCCCAAGCGAATCGCCCCAGATAACGAAATCGGCGACAATTGAGAAGGTAAGGGCCGAGTTCGACGTCTACAAAGGTGGGCGAAAAGGCATGCGGATCCACGCTGAGTTCACCATAAATGGCCTGGAAGGAGAGAAAGCCTGCTTCATTGTCTTCTTCTATGATAAGGATGGCAACAAGCTAAGAAGCCCAGATGACAATGCGCATCGGACCACGGCGGGTAATGCCTGCAGCTGGCTTGATGTTGTCTGCACCTATGAAAACTCCTTTTGGGACAGCTCATCTCTGTTTATTCCGTATGAAGAACTGCACCTTGGCAAAGGACAACACGCACTGAGCTACGCTGTCGAGGTGTGGGACGAGTCAGGAGATACGCAGACAGTTTTGACGGCAGCAGATCGACAAGAGTTCACGTATACCACGCCGGATAAGACTGCCAGAATTGAGAGCGTCCGCGCCGATCACAACGTGTTCGAAAACGGCCGGAAAGGAATGCGAGTCCACGCCAAAATCCACCTCAATGGAATGAAGGGAGAGAAGGCATCCTTCCTGGCGTTCTTCTATGATGGCGATAACAACACGTTGCAGGATACGGATGACACATTCACGACCTCAGCCGGCAAGATCTGCTGCTGGAAGGATGTGGTTCCGAAATATGAAAACGCCTTATGGGAAGACGCGACCATGTTCCTTCCGTACGAACAGCTTCACCTAACGGAGGACAGACGAAACCTCAGCTTCCGTGTCGTCGTTCGCGATGAATCCGGCAAGAGCCCGGTCACGGTAGTGAAGAGCGACCCCGTCGCGTTCACCTATACCCATCCGGGAAGATGGGCAACGCTAGATGACACAAGGACGGAGTTCGATGTTGTCGAGAGCGGAGAGAAAGGGATGCGAATCCATACCCGTCTCAATATTCGAGGCATGAAGGGAGAACTGGCCAGAGTGACGGCTTACTTCCACTTTGCCGGCGGCACTCCCCTCAAAGACTTCGACAAGTCCTATACCACGAACGACGGTCAAGCATCAGTGGGCAAGAACGTAACCCCATCATACGATGCAAGCGAATGGGAGGACCTGACACTCTTCATCCCCTATAGTCAGCTCCACCTGGGGAAAGGAGAACACAGCTGCAAATACGATATCCTTGTCTGGGACAAGTCAGGGGCTAGCAGCCTGTCGGACTTTGAAAAGCTGCGCTAGTGGTTGATTCTCCAGCT
>CAZCDU010000006.1:0-100028 GCA_964497125.1 uncultured Victivallales bacterium | reverse complement strand
CCTCGACCCTCAATTAGCATGAAAACAACTCCATCATTTACCGCGTCCGCTCTCATTGCTCGCTCTGTTGGTTCGGCGTCTCACCCAGTCCTGGGTTCCCGCCTGCCTTGCAGGTGGGCTGCTCCTACTGAATCCCCACATGCTGGAGGTGTCGCTGGGTGGACTGGAGTCATTCTGGTTTGCGGCCCTGGTCCTGGCGGCGTTGGTAGCCGGAGCGTATGGCCGATTGGTACTGGCATTTGCCCTTGTAGGGCTGGCTACGCTCACGCGCCCTGAAGGTGTCCTTTACGCCGCGGCCTTGGGAGGGGTGATTCCGTGGCGCCGCCCTCGCGTTATGCTTCGCTGCGGTCTTATCTATGCCACGGTGTTGCTGCTCTGGGGGATTCCGGCAACGCTATACTACGGCTCTCCCATCCCGCATTCCCTGGTTGCGAAGTCGCAGCCGCTCTATCCCCTGGCAGCGGGGACGGCCCTGCGTGAGATCGCCATGCTCCTGCGGTCCTGGTTGGTTGGGGCTTGGCCGCCGTCACTGTCCTGGCTCCAGTCCGGATTGGCTCTTCTGCTGCTGGTCTCGGCGGGCGTGGGCTTCTGGGCTGGGTGGCGACGCGGTCAGCGTCGCCCTATCCTGGCATTGCTGCCCTTCTCTATATGTGTCGCATTCTACTCCCTCTCAAACCCGATGATATTCCCCTGGTATTGGCCGAACCTCTACGTCCCGCTCCTGCTCCTGCTGGCTGTCGGCCTTGGCCTGCTCTGGCGGTATGCGGACGCCGTTGAATCACCATCTCGCCTTCGGATGCGCGGTGGGCTGGGGGCGCGACTGCTGGTTGCCATGGGCGTACTGCTGGCTGTCTTTCCCGTCTCGCGCTGGGAGCTGCTGCGCGCTGCGCATGCCCAGACCGCCGCAGAATCCGCCGGCCTACGGTTCATTGCCCCGGATCGTCGTGCCTCCGTGGTACGGGTCCTGCCCTATTGGATTCTCGGTCGCTGGCTGTCGGAGCGTTATCCCGCCTCGACGGTGGCCGCTGCCCCCGAGATTGGTGCCTTCGGCTATGCCTTTCATGGCAAGGTGCTGGATGTCTGTGGCCTGGTCAGCCCTGAAGCAATTCCCTACCTGCCCGTCTCTGCCGCGGAGCGCGTGGCCCCGTATACCGGCGCGATTGCCACACAACTCGTACTCGATCTCCAGCCGGACCTTGTGGTGAGCATGCAGCTGTTCAAATCGAAGAGCCTCCATCTCAGCAAGGCGTTTGAGAATCAGTACCAGCTCGTCGCAGAATGCGCCCTCCCGCATCGGCTCTGGCTAAGCCACTCCATCGAGGTGTTTGAGCGTCGAACGGGAGTCGTAAGGCTAACCGTCAACTCGCCTTCGGTGACACCGCCGCCTTTGAAGGTATTGGACCCGACGCTCTGAAACTTCGCGTTGTCCTTTAGCGTTCTCGGCTCCCCCGTCGATTGAGAATTGAAAACTAAAGATTGAATATCGGCTGGTCTTCGTAGGGCGGGAACTCTTCCCGCCAGTTATCCCCCTCTTCACGGCCGGGAAGAGTTCCCGGCCTACTGAAGACGTTTCACACATGCTTGATGCGGCCCTCTTTTCAATGACACAACCGTATAGCTCATGCACCACCCAACTGTAGGGCGGGAACGGTTGAGTCCCCGAGACCTTCCCGCCGTCCCCGGTCGTCGTCTTTGGCTTGCAGGGGCGAATAATGTGTGCTAGTCACCTCAACTTCATCGGGTAATGAGTCGAGGGATTATGACTGAGCAGGAAGCCTACATTGCGCTGAACATGATGGAACGGATTGGGCCGGTTGGCGTGCGATCATTGGTCGCCGTCCTAGGCTCGGCGAGTGCCATCTTCGAGGCCCCCGAAGGGGACTTGCGGCGGGCAGAAGGCGTAGGCCCGGAGCTGGCCGCCGCGCTCATTCGGCAGCGGTCCGAAATCCCTCTGTTGGAGGAGATTGCACATGCTGAGGACTCCGACACGCGCATCATTACCCCGTTGGACGAGGAGTACCCCTCCAGTCTAAGGCAGATTCATGATCCACCCCTGGCTCTCTACATAAGAGGCCGGTTGCGGCCAACGGATCGTGAGGCTGTGGCCGTGGTCGGCACACGGCGCGCTACGCACTACGGTATGGACTCAGCCCGGAAGCTGTCGTATCAGCTTGGTAAGGCTGGAATCTGTGTCTTGAGCGGGCTTGCGCTCGGAATCGATACCGCGGCTCACGAGGGGGCCTTGCGCGCCGGTGGACGGACGGCTGCCGTGATCGGTAGCGGGTTCGACCACCTGTATCCCTCGGAGAATGCAGATCTGGCCAGGCGTATTGCAGAGCAGGGAGCGGTGATGACGGAGTTCCCGTTTGCTCGCAAGCCGGACAAGACAACGTTTCCCATGCGCAACCGCATTGTTAGCGGTATGTCGAAGGGCGTTCTCGTTGTCGAGGCCGGCAAACGTAGTGGGGCCGAAATCACAGCCAACCAGGCGTTGCAGCAGGGGCGCAGCGTGTTTGCTGTTCCCGGTCGCATCGATTCGTATGCGTCCGCGGGAACCAACGCATTGATTCAGCAGGGGGCATCCCTGGTGACCGGAGCCGGTGACATCCTTGAGCACTTCGAGATGTTGTTTCCTTTGCCGAAAAACGGTGATGACGGGGAATCGACCAAGGCTTCCGTCGCCATGGAGCTCTCCGAGGATGAAGCCAAGGTGGTCACGTTGCTGGGGCAGGGCACGCTGGGCATTGATGTCTTGATTCGCGAATCGGGACTGGCGCCTGCGACCATTGCTTCGCTACTGGTAGCCCTCGAACTCAGGCGCGTGGTGAGGATGCTCCCGGGGCGCAAAGTGGAACGAGTTGGGTGAGTTGGAGAAAATGCTGAAAAGCTGAAAACTGAAATTGGGAATTTAGAGAATTCTAGAGTATTCCGGCATGGTGCCGATAGGAGAGGGTAGATCGAGATGGGAAAGAAACTCGTTATTGTAGAGTCACCGGCGAAGGCGAAGACGATCAACAAGATCCTGGGGAAGGACTTTGTGGTAAAGTCATCCATGGGACACGTGCGTGATCTTCCGGTGAAATCGTTGGGTGTTTCCGTAAAGGATGGGTTCAAGCCGTCCTACGTTCTGGTGAAGACGCGTAAGAAGGTTGTGGATGAGCTGAAAGCGGCAGCGAAGACCTGTGATGCAATCTACCTGGCGCCTGACCCTGATCGTGAAGGAGAGGCAATCGCCTGGCACCTGAAGGAAATTCTTTCCAAGGCCAAGGCCAATGCCGAGAAACCCTTCTACCGTGTCCAGTACAACGAGATTACGCCACGGGCCGTGAAAGCGGCATTCGACAACCCCGGCGCGCTTGAGATGCCGCGGGTGGACGCGCAGCAGGCGCGGCGTGTGTTGGATCGCATTGTGGGCTACATGGTCAGTCCGCATCTTTGGCGGCGTGTCCAGCGGGGGCTGAGCGCCGGCCGCGTGCAATCCGTGGCACTTCGATTGGTCTGTGAGCGTGAGCAGCAGATTCTGGATTTCAACCCCGAGACGTACTGGGTGTTCGGCGCGTTGGTGCGCAAGATGATCATGCCCTTGGAGCCGTTCTCGGTTAAGCTGGCGAAGATCAATGGCGAGAAGGCGGAGATCGGTTCCCAGGCAGAAGCGGACAAAGTGAACCAGGATCTCAACGGGGCACCGATGAAGGTCAGTGCCATTAAGATCCGTAACGTGAAACGCAAGCCCTACCCGCCTTTCATCACCAGTACCTTGCAGCAGGCTGCCTCGAATGTCTGCAGCTTCTCGCCGAAGCGCACCATGAGCATTGCCCAGAAACTTTACGAGGGCGTCAACCTCGGCCAGGGACCGACGGGTCTGATTACTTACATGCGTACGGATTCCGTATCGCTGTCACAGGACGCGATCAACGACTGCCGCAACTATGTTGAGAAGACGTTTGGCAAAGAGTATCTGCCGGAGAAGCCGAATCTCTACAAGAGCCGCTCCGGTGCGCAGGAGGCGCATGAAGCCATCCGCCCGACGGATGTGACTCGTACACCTGAGAGTGTCAAAAAGCACCTGGACGGACCTGAATTCAAGCTGTACCAGCTTATCTGGCAGCGTTTCGTTGCCTGCCAGATGACGCCTGCACAGATTCAGCAGCGAACGATTGAGATCGAGGCTGCGCCGCAAGCTGCGTCTGAAGACACGCGCAGCTATCTCTTCACCGCCACGGCATCTGAGGTGAAGTTCCCGGGACATCGCAAGGTCACCGGCGAGAAGGACAAGAAGAAAGAGGGCAGCGATGAGATTGACGTCCTGCCGGCCGTAACAGAAGGGGAACCGCTCATCTGTCTTGAGCTGCTTTCTGAGGAGAAACAGACCAAGCCGCCTTCGCGTTATAGTGAGGCCTCGCTGGTCAAGGCACTTGAGAGTAACGGTGTCGGACGCCCCAGTACATACGCCCAGATTCTCTCCACGCTTCAGCAGCGTAAGTATGTGGAACTCCAGAAGCGGTCCCTGGTGCCGTCCTCCCTGGGAATGAAGACAAGCGCCTTGTTGGTTGCGGATCTGGGTGAGCTGTTTGATGTCAAGTTCACGGCTGCCATGGAGGAGCGCCTGGACGAGATTGAGAACGGCAACATGGAATGGACCGAAATGTTGGGTGGCTTCTACGAGAAGTTCTCCAAGTGGATGGAGGCGACCAAGGCCCCCCCCGCCGATGTCGAAGGTGTTCGGTGCATGCTTGATGTGATGACGAAGGTGGAGAACTGGGCTCCTCCCGTGAAGCGAGGCAAGCGCACCTACGACGACCAGAAGTTCGTCAAGTCTATCGAGGACACGCTGAACGATGAAGAGAAAGAGGTCTCCACACGCCAGTTTGAGGCGCTCGGACGCATTGCGGCCCGCTATCGTGAGGAAGTTCCTGAGATACCCCAGGCTTTGAAGGACAGCGGTCTGGGCAAGTTGTTGGACGAGCCGTTGCCGGAGCCACCACGGGAGTCTTCGGGGCAGAAACTCAAACTACTGCTTGCCCTGGAGCTTGATGAAGGCGGACGGAAATTCGCGCAGTCACTGGCAGACCAGGTAGAAGGAGGCCGGCGGCTATCTCCGGCCCAGCTCAATGCCCTGGACCGCATGATGCTGGCAAACTCGGCCAGGATTGAGAACTTCGAGGGAATGAAGGCGGACCTCGGGCTGGAAGGGCAGGAACTTCCTGAAGATAATGAGAGTCCTGAGCTGATTGAGCTGATGACCAGTGTCAAGGAGTGGAATCCGCCCGTGAAGCGAGGCAAGCGGGAGTTCAACGACGAAACGTTCTTTGCGTCGCTGCAGTCCCAGTGCTCACAGCGCGGCTATCTGTCGGATCGTCAGCGTGCCGCGCTCAAGCGGATGATTCGACGTTACCGGGAGCAGATCCCCACCTTTGAAGAGGTCGCTGAGCGGCTGGATCTGAATGCGAAGCCCAAGCGGCAACGAAAAGGCTGAGCGGCGAGAGGGGTCCTGAGATGGCTTCTCGTGTGAAACAGATCTGAATCCTAACGGATCCAGCTACGATTAAGAGGTAGCTGGATCCGTGAGAATTCAGTCTCGCAGAAGCCAACGGAAAGCATAAGAAAGCGTTGGAGGTTAACGTCTCCGCAATGCCCGCAAAAGCAACAATTCTCAAGGATCCTGCGGTGGCGGGGTTCATGAACTACCTTGATGTGGAGCGCAATGCGTCGCGGCATACGCTTTCGGCCTATACGCTCGATATTAGACAGTTCGCTGCCTTTGTATGGGAGGGCGAGAAGCCGCCGTTCAACTGGCGCGGCGTGGACCGCTTTGCGGCAAGGCGCTTTCTCATGGAGTTCCAGCGTTGTGGGAGTGCGCCGACGACCACGGGGCGGAAGTTGGCGAGCCTGCGCTCCTTCTATAAGTATATGGAGCGAGAGTCCCGGGTAGCGACAAACCCGTTTACGGGACTGCGAGCGCCGAAACAGCCGCGAAACCTGCCCAACGTACTTTCCGTGGACGAGATCGGGCGACTGCTCGGCTCCCCGGTGCGCGTTTATGAGCAGCGTCAAACCAAGTCGGAGAAGCCGCTGGACCCTCTCGCCAGCTACTTTGCCCTTCGCGATCAAGCGATTCTTGAAGTTCTTTACAGTACGGGGGCTCGCGTGAGTGAAGCCGCGAGTCTGACCGAGAAAGACATGGACTTGCTAAGCGGTTTTGTTACCGTCCGGGGCAAGGGCAAGAAGGAACGCCTGTGCCCGTTGGGCGGCCCTGCCAGTCGTGTGTTGCGGCTGGCATTGGCGCAGGCTGACGTCCTTTGGAGCGGCAAGAGTAAGGCGGCCAAACCCCTTTTTCGGAACAAGCGTGGTGAACCGATTACCTCGCGTTCCATCGAGCGAATGATGAAGAAGTACCTGGCTGAAGCGGGACTCAGTTCTGAGTATACGCCGCATGCGTTGCGCCATTCCTTTGCAACGCACTTGCTTGATGCCGGGGCTGATCTGCGCAGCGTGCAGGAGTTGTTGGGACACGCGAGTCTCTCGACCACACAGATCTATACCCATGTGACAGTTGAACGTTTGAAACGCGTCTATCAGGACGCGCATCCGAGGGCTTAGGAAGCAAAACTGAAATTCTGAAAGCTGAAATTCTGAAATGGGGATATGTTCCGACCCGGTTGGCCGGAAGCTCGCGGTACCCGCTATGCATGCGACCGCTTCACGAGGAGTGTTTTGAAAGATTCTCTGATTTGGTTTGTCTATAATGTTCTTTTTGCTGTCGGCTATACGCTGATGCTGCCGAAGTTCTTCATTCGCATGAAACGCCGGGGCGGCTATGGCCCGGGGTTCATGCAGCGGTTTGGCATCTATGATGATGCGGTGCTGGCCAAGTTGCAGGACGTCCCCCGCATATGGATACATGCCGTTAGCGTGGGGGAGGTCTTCGTGGCGCTTCATTTCATGGGCGCGATGCGTGCTGCCTGTCCCGGCGTGGGGTTCATTCTGACCACGACGACATCCACGGGGCATGCGCAGGCGGAAGCCAAGCTCCAGCCCGACGATGTGTTGCTCTATTTTGCGACCGATCTTCCGGTTATCGCTCGACGCGTGGTGCGGCAGATCAACCCGGTGGCCGTGTTGCTCACAGAATGTGAGCTCTGGCCTAACCTGCTCCGCAACCTTAACCGCAAGGGCGTTCCCGTTTTCGTTATCAATGGTCGAATCTCGGCTTCGTCTTTTCGTGGTTACAGCAAGGTGCGGCCATTCTTCCGGCGGGCCGTACAGTGGGTGGATCGCCTTTTCGTCCAGGCAGAAGTGGATCGGGCCCGCCTGCTGTCGTTGGGCACCCCCGATGATCGCCTCGTGGTGATGGGCTCCGCCAAGTATGATGTTGCCCAGCCAGACCCCGAAGGGGCCTCGCTTGCGCGCCAGATTCTGGTTGATGCCGGTATGAACCCGGATGGCCCTCTCTTTGTGGCGGGTTCCACATGGCCGGGCGAGGAAGCTGTCTTGCTGGACATCTTCTCCCGTTTGCGGTCGCAACATTCTGATCTGCAGCTCATCCTGGTGCCACGTCACATGGAGCGTCGTGAGGAGGTCGAGGCCCTTCTGAAACAGAGCGGGCTGACCTACATCAAGCGTACTGACATGATGGGTGAAACTGAAAGCAGAAAGCTGAAAGCAGAAACTGGGAATGGGAGTGGGGAGCTGATGGGCTCTGCTGAGAATAGCCGCGAAACACGCGAAAGTCGCGAAAGGCTGATAGGCTCTGTTGGGGAGAGAGATGGTGAGGCCCCGTGTGTGCTGTTGGCGGATACGACGGGGGAGTTGAAGCACTACTACAGTATCGGTTCGGTAATCTTCGTCGGGAAGAGCCTCGGGGACAACGATGGGGGACAGAACCCGATCGAGCCCGCCATGTTTGGGAAGCCCGTTGTTGTGGGCCCACACATGGAGAACTTCCCCGGCGTGATTGAGGACTTCCTGTCAGCAGACGCGCTGGTTCAGGTTGCGGATGCCGTTGAGCTGGAGACCGGGCTGGAACAGCTCTTGAGCAACGCTGAGCTCCGGACCACATACGGCAAGCGTGCCGGGGCATTGGTGGCGGAGAAGTGCGGCGTTGTGGACCGGACGGTGGCGAGCATCTGCGAACGGGTGTTCCCTCGTCGGGGTTCACCACAGGCTCCCTAGTGTGTAGGACGCGCTTCCCGAGTCCCCGAGGGAGCGTGTGCTCCCCAGGTCAGTGTCCACCACAGGCTCCCTCGGGGACTCGGGAAGCCTGTCCTACAGCGGTCTTCTTCTTGCCCGCTGGATTGCCAGCAGAATGAGCCCGTATTGGACAGCGAAACAAGCGGCGATGCAGAGCTCGCCCAGGGCAACACTCGGGAGTCTCAGTTTCTCAATCAGCGGATAGAGCAGGAACATGTTCGTCCAGCCTCCCGTTGCCCAATCTGCCCCGCCGCTGAGTCGTCGCAGCAAGCTGGGAAGTGACGCGTAGAGCCCCAGCCCATAGGCCAGCAGAAGCCAGCGACCAAGCGCACGGGACACCGGCAGGGCGCTCTTCCATTTCCTGCGCAATGCCGGCAAAGCCCATGCGCTACCGATTGCCATGCCAAGCGCAAAATGGAGTGTCGACTGTGCCATCAGCTCCTCTCCTGTTCTGCCAGATGCAATTCGCGCCAGGCGGCGGCGAGAAGGAGCATGACGAGAAGGGCGAAGACAACATTGAAGAGGGGCGTCATGGCATCGAGCTGCGCCGCTTCCATCTGGTCAATGGTATAGTGCCAGAAGAAGACATCACTGCGGGGGCTCTGGGCGAGACGGGTGTAGAGCGCGTGCCAGCCAATGAGGCGAGGAACATCCGGCAGTATCGCCCAAATCCCGCAGACCGCCATGGCGGGTGGTGTCAGTAGCAGCAGAGCCATGGACGCGCGACATCGGCGAGCGAGGTAGATCACAGCTGCCAGGGCCAGCGGGACTGTTGCGCCAAGTATGAGCTGATGCATCTATTCCTCCGGAAGGACGGGGAGCTTTATCCAGTCGCGCAGTGCTTCGACACGCCTATAGGCCTGGTTGGCACCCCGGTTGTCACCAAGGGCCTCCCGTACTTCGCCAAGTCGTCGCCAGAGCGGGTAGTTGTTCGGGTCGTATTCGGCGGCTTGGGTCAAACAATGTTCGCCGAGATGACGGTGTTGTTTCGTTTTGCCCCTGGTTGTGAGTTCGGCGCAGAGCCTTCGCCAGACCAGCGGTGACGTTGGCGTCCAGACGAGAGCCTTTGTGAGTAGCGGTCCACGGGCACCGCTGAGAAGACCGGGAGCGTCCAGGCGAATCGCGCGGCCGAGGCCCAGGCAGAGCACGGCCACGGCTATTGCAGCTATATGAGGCAACTTCCCGCGAAGGTCTGGTGACGGTGCATCCTCTGTCCTCCAGAGGAATCCAGTGAGTGTGGCTGCGATGATGGCGTAGAGGGGAAGGTGCAGTGGGAAGTCGACGAAGGCGTGAGTAGCGGCTACGGCGAGCGCACTGACGACCGCCGGCGCGCAACAGAATGGGTCGACATCCTGAGCGGCGAGAGCCTTCTTTACCTGGCGGAGCAGGACAAACAGGAAGAGCAGAAGCAGGAGCATTCCAACGATGCCGGTTTCGCCCATGATCTGAACATACTCGTTCTCCGCGAAATCGCGAGCGGCCCGCGATGAAGAGGTCCTGTGTTGCGGGTAGGTGACGAGGAAGGCGTTTGGCCCCGCCCCCACAAGCGGATAGTGACGGCACATACCGGCCGTATCCTTCCATGCCTCAAGCCGTTCCTGCAGACTGGTTGTGGTCGCCGGGCTTCGTAACGAAAGGAGCCGTTCACGTACCTGTGGATTCTGAATGGCCAGGGCGATTCCACAGCCGACGATGAGCAGTACGGCACCACTTACTGCGAGTCTCGTGATAGGGTTGCTGCGTGCGAGGAGGATTGCCAGAAGGGCGACCATCCCACCTGCATAGGCTACTACGCCCCCCCTGGACATCGAGAACAGGACGGCCAGGGTCATTAGAGAGAAAGCCATCATGTCGGCAAAGACCCTAAGCCAATGCCGTTGCCGTACATCGGTAACGGCGGTAGCCAGCGCGATAGGCGCGAGCATGGCCACGAAGCCCGCAAAATGGTTCGGGTTGATGAAGCCTCCAACAGGGCCCGGGAGCCCGTGGGGTACCGGAATTGTCCACCAGAGGTAGTCTCCCTGTGGAAATACCCACTTACTGAGGTGCCCGAGGACGGCTACGACGGTCCCGAGACCAATCAGCATCCGAAGGCAGAGCATCCGCTGTGTCGCATCGAATTTGCGGGCAACATGCCAGCCTCCGAAGAGCGTGGCCAGCAGGAGCAGTGCCCGCAGCGTGCCGGCGCGGTTTCGAGTCGTAGAGAATCCTATGAACGTCGGAATCTCCATGTTGAGTGACTTGACAGAGGTTAGTGTCTCGACCACTCGCCGGTTCTGTTCGAACCGATATGGCCCGCTCACGCGCGTCATGACCAACGGGAGCGGAATCAGTAGAATCAAAAGAAAGATGAGTGTCGCCACGTATAGCCTCGGGATCGTCAGGCGAGAGCGGCTCTCGTCGGTCTGGGTCGGGGTTGGTTTCTGCAGAAGGCTGACAAACGAAAATGCCAGAAGGACGGCGCAGACGGTCCACGGGTAAATGCCGGCCCCGTATGCAGTCAGGAAGAGGATGGCAACCATGGTTGTGACGACTGGCAAGAACCGTGACACTACTTACTCTCCAACTGGTGTATCATGATGCCTTCTTCGCTGTAGATCTGTACGGCACCGTCCGGCACCGTCCCCTTTCCGTCGATGACGAAATAGTACGTTGTCGGGTTCTCACCATACCAGAATGTTCTGATCTCTGAGACACTGAAGAGTCCCCGGCCGTAGGAGATCCAGGCTCGAAGTGCGTCACGGGCCGATCCGCCTCCCTTCGGGGGTGGCGGCAGGCGAATGGCTGCACTTGCATCGGCATCCACGGCAATTCGCGGACAGCCGGCAACATAGGCGTGGACCTGGGAGCGAGCCCGACCCGGTGCAACGACACGGAACGGCCCGCGGGGATCGTGCTGTTCAAGAAACAGGGCGGCCCGTCGCAATGCTCTGGGTGTTGCAATGCGGGAGCGGTGGACAACGGTGCCTATGGCTGCAACAAGCGTCAGGATGACGACCGATCTCCACAGGAGTCTCGTCGAGCTCGGCCATCTTCGGGACAGCTCAAGGACGCCTTGAACGCTGAAGAGGGTGACGAATGGCAGCGCCAGCAGTGCACCGTACATCTGCTGTTCGTAGGCAAGAGGAATGGACACGAGCATGGCGGGGAACAGCAGTCGGAGGGACGCATTCCCAAGCAGGCTGGGCGTGCCGAGAAGGCCGACTGCCGCGAGCGGAACCATCCAGCCGAAGCGCGTTATGCTGTATCGCATCAATCCAGTCACCTGGCTGGCAGGGAAGGGGAGTCGGTAGGGCGTTACGATGGCCGCGGCAGCGAGGACGGGCAGCACACAGCAGAGACCAACCACAATGGGATTGCTGCGTCGCGGCAACAGACGGCCGGCAACAGTCATCACGATAAAGAGTGGAACGGCGACGAGTCCCACCTTGTGTGCCAGGCAGAGCAGAATCCCCGTTGTGAGCACACCAACGCACGTCCAGCGGGTTGGCCTCGCGACAAGTAGCGCCAGGAAGGCCGGGAGTAGAGCCAGGAAGAGCCCGCGTCCAGTGGCCCAATGGGTATAGCGAATGAAGACGGGAGAGAACACATAGCAAAGGGCAAAGACGATCGCGACCCCCCGCTCGAAGCACTTCCGTCCCAGGCAGTAGGCGCTTGCTGTACCGAGCAGTGCAGTCATGAATGATGCAATGAGAAAGCCGCCTTCAACGCCCAGTCCGCCAAGAATCTGTATTGTGGCGAGCTGGATGGGATAGGCACTGGGATAGGAACGTGGCGTGAATCCCAGCAGGGAGAGGGGATGCACAACCCACGGTAGAGAGCCCTCTACACCAACGCTACTGGCAAGATCTTGCCACTTGTACGTGTCAATGCCGGTGAACGTCGTATAGGGGAAGATAACGATCAGGAGGATCAGCACACCGGGCAGGAGCAGGCGCCTCTCTTCTGGATGAACTTGGAAGCGAAGCGAAGGTCTTCGAATGATGGCTGCGGCGCCGGCGAGACACAGAAGTGCGAGATGTGAGAACGCCAACGACATAGCGTTGATGGGGGTTCCCGTGGCGTGCAGCGCCAGGGCGACGGCGCATACGAGCACAAGCGAGAGCGTTCCGGTCGCCGCCGCAAGGAAAGGAATGTCTCTTCTTCTCGATGCGCACAGGACAACCAGTAGAGGCGTATCGACCAGCGCCATTAGAAGGATGAGGCAACGGAGCACGATCATGGCGGTGTTCCCGGCGGGAGATGTATGTGAGTGATCAGAGGCCGCTCTGTGACGGGTCGGGCTCTCGATAGACAGCAGTTACAGTGACGTGCGAAAGCAAGGCGAGGGTCAACGACTGGTCATCGCCGGCAGGTGTGCCATCGATCTCCCAGTGGTCAAATACGAAGCCATTGCTCCCCGCGGGGGCATTGAGGGTTACTAGAGTACCTGAGTTATAGACACGTCCAAACGTTGTTGAACCACCGGAATTGGCGTTGTTGTCGGTTGTGGCGGTGATGAAGGTGACCAGGGGGCCATCTGGTCCTTCCGACGTCACGGTCAGGTTGAGTTCCCCTGCGGGCTCAGGATCGCCGTAAACGGCTGTCATGGTGACATCGCTCAGTAGTTCGACGCTGACTGTCTGGTTGGTATCCGCAGGGGTTCCGTCACGCTCCCACCATTTAAACGGTTTGCCGCCAGCCGAACTTGGCGCGGTGAGTGTTGCTGTTTGACCTGATTCGTAGATGCGTTGGAATTCCGTCTCGCCACCACTTTCCCCGTTGTTGTCGATCGGTGCGACACTGACGGTAACGTCGTCGATCGGATCATCCGTGTCGCCGTCTTTGGCATTCACGGTCAAGGTCACATCACCAATCACTTCGCCGTAGACTGCGGTGACATGGTGGTCGGTGAGCATCTCTACTGAGATCGTTCGATCATCAGAGTAGTGTGATCCATCCAGCTCCCAGTATAGGAAGTAGGTGTCGTTCGTGCCTCCCTGCTCAGGCGCCGTCAGGGTTGTCGAATCGCCGTAGGTGTAGGTCCGGACGAAAACGGTATCCCCATCGCTGTTTCCGTTCTTATCGGGTGCCGAGACTTCAATGGAAACGCCGCTATTGGGATTACGCGAACTCACGACGAGCGTACGGTCTTCCGGTTCCAATGGCGGCCCGTAGACGGCGATCATCTCGTGGTTCTGGTACATGGTGATCGTTTCGGAGAGGTCCGTGGAGAATGGCACACCATTCAGAATCCACTGCTGGAAGTCATTGGTGCCGGCGGTGGGAGGGGCTTCTACGGTGACGGTATCGCCATCCTGGTACAGTCGAACAAAGGCGGTATCGCCATCGGCCTGGCCGCGTTGGTCGGGTAAACTGATGTCGATGGGAACGCCGCTATCTGGGTTTGCCGAACGGACGACTAGCCAGCGATTTTCCGGATCTTCCGGTCCGTAAACAGCAGTCAGTTCGACGTCAGAGAGCATTGTAAGGTTGATGCTGCGATCCTGGGAATACGGTTGGCCGTTAAGTAACCATTCCTGGAAAATCGTGCCTTCGCTGGTGACCTCCTCGGCCGTTACGGTGACTCCCTCTCCGGGATTGTAGGTCCGCGTAAACGTGGTGCTGCCATCGGTGTCGCCCCGAACATCCGGGGTGCTGATGCTGACGTTGACATCATCAATAGGATTCTCGGATTTGACGACCAGGTCAAAGGTGTTGGGGGAGCCATAGATGGCTGTCATGTCGATGTCAGAGTACATGGTCAGGTCAACCGTCGTGTTCGTGGTTACGATGGTTCCGTTCCGTTCCCAGCCCTTGAAGATGTCACGCCCGTTGGGGGCCAAGTCGGGGGCGACGAGCGTGACGGGGACGCCATCTTCATACTCACGCTCAAACTGAGTCGTGCCATCCTGGTTGTTGTGAATGTCTGTGGTACTGACCTGCACGTCCACGCCACTGCCGGGGTTGCGTGAATCCACGGTCAGGATATGCGTCAGGTAGGTGTCGTAGACCGCGGTGATGGTGACGTCACCCAGAATGGAAAGATCGATGCTGAGATCCCGTGAGTAGAGCTGACCATTGATCAGCCAGTGCTGGAACTGGTTGCCATTCGGTGCGAACTCAGGTGCGGTGGCTGTTACCGGTGTGCCGTAGTCGTAATCGCGCTGGAAGGTCGTGTCCCCATCGCTCTCGCCATTGCGGTCGAGGGCCGAGATCTGGATGTTTACGCCGCTACCGGGGTTCTCGGATTCAACGGTCAGAATATGGTTTGTCGCCACGATGTCAGGACCATAGAGTGCTGTCACGGTGGTGTCGCGCAGCATGGTCACGGTGATCGTGTCATTGGTTGAGATAGGCACGCCGTCCATCAACCACTGTTTAAGCGTGTTGGAGGTGCCCGGGAATGCCG
Organism: uncultured Victivallales bacterium; assembly: GCA_964497125.1. GTDB lineage: Bacteria > Verrucomicrobiota > Kiritimatiellia > UBA8416 > UBA8416 > CAYLXP01. The sequence goes on along the minus strand of CAZCDU010000006.1, from coordinate 85,447 downwards.
GATTGCGGGCGGTCAGTGTCACGACCTCGCCATCTTCATAGAGGCGCGTAAAGGTTGTCGTCCCGTCCTGCTGGTTGTTGACGTCGGGGGTGTCGATGTTGACGACAACCGAGCTGTCCGGGTTACGGGACTCAACGGTCAGTACATGCCGATTCAGGATGTCCTCGGTGTAGACGGCCGTTACGGTGTGGTCTCCATACATGGCAATGTTGATGGTGCGGTTGTTCGAGTAGCGAACACCGTCGACCTCCCAGTACTCGAAAGTATACCCATTTGGCGCGACCTCCGGTGCCGTCAGGATCGTCTCGGTGCCTTCTTCATAGGTCCGCGTGAAGGTTGTTGAACCGTCAGTCTGGGTATTGATGTCAGGTGTGCTGACGGTGATAGCTACACCACTGTCGGGATCACGGGACTGAACGGTGAGATCATAGGTGTCGAGGGGGGCCGGCGCTTCGCGGTAGACAGCAACAAGCTCTGTGTCCGCTAGAAGAGAGATGTTTATCGAGGTATTGGTCGAGAGGGGGATTCCGTTCATGACCCAGTTCTTGAAGAGCAGTGTACCCCCATCGATGTCCGACGGCGCCGTAACCGTTGTCGTGGCACCGCGGTCATAGCGCCGTACGAAATCGGTTGTGCCGTCGCCCGCACCATCTTTGTCCGGGGTCCCGATGGATATGGGTACCCCATCGTGCGGGTCCGTCCGTACAGTCAGAATAATGTCATCCGGCGGATCGACATAGACTGCCGTCATGATGGTGTCGGTTAAGAGCGTGACATTCACGGCGGGGTCGTTCGATATGCGTACGTCGTTCCGTAGCCAGTGCGAGAAGGTCTTGTCTCCCACGGTGGCTGGGGCTGTGAGGGTGGTGCTGCCGCCTTTTGTGTAGATTCGCTCAAATGTCGTTGAGCCATCCGTCCTACCTCTGTTGTCGGGTACACTGACCGTGATATCCACGCCGCTGTCAGGATTTGATGACGTGACGTGCAGAATGCGGTCATCAGCAATGATTGCCGGGCCGTACGTGGCCGTCAGTTTCATGTCGCTTAGCATGGTGACCGTGACCGAAGAACTGTTAGAGAATGGCACTCCATTTCGTAGCCATTGGCGGAATGGCTCGCCGCCAAAGTCGGGTGGGGCCGTGGCCGTCACCGTCTTTCCATGGTCATAGATCCGTTCGAATCTCGTCGTGCCATTCCGGTCATCGTTGACATCGGTAAGGCTAATGTCGATGGGAACATTGCCGTTCGGTGAGTCAACCGTGAGTGTGCGCAGAATCAATGGAGGCGGATCTTCATAGACGGCTGTGATATCCACGTCGCTTAACATCTGAAGCGTGATGGTGTTAGCGGTAGAGAACGGGATTCCATTTCGAAGCCACCACTTGAACGTTCTGTCTCCCACGGAACTCGGTGCCGTCACCGAGACCTGTCGGCTGGGAAGGTAGTTCCTTTCAAATCCTGTCGAACCGCCGCCGTTGCCGTTAATGTCAGTGGCACTGACGGCAACCGTTACGCCGCTGTCCGGGTTCTCGGAGTAGACTCCGAGCGTAAAGGTCACGACGGGCGGGAGTGGGGGCGTTGGTGGGCTGGGGCCGGGGCCGCCGTCACCGCCTTCATCTGGTTCGTCGGTCCCGCCGGCGCCCTCGCCTTCATCGGCGCCATCGTCATCTTTGTAGATAATGCCGGGCGGTCGAGGCCCTGTGCCGTCTTCATCTGTCTCAGCGTCATCGGTCAGTCGAGCCGGGAGGCCCTCGTCTGCCGCTTCGTCGTCTTCGCCGGGCGCTTCTCCCTCTCCGGGAGCCCCGAGCTCCGGCGCGGCCTCTGCCTCTGCGCGCAAGGTCTCGAAATGGTCGCCGAATCGTTCCCGGAGCTCTTCCGGAACACCGCCGGGTCTGTGGAAACAGTAGAGGATGTTGACCTGGGTGTATTCCTCCGGCATGAAACTGGTTACGGGGCGGAATCCTCCGAGCGACTCACAGGCGTGTGGCGGCACGATGCGATCGGATGCTATGGGTTGAATCTGGTCGCCATAGGATCCGCCGCAGGCCGAACGGGCATCTGGCGTCCCGGCACGGGCTGGATCATTGACCCATTCCGAGACGTTTCCGCTGAGGTCATAGATGCCATAGTAGTTTTCACTGTGCCGCGTGCGGCCGTCCAGAACCGGGTTCAGCCCGTTGAAGTACCCGACGGGCAGGGTGTCGGTGTTGGCCAGTAGTGACAGTCCCAGCACGTTGGCGTCATTGTTTGTGTGCGTGTTGCGTCCGAAGCCATACGCGACGTTCGTGTGCCCCATCCAGGAGCCCGCTTTAACGAACTCATTGAAGGCATCGGCATAGGCCTCGTCGGCGTCGTGCATGCGGAACATCGGGAGACGGAAGCCTTTCAGCTTCAGCCATTCCTCGCGTTCAGTGGCACTGAAGAATCCATTGACCCAGTTGGTTGCCGTTATGGGCGCCCAGTCCAGAGTGTTGGTGCCTTCCGTATAGCAGAGCTCGCTTGGGCCACGCCCCGACTGGAGTGTGAGCCAGTTGCAGTACTTCACGGCCCCGAACCAGGAGATCCCGGTTGCGGGATGGTCGGCGAACGGTTCACGGCCACTGTCATCCATGACGTGATGGTAGCGATCGCCCGCGACGCGTAGCGGGTCATACTCAATCTTCGTCATGTCGATCTGAAACATCTCATCACGCCCCGGCGCCATTTCGGGGTTGATCCAGACGTTGCCATCTTCGTCAAAGAACATGTTCTCGCCACGGGGGTTGCCGTTGTTGGCTTCGGCATCATTCAGGAAACGAATCAGCTGTTCGTTGGTGGTCTCGTATTTCGACATGAAGAAGTCGTAGTCCGGCCCAAACTGCCCACCACCCGCCGTGACGATACTGAAACGAGTCTCATTGAACTCGTCTCGCTTTTCGTCAAAGAAACTGGCCATAGCGACAGAGCTCTCGCCGACCTGGCCGAGTACGAGACGTCCGGGGAACCCCTGTGTTCCATCCTTGGCGTGGTGGAAGACGACAGGCGTGTGCTCGTAGGCTTCGAAGTCATCACCGGTGTAGACGATATGCCCCTGGCTGCTGATTCCCTCAGTCTTGACGTCATTGAGACGGAGCCTGATGAGCGAGGGATCTGCACCAACTCTGAGGATGAAGGAGAACTCAAAGTGGTGTTCGTCGCCATAGCACGCCATGTCGATGCCGGGATAGACTTCACGGAATGCCCCCAACTGCTGGAATCCAGAGACACCAACGGCATGGTCAAAGACTGTGCGTGCCTCTCCCAGGAAATGGCTCGGCGGAACGCGGTCGTTAGGTCCGAGGGGACGCGTCACAGCAGAGGCCCCCACGATATCCAGGTCCACGTCTTCCACCCTGGCATCGGCGCCATGGGGCATGCAGACGCTGGTCAGTACGGCCAGAATGGCTGCATACCAGGCGCTGCGGATGTATGGTGGCATCTTCATCGAATGTTGTTGGGTCCTGCTGTTGGTTGCCGATCGCCAAGGTTGAGCCTGAATCTTACCTTGCTCGGCCCTACTTGGGCTTCGTGCGTAATGGGTCCCCAGTAGGCCTCACGGCCTTGAATCTGCGGTCCGTAGCCGTCACATACGGTTGGGATCACGCCCGTATCAATTCTTGGCTCTTCTTTCTTCGGGGGGGGCGTCTTTTCCGGGGGAATCTCGATATGGACGCTTTCGGTGGGGGTAACCTGGTCAAGTGCGTTGGTGACCAATTCGGGCGATCTGACAACGACAGCCTTAGGCTTCACCGGTGCAGCAGGCTGCATATTGAAAAGCACGGCCGATAGTCCACCGATGATGGCCACCACCAGCAGGATCAGCAGCACCAATACAAAATAGGCGAGCGTCCGACGTTGTTCGTTCATAGAAAAACCCTATATACCGCACACAATTATCCCTAAATATCGCGCATAGTGTCAAGGGTCGGGTATAGGAATCGCCTTGTCTGGTGGTGGACTTTGGCGCATAGTTCGCCGATAGGCAAGACGTGAGGGCAGACGGTTGAGCTGAAAGGTGTTCTGAATGTGGGGGCGCAATACAGTTGTTTCGGACGAGCTGATGGGCCTCATGGGGTTGATGGTCTTCAGGCGCGACAAGCACAGTCGCTTTCGCCGAGTGGGCCCGACAGCGCCGTGGTTGGCAGATTTCGAATCGAAGAAGGCACCGGTTGACGATGCCAGGGACCTGCCCTTTGTCTTTCTTGGCGTGTTTCTCGATGCCTGTGATGAGGCCCTGGCGTCCGACAACGCTGTCCCGTCAATGGACGAAGTCTGGCACGAGCGGGACCGTTTTGACGTTGAGCGGGGATTTCGCGTCCAACTTGTGGACATGGGTGGTGTGCCGCACCTGGTCTTGCGCTGCCAGGACGCTGGGTTTGCCGAACAGCAGGGGCTTTTCCAGCGCGCGCGCGAGCAGAAGCTGGCCCTGGATGCGCTGACCAAGACGGAAGCCGCCCTGAGGGAAAGCCGGCAACGCCTTGATCTGATGATGCACCAGGCACCGGCCTTCTTCTGGTGCACGGACAGTGACGGCATGCTCACCTATTGCTCGGGCTCGGCACGCGATGCGTTCGTTTCTGACGGCCGGCACGTGCTCGGGGCTTCTGTTGCAACATTGTTCCAGGCCGCGGATGTACCCCACGACTTGGTCTTGTCGGCTCACGAGATTGCTCTTGTCGGCGAGACGGCAACATTCGCCGTGTCGGTCACGGACCGCACGTTCGATGTCCGCATCGAGCCGTTGTATGATGGTGATGAGAAGCGCGCCTTGGGAGCAATTGGCGTCGGTGTCGAGTCGACGGAGCGCGTCAAAGCTGAGGCGGAAGCGGCGGCAGCCCTGCAAGCCAAGACCGATTTCGTGACGGGGATCTCGCATGAAATCAGGACGCCAATGAATGCCATCATCGGTTTGACCGAACTCGCATTGGATATGCCGCTCTCCACCGAGCAGCAATCCTACCTCCAATCGTCAATCAGTTCTGCCGAATCCCTGTTGGGCGTGATTGACCAGCTGTTGGACTTCTCCAGGATTGAACAGGGCGAGGATATCCTGGACCGTGAGGAGTTCTCCCTGGGCGATCTCGTGACGGATGTTCTGTCTGGTCTTGCCGTTCATGCGCATGCAAAAGGGGTGGAGCTCATCTCTGTGATTGACGATGCCGTACCGGCTCGGGTGGCAGGCGATAGTGGACGATTGCGGCAGATTCTCGTAAACTTGGTTGGCAACGCCGTGAAGTTCACCCCCAGGGGCGAGATCCGCGTGAGCATTGAGCCCGAGCCTTCGGATGACGATGACACATCCGGTGTGCGGCTGCATTTCGTGGTGTCTGATACGGGCATTGGTGTTGTCCCCGAGAAACAGGAGCTGATTTTCGACGCATTCCGGCAGGCAGAGCCGGGCACAATCAGGAAGTACGGCGGTACGGGCCTTGGGCTTTCCATCGCGCTTGAGCTGACCAGGTTGCTGGGAGGGCGTATCTGGGTGGTGAGTCCCGGTTCCTGCGGCACCGGAAGCGAATTCCACTTCACGGCCGCGTTGGAGCCGCTCGAGGAGACTGAGACCGTATCCGCGGGTGACGATCCACTTCGTCCCTCCAGTTGTCTTCTCGTTGGGCTGCGGGGAGCTCCATATGCGGGTGCCAGGCGCATCCTGAAGTCCATGTTCGGTGATATTGCCGAGGTCGAGATTCCACCCGAAACCACCGACAGGGTCGCTGTTCCCGCAGCTGACGCGTCCGGGGTTGTTGTGCTTGAGTTGCCGGCTGATGCCGACGCACGTGCGCAATTACTGGATCGTCTGGATGGTGTTCAGAACTGCACAAGCCAGGTTGTTGCCATCAGCCCGGTTGGCATACCCCCGGATGAGAAAGACCGTCTCGCCGGATTCGTCAACCATGTTGTGCTGAAACCGGTCAGGCCCGATGCGCTCCGCGTACTCCTTCAGACGATGGATGAATCCGGTGCACGTTCTGATGAGACATCACGCGGTGTGGCTTCGAAACGGTTGCGGATTCTGATTGCCGAAGATGATGAGTTGAGTCAATGGGTGCTGGCCAGCATTTGCCAGAACCGGGGCCACGACGTGGCTCTGGTATCGAATGGGAGCGATGCCGTAGCCCAATCGGAGAAGCGTGATTTTGACGTCCTGCTTTTGGACATTCAGATGCCCGATTGCGATGGATATGAGGTCGCTCGACGGATTCGCCGCCGTGAGGGACGTCAATCGTCAGCAGCCGCCCGACTGCCCATTATTGCGCTGACGGCTCATGTGGGTGTTGAGATTCGGGATCGATGCCTGGCGAACGGCATGGATGGTTATCTTCCGAAGCCCGTGCGAGCGCGTGAGTTGTTCAGCAAACTCGAGGGCGTCCTCGGTCAGGGTGACGTGATTCCTGACCGTCCGGCCGGCATAAGCGGCTCGGAAGGCCCCCTCGATTGGGGGCAGCTACAAGCTTTCGTCGGGGGAGACTCCGACGTATCACAGAACGTCCTCGCTTCCGCAGCAAAACTGATTAACCCCGCCTTGGACATCATCGAGAGCGCCCTGTCGAAAATGGATTTTGCGGCGGTGAAGAATGAGGCGCATCGTATCAAGGGAATGGCCGGCAACATCGGCGCCCGTGATTTGGCGGACGTGGCATCGCAGCTGGAGAGCAGTGCATCCCACCAGGACCTCGGTGGTAGTCGTGCCAGGGCTGTTGAATTGCGGAGTGAGGGCGATCGCCTGATACGCTTCCTCGATAGCCGCACTCCGGAGGTAACAGAGACTAGTTCCTGAGCTGTTCGCGCCGAACTTCCGCTTCCGAGATGGCCAGCGTGTTACCGCAGGCGGCGTGATTGAAGAGGTACACGCTTTCTGTCTTTCCGGGAACTAAGGCAGGCTGAAGCCCAATTACGCTAATATCGGAATCAAGAAGCAGCGTTTCAAGTGTCTGCCACGATGTGCCGCAGGAGCAGCGTTTCAGGATCGCGTGCCCATTCTGCCGTGCCGTCACTTCAGTCCCCCGATCATGATGATCTCCCTGAGAAAAGTTGCCGGGGGCTGTCACTACGTGGTCGCTGACGTCATCGGGTATTTGCCCAAATCAGCCGTTGTGTGTCTGGGGTATTGGCGGCGATCCTTTTCGATCCAACCCCCGGCGGTCTAAATATAAGCAGATAGCGTGCCAGAAACCGGTGCTGGACGGGTCGATAATGCTGTAAGTGCCTAAGGAGCAGGTAGATATATTATTCACTCTTGGTGTGGCTGCTGGGATCAGCGGCGGCGTCTGTTGGTGATCGGCCGGATTCAGCCATACCGGCGGCCGAATACGGCCGACTGTCGTGTCCGAGAAGCCTGTTTCCGCAGTCCAGGCAGAGGATGCAGCAAGAGCGCACTAGTCTTCGTCGCCGTCCATGCCGAGAGCGGCAAGCCGATGCCGCAGTTTTCCACGCGAGATTCCCAGGAGCCGTGCGGCTGCAGAGATGTTGCTTCCGGTCCGGGAAAGCGCTTCTTTGTAAATTCCGCGCTCGACGTTATCCATGTTCAGGTCCGTCTCGCTGTTGATGAGCTCCGATTCGGGCTCCTGCTCATGCGATGGTCCGTCAAGCGAAGGAAGGTGTTCCGGCCGTAGTTCGGCGGTGTGGTCGGCAAAGATCACGCTGCGTTCGATGACATTGCGCAATTCTCGAACATTCCCGGGGAAACTGTAGGCCATTAGCACCTGGATGGTCTCAAGCGCCAGTCTCTCCACCATTCTTCCCATTGAGGAAGCGGCCTGAAGTGTGAAATAGAGTGCCAGGCAGGGGATGTCAGATTTGTGATCGCGCAGAGCAGGCATCGCAACGTGACACACGGCCAGGCGATAGTAGAGATCTCCTCTGAAATGGTTCTCTTTCACCAGGGCCTCGAGGTCCTGGTTGGTTGCCGCCACGATCCGGACATCGGCGTGACGCTCCGTCGGGTCTCCCACGCTGGTGTAGGTCTTCTGCTCGAGAAGCCGTAGAATCTTCGCCTGCGACCCCGATGGCAGATCGCCTATCTCGTCCAGGAAGAGCGTTCCCCCTTCAGCCGCTTTGACGAACCCTTTGGCGCGCTCGACCGCGCCTGTGAACGCGCCCTTGCGGTGGCCGAACATCTCTGATTCGAAGAGGTCCGCGGGAATCGATGCGCAGTTGACCGGAACAAAAGGCGCCGCTTTGCGTGAGCTGGCATCGTGCAGTGTCCGTGCGGCAAGCTCTTTGCCTGTGCCGCTTTCGCCCGTTACCAGTACCGTCACATCGACTTCAGCAATCCGGCCGAGCTCGGTTCTCAGGTTCTGCATGGCATCGGAATCACCGATCAGCGTGCTGTTCACCCGAGTGAGTTCCTCGATCTGGGACTCCAGCACGTGGACCTGGGTTTCCAGGCTACGCTTCTCGATAGAGAGATCGCGAAAACGGCGCGTGCGCTCAAGCGCCGCGCGCAGCGATGCCGCCGTCAACGGTTTCTGCACGAAATCCGTCGCGCCTTCGCGGAGCGCTCGCACGGCCGTATCAATATCACCCCGAGCCGTGACAAGGACGACATCGCAGTCGGGTGAGGCCAGTTTGGCTTCCTTGAGAACATGGAAGCCGTCACAGTTCGGCATGTAGATATCGGAAACAACGATATCGGCACCGACCTCGCGGATGCTCTCGAGGGCCTTTTTCGGACTATCGAAGGTTGTGGCGTTCAACCCTAGCTTGTCCAGTACGCCGGCAGCTGCAATGAGTACGGTGGGATCATCATCAATCACCACGACTCGGAGCTGCTCGGTGTTCTGTGCGTCTGTCACGGTTCTGTTCTCTACTGTCCTGCGAGCATGCGCTCGGCGAGCTGTTCAAACGCTTCGGTGACGGCATGATCGCTCTTGGCGCTTGTCGTGAGTACGGTCCATCCCTTTTCGCGTATCCGGTCCAGGTCGGCCTCGGTGATTTCCCACTCCTCTCGAATATCGTCCTTATTGACGAGCAGCAGGAAGGGGGCATTCTCGGCTACGGCGTCTGCCAGGGCTTGCAGCTCTTCGGCCTTATCCAGGGATTCCCGTCGTGTACCATCGATGACGAGGAAGTATCCCCCCATGCCTCTCAGGTACATCGAGCGCACATTCTGAAATTCATCATCGCCATGGATATCCCAAAGGATGAGCTCCACCTGGTTGTCGTCGATTGTAACGGTCTTCTGATCGATTCGCACGCCGACCGTTGTCAGGTACCGGTCCGAGAACACGCTGCGCACGAATCGCTGCACCAGGGAGGTCTTGCCCACGGCGAAGGTGCCGAGCATACAAATCTTCTTCTTCACAACAGCCATCGTGGATTCCTCCTTCGGCGTCAGTCGGCTTGGGGTTCGACCATTCTTACCTGGAACGTGACACCTTGCTTACGAGATAGTCCGACGACGCCCGCCAGACCCTCGGAGTGGGCTGCGGCCGTTGAAGTCTCGCGCAGCAGTATGCGTGGCGGCACACCGCCTCTTTCCAGCAGTGTAGCGAATGTTTCGGCACGTTGTTGAGCCAGTGTCTGTCGACGGTTTCCGGTAAGTGCATTGTTGGCTTCGCCGATCACGGCAATGGCCAGATCGGTGTCCAGCTTGAGCGCAGTGGCATGCAGTTCGCCAATGGTGCTGACGAGGCGGGCAATGGCGGTATCCTGTCCCGGGGTAATTACGCTGTCGCCGGCACGACAGATGATCATAACCCGTTCCACCTCGTAGCGAAGGCGGCCCAGCGTCTCGACATCCTCGTCAACGAGGTGGTCGGTCTTCAGCGCGGTAATGCCCGGTAGGCAGCGTGCAATGATGCTGGCTTCGCGGATCCAGTCGTGTGGCGCCGATCCCGTGGCGATGAGCGTGTCTTCAACCCGCTGCAGCGAAACCGATGGTGGGGGAGCCAGAACCCGCTGCGCGTGCGAGAGAACGAAACGTTTTGACGTCTCAGGGGAATCAAGCCACTTGATTTTGACTTCATTCTTATTCAGCCCCACGGTCTCCAGAATGGCGTAGGGGTCAGATCCAAGGGGGTCACGGAATCCGAGAAGGTGGAAGAGCCCATCGCGTTCGCCCTGTTCAATGACCTCAAGCCCCGGGGCTTCGTCCAGCAGCTGAAGATAGCGCTGCCACTCCTGGTAGCGATGTCCATCCATATCATGCAGATCACTTTCGTCAATGGACGAGACACCGGCAATCGTCGCAGCCACGATACGGGTGCGTTCGATCCAGTCACGCTTGGCATGCCCGGAGATCTGGAGGCGGTTCTGTTGGTCCACATCAAGTGTCACACTCTCTGGTGGGGTCAGGATCGCATGCGCGCGCTTCAGGATGAACCCGGGTACAACAGCGTAGTGGGTTGCCCACTGTGCTGTCACGCGTCCCTCAAGTTCCGGGTATTCCGCGATCACGCTCGCGGGATCCGTCGCCAGCGGATCACGCAGACCTTCGAGGGAGAACGACAGGTCATCACTCTCCGCACGTGTTACCACGATTCCCGGAGAGGCCCGTAGGCGGCGCAGGAAGTCATTCCAGGCTTCGACGATTCTGGAGTCGGCGTTCTCGAGTTTCTCCGTGTCGACGACGTTGACGCCTGGCAGGCCGAATGCCACGCGGTCCAAGTTTCGGATCCATTCATCGGGGGCCGAACCGGATATGGATAGGCGACCATCCTTGAGTTTCAGCTTGGCGGATTCCGGTGGCTGCAACCGCTCGGCGATACGTTTCACGACGAAATCGGGATGCAGCGACTGGTAGGGCATCCACTGGCTCTTGACCTGGTGTGCAATCAGCGGGTGCTTCTTGAGCAGCTGATCCGGATCCACCGCCAGTGCATCGCGCATACCCACGATGGTGAAGTCCCCCTCGCGTTGGCCGGCTTCGATAACGATTAGCCCCGGCTGAGAACGAACCGTTCGAACGTACTTGCCCCATTGCCAGTTCTCGGTGGTCGTTAGCCCTGCCCACCACAACAAACCGATGATGGGGGCAATCAGGATGACCCATGTCAGTGGGATCAAGCGCATGCGCTCGTTGAGCTGCTCGCGCAGGCAGTTCTCCAGGTCGAAACGCATGCGCTCAAAGGGATCCGTCTCCCCGTTGAAGTCGGTGAGCTCCTCGAGCATCTCCGCCTGGACACGCTCTGTCGTCTCACGAAGCTGTGATTGCACCACCGGCGGCAGGTCCCCGCGCACAACGCCGGCGACAACAATATCGGCGCCCTGCTCAAGCCAGACGTTCAGGTCACCAACTTGCACGGAACTGAGCTGGCTATTGGCCTCGGTGCTGAAGGAGTCTTTAACGAAGTCCTGGATCGCCGTCAGCATGGCGGAGACCATATTCTCCTTGTTCTCCTGGTCCCGGACGCTGTCGGCGGCGACGTGTAGCAGGAGTATTCCTGTCTCCTTGTGGATCAGGAAGACCTGTTCGACACGATAGACGAGGCTGTGAAGCATGACGACTTCAGCGAACGGCTTGCCGGATACGAACGCTTCCCACCGCCATTTGAGACCGCGCACCGAGAAGGTGTATTCGACGGCCCGGTTCAGCGACTGCACCATGCCGCGCATCGTTTCAGCAATATTGCGTCGAATCATCGGGCCCAAAATCGGAAAGATGGCATCCACCAGGGGGCGGGAGTCTTTGCGCACGCTACGCGTGATCGACCGCTCGACGGTTGGGAAGAGCGCATTGGCGAGACGATCATCGTCGGTCAGGCTTCCCGCAACGGCTTCGGGCAGGACTCTGCGCACCTTCTCACTAAACTCGGCGACCTTCCCCGTCGTTGCTTTCTGGGGCTGTGTCTCGGTGGTCGCGGCCGGTGGAGGAGGTGTTGCCGCCGTTTCTACGGTCTGTTCTGCTTTTGGGTTATCTTCGCTCATCATGCAAACCTGTATAGGTTGCTACGTTGCCACACGTCCGGCATTGTGACAAGCCATGCTTTTTGTATGCACCAACGACGATTCCGGGCCACGCGACACGCGCATCTTGGGTTGAGTTGAGTCGATTCAGTCGCTATGCTCCCTGCCCTATGACGAATCCCGGGAACTTCGATATTCTCCAAGCCGATAGCCAATCCGCCGCGCGGACGGGGGAGCTGTGGACGGCTCATGGTCGGATTGAGACTCCAGCCTTCATGCCGGTCGGCACTCAAGCGACCGTGAAAACCATGTCGCCTCTGGAGCTGGAGCAACTGGATGCGCAAATCATTCTTGGCAATACCTATCATCTGAACATCCGTCCGGGGATGGAGGTGATCGAGGCCTGCGGCGGCCTGCATGCCTTTATGGGCTGGGACCGCCCAATTCTGACCGACAGCGGTGGCTACCAGGTGTTCAGTCTCGCGAACTTGAGAAAGATCCGTGACGATGGTGTCGAGTTCAACTCGCATATTGATGGTCGGCGGATCTTCCTGGGGCCGGTTGAGGCGATGGCTATTCAGCGCACATTAGGGTCCGATATTGCCATGGTTTTCGATGAATGCGCGCCGCATCCCTGTACCCATGATTACGCTTGTAAGTCCGTAGACAAGACCCTACGATGGGCCGCTTCCTGTGCGGAGCAGCCGCGCTCCGAGGGGCAATTGGTCTTTGGTATTGTACAGGGCGGTGAGTATACAGAGCTGAGACAGCGCTGTGCTCGCGAACTGGTTTCGATAGGTTTTGATGGCTACGCGATCGGTGGTGTCAGCGTGGGAGAGCCGGAGGACGTCCTTCTGAAGGGCGTTACGGACGGTGTCCGGGAGCTGCCCGTCGATCGCCCGCGTTACCTGATGGGCGTGGGGCGTTTGTCGCAGATTCTGCATGCGGTGCGCGAGGGTGTCGACATGTTCGACTGTGTGATCCCAACGCGCCTTGCACGGAATGGGTCCGCCTTCACCAGGCGGGGACGCTACCCGGTGAAGGCCGGCGAATACCGGTTGGATACGCGTCCGGTTGAAGAGGGGTGTGGGTGTTATACATGCACGAATTTCTCCAGGGCCTATGTCCGGCATCTGCTCAACGTGAGCGAGGTGCTAGGCATTCGGTTGCTGACCATCCACAACCTTTATCGCTACCTGGCGTTCATGCGCGACGTGCGTGGCGCCATCAAGGATGGCGTTTTTGATGAGTTTTGTGCGGCCTTTGAGGCCTACGAGTCGGAGGCAAGCAGGCCTTTATAATTAAGGAGTAGAGAGACAATGTTTGAAATCGCAGATTTTGCAGTGCTGGCGCAAGCGCCCGCCGGCGGAAACCTGATGAACATGATGATGCCGATGGTCCTGATCTTTGGCATCATGTATTTCATGCTGATCCGGCCGCAGCAGCGGAAAGAGAAGGCGCGCCGCGAGCTCATCAATAATCTTAAGAGCGGCACGCGGGTGCTTTTCGCAGGGGGTATTGTGGGGACGGTCACGAACGTCAAGGACAGTACCTTCATTATTAAGATCGCAGACAACGTAAAAGTAGAAGTTGCGCGTGGTGCCGTATCTCGCATCCTGGAAAAGGGCGAGAAGGTTAGCGCAGAAGACGAGAAGTAGGGAGACGGTTCAGATGGATAAGCATGCTTGGTGGAAATGGTTGCTCCTCGTCGCGATGTTGGCGCTGTCGCTGTCGCGCGTAGTTCCCTGGAAAGACAAGGTTCGTTTTGGCCTGGATCTCAAGGGAGGGATCAGCTTTGTCGTAACAGTCGATGAAGAGAAGATTGAGAAGGATATCCGTGCTGACGCGAAGCCGGATGATACCGAAACCGATATTCAGGCCCTACTGGCCGATGCCCTCAAGGACTCGCTTGATCGTTCGATCGAGGTGCTCCGGAACCGGCTGAACCGGATTGGCATCGAAGAGCCCAGCATCGTCAAGAAGGCCGACCGCATCGAGATTCAGCTTCCCGGCATCGGCGAGGACAAGCGCGAAGAAGCCGAACAGATGATTCTGAGCGTTGGGTTCCTCGAGTTCCGCATGGTCCATGACCAGAGCATGGAGCTGACGCAACGCATCATGACCGAAGGCAAAGCGCCGGAGGGTTTCAAGATCGTCACGGTTTCCGGTCAGTCCTACTATCGTCCCAGTGATGATGTCCCGGACAGCGAGCGTGGCGAGGCCTTTCTTGCCAAGCTTGGACAGTTCGAGACGCCTTCTCCGAGTTACGAGTTTCTGCTGGAAGAGGTCGACATTGACGGCCAGATCGTCCTGCGCCCTCACTTCGTCAACACGCACCCCGTGCTGCGTAGCCGCGACCTGAAGAACTCCTCCCTCGAGCAGGGCAACCTCGGACAGCATGCTGTTGGTCTCGAGTTTACCGGCAAGGGCGCGAAGCGCTTTGCTGACGTCACCGAGAAATACGCGCCGGGCGGCCCGCTCAATCCTGATGGCAGCCGGTTCCTCGGTATCGTGATTGACGGTACGCTCTATTCGGCCCCGCGCATTCGCGAACCCATCTACGGCGGCCGTGCCCAGATTACCGGTAGCTTTGACCTGGCGGAAGCCAAGCGGCTGGTGAACGTGTTGCGTTCCGGTGCACTGCCCACTCGCGTGAAAATCGTGGAGAAACGCTACGTTGCGCCGAGCCTGGGCAAGGACTCAATTGATAGCGGCTTGAAGTCCATCATGATCGGTGGCGTGTGTGTCGTGATTTTCATGGCAGGCTACTACCTCCTTTGTGGTCTGGTTGCGGACCTGGCCCTGGTGCTCAACATGCTGCTGCTACCACTTGGCATGATCGTGGCGGCCGGCTTCCTGAGCATGGGTAAAGGCGTTGGTGGGGGTGCTGTTGCACTTCCCGTTCTGACTCTTCCCGGCGTGGCCGGCATTCTGCTGACAATCGGTATGGCGGTCGATGCCAACGTCCTGATCTTTGAGCGTATCCGTGAAGAACGCGGTGCCGGCAAGAAGCTCTGGACCGCAATTTCGGCGGGCTATGACCGCGCTTTCGTGACCATCATGGACGCCAACGTCACCACGCTCATGACGGGCGTGATTCTCTTCATCTTTGGCTCAGGCCCGATTCGTGGTTTTGCCGTGACGCTTTGTGGCGGCATCCTCGTGAGCATGTTCACGGCCCTGGTCATCACGAAGCTGATCTTCGGCCTGATTGCATCGAAGACGCCTCTCAAGAGCCTCAAGATGCTCTCGATCGTGAAGAAGACATCAATTGATTTCGTGGGCATGCGACGCTGGGCCGGCGTTCTTTCGGCCGTCGTGATCCTGATCTCATGCGGCCTGCTCCTGCTTCGCGGCCTGCAGGCTCCCGGACAAGTGTTTGCCGTTGATTTCACCGGTGGCGGCGCAACGACGTTCGAATTCGCCGCGACAGCGGATGGTCAGGTCCCCGTGGCCATGGACCAGCTCCGCTCGACCCTCGAGGATGCCGGCGTGCTCAAGCCGACGATCCAGTACGAAAAGGAACTGGACAGTGCTGTTGAGACCTCGCTCTCGATCAAGACGGGCGTTGACCTCGTCGGCGAAGAGAAGCAGTCAGACGTTGTGAAACGTATCTTGCCCGCCGCCTTCCCCGAAGCCGCCTTCCAGGTTGTGCAGGAAGACGAAGTGGGCCCGCAGATCGGCGATGAACTGAAGAAGAGCGCGGTATGGGCCATCATCTGGGCCCTGGTTGGCATCATTGTCTACATCTCCTGGCGCTTCGAGTTCGGTTTCGCCCTGGGCGCCATCGTGGCCCTGGCGCACGACGTTCTCGTGACGATGGGTATCTACTCGGCCACCGGCCATCAGATCAGTCTGCCGATTGTGGCGGCGCTGCTGACCATCGTTGGTTATTCCGTCAATGATACGATTGTCGTGTTCGACCGAATCCGGGAAGACCTGAAACTGGACAAGAAGCGGAGCTTCAAGGAAATCTGTAACCTGAGTATCAACCAGACGCTGAGCCGGACGCTGCTGACGTCCTTCACGACACTGATTACGGTCGTGATGCTCTTGATCTTTGGTGGTGGCGCGATCTTCGATTTCGCCCTCGCCCTGTGTATCGGTGTTTTGGTCGGTACCTATTCCTCTATCTTCGTGGCAACCCCAATCGTGCTGCTATGGCACCGCGATAAGAAGCCTGATTTCGCCATCACAGCGGCACAGGTCTAGGATACGCGGCACTTATGAATAATGGCGATGGGCGTCGTTGGATTACGATAGAGGCGGATGATGAAACCGCGGAGATGCTGGCAGCGGAGCTAACGCTACCGCTGCCTGTTGCCCGCGTGCTTGCCTCGCGTGGGCTTGATACTAATGAAACCGCCACGGAGTTCCTGACGCCGCGTCTGAGTGGTCTCGACGATCCGTTCGAGTTGCCGGATATGCGTGCTGCCGTTAAACGGATCTGGCAGGCGGTGGACGCGGAGCGTCGCATCACCG
Organism: uncultured Victivallales bacterium; assembly: GCA_964497125.1. Lineage (GTDB taxonomy): Bacteria > Verrucomicrobiota > Kiritimatiellia > UBA8416 > UBA8416 > CAYLXP01. Next base: position 69,100 of record CAZCDU010000006.1, on the reverse strand, counting down.
TTTTCGGCGACTACGACGCCGACGGCGTCACGAGCGCCGCCTTGCTGGTCTCGATCCTGCGGCGTCTTGGTGCTGATGTCGCATTCTACGTTCCGAACCGGCGCGAAGATGGCTATGGCCTGACGGTCGAAGGTGTCACCAAGGCTATTGAACAGACCTCTCCGGATCTGATCGTGAGCGTGGATTGTGGCACAAACTCGGGCGAGGCCGTGTCGCTGGCCGCTGAGCGCGGCGTTGATGTGATTGTGACCGACCACCATGAGTGTACCAGCACCCCGCCATCCGATGCCGTCGCCGTGGTGAATCCGAAGTTGGGGGATTCCGACGATGCCAAGAGCCTTGCAGGCGTCGGCGTTGCTTTCAAGCTCTGTCATGGATTGATCAGGCATGGGAATGCCAACGAGAGCCCGGCCGTGGCAGGGGTTGACCTTCGCGACTACCTGGATTTCGTGGCGCTTGGAACCGTGGCTGATGTGGTCCCGCTGGTGGGGGAGAACCGCACCCTCGTGCGGCACGGTCTTGGACGGATCAACCAATCTCCCCGATGCGGCTTGCAGGCCTTGATCCGTGCGGCTGGTGTTCGCACCGAGATTGACTGCTACCACCTGGGCTTCCTGTTGGGGCCTCGCATCAACGCAGCCGGCCGGCTGGGAAGCGCAGAGCCGGCCCTCGACCTGTTGCTCTCCGAAGACCCGGGAAAGGCAAAACGCCTTGCGGGGCAACTCGATGCGGCCAACCGCGAACGCAAACGCATTGAAGAACAGATTATTGAATCTGCTGTAGAAGAGGTAGAGGCCTCGTTTGATGCCGAGACGACGTCGGGTGTCGTCGTGGGCAGCGAAGGATGGCACATCGGCACCATTGGAATCGTCGCGGCGCGGCTATGCGGTCGCTATCGCCGGCCCAGCGTAGTCATTTCATTTGATGCCGACGGTATTGGCCGTGGTTCCTGTCGCAGTGTTGAACCCGTTAGCGTGGTTGATGCCCTTGAGGCCTGCGGGGATCTGTTGGAACGGTGTGGGGGACACAAGATGGCTGCCGGCCTGACGATCAAGCGCGAGAATCTTGACGCATTCCGGGAGCGGTTTAACGAAGCCTGTAGCGAGCAGGCAAGTGTGGCCGACATGGCTGCGACCTACCAGGTCGACTCCTGGATTACCCTCGGCGAGGCCGATGAGGCGCTGCTAGCCGCGATCAAGCGCCTGCGGCCGCTCGGAATAGGAAATCCGACCCCGACGTGGGCGGCACGTCAGGTCAGGGTTGTGGGACGACCGCGCATTGTCGGCAACAACCACCTCAAGCTGACGCTGGCCAGTGGCGGTGCACAGGTTGATGCGATAGCGTTTGGCATGGGAGACCGCGAGTTGTATAGTGACGGGATGGATGTGTTGTTCCACGTACAGGAAAATAACTACATGGGACGGAAGTCGATCCAGCTCAACATCAAGGATTTCAGACCAAGTCAACAGGGCTGATAGTGCTGGGCGGGAATCTGAAGAAAGGACATACGATGGATATTCAGACTATCGAGGCATGTGTAGAACAGCTCCATGATACCTTTGATCGGACCGACTTGGACGCAGAGTGGACAAAAATGCAGCAGAAGGTCGAAGAAGCACGCTACAATCCGGGTGATGTTCGCCCCTTAGCTGACTGCATGCTCTCGCTGCTTCTCGCTGCCCGTAGCCGCGGACACAAGGCCGGTGTGGTCCTGGATGCGCTATCGAAGGTCGCCGAAGCAAACCTGGATCGAGAGTGGAAAAAGATGCCGGACGGCACCTACCAGGCAATATAACGCCTTTTTGCTTGCGCGTGGGCGACGATTTCCTATAGGGTGTCGCCCTTTTGGAGGAAGAGAGATGGCAAAAGTCTGTGAAATCTGTGGAAAAGGCCCAAGCACGGGCAACACAATCGTTCGGCATGGTTTAGAGAAGAAGAAGGGCGGTATCGGCCTTCATATTACTGGTGTCACGAAACGCCGTTTTCTTCCCAACCTTCAGCGTATCCGCGTTTCCGAAAACGGCGGCACGAAACGCCGCGTTGTTTGTACTGCTTGCATCAAGGGCGGCAAAGTAGTAAAAGCTTAGTGCAGGAGCACGCTGCATAGGGCAGCGCTGACTTGCACGGAGGCTGCGGTATGGATACCGATCCCAAATCGTCTGCCGATATCAAGGAAACTGATATCGTTTTCGACTGCCCGCATTGTGGCAAAAGCTTGGCTATCGATTACCGTGGCGCTGGGCTGACGATCAAATGTTCCGATTGTGGCAATGATGTCCAGGTTCCCATTCCTGAAGGAATGGAGATTGAAGATATCGACAGCACGACCGAGGAACAAGAAGTACGCATCATGCACCTGCGCAAGTCGCTTTCGGCTTCACAGGAGAGGGTGCAGGCTCTCGAGAGCGCCGTTGAGCAGCTGACGGACCGCCGGGAGATGCTAGAGAAGGGCCGTGCCGAGAGCATGTACCATCTTGGCGAGATTCTCGAGAAGATGGGCGTCCTTGAAGCTGCCCTGAAAACAGCGGCTCACGCTGTGGAAGACGTCACGGCGATCTGCAAGCCCGAGAATAACTGACCTGGTACTTCACGCCGTTACCCCACTTGCCCTCGAGCCCTACCACTCGGAGAGTGGGGGCTACTCTAGTACGCGCCACTCTCCGAGTGGCAAGCGCCCTCTCGCCCAGTTTCACCCCTGAACGATCCGAGTCCACTCGGCGGCCCCGCCAGCCTGAAACTTCCCGTCTGAAGATACGGCCTGAAGGCCGAACTACAAACGCCGGGCTGATGTATCAACCCGTTCGTAGTTCGGCCTTTAGGCCGTAAATACCGGTTCTTCGCTACTTTGAATGGGTAAGCATCGAAGAGAATCGAACATCCAACATCCAACGCCCAACAACCAACGCCCAACGCGAAGAGGAGAGGCTCTGCAATAGGCTATCAAAGAGCGGCTTGCGAAGTCTTCTGAGAATTCTCCAACTTGGATGTTGGGAGTTGGATGTTGGCTGTTGGGCGTTGAAAAGGACAGGGAACAAGGCATTGACCCACGCAGAGTAGCGAAGAACCTAAATACCAAGGATGTTTCATCCCCGGATGATCCGGGAAACGATGCGCCGCGAGGGTCTTTCTCGCTGGAAACTTGGTCCTTCTCGCAGCGCTCTTCTCTCCACCCCTACATCACCCGCGGTCGTTCTCACGACTGCCAGCGGCCCTCTCCAGCTCAGCAATGCGATCTTTGAGCTGTTGGATTTCTTCCTGGTTCCGCTCGTGGATGCCCTCGATGGCCGAGAGAAGCAGTCCATTGATTTGGTTCTGCTGCGACCAGAGCCGGTAGGTATAGAATTTGAGTAGGCTCCAGATCGTTCGTTTGAGGCGGATGAAGAACCCACTGAATCGCCGACGCCGCTCTTCGATCTCAAAATCGCTGATGTCCACAAAGGCCGTCTCGCGCAGGCTCTCAAGGTAGAAGGCCAGAAAGGCCTCATCGTTCTTGAAGGCCAGGGGATTGACAGGCTCTTTCCCATTCAAGCCTGCAGCAGCATAGGTGCCATCAGCACGCTTCTGGGCCACGGCCGCTTCGGCCTCACGAATAATGGTATCGTGATCAACGCCCTCTGCACCGATTTTGACGGCTGCTTCTGTCATCCTTAGCCCTGCATGAAGAAATTCGTGCGCTTCTCGTGGCCAATCGTCGTTGTGGGTCCGTGTCCGGGATAGACGGCAATGCCGTCATCCAACTGCTTCAGTCGTCTAAGCGATTCCTGCAACACGCGAGAGTTACCGCCCGGCAGATCCGTTCTGCCAACGGAACCGGCGAAAAGCGTGTCCCCGACAATCAGCACGTTGCTTTCAGGAAAGAGGAAGCAGACGCCACCGGGTGTATGCCCCGGGGTCTCGATGACTTGGTACGCAAGGCCGCCGTCTTCCCAGGTCTGTCCGTCTTCCAGCTCGCGTTCGATGCGTGAGGGGCGTTTTGGGGGGCCGTAGAACGGCATCATCTGGTTGGCATCACCAAAAGCCCATGAGCTGTCAGCGGGATGAATGGCAACCGGAGCCGGGCGTGCTTCCTGGAGCGCAGCGACTGCCGACACGTGGTCCACATGACCATGTGTTAGCAGGTAGGCGGCCACCGCCAAGTCGCGTTCCTCAAGGAAATCGAGGATCGCTTCCGCGTTGCCGCCAGGATCGACTACCAGTGCCTGCTTCTGCGCACCCCAGACAACGGAGCAGTTCACCTGGAACTCGCCCACAACAATGGTCTCAATATTCATGATGGCGACAACCTAAAGGGATCGTCCCACTAGCGCAAGCAGATTGGCCGCTCTCTACGCGCCCGTGATTTCCTGGAAGCGGGCATAGGCTTCCGCGAAAGCATCGGCGTCTACCGGCTCGTAGGTATCCAGCTTTGTGGAAGCGCGCACAACATCGCGGCCCTTGGCGAGCGATGCAATGCTGTCATCCGCCATGAGCTGTGCGATCACGTTGCCAGTCGCCGTGGCTTCAACCGGTCCGGTAATGACACGACGGCCGAGAGCGTTGGCGGTCCTCTGATTCAGCATGCGGTCTTGGCAGCCGCCACCGACGATATGCAGAACGTCCAGCCGGCCGCCTGTCAGATCTTCAAGCATCGTGAAGACCGTTTTGTATCGAAACGCCAGGCTCTCGATTGCGGTGCGGACCACCTCTCCCCGTGTTTCCGGAACGGGCTGCCCCGTACGTTCGCAGTAGGTGCGGATCTGGTTCGGCATGTCACAGGGCTCCGCAAACAACGCATCATCCGGATCGATGAACGACTCGAATGGCGTTGCGGCCATGGCTTCCTGTTCCAGGTCGGCAAAACTCGGGGCCTTGCCGTCGACCGTCCAGTTGCGCCGACATTCCTGGACCAACCATAGCCCCGTGATGTTCTTCAGAACGCGGATGGTATCGTCGATCCCGCCTTCATTGGTGAATCCATACTCGTAGCTCTTCTCGCTGACGACCGGCTCTTTCGACTCAACGCCCATCAGGGACCAGGTGCCCGAGCTGAGGTAGGCGTGTGAGGCGGTTTCGGCCGGGACGGCTGCTACGGCGGAGGCTGTATCGTGGCTGCCTACAGCCACGACAGTGACTTCCGCTGGCAGGCCGGTTGCGTCGGCGATTGCCGGAAGGATCTTGCCAAGCACGGTGCCCGGCTTGGTGAGCTCGCAGAATGGCCGCTGAGGTATTCCCAGCCCGTCCAGGAGGCCCGTGGCCCAGGTGCGCGAGCGAACATCCAATAGCTGCGAGGTGCTGGCAATGGTGTATTCGTTGGTCGCGACGCCGCAGAGCCAGTAGTTGATCAAGTCCGGTGTGAAGAGCAGCTTGTCGGCTTCCTGCAGCTCCTTGCGGTCGGCAACGACCTCGGCCATGAGCTGGTTCAGCGTGTTAAAGAACATGAACTGAATGCCGGTGGTCTCATAGATCTGTTCGCGCGGCACACGCTTGAAGGCTTCCTCCTCCATGCCGGTGGTGCGGGGATCGCGATAGGCGTAGGGGAGCCCCATGAGCTCGCCATCGGCATCGAGAAGCCCATAGTCAACACCCCAGGTGTCGACGCCAATGCTCACAATGGCATCACCGTACTTAGCCGCTGCCTTGGTCAGGCCCTCCCTGATGGCATCGAAACGGGCATGAATATCCCAACGATACTCGCCATCAATCTCATCCGCCCCGTTGACGAAGCGATGGACCTCTTCCAACTCAATCGTGGTGCCGTCGAAAAGTGCCGCCATGACGCGTCCACTTGAGGCGCCGATGTCAACTGCGAGATATATTTTAGAAGCCATGATCCTGTCCTCCTGTGCTAGTAACCGGTACAACCGTGGTTTTGATTCCCATATCGCGAAGCCTATTGAGAGTGGTTTCATCCGTTCCGCTGTCCGTGATGACTTCATCAAAGACGGAAATGCTGCAGATATTCGCCAGTGACTGTATGCCAAACTTGCTGTGGTCAATCAGCAGGTATTTCTTGTCAGCGCATTCCAGCATGATCTGACGCAGGTGGGCTTGGGCCTCCGTTGCGTCGCTGATGCCGCGCTCCAGATCGGCGCCTTTGCAGGAGAGAAACAGCTTGTTTACGTGGTACTGCTGAAGCTGTCTCTCGGCAGTTGGACCGACGAAAGAGAGCGATTGCTTGCCCATTCGGCCACCTAGAACGTGGACATCAATCCGGCCCCGAGTCGACAGTGCCACGGGAATCTGCAGGGAATTGGTAATGACGGTTAGTGGAATGTCGTTCAGCCGTTTGGCCATGTGCCAACATGTGGTACTGGCATCAAGAAGGACGCTGTCTTCTTCCTCAATGCGACTGATCGCCATCTGGCCGATTGCAGCCTTCTCTGCCTCGTAGGCAACTTCGCGCCAGGCAAAGGGGCGTAGCGTCTCCTCAGATTCCGTCATGAGGGCACCGCCATGACTACGCACGATCTTCCCTTGAGTCTCAAGCTTCCCCAAGTCCCGACGAATGGTCTCCTCAGTCACACCGAAGCGCTCAGATAGCTCCGTGACGCGGACGCTTCCCTCGCGGCTCAGCATGGCCAGGATCTCGCGGTGTCTCTCAATGGCTAGCATAGGTGGTACCTCACACAAACGGACAAAGATGTTGATCTGTGGCCCAGAAAATATTTGATTTTGTTTGACATGTCAACCTTCAAATGAGAGAAACAAACATAAACGGACATATTCGGGCTATTTCGGATGGGTGAGGTCCAGTAAGGTGAGGAAAAGGCATGCAGGATGATAAAAAGACGCCGTGTGACGCAGATATAGCGGCGCTAGACAGCTTTGATGCAGGCATTCGTCGGGAGGCGCTTGAGCGTCTTTGTGAGGCCGCCAATGGCGAGTATCCCCCTGTCGGGACACACATGAACTGCCACGCGCACACGTTCTACTCCTACAACGCCTATGGTTACTCGCCCTCCCATTTTGCCTGGCTTGCCAAGCAGCGTGGTCTTGTTGCCGGCGGAATCGTCGATTTTGATGTCCTCGACGGATTGGATGAGTTCCTGGCTGCAGCGAAGCTCCTGGCCCTTAAGAGTTGTGTCAGCGTGGAATCACGTGTCTTCGTTCCCGAGTTTGCCGATCGCGTGATTAACTCCCCCGGTGAGCCGGGCATCTCCTATCACATGGGGATTGGATTCACGACGACAGAGCTGCCGGCCGAAGCGCAGACCTTTCTTGACGGCATGCGTGCGAGCGCCGATGAGCGTAATCGCGGATTGCTTGAGCGCGTCAACGCGTTCACCGCTCCGGTTGTGCTGGACTATGAGAACGATGTACAGAAGCCGCTGACGCCGAACGGCAACGCCACCGAGCGCCACATTTGCCTCGCTTATGCCCGCAAGGCCGCCGCGATGTTCCCTGATACGGAAGCCCTTAAGCAGTACTGGGTAGAGAAGCTTGGTGATGACGCTGCTGCTGTTGAGTATCCGGAAGGTGGAGACCTTCAGGCCCTGATCCGCGCTAAGACCATGAAACGTGGTGGCGTCGGTTACGTGCAGCCGGGCTCGGGATCGTTCCCGACGATGAGTGATATGAATGCATTCGCGCTCCAGTGTGGCGCCATTCCTGCATTGACCTGGCTCGATGGCACATCAGACGGCGAGGCCTGCATTGGCGAGCTGATCGAGATCGCCATGGCGTCGGGCGTGGCCGCTGTCAACATCATCCCTGACCGCAACTTCACAGCCGGTGTCAAGGACGAGAAGCTTGAGAACCTTTACGATATCGTGGAGCGTGCCGAAGCGCTACACCTGCCTGTGCTGGTGGGTACAGAGATGAACAGCCCCGGCAACAAGTTCGTTGATGATTTAGATTCGGATGAACTGAAACCGCTGATGCCCGTGTTCCTGAAGGGCACCCACATCGTCTACGCCCATTCGGTGTTGCAGCAGGCAGTCGGTATGGGGTACGTGAGCGATTGGGCTGCAAAAGCCTTTGCTAACGCCGAGGAAAAGAACACGTTCTTCGAGACATTCGGAGCTCGCTTCCAGCCCGGCCAGGAGGACAACCTGGCTAGTTTGACCGACGCTTCAACACCAGACCAAATCCTGGCCCTACTATAAAGGAACGCCGATATGACTAATACGATACCGCAAACTCAGCGCGCTGTGCAGCTGGTTGGCCCCGATGAGTTGATCCTCAACGAAGAAAAGGCCGTATTTCATCCGAACGACCACCAGGTTCTCTGCAAAGTCGTCGTCGTTGGCCTCTGCTTCTCCGATCTGAAGCTGCTCAAGCAGTTCTCGGGGCACGTACGCAAATCAGAAATCGTTGCCGGTCTTGATCCGGTTGTGTTGGAAGAGTATCCCGCCTACGTTCCCGGTGAGAAGCCGGCTGTACCCGGTCATGAGCCGGTTGTCGAGATCCTTGAAATCGGTTCCAAGGTGACGCGCTTCAAGGTTGGCGAACGCTACATGATTCAGGCCGATTGGCGCTGGATAGAGACGGCGCAGTCCAACGGCGCATTCGGCTACAACTTCGAGGGAGCCCTTCAGGAGTATGTGTTGCTGGATGAACGCATCGTGATTTCGCCCGAAGGGACCTCCATGTTGCTTAGCGCACCGGCAGCGCAGCGTGCGGCGTCCGCCTTCGCGCTCTCAGAGCCGTGGGCTTGCGGTGAAGACGCCTACCAGGAAGTGCAGCGCCAGGGATTGAAGCCCGGCGGCAGCCTGTTGATCGTTTCCGAAGCCCAGGGAGACAAGGATGCCGCGCACGCGTTCTTCCGTGATAATCCAGAACCCGCGGAACGCGTTCGCGTTGTTTTGAAGCCTGGTGGTTGCACGTGCGAGGGCGCTCTCACGAGCCTGGACGAGGCCCCGGACAACCATTTTGACGATATCCTCTATTTCGGTTCGGATGCCGATACCATGGAGGCACTGTTTGCCAAGGGTAAGAAGGGCGCGCTCTTCGTGATCTGCCAGTGCGGTGAGACCTTCGGTAAGCCGGTCATGACCGCCGTTGGCGGCGTCCACTATCGCGGATTCCGCATTGTGGGTACGACAGGCGGCGATCCCACAGCGGCATTGGCATCCATTCCCGAGCGCTGTGAAATGCGCAAAGGCGACAACATCAACGTTATCGGCGCCGCCGGACCGATGGGCGTGACCCACGTCATACGTGACCTTTGTGTGGGTGATGGCGTAACGGTCTATGCCGCCGACCTGAGTGACGAACGCCTCGAGGCCCTCGCCAAGATCGCTGAGCCCACGGCTGCTGCAAACGGCACGACCTATGTTGGTTACAATCCCACAAAGACGCAGCAGGACATCAAGTTCGACATGCAGGTCGTGATGGCTCCCGTTCCGGCTCTCGTGGCGGCTGCGGTTACGAGCTGTGCCCCCAAGGGCATCATCGATATTTTCGCCGGCATTCCGGCCGACAAATACGGTGAGATCGATTTGGACTACTACTGCGAGAACCAGCTCTACTTCATCGGAACATCCGGTTCCACGATGGAGGATATCGAAATCGTCCTCAACCACGTAGCCGAAGGCAACATCGATACCAACGTTTCCGTCGCCGCCATCTCTGGCCTGGACGACGCCGTTCTCGGTATCCGGAAAGTTGAGAAGCAGGAAGTGCCGGGCAAGATTATGGTCTATCCGGCGTGCAAGGGCCTCAAGCTGACGCTGCTCTCTGAGCTTGCCGACACGCTCCCGGAGGTCGCCGGCCAGCTTCAGGATGGCGTCTGGACGAAAGAAGCCGAAGAAGCACTTCTCGCGCACTACGCGTAACAGGATATGTAGGGTTGGGCATCTCGCCCGACCGTTGGCCGCCACGGCCAACCCTACAACAAAGGAAAATGACTCATGATGCTTGAAGACAAAATTGCTGTTGTTACAGGTGGTGCCCAGGGGTTGGGGGAGGCTATGTGCCTGCGCCTTGCCGCCGAGGGCAGTCACGTTGTGATTGGTGATATGAACGATGAAGGTGCCGCCGATACGGCAGAGAAAATCAACGCGACCGGACGGAAGTCCTTCGCTCTGAAGGTGGACGTTTCGGATGAGGCCAGTGTCGAGGCCCTCTTCCAGAAAGCCATGGATGAGTTTGGCCGTGTCGACGTGGTCGTCGCCAATGCTGCCATCCTGATTGCAGAACCGATTGATGAAGCGGTGGCCGAGAAATGGCGCGCCGTGATGAACGTCAACCTGTTCGGTACGTTCCTCACATTCAAGCACGCGGCCCGCATCATGAAAGCGCAGGGAAGTGGCTCGATCATCGCCATCAACTCCAAGTCCGGCAAAAAGGGCAGCGCTGCGAACTCCGCCTATTCCGCCAGTAAGTTCGGCGGCATTGGCCTCGTACAGAGCGTGGCCCTTGAGCTCGCCCCGCTGGGTATTCGCTGTAACGCGATCTGTCCGGGCAACCTGCTTAGCGGAACGCTCTGGACCGATCCTGAGCGCGGACTCTTCAAGCAGTACCTGGATGCCGGCAAGGTCCCGGGCGCGGAGAGCATCGACGACGTGAAGCAGTTCTACATGAACCAGGTCCCGCTGCGGCGTGGCTGCGAGTATGAGGACGTGAATAACATGGTCGTGTACATGGCCTCGGACCTGTCGTCCTACATGACGGGGCAGGCGATTAACGTTACCGGCGGCCAGGAGATGCGGTAGGGAAAAAGCTGAAATTCTGAAAGCTGAAATTCTGAAATCTGAAATGGGGAGGCAGGGGTCATTCTGAGCGCGTGCTTCCATTCTGCGAGTCTGAATCCTCACGGATCCAGCTACAGAGATGGACGTAGCTGGATTCGTTAGAATTCAGTCACCGCAGACGGGCGCACAGGGCGACTCTCGCCAAGAATCAAGAATAGAGATAGAGGAGAGACATTATGGCAACACCGATTATCATGCCCCGGCAGGGGCAGTCCGTTGAGAGTTGTATTCTTGTAGAGTGGCTTGTCGATGAGGGAGCAGCCATCGAAGAGGGTACCGCGATCGCAAGTATTGAAACCGACAAAGCTGTTTTTGAAGTAGAAAGCCCCGCTGCCGGCACGCTGGTCGCACGCTTCTTCGAAGAGGGCGATGATATTCCGGTTCTGATGACTATTGCTGCTGTTGGTGAAGCGGGTGAAGACGCTTCCGATCTTAAGCCGGATATCGCAGGTGGTGGCGAATCCGAAGCCGCTCCAGAAGCTGCTCCTGCTGCCGCTCCTGCCGCTGAGGCCGCTCCCGTCGCTGAAGCTGCTGCTCCCGTGGCGGCTGCTGGTGAGAAGGCTGTGGGTGTTAGCCCGCGTGCTCGCAAGGCTGCCGCCGCAAGCGGCGTCGATGCCCAGATCCTCGCCGGTTCCGGTCCGGGTGGTCGCGTGATCGAACGCGATGTTCAGGCTGCTGCCGCCGGCCAGCCTCGTTTGAGTGCTGCCGCACGTGACGCCGCTGCCGCTTCTGGCATGGCCGCACCGGCGCAGGGCTCCGGTCCTGGTGGCATGGTGCTCGCAGGCGATCTTGGCGCTGCCCCCGCAGCTGCCGCAGCTGCCCCTGCAGCCGTTCCGACCGGCGAACCGACCGTCGTTCCGCTGACAGGCATTCGCAAGCTGATCGCCAGCAAGATGCATGAGTCGCTGGCAACCACGGCCCAGCTCACCATGAACATGAGCTTCGACGCCACGGGCATCCTGGCCTATCGCGCCAAGGTGAAAGCCCTGGGCGAGGCACTCGAACTCCCGAATATCACGATCAACGACATTGTGGCCTACGCAACTGTGCAGGTATTGCGGGTCTCTCCTGAGGTCAACGCGCACTTCCTCGGCGACAAGTCGGTTCAGTATCCGTATGTCAATCTCGGCATCGCAACCGATACCGAACGCGGCCTGATGGTTCCTGTCGTGCACGGCGCCGACCAGCTCTCACTGAGCGAGCTCTCTGCGGCAGCAAAACCGTTGCTCAAGGATTGCCAGAGCGGCAGCATCAATCCCGATCTGCTGTCTGGTGGCACGTTCACGATTACCAATATGGGCATGCTCGGGGTCGAGAGCTTCACACCGGTTCTGAATATTCCGGAAGTGGCAATCCTCGGCGTTGGCGGCCTCTCGCTCAAGGCGGTCATGAAGAATGGCGAGGTCACGCATGTGCAGTCGATCAACCTGAGCCTGACGGTGGATCACCAGGTTGTGGATGGTGCCCCGGCGGCGCGCTTCCTGAAGACACTGTGCGCATCACTGGAGAACTTTGAGCTGACGCTGGCCAAGTAGGAGAAGACTTAGCATGAAATACGATCTGATTATCATTGGTGCCGGTCCCGGCGGCTACGTGGCTGCCGAGCGGGCAGGGGAGCAGGGCAAGAAGGTCCTGCTGATTGAAAAGGGCCATCTCGGTGGTGTCTGTCTGAACTGCGGCTGTGTGCCGTCAAAGACGCTGCTCAACTCGTCCAAGGTCTATCACTACGCCTCGCATGGCGAAGCCTACGGTGTGAAGAGCGAGAATGTCTCGTTTGACCTGGCGACGGTTATGGCGCGTAAGCAGAAGGTCATCGAGACCCTGCGCAAGGGCATTGCCGGCTTGATGAAGCGCAACAAGGTTACCGTGGTCAACGGTGAGGCCAAGTTGGTTTCCCGGCGCGAGGTCAAGGTGGGCGACGATGTCTACGAAGGCGACAACATCATGATCGCCGTTGGTTCCTCGCCGGCCAAGCCGCCCATCCCCGGAATCGACAATGACTGCGTCTATGACTCAACGCGTCTGCTCGATATCGATGCGCTCCCCGAAAGCCTCGTGGTTGTGGGTGGCGGTGTCATCGGTTGCGAGTTTGCCTGCTTCTTCGGAACGCTGGGTATTCCCGTCACGGTCATCGAGATGCTGCCGGAGATCTGTCCGGCTGTGGATGCCGAGATTGCCAAGATGCTTCGCCAGGAGCTGGGCAAACGCAACATCACCTTCCATATCGGGGCCCGCGTGGAGTCGATTGGCAAAGGGAACGTGACCTTCTCGGTGAAGGACAAGCAGGAGACGATCGAGGCCAGCCACGTCCTCGTGGCGACCGGACGTACCTGCAACGTCGATGGCTTGGGATTGGAGGACGTGAAGGTCGACTTTGATCGCCGAGGCATCAAGGTGGACGATACGTGCGCCACGAATGTTCCGGGCATCTTTGCCATTGGCGACGTCACGGGTAAGCAGTGGCTGGCACACTCGGCTTCGCGTATGGGCGAAGTGGTGGTGCACAACCTCTGTGGCCGGCCGGATCACTTCCGTGACAACGCAATTCCCGGCGTGATCTACACCACGCCTGAAGTTGCAACGGTTGGTATCACCGAAGCGCAGGCCAAGGAGCAGGGCGTTCCCGTCAAGATCGGCAAGATGCCGATGATGGCAAGTGGGCGCTTCCTCGCCGAACACGACGGCGGTCGTGGTGTCTGCAAGGTGATTGTCCATGCTGAGACAGATGTATTGTTGGGCGTGCATATGATCGGTGGCGCTTGTTCCGAGATGATCTTCGGGGCAGCGGCGATGATTGAGACGGAAATGCGCGTGAAAGAGATTGAAGAGATTGTATTCCCACATCCGACCGTGTCGGAACTGATTCGGGATACGCTGATTACGACGAGCCACTAAAAGGAGAGTAGACGATGCCAAAAGTCCATATTGTTGACCCGACCGAAGAACGTAAGCCAGGGAAGCTCAAATTCCCGTCCGTGCCGCTGAATGCCTACAAGGGCACAGTAGCGGACGAGATCAAGTCGCTGGGCAAAGATGCCGTTGTCGGTATGCTCGAAGACATGATGTTGATCCGTGAGTTTGAATTCATGATCAACGAAATCAAGACAGCCGGTGTCTACCAGGGCATGGAATACAACCATCCCGGTCCGGCCCATCTGTCGATGGGGCAAGAGGCCTCCTCTGTCGGGCAGGCGTTCTATCTGAACGTTGAAGACCACATCTTTGGCTCGCACCGCTCACACGGTGAAATTCTGGCCAAGGGCATGTCCGCCATCCGCAAGCTCGATGATGAGACGCTGATGGACATCATGAAGTCCTTCATGGACGGTGAGTGCCTCGCGATCGTTGAGAAGCACGTTAAGACCGATTCCGTTAAGGAGCTGGCTCGTCAGTTCCTCGTCTACGGATCCCTGGCCGAGATCTTTGCCCGCAAGCCTGGTTTCAACCGTGGCTTGGGTGGATCCATGCACGCCTTCTTCACGCCATTCGGAATCTACCCGAATAACGCGATCGTGGGTGGTTCGGCCGATATCGCTGCCGGCGCTGCGTTGTACAAGAAGGTAAACAAGAAGGACGGTATCGTCATTGCCAACATCGGCGATGCTTCGATGGGCTGTGGTCCGGTTTGGGAAGCGCTCAACTTCGCGGCGATGACACAGTTTGAAACGCTGTGGCCGGATGACCGCAAGGGCGGCCTGCCGATCATCTTCAACTTCATGAACAACTTCTACGGCATGGGCGGCCAGACCCAGACTGAGACCATGGGCTACGACGTTATGGCGCGTATGGGTGCCGGCGTTAATGCCGTTGCCATGCACGCCGAGCGTGTCGACGGGTACAACCCGCTGGCAGTCGCCGATGCAATCAAGCGCAAGATGGAGCTCATCGAGAAGGGCGAAGGCCCGGTTCTGTTGGACACGCTGACCTATCGTTACTCCGGTCATTCACCGTCCGATGCCTCCTCGTATCGTGACAAGGATGAGATGGAGCTTTGGGAATCGCAGGATTCCATCGCCTGGATGAAGAAGGAAATGCAGGCCGCTGGTGCACTGGATGAGGCCGCTATCGAAGCTATCCAGAGCGACTTGGTTGGTGTGGTATCGACGGCGATGAAGCTGGCGATTGACGACAACGTCTCCCCATACGTCGAGCCGAACTTCATTGAGGACATCATGTTCTCGAACAACACGAAGCTCAGCTTGGATGACCGTGAGCCCGAGCTTCTGGATGCCGGCGATGACAACCTGCGTGTGAAACAGCTTTCCCGCCGCTCGCGCGCCGGTATCGTTGATGGCAAGCCGGTTGCCAAGAACAAGGTCTTCCAGTACCGCGACGCGATCTTCGAGGCCGCACTGCACCGCTTCAAAGAAGATCCGACGATGGTCGCCTACGGTGAAGAGAACCGTGACTGGGGTGGGGCCTTTGCCTGCTACCGTGGTCTGACCGAGGCCGTTGACTATCACCGCCTGTTCAACTCGCCGATTTCCGAAGCGGCGATTGTGGGTACGGGCGTGGGTTACGCGCTCGAAGGTGGCCGCGCCATGGTTGAGCTGATGTACTGCGACTTCCTCGGCCGCGCCGGTGACGAAGTCTTCAACCAGATGTCCAAGTGGCAGAGCATGTCGGCTGGTATCCTCGAGATGCCGCTGGTGATGCGCGTGTCCGTAGGCTCCAAGTACGGTGCCCAGCACTCACAGGACTGGAGCGCACTGGTGAACCACATTCCTGGCCTGAAGGTTGTCTTCCCGGTTACGCCGTATGACGCCAAGGGTATGCTGAATGCCGCTCTGAGTGGTACGGATCCGGTTATCTTCCTGGAAAGCCAGCGCCTGTACGACATTGGCGAACTCTTCGAGGACGAAGTGCCCGAGGACTACTACGAAGTGCCGCTGGGACCGCCCGCGAAGCGCCGCGATGGAGACGACGTCACGATCATCACGATCGGCGCCACGCTCTACCGCGCCCTCGAGGCCGCTGATACGCTGAAAGAGAAGTACGGCATGACGGCAGACGTCTGGGATTGCCGCAGCATCAACCCGCTCGATTACGAGCCGCTGGTTGAGTCCGTCAAGAAGACGGGACGCGTGGTTCTCTCGTCTGACGCCTGTGAGCGTGGTTCCGTGATGCAGACCATCGCGGCTAACCTGGCACAGATGGCCTTCGATGATCTCGATGCACCGCCGGCCGTGGTTGGCTCCCGCAACTGGATCACCCCGGCCTACGAGCTGGAAGATGCCTTCTTCCCGCAAGCTAGCTGGATTCTGGACGCGATCCACACGCAGATCCTGCCGCTTCCGGGGCATGAGGTCTCAAGCAACCAGACCGCCGCCGAAAAGATCCGCCAGAATCGTCTGGGCGTCTAAGGCTACAGACCAAAACAAAACAAGAAGCGCCCCGGTTGGATTTCCAGCCGGGGTGTTTTTTTTGGCCGGTGGCTGGCATCCCTCCGGGATGCGTGTGCTCTCTCTCTTGTGACCGGCGGTATCAACCGCCGGCTAATGGCTTTCAAGCCTCCGGCTTGGCGTCCTGAATGGTTGGTTCCGGCCATGACTGGCACTATGGAAAGTTGGTCAATGGCTTGTAGGTCTGCGGCTTGGTGCACCGAAGGGGCGATCGGGTCTGTGTGCGACCGTATCAACCGTGGGCTAAAGGCCTGAAATACGACCTTGGCGTCTTGAATGCACAGTCTGGGCACCCCGCAGGGGTTCAAGCTATTAGCCGGTGGTAAGCGAAGCGACACCACCGGATCTCAGAGAGTACAATCCCCATCCCGAAGGGATGGCAGCTCCCACCGCACATTCCTCCCCATTCAATCCATATACTTGGCGTCATACACAACACCCGCGAGTTCAAGTAGCTCAACCAGCTCTTCACGAGACGTCCGTGTTCTATGGTGTTCTTCCTGGTTAGCGATGTAATCCCGGACGTGTGATCGCGCATTCGGGCTGACTGTGAATGCGCCATACCCTTCTTGCCAGGCAAAGGACTTCGTGCCTGTCTCATTGTGGACCCATTTAGATGATGCCTTCTTCACCTCTCGCATGAAATCAGCCAGGCAATGTGTCGATCTGAGGCCAAGCAGAATATGCACATGATCCGCGGTTCCGCCGACGCCCTGGACGTGTGCGCCGAGCCCATTCACAGTTCCGCCGAGGTATTCGTGGAGCTGCTGTCGCCATGATGAGGCGATTGTTGGTTGCCGGCTTTTGGTTGCGAATATGATGTGGTAATGCAGACTTAGATAGGTAGATGGCATTTCTAGGCCTCCGCGCTGGCATCCCTCCGGGATGCGGCTTCTTGTTTGCTTCTCCGGTGGTGTCGCTTCGCTTACCACCGGCTAATGGTTGAGATCCCTCCGGGATGCCCTCACTCCCCATACTCATCACGATCCTCAGCCGCCTTGGGTAGCTCGCGGGGCTCTGCGTCGGATTCGATGTCGTAGAGGATGACATTGTCGGGGGAGTGGCCGGTGTGTTCGCGAACGAGGATGTGGTCGAGACGCTCTTCTTCCTGTCGGCGATAGACCCGACGGGGGTCTTCAGGATGGAAGAGGGGCGGTCCGGCTTCCTGGAGCAGGTCGCTCGGAACGCTTCCTGTCTCCTTGACGCTTAGCCATGCTCGAGAGAGTCGCTCAAGCTCCTCTCCTGTCAGTGTGTCAACGATCCAGCTTTCGCCAAGCACAACCAGGGAAACGCTGGCCGCGTTCCACAGGCAGTAGACTCTCACAGCCGGTGTTTCCCGCCCGCTGAGCAGTTCGTCCGGTGTGGCGGGGACGCTGAGTCGACTGAACGGCACGCAGTAAGCCGTTCCGCCGTCCTCGGCTTTGACTACGGCCAGATACAGGGGGGCTGCGTCTGCTCGTTGCGGTATCATGAGCCGAACTTGCCCGACCTCGATTTCACCGTCGGCCGGTGCAACGCAGTCGGGAGACAAGTCGTCAACCGCCTCTGCTGCAGCCAGTTGGCGACGACCCGCTTCACCCTCTTCGCAAGGCACTTGCAGTAGCTCCCAGTCTAGAAGCCAGCTCGCCAGCCGTTCAGCTTGCCAGTCCTCAGGTTGTATGACGTTCATTCTGTTTTCTCACCTATATCTACGTTTCACGTCCCACGTTCTTTCCTTCCCTACTGTAGAAGGAACGAGGTAGTCCTTTTTCCGAATTTTTCCACAAGAAAAATTTCTGCTCCAGGTGGCGGAGCATGCGCGTCGTGAAGGCCATGACGGTATTGTGGCCATCATCACCGTATTTTCGGACCACGTCTTCTCGTACCCGCGCCAATAGATCCCGTACGGCCTGGTTCAATGTAGACTTCCCGCAGCCGGCTGCTGAAAGGAGCTCGGGGTCCTCCAGCGTAACCCCTGCATACTTCGCCCCGAGGCCAAGCCGCTCACGTTTCGAAAGCGATTTGAACAGGCTCTTCGCATGCGCCGCAGCCAGGGCATCGAACTCCCGGGCTTCGGTGCTTTCATCATTCCCGAGCGTGTACGGGAGCAGGTCTCCCAGAACGCTGGTGCCATCACCGACAGGGCGGTCGAGGGAGACGGTCCTGTTGGGTGTGAGCTCGTTCTGGAGGTGGGTTCGGACGACATCGCGCATGATGAGCGTGGCGCCAGACTGAATGGTGTCTAGCGGCGCCTTGCTACTGTTCTGGATGCGAGCGAATATCCAGTCCTTGTAGCGTTTTCCCTGCCGCGTCTGCGTTACGGCTGCATAAGCTTCAAATTGGTGCCACGCCTCTTCCGCCGTTGGCAGTTGGCGTTGGGTATCACCCGGTGAGAGGTTGGTCGACGCCAGGTAGCGTTTGAGCTGGATGCCAAAGCGGGAGCGTCCGAATCGCCCCAGTCGATCCTGCGTTTCCGCTGGGCATAACTCGCGTGCACAGAGATCCTTCCACGCGGTCCAATCTTCGAGCCGTGGCTGCATGCCTGCACGTTATCACACAATACGCTAAAGGCACGCCCTATCTGTGATTCTTGCGGTAGTGGCTGGGGGTGCAGCCGTTGAGCTGACGAAACTTGCGGTTGAAGTGGCCGATGTCGTTGAAGCCACAGTCCAGGGCGATCTCAAGGATCCTGGCGTTGCTGTTGCGGAGTTGTTGCCCGGCGATGTCGACGCGACGTTGGGCGAGATAGGCGAAAGGGGAGAGGCCTGTATAGGTCTTGAACTGGCGGCAGAGGTGGGCTTCGCTCATGCCGGCCGTGGCGGCAAGATTGGCGAGTCGGTGTGGTCTGTCATATTGACGCTCAAGGATGAGTCGCACGCCTTCGAGCGGGGCCCAGCGCGAGTGGTCGGCGACAAGGGTCTCGACACCGTCGGCCATGGCCTGCCGCGCGCAGTTGATCAACAGGGCACGCCAGGCCGATTCCAGGATTCGTTCGTAGCCCGGCGCAGCCCGTTCCTGTTCGGCGAGGCAGTAGGCAAGCAGGTGGGCCAGCGGCGCCGGGTCCTCGAACTGCAGGAACGAGGTGAGCCCGCGTGGTGCGCCGGGGTGCGGTGTGGATGGGAAGAGTGATGCAGCGGCACTCGCGAATGGCTCGGGTAGAACTGGTGGCGCGTGGCGGGCAGGATCGAGATAGATGTTGAAGACCTCAACACCAGCCGAATCGGTCATCAGACTGTGGGCCTGGCCATAGTGGACAATACCCAGGGAGCCGGGGGGACAGACCCTTTCGGTGTTTTCAATGATGTGGCGCGCCGTCCCGCGCACGATGAAGTTCGCCTCCAGAATGTCATGACCGTGGGGGCTCGTGGCCCTTGTGTCTGTATAGCTGGGAAAGTGGGCGATCGCAAAGCCCATAGTCTCCAGCGATCTGTGTCCCTGCCCGTGTAGGTTGATTGTGCGCCGATTCATTGCGGTCAGAATACGCGCACCAGGTGAGCAAGATCAACATAGAAATCTGTGTGTTATGCGTCTATATTGTCAAGTCAACCTACGGGAGAGTTTTTCATTATGACACATGTAGAGCGTTTCAATGCCGTGATGAATTTCGAGTCGGTCGACCGTTATCCGCGGATCGAATGGGCGGGATACTGGGGCCTGACGACGGATCGCTGGCGCGAAGAGGGGCTGGATTCAAGCGTCGAAGGCGCTGAGCACATACGCGAGTATCTCGGGCTGGATCCCTATTCCCAATTCTGGATGGCACCGGGCAGCGCCGAGACACCGCGCCCCACGCATCACGGTTCGGGTATCCTGAAGACCGAGGCCGACTATGACGCGATGCATCACACGCTCTACATCAAGCCTGACTTTGAGGCTGAACGCTTCCAGCGGGTCCGTGCAGAGAATGCTGCCGGCGACCGGGTGATCTGGATCAGTTTCGACGGCTTCTTCTGGTATCCGCGGAAGCTCTTTGGCATCGAAGGGCACCTCTTTGCCTTCTACGACCATGCCGAACTGATGCACCGGATGAACCGCGAGCTGCTCGAGTATAATCTGAGCCTGCTGGATGGTTTCTGCGACGCTGTCTGTGTCCCGCAGTTCATGACGATTGCTGAGGATATGAGCTACAATCACGGCCCGATGCTCTCGAAGGAACTGTTCGACGAGTTTCTGGCACCTTACTACAAGCCCCTTGTGGCGGCATTGCGAGAGCGTGGCATCCGGGTGTTCGTGGATTCGGATGGTGACGTTGAGCCGCTGATTCCGTGGCTCAAGGAGGTCGGGGTGGAAGGTATCCTGCCACTCGAGCGGATGGCCGGCGTGGATGTGGCCAACATCCGGCAACAGCATCCGGACTGGTTGATGATCGGCGCCTACGACAAGATGGTGATGAAGAATGGTGAGGCCGCCATGCAGGCGGAGTTCGATCGCCTGGCGCCGACGATGCGCGGTGGTGGCTTCATCCCCAGTGTCGATCACCAGACCCCACCGGATGTCTCGTTCGAGAACTACCGCATCTATCTCGAGTTGCTTGAGCAGACCACCCAATAGGATCCTGCTTGCTTGCAGCCGCTTGCGGTTACTCCGGCTCTGCAAAGGCGGCGTCGCCGGGCTTCGCCCTCTGCCGCCGCACTCCAAGTTGGAACACTCGCCTCTGGCCCTCTCTGCCGCGATCGGGGACGGGCAATGTCGCAAGTGCGTGTTGTTCTTCGGTTTCTGCAGGTGTTAGATTGACGGACACTTGCTAGCTGAACACTTGGAGAGTATACCATGACCGCCCCTTCACCTGCTGCCACCCATCTTCGTTGCGAATACCTGGTTGCCCCCATGACAGTCGACGCCGCCTCACCACGCCTGAGCTGGGAGATGGTAAGCGATGCCCCCGGGGCGGCACAGCGTGCGTACCGTATCATTGCCGCCGATAGCAGGGAGGCGTTGCGGCGTCACGAAGGCAACCTGTGGGACAGCGGCCAAGTCACGTCTAACCAGTCGATGCAGGTTCACTACGCCGGGAAGAAGCTGACGAGCTGCCGGCAGGTATTCTGGAAGGTCATGATCTGGGATGAGCAGGGCCGGGCCGGACGTTGGTCGATGACAGCGACATTCACGATGGGCCTATTGGACCGCAACGAGTGGAAGGGGAAGTTCATCGGAAACTACCTCAGCAACTTCCCCGCCTGTCCGTTGCTGCGTAAGGAGTTTGAGACGCGAGGCCCGGTGAAGCGGGCGCTGCTGTATGCCACGGCCAAGGGCATCGCCCACCTGACCCTGAACGGCAAAGATGTGTCAGACGATCTGTTCGCTCCTGGCTGGACGGAATACAAGAAGCGATTCAACTACCGCTGTTATGATGTGACGGCGATGCTCCGCAAACCGGGTATGCAGTGCATGGGCGGGGAAGTGGCCAACGGCTGGTTCAAGGGACGTATCGCCCGGCAGCACATGGGTGATGGCTACGGGCACCGCACTGGCTTGCTTGCGCAGCTACGCATCGAATACGCCGATGGGAGAATCGAGGAGATCGTCACTGATGAAAGCTGGAAGAGCATTTTCGGTCCGACACGGCAGGCTGATTTCTATGATGGTGAGACGTTCGATGCCCAGCTCGAACCGAAAGGCTGGAACCGCCCCGGTTTCGATGATAGCGACTGGTCGCAGGCCTTCGTGCTCAAGCAGAAGCTGGCACCCGAGACCCAGCTGACGGCATACCCCGCAGAGCCCGTGCGGATCACGGGAGAGCTTAAGCCAATCAAGCAGTGGCAAGTTGCCCCCGGAAAGGTCATCTACGACTTTGGCCAGAATTTCGCCGGCTGGGTGCGGCTGCATGTTAAGGGCAAGGCCGGATGCGTCGTGCAGATGCGATTTGGCGAAATGGTGAACCTGGACAACACGCTCTATATCGACAACATGCGCAGCGCGGTCTGCACCGATACCTACGTGATGAAGGGCTCCCGTAACGAGGTCTGGGAACCCAAATTCACCTTCCACGGATTCCGCTATGTTGAAGTGAGCGGTTGCCCCGTACCCCCGAGCCTGGACAATGTGACGGGCGTTGTTGTCGGTTCCGACACCACGCGGGTGGGGCAGTTCGATTGCTCGAGTGAGATGGTGAACCAGATCTACAGCAATGCGGTCTGGACGCAACGCGCCAACTTCCTT
Organism: uncultured Victivallales bacterium; assembly: GCA_964497125.1. Classification (GTDB taxonomy): domain Bacteria; phylum Verrucomicrobiota; class Kiritimatiellia; order UBA8416; family UBA8416; genus CAYLXP01. The sequence continues at coordinate 46,887 of CAZCDU010000006.1, read as the reverse complement.
GAGGTCCCGACCGACTGCCCCCAGCGTGACGAGCGTCTGGGGTGGACCGGTGACGCACAGGTTTTCATCCGGACGGCTATCTGCAACATGGACGTGGCGGCATTCTTCACCAAGTGGATGAACGACCTGATGGATTCCCAGGATTCGGATGGCGCCTTCCCCAACGTCTCGCCGGATGTGCTCAGCAGTAAGGGTGGTGCCGCCTGGGGTGACGCGGGCGTGGTCTGCCCGTGGACGCTGTATCAGTGTTACGAGGATCGCGATCTGTTGGCTACCATGTACCCGGCAATGAAGCGCTGGGTCGCTTACCTCAAGAAGACAAGCAATAAGCTGTTGTGTGAGTCCACACAGTGTTTCGGCGACTGGTTGTCGATCAAGGCAGATACACCGCGAGACGTGATCCGCACGGCCCACTTCGCCTATGCCACCGACATTACCCGCAAGGCTGCCGAGGCGCTTGGTAAGAAGGCGGATGCTGCACGCTACACGAAACTGTTCAAGGAGATCAGGACGGTCTTCAATAAGGCATTCGTTGGTCGCGACGGCAAGATCAAAGGCGATACGCAGACGGCCTACCTGATGGCTCTCAGGTTTGGGTTGTTGAGCCCCAAGCAGGCAGAGAAGGCGGCCAAGCATTTGGTGGCGGATATCCGCAGCAAGAACATGCATAGCTCGACCGGCTTCGTTGGCACCGGGTTAATCATGTCGGTACTGCGCGATACCGGCAATCTCGATGTCGCCTACAAGCTGCTGGAGAACACCACCTTCCCGAGCTGGGGCTATTCCGTCGTCAACGGCGCCACCACGATCTGGGAGCGTTGGAACGGCTGGACGAAAGAGGACGGGCCCGGTGATGTGAACATGAACTCCTATAGCCATTACGCCTATGGCGCGGTCGTTGAGTGGATGTTCGATACGGTCGCCGGCATTGATCATGGTGAGTGCGGTTTCCAGCACTTCCGGCTACGACCGCTACCGGGCGGCAGCCTGAAACACGCAGAGGCCACCTATCATAGTCCGTACGGGACGATCCGCAGCGCCTGGCGTAAGCGTGGCAAACGGATGCGGTATGAGGTGACCATTCCAGCCAACACGCAGGCGACAATACAGCTGCCGGTCAAGGACGTTGCCGCCGTGAAACTGGACGGCAAACCACTGACGCGTCGCGGGATCGCCGTGCAAGCCGACGGCAGCTTCGTTTTGGCGGCGGGCACCTACACGATGACGTGGTGAAGCTGGGAATTAGACGCTAACAAGAAGGAATTCGACACAATGCCAAGCAAGAAGGATATTGCCATCATTCGCGAACTGGCCGGACAGGTTTCCGAGATCGCCGCGCTGCCTATTCAAGAGGAGAAACGGCGGCTTTGGCGCCAACTGAACGGGCTTAAGCCGGAGCGGCCGATGGTGATGATCGACCAGGTCTGCTGGAACGAGATGAACATCAATGATGAGCTCACGCTCCAGTGCGAAGACGAGACGTGCCGCCCCTATGAACGCCAGATGCGCATGAAACTCTTCCAATGGCAGCACTTCCCCGTTGATATGGTGGTGGAACCGTTCATCAAAGTACGCAAGGCTGTCAACGACACGGGCTTTGGGATCAAGGTTGACGACGAGGTGGCGGTCACGGATGCGAGCAATGCTGTCCAGGGGCATCTCTATAGCAATCAACTGGCAACCGATGCCGACATCGACCGGATCCAGATGCCGGTGATCACCCACGATGTGGCGGAAACCGAGCGGCGGATGGCTTTCGCCACCGACCTGTTTGGCGACACCATTGAGCTGAGGCCCTGGGCATTCGTTCCCTATCTTGGCATCTGGGATGTCATCACGACGTGGATGGGTGCAGAGAGAGTTCTAATGGCGCTTATGGATCGCGCGGAGTTCATGCACGAGGTTGCCGCCAAGCTGTCCCGGGGTTACCTGCACAAGTTGGATCAGCTGGAGGAGCAGGGGATACTCGGCGAGCCGCAGGATCTGATCCACTGTACCGGCGCCTATACAGATGAACTGCCGGCAGATGGCTACGACCCCGCCAAGCCGCGCGCCAAGGACCGCTGGATGTTCGGACTTGCCCAGATCCTCGGTTCGGTATCGCCGGCCATGTACGACGAGTTTGAAATCACCTACGCCAAGCCCATCTGTGAGCGTTTTGGGTTGGTCTACTACGGTTGTTGCGAGCCGCTGCATGGCAAGATGGATCAAGTTCGCAAACTCCCCAACGTACGCAAGGTCTCCATGAGCCCATGGGTTGACCAGGAACGGGGTGCAGCAGAGATTTCCGGTGACTATGTCTATTCACGCAAACCGAACCCCGCGCTACTGGCGGGCACCAGCTTTGATGCGGATGCGATACGCAAGGACCTGACAACAACCCGCGATATCTGCGCGGAACAAGGCTGTCCGCTGGAGTTGATCCAGAAGGACATCAGCACGGTTTGTTATGAACCACAACGTCTGTTCGACTGGGCCAAGATCGCGATGGAAGTTGTCGGGGGAGAGTGACCGTCTTGGCGTCCCGGCTTGGCGTGCTGCGGTACACATGCATAAGCCTATGACTGCGCACGGCGATCTTGAGCGCGTGAAGAGATGGGGCCAAGTTGTAAGGGAAGAGAGTGAGGGGTGCGTTGATGGATAAGCTGAATCTTAATGGTCGATGGCAATATCAGCGTAAGAATGGTGAAGAGGCCGGGACGGCAACGGTGCCCGGTGATATTTACCTGGATCTCCTCAATGACAAGACGATTCCCGATCCGTATTACCGCGACAACGAGGAACGACTGTTGTGGATTGGCGACAGCGAATGGACGTTCCGGCGATCGTTCAAGGTCTCAGCTTCCTTGCTGAAGCGTGATCGCGTCGTGCTCCGCTGTGACGGACTCGATACGCTGGCGACGGTTCGCGTTAACGGTAAGGTGATTGCAAAGACCGACAACATGTTCCGTCGCTACGAATGGGATGTGAAGGAGATCCTGCAGGCTGGCAAGAACAGTATCCAGGTGGACTTTGCGTCGGCCGTTGCCTTCTGTGATATCGCTCGGGAGAAGCACTACAGGGAAGGCATCCCTTTCAGCGGCAAGAACTACGCCGCTGACGCCACATGGGTACGCAAGCAGCAGTGCAATTTCGGATGGGACTGGGGCGTCAAGGTGCCGACCTGCGGGATCTGGCAGGATATTGGAATCATCGCCTTCGACACAGCCCGGCTTGCAAGCGTGGGCGTTGCACAGGATCACGAAACGCCAAAGCAGGTGGGCTTGCGCGTCACGGCAGAGGTCGACGCGATCGGCAGATCGGCTTTGACTGCACGGGTGTCTGTCGGTCTGCATGGGGCATGCGTTGCCGAATCCGAGAGGACCTTCAGGACGAAGAAGACGGCCGTTGAGGTACCCCTTGGGGATCCGCAGCTCTGGTGGCCCAACAATCTCGGTGAGCAGCCTCTCTACGATGTGACCGTTGAGATCCTGGACAAGCATGGCGCTGTCCTGGATTCGATGACAAAGCGCATTGGCCTGCGGACGTTGAAGCTGGACAGACACCCCGATGAATGGGGCGAATCATTTCAGTTTGTGGTCAACGGTGTGCCGTTCTTTGCCAAGGGGGCCAATTGGATTCCCGCCGATGCCATCCAGGCGCGCATGACTCCCGGGCGCTATCGCGAACTGGTGGAGGATGCCGCTGCCGCCAACATGAATATGCTGCGTGTCTGGGGTGGGGGCATCTATGAAGACGATTCGTTCTATGATGCCTGCGATGAACTGGGCATCTGCGTGTGGCAGGACTTCATGTTTGGCCACGGCTTTCACTACCCCGTGGAAAGCGCAGCCTTTCGACGCAACGTGGGCGCGGAGGCCCGTGATCAGGTGAGACGGTTGCGGCACCATGCTTGCATCGCTCTCTGGTGCGGCAACAACGAGCAGGAGCAGGGGGCGGTCAAGCCCAAGCCCCCGGGGCCCTATCGGATGGCATGGAAAGATTACTCAAAGCTGTTCGACGCCCTCTTGCCGAACATCGTGACGGAACTGCACGGTGATTGCGACTATTGGCCGTCCAGTCCGCATACGCCGCACGGTGACCGGGAGAACTTCAACGATCCCACCTGTGGCGATGCCCACCTTTGGGAGGTCTGGCACGGCGGTAAACCATTCGAGTGGTATCGGACTTGCGAGCACCGTTTCAACAGTGAGTTCGGATTCCAGTCACTGCCCGAACCCAAGACCGTGTATGGCTATACCGATCCGAAGGACCGCAACGTCACCTCCTTTATCATGGAGCAGCATCAGCGGTCTCACGGGAATGGGCGAATCATGGAGTACCTGCTTGCCTGGTTCCAGGCGCCGAACAGTTTTGAAAGCACGCTGTGGCTCACTCAGATCCTGCAAGGTATGTCCATCAAGTATGCCTGCGAGCACTGGCGGCGGATGATGCCACGCGGCATGGGCACGCTCTACTGGCAGCTCAACGACTGCTGGCCGGTGGCGAGCTGGAGCTCGATCGACTACCACGGCCGCTGGAAGGCTCTGCACTACATGGCGAAGCACTTCTTTGCGCCTCTGATGGTCAGCGGCGTTGAAGATGTCGCCAAGGGCTGTGTTGAAGTACATGTGACCAGTGATCTGCTTGAGCAGGTTGACGCAAAGGTCAAGTGGACTGTGACCGACGTGGACGGGAAGGTGTTGCTGAGAGGCGGCCGCAAAGTGCGCGCCGCGGCATGTTCGTCGCGCAAGGTCGAGACTTTGCGGTTGAGTGAGTTAGCCGAGTTGCACGAGAAGCGTGGACTGCTGGTCTGGCTTGAGCTGAAGGCCCCTGGCAAGCCCGTCTCACGCAATCTCGCGTTCTTCGCCCGGCCGATCAGGCGTCCCCGGATCTTCTCGCCACGCCCGAAGCACTTGGACCTCAGCCGGAAGCCGGGCATCACCAAGAAGATCGCAAAGCGTGGCGATGGCTCGTTCGATATTAGGCTCAGTTCTAAACACCCCGCACTATGGGTCTGGCTTGAGCTCGACAAGGTCGATGCAAAGTTGTCAGACAACTTCTGCCATCTGCGCCCGGGCGCATCGGTGAAGGTGCACGTGCGCCCGGCAAAGAAACTGACAGCTAAAGAGCTGCGCAGCCAACTGCGTGTGCAGAGCCTTGTGGATACCTATTGAATGGAGGCCGGTGCCAGGGCTGGCGCCCCCGGCGTGCATCGTTGCGCCTCAATTGACGAGTCTTGAAGTGGCAGAAAAGGAGAATAAGAATGAACGTAGTGATGATCGTCCCGACTGGGATTGGTTGCGAGATTGGGGGACATTGCGGCGACGCGAACGCAGCTTCACGCCTGCTGGGGGCCTGCTGCGAGAACCTGGTGCTGCACCCCAATGTGGTGAACGCCTCAGATCTCAACGAGATGCCGCCCAATGCGCTGTATGTGGAAGGGCACCACCTGGATCAGTTCCTGTTGGGAAAACTGCACCTTCAGAAGGTCAAGTCCAACAAAGTACTGATTGTTGTAAATGAGGCGGATTACCAATCGATCAACGCGGTATCGGCGGCACGGATGTCACTTGGGCTGGATGCCGAGATCCTGGAGCTGAAAGAGCCGTTGACACTTAATGCCCGCATTGAAAATGGAATTGCAGGCGGCGACGTGATTGGCTGGGAAGCCCTGGTAGAACAGGTCAAGGACCTTGAGTACGACGCGCTGGGTATCGCCACACCGATTACCATAGATGACAAGACTCTTGGAGACTATTGGCGCGACGGCGGGGTCAACCCGGTTGGCGGCGTGGAAGCGATCGCTACCAGGCTGATTGGCGAGGCCCTCGTTAAGCCCTGCGCACATGGCCCGGTGGACTACGCGTTGACCGGATTCAAGGAAGTCGTGGATCCTCGGATCGCCGTTGAGATCATCACTGAGAATTTCATCCACTGCCTGCTGAAAGGGTTGCATAAGGCTCCGCGCCTCAGCACTACAGACGGCATGAGTAACCGCGAGGTGGACTGCATGGTGTCGCCGTACGGGTGTTTTGGTACTCCGCACCAGGCCTGTCTCGACGCGAACATTCCAGTCATCGTGGTGCGTGAGAACAAGAGCTGCCTCAACGAACCTGAACACCCGAAGTTTATCTATGTAGAGAACTACATCGAAGCAGCTGGGATGATCATGGCGATGAAGGCTGGTGTGCATCCTTCCTCCGTGCGCAGGCCGCTGGCGTATACAACGGTCCATAAGTCATGACCGGCATGCACATCAACCTGTCGAGGCGGTGCGCAGCGATACTGGCAGTCGGCCTGCTGGCTGTTGCCGGATGCCGGACAACCCAGACAAGCATGCTTGCCACTCGCCTTGGTCATCCGCATTAGGTAGAGTCGCCTCGCTCTTCCATTGTTACGTGGTCGTGCCAGATTGAACCATCCTCGCACGGGGCCCGAGCTTCGCTTTGCCCTCAGACCCTCGACACTTCTGCCAGTTCCGGTGTAACCTCTCCGGGTCGCTGTGCGTATAGCTAAGTGAAGCGCGCATCAGAGGGGTGCGCGCCGTGAATCCATAAGAGGAGTCTATCATGAGAATTTTGACGATCGTAATGACGGGGTCACTGCTGGCACTGGGCACCGGAGCGCTGGCGGAAGACGCCGGGGCAAAGGCCGGGTGTAGCAAAGGCGGTCGACATGGCGGTTGCCGTGGCGGCATGTGGAAGCAGTTTGACGCCGACGGCGACGGTATGCTTTCTGACGCGGAGAAGGCCAAGCTGAAGGCGGCGTGGGCTGTGCGTCGGGAAGCGCGCAAGAAGGAGATGCTGGCGAAGTATGACAAGGACGGTGACGGTGAGCTGTCCCGCGACGAGAAAGCTGAGGCATGGAAAGCCGGCAGCGACGAAATGAGAAAGAAGATTTTCGGCAAGTTGGACACGAGCGGCGATGGCAAACTTTCCGCCGATGAAATTCAGTCTAAGGTAGAGCAGATGCGCGCCAGGTGCGGAAGCAACAGCAAGCTTACGGCAGAAGAGGCGGCCGCCATGAAGAGCGTTTCCGAGAAATGGATCAAAGAGATGGTCGGCAAACTTGATGCTGACGGCGATGGACAGGTCGCAGAGGCAGAAGCTGCAGCAGGCATGGCAGCCATGCGCGAACAGTGCAAGAAATCACACGCGAAACCTGAGACCGCAGATAAGGTCATTGTACTGCAGTAGAGGCGCGGCGCTGATTTGTGTGAGCAACTCGCCGCAGGGACAGCCCCCACCGACGCAAGGTCGGTGGGGAGCATAGTTGCCGGCTATCGCGCGACGGCGAGCGGTGGTGCGTGTTCAAGAATGCTTTCGCCGCGCATCATGGCCTCGATCTCATCAAGTTCGATCGGGACGTCTTTTGTCAGCACATCAAAACCGTCTTCTGTAACGGCCCCTGTGTCTTCTACGCGCAGATAGAGCCGGTCCGCTTCGATCTTCATCTGCGGGTCAACTGAGAAAACCATTCCGGGTTCCAGTGGTCTGTCCTTATGGGACAGGCCGTCGTGGACACTCATACCCACACTGTGCGCCAGGTGCCCAATACGCTTCTGCGTGTAGAACTGGAACATCCACTCTGGTCCGGTAGCATGCGAGTCTGTGGCAAACGCAAACTCGCCGACGCGTGCGCGCATGGTTTCTACCGCTTCCGCCTCGATGTCATCACAGGTCCGACCCGGACGGATGCCCCCCAGTAGGGTCTTATGGTATTCGGTAACAAAGCCGTACAAGGCCCGCTGGGCCGGCGTGTAGGTGCCGTTGACCGGCCACATGCGGGTGATGTCGCTGGTGTACTGGTGGTAGTCGGGGCCGCAATCCACCAGGACCATGTCGCCATCCAGCAGGGGGCAGTTGTTAATACTGTAGTGACCGTGAAATGCGTTCTTTCCGCCTCCGACGATGGGCTGGTATCCGGAGTCCGCGGCCCCCCCCGCCAGGTAATGGTACTGCAGGATTGCCGCCAGCTGGTACTCCATAACGCCCGGTTGAGTGGCACGCATGGCTTCGCAGAGCCCACGGGCGGTAAGCTGCCCGGCCCGACGCAGCAGCTCGACCTCCCTCGGTGACTTCAGCATACGCATCTCGTAGATGATGGGACCGACGTCATGAAAGGAAATCCCCGGGCAGTGGTCTCTGATCCGCTGCTGCAGGTAGTCGGCACGGGATTCACGCCCGTCAACGGGGTCCGCTTCTACCAGGCGACGACGGCCGTTGAGGGAGCGAAAGGTTGTCTTTGCTCCTTCTCCGTCCAGAAACGGGAGGTAGAGGTGCTTCACCGGGGCCAGCGCCTGCCATAGAGAGTTCCGGCTCAGAACCGCGTCAACACCGGTGGCCTCAATGGCGTAATCAGCATCGTCGGCAGCAAGCAGGCGGTAATCGTCGTCGCTCGGCACAAACTCCGCTTCCGGCAGGAACAGCGTCGTCCGGCCGCTTGCGCCGTCAATCAGCAGGTAGGACTGCGGCACCTCGACACCACAAAGGTAGTAGAAGTCGTTGTACTGACGAAAACGTTCTGAACCGGTGGACGCCGGAGCTCCCACGAGGAGCACGGTAGCGTCACCTATTGATTCGCAAAGCGCATCACGTCTGCCTTTGAGTTCTTCTAGCGAAAAGTCGGTCTGGAAACTCATTCGTTATATCTCCTTTGAGTAAAGTACCTTCGGACAGGAAGGCAATCCAACCACGTTTGCTTCCGGGGTGAGCAACAGCTCTATCCGGGTGACCTCTCCGTCCCGAACAGGTACGTTCAACGCGCGGGTCTGTAGAGAGGCAATATCCAGGGGATCGTCATCGGGTTGCCATGTCATCGGCATCATGAACGTCTTTGTCATACCGCCTTGCTCGATGCGCAGGGAAATATCCCAACTGCCAAAGGGCAGCTTCCGGGCGCGCTTGCGGTCCTCCTCCACGCTGGGATCGAAGGTGTCAATCAGGCCACTGCGATAGGGGCCGATCACCTCGTAAATGAAGTTTGCCTCTTCCGTCACTGCACTTACGGCGGCGATGATGCTGTAGACTTCCACATCCCGTTCGATGGGGAACGCGACCCCATTGTTCTTCTGAACGGCTGAAAACGCTCCGGTCCAATGGTTCCATTTGACGTAGGCCTGTTTCTCCTCACTCCACGTCGCCACGTTCCTCTCCATGTAGTCCTGCATCTTGCGAACGGAATAATCGGAGAATTGGGCGATGGCTTCTCCTGGTTCTTCTCCTACTCCACCGCCACCCATGGGATCCTTCTTCCACTCCCCGGGGCTATTGGTTTGATCAGAGAGAACTGGAGAAACGAACCCGACTCTGGGGTCGAACCTCCAAGTCGGGCCACCGTGGTGGCCTCCATTACCTTTGTTGATGCCGTACATCTCCCCTTTGTACGGGTAGCCGGCCTCGCAAGGAAGGTCATCAACTCCAAGGACATGCCCCAGTTCGTGATTCAGGACAGGAAAACGACGCAGGCTTCCCATGCCGGCGTAGTCCCAGGCCCAGCCACCTGAATGGACGTTCGCGATGCTTATGAAGTAGGCCGTCAGCTGCTTCTGGCCGCCGGCGTCTTGCAGGGCCGCGTACCACTGCTGGGCGGCGAGCTGTTTCCCGTTGAAGGGCTCGCCGGTCTTGGTCATATGCTCCTCGGTGCTTGTGAGGCGAACAGCTGGGTTATTATCTCGGGGAGGAATGATCAGTTCTTTGAAGAGAATCCGCTTCAGCCGCTGGATGTTCAATTCCGTAAGAGGTCTCCGCACAAAGAGCTCTGCTTCGTAGCCATCCGGATAGTCGACATCTTCATAATCGAAATAGTGAATGTCGAACATGGTCATGTTCATGATCAAGGGCGGGCCGATCTCCAGCTTCTCAACGGCGTGTTCAAGATCCCCGGCATGAATGGTCACCTGGAGGCCACGTTTGATCCAGCGTGCGGGGATCATGGCGGTGAAGCTGTCTTCATAACAATGGACCACTTTGCCGGGGTCAATGCAGATCGCTTTCGGCAGAACAGCAGGGCCTTCCAGAGGTAGACGCAACGTCTCTCCCTCCAGGCAGAGCTCTGCTTCGACCGGCGGCGCTTCCATACCGGAAGGGGAGAGCAGGTGCACTTTGATCAGGGTCTCCTTCTTGCCGACCAGTTTAAAGAAGGGCGCCCCTGGCTGCAGGACGTGCGTCTGTGCGAAAAACACGGCATCAATCGTCATATTGTCTGTTATCGACTGCATCATCACGGTCACTTCAACTCTCTCTGTTTCGTAGCAATGGGGACATAGCCTATCTCCAGGCCAGCTGGTGGGGTAACGATCAACTCTGGATCAATCTCAGCCAGCGTGCCGACAGCAGGTGGGGCGAGGTATTCACGGTCTTTCGTCCAGTGCCGGTGGATCTTCTCAACTTTGGTCTGCAACTCCTCGCGCTCTTCGTCACTGAGATCTGCATTGAGTAAGGCGGGCTGATCCGCGAAGCGATACCAGTAATAGGTCACCTCGCTACCGTCACCGGGTCGTGCCGTAAACGGACCTGCAACCGGGCCGGGTGTCTTCCAGCAGCTGTCGGCTTCTTCGGGGGTAACATAGGTCTGTGGTGGTGCTTCTTCAGGTCGGCCAAAATCGACGGTATCAAGACCGAACTCGGGTTTATCGGCTGAGGGTCCCGAGTAGAAATAGGGCAACACAAATGTTGCCGGGCCCTTGAAATTGGCGGTGTTCATGAACAAGGTCCAGCTCTGATCGCCGGTTGGCACAGCTACGCCCGCCGTGGTTGTCTTGGCGTGGGTCAGGGGCAACGGTAGATAGCCATACCCGAAGAGTTCGCCGCAGGTGCCTTGCTTGAGATTAACGCCATCGGACGGCCACAGCAGATTTGGGCTAAGCTGCGCGACACCGTAATGTCCTGCCGGGTTGCTCCAGTCACGTCCCTTGCCGGCGCCCGGCCCATTGGCCCAGGCGCAAAACCCCAGGGCCACCGCCCCCATAATGAACTTAGGCGTTTCGGTGGGAAACTCTGTATCGCGCCACCAGCCCAATCCCCCTTCCAGTGTCGAATAGAACCACACATCCTCGACCTTGGGGTCCTCACTGTCTGCATACATCCAGGAGCCGAACAGCCCCGACTGAAACTCATGCCCGGGATACTCCTGCAAGAGAGGGTAGGCTGCCGAGTATATTGAGAAACCGGCGTTGTAGCTACCGTCCCCCTCTTCAATCCCAACGCGCGTGTAGCCGGTAACAAACTTCTCCCGGTCTATGAGACTCTTCTCAGATTCACCACTCACGCCATTCATTCCTTTCCATAACCTCGGGGTCACTCCCAGAGTAGGGACAGACAATTAGCACATAATACCGACTACCGAGTGTAGGGACAGACAATTAGAGCATAATGCTAGCTCATGCGGGAGATTGGGGTGGAAGTTTGCGTCAGAGTTGTCCGCTATGGGCTGGTCAGCGGTGAAATGCAGTGGTTGCGCGCAGATTTGGTGCGCAAGAACACATACGATGGCGATCTTGACCGCAGACAGGCACAATGCACCTATCGAATCAGCTTTGGTATGTTGTCGACCCGCTTAGCAGGTCGCCGGAGGTGTGATGACCTCAAGCCGTAGGCGACGGGCAGTGTATATGTCGCCCCATTGGCAGCCCGCCATTCTGCGTGAACCGGTCTTGCGTCTCTCTCCGAACTGTTGTCGGTGCCGCTCAAAGACATCTTCGACGTAGGCCCTGCTGCCAAGAACTGCACCGTCAGCAAAATAGCGTACACGACAGCGCAGCACCTGGTTAATTGGCAGTGTGCCGCCTGCATCCAGTACGGCTTTGACTTCCTCAGGGCTGAAGCCCGGCTTCAGGGGCTGGCCTGCCGTGCCTTTGCCTCGGGCCTCGCCCTTTGTGTAGAGTAGTGTGCGGTACTGCTTTGATACCGCGTTCCAGGAGATGTCCTGGTCGGGCGTGCACGTGATATGGGACAGCCCCGCTCTTGCCCGCTTTGAGCCTCCCATAGCCTCACCGTAGCCACAGAAGCGGTAGTCTTTCGGGTCGCTCACGATCCCGGCACGAACGGCATTGAGATCGACATAGGCAGCCACGGCAGACAATGCCCCTTCGCTGTCCCCGACCAGAAGGCTCTTGAAGCGCTCTTCCCAGAGTGTGCCCTTGCGACCATGGCGACGATTGTAGGACATTGTGACACGTTGTTTGAGTGTTTTGAGGAATTCCGAAATGTCATACATCCGATAGGTGTATTTGGCCTTCAGTGCCTCGGCCGCCTCATGCTCTCCGCTCTCGCGCATTTCGACAAGCTTCGCTGCCGTGCGATTGGCCTCGCGACGGTCATAGAGGCTGCGATGCCTGGAGAGGAACAGGCTATCGCTAACCTCCTCTCGTTCAGGTACATGCAGAACGATGTGAAAATGATTGTCGAGAACGGAATGCGTCACAATATCGACACCGCAGAAGGACTCCGCGGCCCGCATTATTCGCAAAAAGCGCTCCTTCTCGTCGTCATCAAAGATCCATCGGCGGTCAACAACGCGTGACATGACATGATAGTAAGCCGCCTGTTCTTCTCGTATTCGTGCGTTTCGCATACTGGGATCCTTTCGTATTCGCCGGCACGCTATTGGTGCCTTCTAACCTGTAGAAGAAGCGAATCCCGACAATTCCGAAAAAAGTTGAAACTTTCTTTGGATAGGTTGTGTGTCCCTATACATGCCGTGTGTCCCCATGCATGCCCCCCATGCATGCCGTGTGTCCCCATGCATGCCCATACATGGTGTGTCCCCATACATGGTGTGTCCGCATGCATGTGCTGGATAGATTGTGTGTCCCTATTCGTGGGGTTCACACGTGGAGCCTTGGATGGATTGTATGTCCCTATACGGGGGGGGCTACCCATCTACCAGGAGTAGTCCTGGCAGCTGACCATTGCCATTCCCCGCATTGCTGCTATGTTGGGTGCAGGATGAATCTCCTGACCGTCTACGCCATGGTCGTGGGGCCTGCTTGGGGGTGTTAGGGGTGGGGAGTTTTCCGTTCATATGGAACTTTTTGAGTGTTGGGTATGTCTAACCATACAGAAGCGATAGGCGACGAGGATAAGCGGGTGGCAGCGCTGGTCGTACGGGCTCAGAGCGGTGAGATGGCCGCCTTTGATGAGCTGGTGACGATTTTTCAGTCCCGCATGTTCAACCTCGCCTATCGCATGGTGAACAGCCGCGAAGACGCGGCAGATCTGACCCAGGAGATTTTCGTCAAGATGTACCGCTCTATCCATAAGTTCGGGGGCCGTTCCAAGTTCTCGACCTGGCTCTATGCCGTGGCCGCGAACTGCTGCCGCAGCGGGCTGCGTCGATTGCGCCGGGTTTCGGACCGTGAAGTGGTACGGTTGGATGCCACCGCCGAGAACGATGCCGGTCGTCGATACCGCGAGCTGCCGGATCCGGCCGAGTCGGTGCCGGAGACCATGGGCCGTGGCGAGGTGAAGGCCAGAATCGAAGCCATGATCGCCGAGCTGCCAGAGGATGCGCGGATGGTGATGGTGTTGCGGGACCTGCAGGGGATGACCTACGAGGGTATTGCCGAGGCGTTGCAGTGCTCGATCGGGACGGTCAAGTCCCGCCTGTCGCGGGCTCGCCTGAAGTTGAAGGACCGGCTGAGTAGAGAGGGGCTGACATGCGCTGTAAGACAATAGCCCAGTTGCTCTCCGAGTATGTCGACGGCGCCCTGCCAGCAGGGCAAGTCGCAGAGCTTGAGCAGCACCTCGCCGACTGCGAGCAGTGCCGTCAGGCGCTGGACGACCTGCGACAGACGCTTGCGCTCGTGCAGGAGTTGGAGGAGGTAGCGACGCCGGAAGACCTGCTGGATCGCGTGCATGCCCAAATTGAGGCAGAGGCGGCACCGGCGAGAGACAAAGCGGACCGGAGGCCCTTGCTGTACCTGCTGAACTCCCCGCAGTTGCGCGTTGCCTTGGCAGCATCGTTGGTGGCGATGCTCGGTATCTATGCGCTACGCCAGAGTGGCCCCGCTCCGCAGACGGAGGCCCCACCCGTCACGCCGGTCGAGTCACCAATCACCGTTTCCCCAGCCGCTAGCGAGGCAATCGCTGATGTGTCACTCGATACTGAGGAAGTCGCTGACGAGGATGCCTTGCTTGGCCGCGTGCTTGAGGAGAGACTGCCCGAGCCACCTGCAGAAGTCGCGCTCGACGCTTCCGCCAGCGCTGCCAAAAAGGTAGCCCCGCGGAGCCGTACGTTCAGTGCCGAGGCGGATGGCGAGATCTGGGGCTCGGCCAAGGGTTCTCGCGCAGCCAGGTCGCTGAGCGAGGGAAGGGCATTGAAACGCGACCGCCTCTCTTCGTCATCGCCAGCACCTGCGGTATCAGCTCCTGCACAACCCGCACGCTTGGCTGAGGCGGAGTCGACGTTCTCGTCGTTACGGCACGAGAGCCGCGCCGACGAGGCCCAAGAGGTGGTGGTCGCAGAGCGTGCATCGCGTGCGGTGGCCGCCTTCGCCAGCGCCGCGAAAGAAGCCCAGGCGCCACGCGTTGAGACGATCACGGTGACCTCGACGGATCCGGCAGCAGTGATGCAGCTGGTCGCGCGGTTCACGCAGGAGGAGAAGAAGAAGCGTGCCGGGGCTGCCGGCATGAGCCGCGAAGCAGCACGAGAGCTCAGCGCCCTCGCCGTCAAGGGCGCGGCGCCTGACGGAACAGTGGTCTACGCCCGGGTGGCTGCCGATCGCTACGAGGAGCTGGTTGCCGCGTTAAAGGCGCTCGAGCAAACGCCCGCCGACGAAGGCACCGAGGCGGTCGTCAGCGTTGTCGTCACGATCGTGCAGCTGTGATCTGGGAGTGGCGCCCTTTTTCAGGGGCGACAGCCCAGCATGATGCGAAAGCGGTGTCGCCGCCCTGCACTCGCAAGCTCGCTTCGGGCTCTGCCACCGCACTCCAAATCAACAGCAGGCCCTTTTCGAGTCTCAACTTGGAGTGCGGTGGCAGAGGGCCTTCCCAGGCCCGGCGACACCGCTTTTTCCAGGCGCGCAGGCTCGGCCTTCTGTGCAGTCGCCCAAATTTCGCCCGGCCGAGGTCTCAACTCAATCGGGATGCAGAAAATTGCGATTCAGTTGGAACATTCTGAAATCGGTAGGCGTCTTATCTTTGTAGAGAGTGAGGAGGTGGGCGATGATCACAACACTTAGACGCGTTCTGGCGGCGGGAGTCGGCTTGCTCTGCCTGGTGAGTCTAGGGGTCGGGGCATATCTCGAGGACACGGATCCAGGTCCGAGGCGTGAAGCGCCGTCGGTTGTCATCCCCCGCCCGCCGCCGGATCATGATCTGCGCCATCCGCTTCATCACCTGGTCAGTTCTGTCCAACCGGGCGCGCCCACTCACTACCGCAATTTGACTCTCTTTCCCTTGCTGGCGGAACGCAGCGGCAGACGCGGCATACGGACGTTGGACGACGCGCTCTCGCGCGGCTGGATCACCATCCGTGAGCGGCAGGAGGCTCGGGTGGCTGAGCTGCAGGTACGCAACGACTCCCGGCATACGGTTTTCCTGATGGGTGGCGAGATCATCACCGGCGGCAAGCAGAACCGCATTATCCGTCAGGACGTCCTGCTGGGTGCCGGCTTGGGCTGGGTCTCCGTTCCGGTCTACTGCGGCGAGAAGGAGCGCTGGGACACGCCGCGTACGACCTTCAAGAGCGCCGGTTCGCTGGCGGACCGGCGGCTGCGCGAATCGGCCGCCCAATCCGAATCGCAAGCCTCAATCTGGGGCCGTATCGACCGGCGTATGGCCGAGGCCAAGGTGAAGTCGCCCACCCGGGACTATCAGCAGATCTACGAGGACCGCGCGACCAGCCGCGAGCTGGAGTCGTGCCTGGCCCGCTTCCGCCACCTCTGTGGGCGGCGGACGGTGGGCGTGGTGGCTGTGTCGCATGGCCGAATCATTGGCTGTGACCTTTTCTCAGACCCCGAGCTTTTGTCGCGACTGTGGGAGAAGATCTGCCGTTCCTATGCGGTCGACACACTCGGCGTCGCCTGGCCGGAGCATCGGCACGTTCATCACCGTCCGACAGCGCGCGATATTCGCCGTTTCCTTGATGGTGTCTCTGCATCCCGCCTTGATCCCATGAGTACACCGGGCGTGGGTGACACGGTACGCGTCAGTGGTGGCGTTCATGGGCATGCGCTGAGCTGGCATGGTACGGTGGTGCACGCCGCCCTCTTTCCCGGCGTGACAATTCTACGAGAGGACCGCAAGCTGCCGGAGCCGCGCTTCGAGGGCAGTCGTGGTGACAATTTGTGGCAATCTGAATAGGCAACGATAAGGAAACGGAGATGACTATGAGAATCAGGACAAGTCTGTGGGTGGCGGCGTTGGTGATGGTGGCGGTGAGCAGTTACGGGTCGGGGATGCTGCTCCCCAAGGATGGATCGATACCGCCGCTGGGCATCAAGCATCAGCGGGTTGACATCAACATCAAGGACGGGGTGGCCACGGCCAAGATCGAGCAGGTCTTCCGTAATAGCACCAATCGCGACCTGGAGGCGGTCTATATCTTTCCGCTGCCGCTCAACGCGGCCATTGCCGATTTCGCCATGTACATTGATGGCAAACGAATGAGTGGCGAACTCGTCGAGAAGGGCAAGGCCCGCAAGATCTACCAGGATATTGTGCGTCGGATGAAGGATCCCGGTTTGCTGGAACATATGGGCGGGTCGCTCTTTCGTGTCAGTGTCTACCCAGTCAAGAAGCAGGCCGACCAGAAGATCGAGATTGAGTACTCCCAGCCCCTGCACTTCGAGGCGGGACTCTACAAGTATGTCTATCCTCTCAAGACCGGCGAGAAGGCCACCCAGACGCTCGAGGATTTCACCGTTTCTGCCAGCATTGTTTCTGCACTGCCGATCAAGAACATCTATTCCCCATCGCACGATGTGGGCATCAGTCGCAAGGGCGAGCATAAGGCTGTCCTGGGTTTCGAGCAGGACCAGGCTCTGCTGGACAAGGATTTCGTCCTTTACTACGGGGTGACCGAGAAAGACTTTGGACTCAATCTGATAAGCCATGCGGTCAAGGGCGAGGATGGGTTCTTCATGATGATGCTCTCACCCAAGGTGGTACCGGACGATGCGGCAGTGATGAAGAAGGATGTGACCTTTGTGCTGGATACATCGGGCAGCATGAGTGGCAAGAAGATGGAGCAGGCTCGTGAAGCACTGAAATACTGCGTGGAAAAACTCAACCCCGGTGACCGTTTCAACATCGTCCGTTTCAGCACCGACGTCGAACGCTACAGCGAGGAGCTTGTCGAGGTCGACGAGAAGCAGGTCAAAGGAGCAATGGCGTTCATCTCCGACCTGGAAGCCCGTGGTGGCACCGATATCAATAGCGCCCTGGCCGAAGCGCTGAAGCTCGACTTCGCTACCGACCGGCCGGGTATCATTGCCTTCCTGACCGACGGCAAGCCCACGATTGGCGAGTCGGATACCGACACGATTATCCAGCAGGTCGCCGCGAGCAACAAGAAGGACGTACGCGTCTTCGTCTTTGGGGTGGGGGACAAGGTCAACACCCATCTGCTTGACCGCATCTCCGGAGAGAACGGCGGCTTGTCCCACTACGTGAAGCCGGAAGAGGACATCGAGGTCAAGCTATCCTCGTTCTCCGACAAAATGAGCAGCCCGGTGCTGGCCAACCTGGCCATCTCGGTTGACAAGCTCAAGCTCAAGCAGCAACACCCCCGCGAGCTCCCCAATCTCTTTGCCGGTGATCAGCTCACCATCTTCGGCCGCTACAAGGAAGGCGGACATGTGGCAATCCACTTGACCGGGCAGGTTAATGGTGAGGACCGTGAGTTTGTTTACGAGGCTACCTTTCATGAAAAGCAGGCGGAGAACGCCTTCATTCCCCGGCTCTGGGCCACCCGCCGCGTGGGCTACCTTCTGGACGAGATTCGGCTCAGTGGCGAAGAGGCCGAGCTCAAGGACGAGGTCCTTAAGCTCAGCAAGGAATACGGTATCATGACGCCCTACACCTCGTACCTGGTGCTCGAGAACGAGCAGGCCTACAAGCAGCACAACATCCCGCGTCCGACCTTCTCCTCGCGCCCCGCCGGTAAGATGGGCAAAGGCGGAGCGCCGTCGAAGACCCGCCTGAGTTTCGGCCTCCGCGGGGCCTCCGAGCGGGAGGCCCAGGTTGCGGTTCCGTTATTCGATGCGGCACCGGCTGAGGCGTCCGCTCCCGGCTGGAGCGAGGGTGCGGCCGACGACGAAGCGGCGATGTCGAGGGTGGTGCGTGCGGAAGAGGCCAACGTGGAAACACTGCTCAAGCGCAAATCCGGCAGCAAGGCCATCCACCTCAGCGAATCCATCCAGGAGTACCGCCGGCGCGACAAGGAGGCGGATAGCAGCATGGTGCGACACATCGGCGACCGGCTCTTTACGCTGATTGGTGGCCGCTGGGTGGATAGCAAATACAAAAAGGACATGAAGACCGTCAAGGTGGCCTTTGCCAGCGATGCCTACTTCAAGCTCCTCGAGAAGCACCCAGACCTGAAGCCCTGCTTCGCCCTGGGCGAACGGGTGACGATCGTGCTGGACGATGGGACTGCCATTGTGGTGGGTGAGTAGGTTTGGCTCAGCTGTTGAGAAGCTGACAGAAATATTTGGGACCAGAAACATGTAGAGGGATGAAACGTCTTTTGCGTAGGCCGGACATCTTGTCCGGCTGTGGGCGGGAACGGACGGACAAGATGTCCGTCCTACGTGCGAGAGTAGTGCGAGAGTAGTGCGAGAGTAGGGACAGACAATTAGAGCACAATTTATTGATTCTGCTGAAAGACCCCGGGGACACGCTAAAGCGTGGACTACATACGGCCAGTTCCCTGGGATTTCGCCGTATGTAGTGCAGGCTTTAGCCTGTCTTCCGCGCGCGGAAGGGGGTTTCTCAGCAGGATCTATTCATTACGGTATGACCCTGGCCGCCTACAGATAGAATGCCCTGGCCGACTGGTTCTTTGCGTGTACGACAACAGGGCTGTTAGTCCATCAAGTCTGCGAGGGTGACCGTGTGCTGGAAGAAGCCCGTGGTCTGTAGTGCTTTTGTGCAGCCCGGGGCTGAGACGAGGACGGGCTCAATGGTGACGTCGTTTGGCGGGTCCAGTCGGCGAATCTTTTCCTGGACCTGATGCATGACTTCGAGTCCTGACGGCCTGCTTGCGTACTTGAACTCAAGCAGGTTCCAGACCCCGTCGTGGCGGACGATGAGCCAGTCGATTTGCAGACCGCCGCCCGCTGTTCTTGTCTGGCGAAAGAAGGTCCCCATTTGTTTGATGTCTGCGAGTTTCAAATTCAACAGGCCGAGGATGCGGTCGATTGAGGCCTCGCCCAGGCGCTCAAAAGCCAGCCCGCAATATGGGTGGATCGATGGGCCGACGATGCTGCTGAAGAGGTCTTCGCCGTGTCGGTTGTGGCCGATGAGCTCGCGGTTTTCATGGATATACCTGAAGTAGAACAGCAGGAAAGGGTCAATGAGTTTGTACAGGCGTGTTCGCGTCCCTGCGGTGCGGCCTATTCTCAAGGGCTTGTACTCCCGTACGAACTGTGCTCGTACAAGATTCTGGAGCTGGTCTCCGAATCCGCCCCCCTTGGACACGCCTATGCGTTCTCCCAGTTCGCTGAGGCTCGCGGGTGCCGTCGCCAGGGATGCGACGATGGCCCCATAGACCTTGAGACTTCTAAACTGTTCCTTGAAGAGTGTTTCGTACTCTGTCAGGAAGAAACCATCGGCGCTGAAGCATAGTTGATTGAGGTTCTTCCGGACCGAGAGCCGTTCATCGATCTGCTCCAGGTATTTGGGAACCCCACCCAGCGTCATGTAGAGCAGAGCCTTTTCGCGATTGCTCCGGTGGCTGATGAAGCGTCCTGCTTCTGTCGGTGACAGAGGCGACAAGCACATTTCAAGTGTCTTTCGATTGTGGAGCGCCTTAGAATGTACGACATGACGCACCATGAAGCTTGCGACCGAACCGCAGAGAAAGAGGGCAACCTGCGGGTTGCGGCTCCAGCGGTCCCAGTAGAGCTTGAGCTGCGAGACAATGGCTGTTCTGCCGGCGCCCAGCCATGGGAACTCATCGAAGACCAGCACCCAGCGCCCTTTCTCGATGATTTCTCCCAGCCCCTGAAAGACTTCGCTCCAGGTTCTTGCGCCAAGTCGTACGCGTCCAGTCTGCTGTGCCAGGTCAGTCAGAAACTGGCTGATCTGTGCTTGTGTGTTTTCGCCTTCTATGCCCTCGAAGTTCAGCACACGGGGTTCATCCTTCGCGGATTCCTGAATAAGTGTTGATTTCCCGACACGCCGTCTACCATACAGCACGATCATCTGTGCTTTCGTGTGGTCTGCCAGGCGTTTCCGGATCAAGGACAGTTCGTGTGTTCGTCCAATGAACATGATGACTCAGGTTACGGATGTGCAAACAGAGTGTCAACCTCTTTCTTTGCACAATGGTTGTGCAAAGAAAGAGTGAGCCGTTCTGTTTGCACATAGAGAAGCATCAGGTGCAAGTCGTTGATGGGCGAGGGCTCGAACCCGTGCTCCCCGTCGCTATCGTGAGTATGCTGAAATGGGGCTGGCCGCGCGAGAGGCCTTCATCATGCTGGCGCACACTCCCCCGGTCACAGCGTCACGGCGTCACCTGGGCGCCCCGACGCCGGGCTTGCTGCGGCGACTGGCCTCCCATATGGCCCGCCCCCTTCCGTTGGCGCAAAGTGACACTGGATGTGGCGCAAACTGGCTCTGGTTGGGCGGGGTATGGCGCGCTAGGATAGACTTCTCAACCTGAATCCGCACTACAGCCAGCTGAATCGAGACGTACCATGTTTACACGAATAGTTGTGACCACCCTCATCTTGGCCGCGGCGATTGCGGTTGGAGAGGTCATGCCGGGTGAGGCGCCCGCGAAAGCGTCCGTCGCCTTTCAGCTGCCGGCGGATTTCTACCCCGCCCCCGGTTTGGTCAAGGGCGTGGAACCCCGCTTTATGGGCGTGAGTTGGGGCGTACGAAAACTCAAGGGGATTGACCTTCCTGTCATGCAGGGGACACACCCTATCTGGGTGATTCAAGCCGACAAGGAGATGCTGCCTGGCGATCCGCTTGCCCCGGAAGACATGATTGTCGCCATCGGCGGAGCGCCGATTGGCGAAGGGGCGATCCACCAGCTCAAGGCGGAGCTCCGTGAAGCGCGCGGCGGAAGCGGAGTTGTCACGGTGACCCGCTGGCGCAAGGGCGAGGTGCTCGAGGTCACGCTCGATCTGCGTAACTGGCCAAAGGATTTCCCCCAGAATAGCACCGCCCGGTCAACAGTGGTTCCTGCCAATAGCTGGGCCATTTCGCAGGAGGAGAATCGGGGGGTGCTGAACGGTCCGCTCATGAAGCGGGGCCCCCGCACCGCGTCCGATCCGCTGGAGAACCTGCGCCTGGCAATCGAAGACCTGATGCGGGAGCAACATGGTCCGTATCCCAGAGGCACCGAGTTTCTGGAGCGTCTTGGGGCCATGACAAATGCGAAGGACCCGAAATTTGCGGCGCTCAAGCGGGAGGCCTTGATGGCCAATCCGCTGCTGGACTTTGAGCGGATGCTCTATGTCAGGCGCAAGGGACTGTCGATGCCCCAGAACTGGCAGGGCAACAGCAGTATTCAGAAAAAAGAGCGCACGCCCGAGAATGCCCTGATGGTGTTCTCGCTCACGAACGGCGCCACCGAAACGGTCTACGCGCCGGCTGAGCCGGAGTACGTGGGCCAGTTCGATTTGGCGTACGATGGCGGCAAGGTCCTCTTCTCCGGCCTCGACAGGGGGGGGTGGTGCGTCAAGGAGATCGAGATCGATCCGGCCACCGGCGCCATGAAGGTCGGCAGCCTGCGCCAGGTGTCGCCGGACATGGGGCGCGATGTCGACAACTATGACGCGGTCTATCTCCCCGATGGCCGGATCATCTTCAACTCGTCCAGCGCCTATGCCGGCGTGCCTTGTGTGGGCGGCAAGGACTATGTGGCCAATCTCCACATCATGAACGCTGATGGCACGGGGGTGCGTCGCCTCTGCTTCGAGCAGGATAACGACTGGAATCCGGTGGTCATGGGCAACGGGCGTGTCATGTTTCTGCGCTGGGAGTACACCGACTCGCCCCACTATTTCAGCCGGGTGCTGATGACCATGAATCCGGACGGGACCGACCAGAAGAGTTTCTACGGCAGCAACTCCTATTGGCCCAATGCGCTCTTCTATCCGCGTCCCATTCCCGGCGATGACTCGACGTTCGTCGGTATTGTCGGCTCGCATCATGGCTCCAAGCGCGAAGGCCCGTTGGTGCTGTTCGATGTTTCAAAGGGGCGCCATGAGGCTGATGGGGCGGTGCAACTGATTGGCGAGCGAGGTTACGAGGTAGAACCGCTGGTGCTGGACAGTCTGGCCGACCATTACCCTAGCCACGTGCGTCATCTGACCCCCTGGCCGCTGAGTGAGAACTACTTTGTCACCTCTGCCAAGCAGGGCAGGGAGTGGGTGATTGCGCTGGTGGATGTCTTTGACAATCGTCTGGTGCTCAGGGCGGAGAAGGGGTGGTGTCTGATCGAGCCGGTGCCGCTGAAGCCGCGCAAGCGTCCACCGCTGATGCCAGATCGGGTGCGCCCCGACCAGAAGGAGGCCACCCTTTGGATCAGTGATGTCCACTTTGGTCCGGGACTGCGCGGGGTGCCCAAGGGAACGGCCGAGGCCATTCGCGTCTATAAATATGAGTATGCGCCCCGGAACGAAGGCGGACACTATGCCATGGGGATGGAGTCCGGCTGGGATGCCCGGACGATTCTGGGCACGGTGCCGCTCGAGGAGGATGGTTCGGTGGTCTTCAAGGTGCCGGCCAATACCCCCATCTCGCTGCAACCGTTGGACAAGGACGGGAAGGCGCTTGCCCTCATGCGCAGCTGGCTGGTGGGCATGCCCGGTGAAGTGGCCTCATGCGTGGGGTGTCATGAACCTACCGATACCGCGCCGCCCGTGCACATGACCGCTGCGTCCAGAAAAGCGCCAGTGCCACTCACGCCCTGGCAGGGGCCGGCCCGTGGTTTCAGCTATACCCGCGAGGTGCAGCCGGTGATCGATACCTATTGCAGCGGCTGTCATAGCGCCGACGGCCAGAAGAAACCGGAGGTGGTCAAACTGGTGAATGCGAGTCGCCTGCGAGTCGGCACCGGTGCCAACACCGGCAAGCGGTTCAGCGAGGTGGGGATTCCCGACCTCTCGCACCCGAGCAGGGCGCACTCGGCGCTTCATCCCTTTGTGCGGCGCAACGGCCCCGAAGGGGACTATCATCTGCTTACCCCGCTGGAGTTTCATGCCGACACCAGTGAGCTGATCCAGATGCTGCAGAAGGGACATCACAACGTGCAGCTCGACGCTGAAGCATGGGATCGGCTCTATACCTGGATCGACCTGAATGCGGTCTTCTTTGGAACCTGGTCCGAGCGCGGTGCCAATCCTGAAACGCTTAAGCGTCGGCTTGAGCTGCGTGAGAGGTATGCCGCCGTGGACTACGATCCGGAAGCGATCGTGACCCCGTACGAGAGATCGGGCGAGGCGGTCATGCCGGAGCCGGTAGCGCCGGTGGCGGCGACGGATTCCATTGGCAAGCGACCGACGGTCAAGGCTCATGGAGCGGGCCAGACGGTCGAGCTGGATCTCGGGGATGGGGTGGCCATGACGCTGGCTCGGGTACCGGCGGGCGAGTTTGTCATGGGAAGTGCTCAGGAGACCCCGCAGGAACGGCCGGTCACGCCTGTGAAAATTGAGACGCCCTACCTGATGGGCACGACCGAGGTCACCCTCGAGCAGTACCGTCAATTCGACAAGCAGCACCTCAATGGGGTCTATGATATGCACTACAAGGATCAGGTGCACCGCGGCTACTACATGAATCACATGCAGTTCCCGGTGATCCGCGTATCGTGGGAGCGTGCGCAGGCCTTCTGCCGCTGGCTCTCCGAGAAGAGCGGCAAGACGGTACGTCTCCCCACCGAGGCGCAGTGGGAGTGGGCCTGCCGGGCTGGTTCCGAGACCGCGTTCTCCTTCGGCGACCTTGATGCCGATTTCTCGGGGCATGCGAACCTGGCCGACCTGACCATGACGCGGCTCGCGGTGAGCGGGGTCAACCCGCAGCCCATGGTCAACCCGCAGCCCAACGTGGACTACGAGCCCAAGGACCCGCGCTTCCATGATAAATCCCTGCACCTGGCGCCGGTGGGAAGCTATAGCCCCAACGCCTTTGGCCTCTTCGATATGCACGGCAATGCGGCCGAGTGGACCCGCTCGGACTACAAGGCCTATCCCTATGCTGACGATGATGGCCGTAACGAGAACCAGATGGTGAAGAAAGTGGTGCGCGGCGGCTCCTGGGACGACCGCCCCTATCAGTCCACCTCAAGCGTACGTATCGCCTATCCGCGCTGGCAGCAGGTGTATCACGTCGGTTTCCGGGTTGTGATTGAGGAGTGATTATGAAAGAGACAGCTGACTATATCGACCCGATGATCGGGGCCATCACAGAACACGACTCCACCTGGGCCGGGCTGGGCAAGACCTATCCCGGTGCCTGGTTGCCATCCGGACTCGTGCAGGTGGGCCCGGACACCGTGACGGGGGGCGACAACGGCTCGGGATATTCGGCCGGACACGACTCCATCGAGGGCTTTAGCTTCACCCATATGAGCGGCATCGGAGCTTTCGGGGATCTTGGCAACCTCCTGGTCACCCCAACGACGGGGCCGCTTCGTACCTACGGCGGCCTGCCCGAGCCCTTTGAAGAGCCGGGCGAAACCTACCGCAGTCGGTTCGATGTTGCGACGGAAACGGTCGAGGCCGGCTACTACGGCGTGACGTTGGCAGACTACGGGATCAGAGCAGAGGCGAGCTGCACGCAGCGGGCCGGGATGCTTCGCTTTACCTTTCCCCAGTCGGACTGTGGGCGGATTCAGCTGGACTTGAGCCGCCGTGTTGGCGGCAGGAGCATTGAACAGTCCGTCCGTATGGTCAACAGCACCACGCTCGAGGGGTGGATGCGCTGCGGCCCCGCAGGCGGAGGCTGGCAGGCCGGCAGCGAGGACGTCAACTACACGGTCTACTTCTCATTAGAATTCAGCCGCCCCTTGACAACGACTGGCGTCTGGTCCGTCGCCGTTCCCGAGGAGTGGCGCGGTCGCTGGCCGAACCGAGCCTACAGCCAGTGGAAGGCGGAGTCGTATATTGACGCCATCCGCCATGCCGATGTGCAGGAGGTGCCAGAAGGTGGGGAGATCCAGGGCGAACATATTGGCTTTTTCGCCGAGTGGCCGACGGCAGCCGGCGAGGAGATTCTGGTCAAAGCCGGCATCTCGTTCGTCAGTATCGCGGGTGCGCGGCTGAACCTGCAGGAGGAATTGCCGCACTGGGACTTTGATCAGGTACGAGCCGATGCCAGAGCGGCCTGGAACCGCGCTACCGACGGGCTGAGCGATATCGAGGCAACCGAGGAGCAGAAGACGATTCTGCGTACAGCCCAGTACCGCACTCTCTGCGATCCGCGCTGTTTTGCCGATGCCGACGGCAGCTACCCCTCTGGCGACGGCGGCAGCAAGCGCAGCACGGCTTTCACCCGCCGCACGATCTTCAGTGGCTGGGATGTCTATCGGTCGCAGTTCCCGTGGCTGACCCTGACGGCGCCGGATGTGGTCAACGATATGATCTGCTCCCTGCTGGAGATGGCCGAGAGCGGCGGCCGCGGCCTGCCACGCTGGGAGCTGCTGGGATGCTATACCGAGTGTATGGTGGGTGACCCGGCGATCGTTGTGATCGTGGATGCCTACGTCAAGGGCATCCGCAACTATGACGTTGAGAAAGCCTACCAGCTGTGTCGGCAGACGGCGCTGGGGCCTGACACGATCCGGGAGGGGTGGCAGGCCTACGGCGAGCTCGGTTACATTCCGGATCAGATCTCGTCCACCGTGGAGAACTGCTACGCCGACTGGTGCATGATGACCTTTGCCCGGGCCCTTGGCAAAGAGGAGGATGCCCAGCTCTTTGCCGAGCGCGCCCAGAACTATCGAAACCTCTTTGATCCGGAGTTCGGGCTGATGCGCCCCAAGGATGCCGAGGGGAACTGGCTGGAGTGGGAGGGCGAGCTGAGCGAGAAGGGGTGCGTGGAGAGCAACACCCTTCAGCAGACGTTCTTCGTTCCCCACGACACGGACGGCCTGGCCGGGCTGATGGGACGCGACCGGTATCTCGAGACGTTGACCCGACTCTTCGAAAGCACACCCGCCGGTGCCAACTGGACTGAGTACTATAATCATCCCAACGAACCGGTTCATACACTGCCATTCCTTTTCAACAAGATCGGTAGGCCAGATCTCACCCAGAAATGGTCGCGCTGGGCTGCCAAGAGCTTTTACGGTACCGGTGCGTTCGGCCTCAACGGCAATGAGGATGTGGGGCAGATGTCCGCGTGGTATGTGCTTGCGGCGATTGGCCTCCACCCCGTCTGCCCCGGTGACGGTGTGTACCAACTGACAAGCCCGGTCGTGGCCAAGGCAACCATTCGCCTTCACCCGGACTATCACAAGGGCGACACCTTCACCATCATTGCCGAGAACAACAGCGATGAGAACATCTACATTCAGTCGGCCACGCTGAATGGCGTGCCGCTGAAACGCTATGAACTGAGCTACGACGAGATCACCGCCGGTGGCGAGCTGGTGTTGCAGATGGGTAGCGAGCCTGCTAGCTGAGCTAGCTGGCGCAGAGATCCGCTACGCTAGAGTAGACCGCCTAAAGGCGGGACAACATGCCTCGCTCAGACCCCGTATGTTGTACCGCCTTCAGGAATCTGCGGGGAGGGCTCAGGACTTCGTGACTTCGTGACGCCGAGTGACAGACTGCATGAGGCTGTGCTGCTTGAATTCTTGCATGACGCATTATGACATCTTGGTTGTCGTGGTTTTCCGCTTCACATTCTCTTCTCGCGGGTGGTATTATTGTTATCTTCTCTTTGCCTGTCGGGTGCCGGGATTGCCGGGCGCGGCGAAGTGTGACGGAGAATTGTGGGAGTGGCGCTGAAGAAGCAGGCCGAGAGGCGTGCCATCCGAGCTCTCAGTCGAGGTCACCCATCAAGAGTGACAGACACAAACTGGAGTACCCCATGACGAACGTAATCAGATATCTATCCCTGTTCCTGACCGTGACCCTGACTATAGGCCAGTACCCCGCAACAGCAGCCGAGTTGACCTGGACAGGGGATGGCAGTGGCGGCAGCTGGCAAGATGGCACAGCAGGCAAGTTCGACGGCACGTGGAACAACGCGAATCCCGACAGTGCCAGTTTTGCCGGCACAGCGGAAATCGTCTCACTGGGCGGGGCGATCTCGGTCAGCAACCTGACAATCAACGGGGCTCACTCGTCCAACAAGTACACGATACAGAGCAACACCTTGACCTTCGCTGCTGGTGGCACGATCGCCGTCAACGGTCCAAATAGCGGACACAACATTGACGTTGCCGTTATCAGCTCCGCCATCACCGGCTCCCCGAGTGTTGTTCTTGGTATGGTGAACGACAACAGTCAGATCAGTTTCGCCCCGACCTCGGGCAGCGTGGCATTGGGTGCGGCCAGTGGTAAGGGGCTGTTGACCCTGCGAGGCAGCACGACTGGCAATACACTCGCCGGCGCGTCGGGGCCGAAGCTGAAACTGGATGGCTCAGGAACGTGGACCTTGACCGGCCTCGCTTCCGCTTATGAACATTTTGTCGCTGGTGGTAGCATGATCGTCAGCGGCTCGGGCACGCTACGGAGCAATAGTCGCGCAGTGAAGCTCTCGGCTGGAGTCCTGCACTACAACAATCCGGGAGCTGTATTCAGCGATGCGTCCGGCAATTCCGGCATCAATGATGGCGACAACATCTGGTTCAGTGGCGGAAGCCTTGACAATTCCAGCGGGTCGCCGATCCTCACATCGACCTATAACCCGCGTATGTCCTGGGGCTCCGATTGGACCTTCATCGGCAGCCTGGGCACCAATAGTGACCTGAACATCGGATCCGGGGCCGTGGGGCTGTTCACAAGCCCAACGGTTACGATCGAATCTAACGCCACCTTCACCGTGGGTGGGACGATCCGAGGTGACTATAGCCTGACCAAGGGCGGCACCGGGACGCTTAAACTGACTGGCGTCAACACGTACAGCGGTCACACGACAGTGGCGGCCGGGATGCTCTCGCTCGGTGACGGCACAAACAATAGCAGTCTCGCCGATGGTAAGGATCTGAGGATCGCCGCCGCCTCAGGCGCGAAGGTGAACCTGGACTTCGTCGGTACCGACACCGTCTTCGCCGTGCTGTTTGATGGCGTCGCCGCAGATGCCGGCACCTGGGGCGCGGTCGGCAATGGCGCTGCGGACCACACGACGAACGCGCTGACTGGGGCCGGTTTACTCTATAGCGCAGCCGGCGAGACGACGGATACCCATTTCTGGGACGGCCCCACGACTGGCGGCACCGGCGACGGTGCCAGCGACGGGGGCGCTGGCACCTGGAGTACGTCGACAACAAATTGGGACCATGGCTATGTCCCCCGCGAAGTCTGGGATAATGCCAGCAACGACAGCGCGATCTTTGGGGGGGGAGAAACTGGCGGTGGCGCGGTTACGCTGGCCGCGCCCATCACCGTCAGCAACCTGACCTTCACCGGCGGCGGCTACACCATTGCAGGCGATACACTGAACTTTGCCCCCGGCGCCGTGCTCAGTCACTCCATCTACAATGGGGAGAACACGATCAGAGCTCCGATCTCCGGCAGCCCGGATGTGAATAATACAGTGTACAACGCCACCAAGACCGGGCCCAATCAGGCCTACAACGGGATCACCTTTGCCCCAACCAACGGCACGATGGAACTGGGGACGGCCACAGGCATTGCTAGTGGCATCTGGCTGGGCGGCACGACCACAGGCAATGTACTGAGTAATATGGTGGGCGGAACCGGGCAGCAGTTCTGCCTGCGCAAGATGGATTCCGGTACGTGGACGGTGGGTGATATCTACTGCGGTTTCCTCTCGATCGAGGGCGGCACGCTGATCTGCAACGCAACCATGAACTTCGACTATTCAGGCTTTAAGAGCATGCTCGGCGGTCGCCTAACCGGCAACTGCAGGATCGGTGATGGGGTGGGCGCCGATATACCGTACAGTTTCAGCGTGAATGACGGTGCCATTCTCTCGCCTGGAGACAATGGTGCCGGGGCCATAACCTTCGAGTGGGGCTACAGGAATGCCAACCGGACCATGACCATGGCGGACGGCTCGATAATCGAGTGGGATGTCGGGGTAGGGACTAACGATGTCATTCACCTGATTGGCGATAGCGGCGCGAGCTACACCGAAACGCTTGTTCTCAACAACTTCATCCTGAAGATCCGGGATGACGGTGGCGCTCCCAAGCCAACCGACAAGCTCCCCGTATTTACCTATACGGACATGGTGATCGACACCAACGGCTTCGATAACGCCGCCGCCAACTTCGACGCCACCGAGGTCGAAGCCTGGGCCGGCGGCCCCCTCTCCCTGGTTGACGACGGCAACGGCACCATCTACTTGGCCGGCCTGGCCAAGCCCCCTAGTGGCAGTGTCATGATTGTGCGGTAGGTCGCACCCAGTGGCCCGTTTCGGAGCTAATTGTGTTGTTGAATGAACCAACGGTACCAGCTGGAATGTAAGGTCTGACTTTCTGTTTACATGGTACCCAGGGCGTTGCCCTCGTTATACCTCACATCTTTTTGGAGCCCCAACTTGGAGTGCGGTGGCAGAGGCGAGGCACGAGCCGGCGACACCGCTTTTCCCCAGCGCGCAGAATTACGCCCTGCACGACGCAAAAAGCGGTGTCGACGTCCTACACTCGCAAGCTCGCTTCGGACTCTGCCACCGCACTCCAAGTCAACAGCCCCCCTCTTGTGGCCTCCCAGCGCGCAGAAGTGCCTGTCTTTTCTGCCGTTATAGATGTGAGGTATACCCGGGGCCTTGCTTTGGCCTAGTATATTTGTCCCTCCCGACATTCGTCGGGACTCAAGCGTTTCAGGGCAGGGAACCTTTTCGGATAGAGTCTAGCCTCTTAGGCGCAAAGTGACACCATCTTCGACGCATAACGGCAATTGCTGTAGGGATGGGCAGCTCGCTATATTACCCCGTTGACCCGCGTAAGCTCACGTTGAGAACGATCATGAACCGAACAAGGACGATGATGACACTATTACGAACGCCGCTGGCTGTGTTGAGACCCTATGTTGTGAGATTTCTGTTGGCTATGGCCGTCGCTGTTGCGGCAGTTACGGGACCGGTGTTGGCGAAGCCGGTCTTTTCGCAGAGGGTGCCAAATCCCTCGGTGGAGGACGGTGCGGGCGGATCGGATAGGGACGGTTTTTTCGGCAGATTGGGACAGTCGGCGGACGACGTGACGCTGGAAACTTCGGCAACGGTCCGCCGCGTAACCTGGTGGGGAATATTTAATGAAAATGATGTGCCCACGGGCCCGGTTTCGTTCGACGTGGTCTTCTATGCCGATGCCGGCAACTTGCCTGACGCCGGCACGATCCTCAGTTCCACCAACGTCACCTTCTCGACACTCACCGATACGGGAGAGCAGTTTGGTGACAAGTGGTACAACGATGATATTTACGTGTTCCAGACTGATGTGCCGCCGACGCAACTGCCCGGTGGCACGCAGGTCTGGTTCTCGGTGCTGGCTGATTCAGGAACCCCTGACGACGGTGATTTTATGTGGCGGGCCGATAATGGGACCCGGTCGGCATACCGAATCGATGACGACAGCCCAGCCACTCCGTTCGTGGGGTCGGGTGGTAATGACTTCTCGTTCGTGCTGGATGATGGGCTGCCCCTGACCCCCGGCCTCATCAATGGCCTGTCGTTGGCGGGCAGCATGGTAACACTGCAGATCACGAACCTCCTTACCGTGGGGGTCACCCACCACGTCCTCAGGACCGACTCCCTTTCCCCGCCGTCATGGACTACAAATGGATCGTTCACGACAAGTTCCGCGACCACAAACTGGACCGCACCCGCATCCGGGTCAAAGACCTTCTATCGCATCAAGTCAGAAGACTGACCGAATAGAGGCTGAGGAGAAAACCGTTCTGAAACGATTCAACGTTGTCTTGTGTGGTCTGATGCTCGCTGCGGCCTATGCCGCCTCAGCAAGGGGCGCTGCCGTTTCGCCAACTGCCAGGAAGCGTGCCTTTTCCATTAGTGCTGCTCAGCAGAGGCAGGCCAATGACGAGGCCCATGCATTCGCGCTGGACGACATCATCAATGTGAGCGATGTGGATTCTGAACCGGGTGACGGTAGCCGCCTTACTGGGGGCGTGATACCCACGGCGGAGGAGCTTGCGGAGAAGGAGAAGACGGCCCGTGTGACCAGGGCGGTCCGGCTCAACAAGGTGGGACTTGCGCGCATCAATGCGACGCGCGCTGGGCAGGGGCTGCCACTTCTGGTTGCAGGGCGCGATGTGCAGGTCGCCCCGCAGGGAATGGATATTGAGACGGCGGCCCCGCTGGCTGGTTCCACCGCGGCGAGTGGGGATGGAACGATTGCAGGTGCGTCCACTGCAGTGACTGTCTATGACACAGGTGGTGGGGTTGTTGCGCTCGAGCTCCCCGCAGCCGTCGACAACAGCACGCTTGAGTGGTTCCCGCCGATCCGCAACCAGAAGTATGGCTCCTGTGCCCAGTTCTCAGGTGTCTACTACGCCTTGACCCACGAGACGGCACTGGTGCGCGAATGGAATGCGAAGACAGGGGGCGACTTCTACCGCTTCAGCCCCTACTTCACCTACAACCTACTCAACAACGGTTCGGGAGGCAGTGGCAGCCAGGCCGACGCGGGGTGGGATATCGCGGAGAAGCATGGCGTGCCAAGGTGGAGTGAGTTCGCCGGGAGCACGGCGACCGAGTGGTGTACCGATCCTGTCGTCATCCGCCGGATGCTAGGCGATCGCACAGAGGGGCGGGGGACCATCACCAACGTCGACCAACCGGCCGGCCTCAATCAGCTGAAGGAATTTCTCAACAATGGCCACGTTGGAATCTATGGAACTTGGATTGATTCGTGGGTATACAAGAGTGCGGGCGACGACCCCAGTACGAGTGATGATGATGCATTTGCGGGCAAGAGGGTGGCCTATACGATCGACGGGCAGGATGCGGCACATTCCATGACGGTGGTGGGCTATGACGATACGATCTGGTGTGATATTGATGGTGACGGTGTTGTCGACGCCGCTGAGAAGGGGGCCCTTCGCATCGCCAACTCCTGGGGCACCGGTTGGGAGGAGGCAGGTTTCTGCTGGGTATCCTATGATGCGCTCCGCCACGATATATTCTTTGCGGATAGGGTAGAGTACGTGATTCCGCGCGCCGACCCGCACATTCCACGAGTCGTCGCCAAGGTCACGGTCAATCATACCCAGCGCAATGAAACGGGTATCACCCAGGTTGGAACTGGTGACAGCGGCATCGGTGCGCCCGGTGTGTCTGATCCCACTGGCATGCATACAGAGCGCTATGACGGGGCCGGGTATGCCCAGGGCGGGGCATTCTCCTACAGTGGCGCGACTCCTGCCGCCGAGGACTACACCTATTACTTGGATCTGACCGATTACGTTCCCGCGGAGGGGGAGTCGCAACGCTGGTTCCTGGAGATGGCCGAGTTCGTGGCCGGCGGCAGCGAACTCTCGCTGAAGCAGTTTGATCTCTATAGTGCCCACCCGACTGGTGACGTCCTCGTGGCTTCGCATACCAATCTGCCTGTTACCGTCGATGACGGCAGGCAGTGGGTCGGCATCGACTGGGTGTATGACGCCCCCAACTACTTTGCGCCGGAGGCCTCGGACCAAAGCTTGTCGACACTTGAGAACACAGCTCTCTCAGTGTTCCTGGATGCGACTGATGCAGACCGAAACATCCTGAGCTATTCGCTTCTCACGCAGCCGACGAACGGCACCTTGAGTGGGGTCGCCCCGGACTTCACCTATACCCCGGACCAGGACTATGCCGGTGGCGACAGTTTTGCGTGGATGGTCAGTGACCGATCGCTGGATTCACGAACCGCTACGGTAGCCATTGCCGTTGCGGAGTACATTCCCGAGATCTCGGTCGTGGCGACTGACGCGGCTGCGGCCGAGGAGGGCGAGGATACCGGAGTGTGGACCATCACCCGGACGGGCTACGGCGCCAACATCCGGTTCCCGCTTGCTGTCGTCTTCAGTCTGGGCGGCACCGCAACCGAAACCAATGACTTCACATGTGATGCTGGTACGCCCGTCACGATCGCTGCTGATCAGAGCTCCGTTGCAGTCACGCTTACACCGGTGGATGACGGCACGCGAAGCGAGAACTCTGAAACCGCGATCCTGACGATTGTACCCGATGCGGCCTATACGACTGGAGTTGCTTTCGCCACGATTGCCATTGCTGACAATGACAGTGAGGCACCGGTTGTAGATGCTGGAACCAACCAGACGGTGACACTGATCAAGTCCCCCGTGCCTGCGCCGCCGTCGGAGTGGAGCTATGCCGCCTGGACCGGGGATGAGGACTCGGGGATTAGCAGCTCCTACGTCTACACGGCAACTCATACGTTTGGTTTTGGCCGTCGCAGTGGTGGCAGTGTCACCGTTAATGGGGTCACCTTTGTCGAGAATTACAATGACTCCGGCTCGGGCTGGCGTATCGATGGGGCATACTCCACCTATACGGACACAGGTGGCAACGTCATGGGCAGCAGCAGAGATTTGGCCAAGGGCTGCATCTATTTTGATGCTCCGATAACCACCACCTTTACGAATCTGCAGGTTGGGCAACGCTACCAGACGACGTTCTTCAGTGTTGCGTGGAGTGATGATGTGGCCGAGCGGACGTTCGAGCTGGCTGGCGGAGATCCGTTTGTGGTGGACCAGCAGCTGTATCAGACTGACAACGGAATCAAGATTGAGTGCGGCTATACAGCAACGGGCGCCACGCAGACCGTTACGATCAAGCCGAACGCTGGATACCTTCCCCTCTTTGCGATCCTGAATAGAGAGGACAATGTTGCCGCCGTCACGCTTGACGGCACGGTGACCGATGGTGATGGTGACGTTCCGACTACAACATGGAGCCGAATCAGTGGGCCAGGCCCCGTCGACTTTGCTGACGCGTCTGCTGTGGACACAACGGCGGCATTCAGCGCGGGGGGGACCTATGTGCTGCAACTGCATGCGGATGATGGATTTCTCCAGGGCTCGAACAGCGTCACCGTAATCGTGGACACCCCCGTCGTCTATGCATCGGGGGGGAGCCTCACGCCGCTGTCCTGGGTAATAGCTTGTGGCGGTGACCCCACTCAAGGCAATGAAGATGGTGATGGGCTTACCCTTGATGAGGAATACCTGATCAATACCGATCCCACCAGATCGAACCAATTCGAGATCATCGCAATCGGCGTGACGTCAAGCAACACGCCCTACCTGCAGTACAGTGCCAACGGCCTGCCCAATGGCGTGCTTACCGTTTTCAGTTGCACCAACCTGGCGGTCGGGGGCTGGGACGAACTGGCCGGCGCGCTGACGCTGCCCAGCAGCAATGTGGTGCAGTGGACCGGCAGCAGCGTGGTCAAGAGCAACGAACTGCTGCGCGTGCAGGTGACCGAGTAGGTCGAAGGGGGAAGGCATGTTGTCCCGCCTTCAGGCGGTCTAGGGTCGGGGGAGTGAGGTCCTGAGCCCTCCCAGTTCCCGCCCCTCCCGCCCCCTGTCGGTGACGCGATGTGACAGTGCTCGCGTCGCATGATGCCACTGCGCTATCCGTTCCCGCTTATGGCATAATCTCGTGTTCCATCTAGAAAGATGGCGTCTTTCGATTCTGAGGAATGGTGATTTCTGTTGCGTTGCTACGAATAGGGAGTCTGTGAGAATGATAAACCGACTAACACGTTCTTTGCTGATAGCTGTGATGGCACTGGGTGGCCAATTCTGCGGCCTCAGTTCGGTAGCCGTCGCAGCGCCGACGCCGAATCCTGCGGGGTTTGCCGTCGCGCCGCACGCCAATGGCGGCACTGCCATCAGTATGACAGCCACGCTAGGCTCGGACACCAACGGGCCGGTGGAGTATCTGTTCAGTGAGACCTCGGGGCATGCCGGGGGAGACGACAGCGGCTGGCAGACCAGTCCCTCCTATGTCGATAGCGGGCTCACCACCGGCGAGACCTACACCTACACGGTCACCATGCGTGACGCTGAAGGGAGTGAAGGTGTCGCTTCTGCCCCTGTGACCGTTGTGGCAAACGACAAGGACTTCTTCAGCGTAAACTTCTATACCTATGGAGGCTTGTATCCCGCTGACTATGATGCCGTCACGTTGGAGGCAGATGAATCCGCCGGTGTTGGCGAGTGGCGAACATTCGGTTGGGTGAATGTCGAGGTGCCTTGGGAGCCAGACGTGGCCGCTCCGCCCGTGCCCCTGACCAGTCTCTTTGGAACGACTGCCACCTTCACGCTGAATGATGCACGCAGGGGCGGTCCGTACTTCCACAATATACCTCACCGCAATTTTCCGGGTGATGGGAATGGTGACCTCATGGATGCTCGTGCCTATGGGACTTATGACCCTGGAGACGGCTCCCACAACGTTAGCATAACGGTAGCGGACATTCCCTATGCCTCTTATGATGTGATGATCTATCTGGGCGCGAAGCAGAACCTCTATGGTGATGGCAAAGGCAAGCTCGTTTTTAATGGATCGGAACAGGATTTTACGCTCGCGCCGGGTGAGTTTGCGGGTTTTGTAGAGATCACGAACGCGGTGACGCCGGGGAACTACGTGGTCTTTGAAGGGGTCACGGGAGAGTCGTTCTCGGTGCAAGCCTGGGGGGAGGGGGCGAATGGCTTCAATCATATTGGCCCGGCCGGTTTCCAGATACGCTCGGCTAGCCCCATCGCGGATACGACTGCGCCGACCCCCAATCCGGCCACCTTCGCGCTGCTTCCCAACCCCGAAAGCAATGGCACCATCACGATGGCCGCCACTACCGGTAGCGATTTCTCCGGTCCGGTAGCGTATCTCTTTACCGAGACCAGCGGCAATGCGGGGGGCACAAGCAGTTCCTGGCAGGGCAGTCCGAATTACACCGACAGTGGCCTCACTTCGAATCTGGTCTACAGCTACACGGTGACCATGCGCGACGCCCATGGCAATAGCGGCGACGCCTCTGCTCCTGCCATGGCGGCGGCGGGCTTCTTCACCAACCTGACCGTGAACTATAGCACAAACGAGAGTACCGCCGGCTCGGCCCCCGTGGATGGCACGGACTATAGCACCGGAGACAGCGTTACGGTACTCGGCAACCCGGGCGTTCTCACCCGAACCGGCTACGTCTTTGCGGGGTGGAATACAGCAGCTGACTGGAGCGGCACCACGTTTGCTGCAGGTGACACCTTTAGCATTGTCGGAAACACCACGCTCTACGCGCGCTGGCTCGAAGCCTACACAGTGACGTTTCAACCCGGTGACCATGGTGCCCTCGCAGGCGGAACTCCCAACGTGAGTCATGCCATTGGCGGTGGTGAGCCCTGTCCCACCCCGCCGGCCGTGATCCCGGAGCCCGGCTACGAATTCGTGACCTGGTCAGCCGAACTCCCAGCCGTTATCACAGGGCCCTTGACCGTCTCGGCGCAGTACCGATTGCCGACCGGTGACCTGAAGGTCCTCGTGATTGGATCGACTCGGTCTTACAACGCGGGCGAGAAGGCGTTCAATCCCACCGCTATTGCGGCGCATCTCGACAGTATGCTCTCGCAGGATCTTGCCGGTACTAACTCGGTCCATGTCGAGTTTGAGGACGTCTACACAAGCAAGGTGGTACGCACGGCCTACAACCAGGCCGTATCCTGGTACGACGTAAACTATCATCGCTATAGTTTGGCCCAGTATCTCTTCTGGCCGGACGGGAAAGCGGAACGGTTGGCGAACCTTCGTGGCGAAGGGGATCACGAGTGGGACTACATCATCATAAGCGGCGACCCCTATCTGATGGCAGCCATGCCTGGCGTGTATGCCGAAGGGGTCAGAGCCATCCAGGAGGAAGTCGCGAAGGGGTCTGCTGAGCTGGTGCTCCTGGGCCAATGGCCGGAGAATAGCTCTGACTCATCCACGACAGAGTTCAATGAAAAGGTCTATCGCGTAGGCAACTCCGCAGGGGTTGAGGTCGTGCCGGCGGGGCTCGCCTGGGACGGACTTACGGACGTGTCCGGTTTGAACCTTCAGGATACCGATTACAGCCATCCCACTCCGAATGGGGCGTATCTGGCTGCGGCTGCCATCTATAGCCAGATGTTCGACCGGAGTGCCAGCTCGTCCGGTTACCGCTACGCCGTTTCCGGTGATGCCATTGCTGACCACGCGCTGAGTGTGGTTCAGGCGACAGACCCGACTTCCCAGTACACGGGAGACTACACCAGTGAGACGCCTCACCATATGATTCATGCCAGGCATCGGGCGATTCTCGCCAGGCACAATGGCACTAGCAGCGAAAATGGAATGTCGAGTGGCATCACGGCGGCCAAGGCTGCCAGCCGGCTCGATGCGTCGGGTGTCGACTATTTTGAGTTTCACCACGGACGCTGGTGGGGCACTAAAAGCTACCAGGTAGGCAGTGGCGTTGATGCCTCATTCGGCTATGCACTCAATCATAACGGACAGACCGCGGCAGTAACCTGTCTCTACGATATTGACGGCGATGACCTCGGGCTTGCCCAGTACATGATCTTGCGAGGGGAGGTGCCTTCAGCGGTTTACGATGTACGCCCCGTCCCTTGGCGGCTTCTGTGGTCCAAGATGCATCATCTCCAGCCGACATTTCCGATTCAAAGTGATGGGTGGCACGCCTCCGGGGAAATGAATATCGCGGCCGGTAGCTACATCGTAAGTCTGATTTCGGGTCGGTGCGCCGTTCCCGAGGAGCCTGCCAATAAGCTGAGCCCGGCGTGGCGCTCGTGGTTCTGTCATAAGCTTGGTTACGAGACCGCGTGGCAGATGTCCCATTTAACGCTTCGTGCTCCCGGGTTCAAGGTGCTTCCGTCAGAAGCGAATGCCCTGACGGTAACACCGACCACCACCGAGACGATGACGGTGCGCTTCATCAATCCGCCCCAGAGCGATGTCACCGTGACCGTCACCAGCTCCAATCCGGGGGCCGCTCTGGTCTATCCCAAGACGCTCACGTTTACCCCGGAGAATTACAAGATACCCCAGGCTGTGACTGTTGCAGGTGCCCCCGGGGCCGATGCCTCAGAGCCATTCAGTGTCGACTACGCAACCGCATCGGCCGACGAGGTCTATGATGGTCTCAGTGATTCATGGGCATATACCACCACCAGAAGCAGTGTGCAGAGCGTGACCGTGGTGGATCACGGCGTCATGCCCATCGGCGCGACCCAGACTGTGGCGGAAGTGCTTGATCTTCAGGCAGCAGGCGCTGCCGCAGGTAACACCACGATCCTCGGCCCTCAATATGGCTCGTTGGAGTGGACGGGCCCAGGCACCATCGCCTATACGGCCGCGCTTGGATATACCGGCAAGGATGAGATCACCTATGTGGCAACGGTGGGTGACACACAGACCATAGGGTTCTTTGATATCACCGTGACAACGCCGGATGGACAGGTGAATGTCGTGGCCAGCGATGCCGTGGCCGCTGAAGAGGGCACGGAGACAGGCAGCTGGACGATCGAACGCGCGGGCGCTACCACCGCACCATTGGCTGTTCTCTTCACCCTTGATGGAGCCGCGACAGTTGGCGATGACTACACACTCTCCGCCACCAATACGGTTACGATTCCCGTGGGGGCAAGTT
The DNA here is from genome assembly GCA_964497125.1 of uncultured Victivallales bacterium. Taxonomy (GTDB): domain Bacteria; phylum Verrucomicrobiota; class Kiritimatiellia; order UBA8416; family UBA8416; genus CAYLXP01. Next base: position 7,947 of record CAZCDU010000006.1, on the reverse strand, counting down.
CGCTCACCATCACCTTGACCCCCGCAGATGATGCCGTCTCAGCAGAGGGCAGCGAAACGGCTGTGATGACGGTTTCAGCGGACGCCGCCTATTCTATCGGGGCCGCCAGCTCGGCGACGATCACGATTGCGGACAACGACACCAGTGCGCCTCTTGTGGAGGCGGGGAGCGATCAGACGGTTGCCTTCCATGAGGGTACCCCTTGGAGCCCGGATGTCATGGGCATGGATATCTGGCTGGATGCGTCAGATGCCGCCACCGTGGAGGTCGGGGAGGGCAATTCCGTCTCCGAGTGGCGCGACAAGAGCGGGCACGAGCGGCATATGGAGCAACCGACTGAAGGTGCCAGGCCTACATACAATCCGACGGGGTGGAATGATTCCCTGCCCTGCCTCGAGGTGGTGCCGTGGAATGCCACAGGTAGTCAGAGACAGTCGCTTCGCCGTTATGTCGATGATGATGGTATTGGCGGCGACGCCTACACCCTTTTTGTGGTCGCTGACGTCGCTGACACAAATTCGAGTAAATATATTCACTTTCAAAGGACTGCCTCGAGTTTCGTCGACAGATATATGGTGAGTGGCACGGGCGGTGAGGTGAGCGGCTGGCAACGTCAGCACTTGGAAAACTCGTATGGCGGTGCCCGCGCCTCGACTGCGGGTGCCCCGGGGCGGCAGCTCTTGCAGTATTCGCTAGCTACGACCAACAGCGCGATCCACAGGGATGGCGTGCAGATTGCAGGTAACGAAGGCAATCATCGAGCCGGAGTCCTGACGGACCTCTTCACCGTCAATGGCGGCGATCACGCTGGTGGGGGAGGTATAATTGGTTCCTTTGCTGAGTTCATCTTCATGACGGAGAATCCGACTCCCGCTGACCGTCAGCGAATGGAGGGCTACCTCGCACACAAATGGGACCTGATCGATGGCTTATCCATGGATCATCCCTACAAGGAACATGCTCCCATGGCTTCCACGGTGAGTTTGGATGGCTCGGCCAGCGACGTTGATGGTGATCTGTTGACGCTGTCGTGGCGCATGATCAGTGGCCCGGGGCCGGTCAGATTTACCGACGCAGCAGCCGCAGACACCACCGCGACTTTCGTCGTTCCCGGTGACTACCTCCTGCGCTTGAGCGCCAGTGATGGTACCGACACGGTGTCGTCGGATGTCACCATTACCATTCACCATGTCGATATCCTGGTGAGTGAAAGCGACGGGGCGACCGTGGTGGATGAGGACGGCGCCGAGGACGCGTTCACGGTGGTCCTCAATACCGCGCCCAGCGCCGAGGTAACCGTGTCAGTGACACCCGACAGTCAGGTCGACGTCTCTCTCAGTGCGCTCACGTTTACGACCAACAACTGGGATGAGCCGCAAAGCGTTACGGTCAGCCCCGTCGACGACACCATCTACGAGCCCGTTCAGGAGGGGACCATTTCGCTCGTCGCAACGAGCAGTGACGCCTTCTGGGATGGGTTGGGCCACACGCTGATTGCGACGGTCATTGACAACGACACCAACAGTGTTCCCCTAGTTGATGCCGGACTCGACCGCTCCGTGGTGCTGCAGGAGGGCGCTTCCGGGCCGGAGGCCACGATCCCGCTAAATGGCACGGTAACGGACAACGAACAAACTCCCGTGACGACGTGGAGCGTCGTGAGTGGCCCGGCAGGTGTCACCTTTGATGATGCATCCGCGGTCGATACCGCCGTCCACTTTGCCACGACTCCCGGCATCTATGTCCTGCGTCTGAGCGCGGATGATGGGTTTCTGCAAGCATCGGATGAGGTCACCATGAACGTGGTGCTCGCCAGCGAGTGGGGGGTCGTGAGTCGCCCTGCATCCGACCTTGGATCAACGTTTGCCACGCTCAATGCCGACTTGCTTGCTCCCGCTACGAATGTGGACGTCTACGTGTATTGGGGCCAGACGAACCAGGGCACCAATTTCGGCTGGTCCGCAAGTGATCACCTAGGCTCGTGGGCTGATTTCACCTGGACCAACCTCAGCTATGCGCTGACCAGCCTGACGCCAGATACGACCTACTTCTACACCTTCTGCGCGAGCAACAGCGCGGGTGTGTACTGGGCGCCTACCAACGAGCAGTTCACCACATTGGCTGCGCCGACGCCGAATCCGGCCGGCTTCGAGGTCCTTCCGATGCCGGTTAACGACACCATGATCAGAATGGTGGCCACCACGGCGAGTGCGTCGGTCGGTCCCGTCGAGTACCGTTTTCACTGTACCTCTGGCGGTGGTCACGATAGCGAGTGGCAGACCAGCACGAGTTACATCGATAGTGGACTTACCCCCGGGACAACGTACAGCTATGACGTCACGACAAGGGACGGCCTCGGCAATGCGGGCAATCCATCTGCAGCGGCCGCCGCTACGACTGATGTCGGTCCCGATGGGGTTGCGCCGCTCGTTGCTCTTCTGAATCCGCTCAACGGCGCGAGCAACGTTGCGTTCGACGCGGTTCTGCAGGTCACTTTCAGTGAGCCTATCCGGTCTGGTAGCGGCACGATTCTGCTCAAGAACCTGACAGAAGCGAGTGAGGAGTCCATCAATGTCACCAACGGAACCCAGGTGGCCATTGAGGATACGTCCCTGACGATTACCCCCGCCTCGCCGCTGGAACGAGGCGACCGGTATGCTGTGCAGATCGCTGCCGGTGCGATTGAGGATCTGGCGGGTAATGACTACGTTGGAATCGACACTGACACCGACTGGGCATTCACCGCTATCAACCCATTGCCTGAGGTGACTTTTCTAGAGGCTTCCGGCAGCGGGGCTGAGAGCAATACTGCCGTCATGGTTGCCATCACGCTCTCGCACCCCTATGCGGGTACGGTGTCGGTGCAGCCTCGCCTCGCGACCCCCGGCGGGACCGCCGCGCTCGGGGATGACTTCACCTATGCAGCTGCACCGGTAACTTTCGATGAGGGCGAAACCAACAAGTCGTTCGAATTGACGATCATCGATGACTTGGCGGGTGAAGATAGCGAAACGATCGCCTTTGAATTGGGCCCGATCGTGAATGGCACCAAGGGAGCAGCAGACCGTTTCGTCTACACCATCTTGCCTGACCATTCAGACTGGGGGGCTATCCCATTCTCGGAGCCCTTCGAGGCCTCTACGCTCGGGGCGCTGGACGGACAGCGTGGCTGGTCCGCTGATGGCGTCGAGGTACAGACCAACGTGACCCATGGTGGCAGCGGGCAGGCGGCTGCCATCACCAGTGAGCAGGGCTCCCTTGAGCACCAGTTCAATAACGCCATGCAGCACGTCTGGACCGATATGCGCATGCGCGTGGTGCAGATGCAGGAACTCCCGGAGATCCCGACCAATATCGCGACGGCATTCTTTGTCGCCACCAACTCCCACGTGATGGTGTGCGATGGGACTAATGTGGTGAGCTCAGGCCTAACCGCTGCCGAAGGCGAGTGGGCGCGTTTCACCGTTGAGAGCGACTACGCGACAGCCACCTGGTGGCTCTACGTCGACGAGGTCAAGGCGGGGCCATTTGGCTTCGTAGATGCGACGATCACTGGCTACGAGAAGCTGGTCATCAGTGGCGGAAGCGGGCGCGGTGTTCTTGATGACATTCTCGTAAGCGAAAGCACCCCCCTGGTGGTCTACGCCGCTGGCGGTACCATTACGCCGCAGTCGTGGGTGATCGCACGCGGGGGTGATCCGGCGCTGCCCAATGAGGATGGCGATGACCTCAGTCTCGACCAGGAGTACCTGATCAACACCGACCCCACTGAGGCAAACCGCTTCGAGATCATCGAGGTGGGGATAACCCCCGGGACGCAACCCTACCTGAAGTATCGTGCGTACGGCCTGCCCAACGGCGCGCTCAGCGTGTCAAGCTGCACCAACTTGGTCGTGGGCAACTGGCGTGTCCTTGCAGGCTTCTTGTCAACCCCCAGCAGCAATGTGGTGCAGTGGACAGGCCACGATATCGTCAAACAGAATGAGATGCTCAGAATAGACGTAACCGAGTAGAGGAGCTTACGATGAAGAGAGGTAAGAGAGTGACGAACAGGTGGACGCGTGGTCTCGTGGCGATTGGGTTGGTCGGGATGACCGTCGCGTCGGCCCGCGCCGACGTGATCTATTATGACGATTTCTCAGGCGCCACGAATGCGACGCTTACGGGAACAGCGCCAGCTGTGCGGCCGGGCTCGGAGACATGGATGGCCAACTCGAATGGCTATTTCAAAGCCGACGGAACCTATGACGCAACGCCAAATGCTTCGGCAGGCGTCTGGCTCCCCTTTACGCCGGAGTCTGGCAATGTCTACACCCTCAGTGCCGATGTGACGGATACCGGTGGAGGCGGCCCCTGGACGACCCTGAGCTATTCTGCGTCGAACGAGGACAAGTATGCGGCTGGTGGCGTCCAAGTGTACGGAATATATCTATATAGAAACACGTTGGCAGACGGAACAGTCGTGTCGTACCTGGGCAGAGGCCTGCACACCGCAGCCTCTCATTCCGTTTCAGCTGGGTCACTAGCCTTGAAGGTTGTTCTGGACGCAACGGATCCAGACTCTGCCAACTGGACCATGGCGTTCATCATCAATGACGCGCTGGTCCGAGAGCCTACAACGGCTGGCCAAGGAGACTACGGTGACATCAAGTATGTGGGCTTCACCACGTATACATCAAAGGGGACGATCAGCAACTTCTCGCTGAGCACCCCGCCCCCCTCCGGCATGCTAGTCATCATCAAGTAACGGGGTTCCTGGGTGAGGGGCCTAATCGGATAAATCAGGGGTGAAACTTGGAGTGCGGTGGCAGAGTCCGAAGCGAGCTTGCGAGCGTAGGACGTCGACACCGCTTTTGCATCGTGCTGGGAGGTCGTGGCGGTAATGGCGCTCGGGTTCTGCGGAAAGCGGCGTCGCCGGCTCGTGCCTCGCCTCTGCCGCCGCACTCCAAGTTTAGACAGTGTTCGATGTTCATTCCTAAGTTCCACCCCTATTCATGAATAATCTGGCTTGTCCGGTGGGCCGCCTAAAGGCGGGACTACATACCTCGGCTACTGGCGCGATGTGACGCTGCTGGTGTCGTACAATGGCACTGTGCTAACCGTCCCCGCTTGTGGTATTGCTGGCGTTTAGGGATAGAGCTAATGACTGCGAGGAGTGACGATGCATAAGACGTGTGTATTTAGACGGTTGTGTGGGTTGGTTTGGTTGGGTGCGATGGTGGGGTCCGCCGTGGCCGGCGCAGAATTCACGGGGGCGTACAGCGACCCTTACTACAAGGAACGCCCGCAGTTCCATTTCTATCCGGCGCATGACATGCCCCGCCTCAAGATGGATCACATTGGGCCGATCGGTATTGGGTTGGAGCTGGTCCAGCCGGCCTTCACCATGCACCTGGTAAGCGTCGAGCCGGGGTCGCCGGCGGCGGCCACGGGCAAGCTCAAGCCGGGACAGATCATCGAGAGCATCAATGGCAAGGTGCTCAAGGATATCGATCCGCGCATCATCCTGGGCAATCTGATCACTGAGGCGGAGGCGACCGATGGCATCCTGAAGATGATGGTCAAGGCCGATGCCAAGGCAGAGGCAGAAGAGGTGATCGTCACGATTCCGGTGATTGGCGCCTACAGCGACACCTGGCCGCTGGACTGCCCGAAGTCCGACAAGATCGTGCGTCAGTTCGCCGATTTTCTTGCCACCGCCAAGCCGGGCTACGGCTCTGCCTTGTTCTTGCTCTCAACTGGCGAAGAGAAGGACCTGGATGTGGTGCGCAAATGGTTTAGTGGTGGCAAGAACGTGAGTGGGCTCCCGTGGGACATTGGCTACAACGGACCGGCCGTCTGTGAATACTACTTGCGCACCGGCGATGAGTCGGTGTTGCCCGGCATCAAGTATGGCGTGGATAACCTCAAGGAACGCATCTACAACGGCAGCTGGATGGGGCGCGGCGGCTGTAACTACCGCTACATGGGGGGTGGTCACATGAACGCAGCCGGTGTGCATTGCCTGACTTTCCTGCTGCTAGCCAAAGAGTGTGGGGTCGATGTCGATGAACACACGCTGCAGTCCTGTCTCTATCATTTCTACCGTTTTGCCGGGCACTGGAACGTGGCCTATGGCGACGGCCTGCCGGAAGAGGGTGGGGTGGATAACGGCAAGAACGGTGGGCTCGCCTTTGCCATGGCGGCGGCTGCCTCCTTGCATCCGGCCGGTGAAGCGTCAGTCTATGCCAAGGCGCGGGACATCAACGCCAACAAGAGTTTCTACACCACCTCCTGGCTCTTTCATGGTCATACCGGTGGCGGCATTGGCGAGCTCTGGCGTGGTGCGTCCGCAGGGCTGCTGGCCGAGAAACGCCCCGCGATGTATCGCTCCTTCATGAAAGACCGCACCTGGATGTACGAACTGGCCCGCCGTCACGATGGCGCCTTCGGCTGGTGCAGTGGCCTCAATGTCAGCTATGCATCCACTGGGCACAACGGTGGTCGGTCATGGGGTAACCTGATTCCGCTGATCTACACCGTCCCACGCAAGCAGCTGCGTATCTATGGGGCGCCGCGGACCAAATACTCCAAGCCCTACACCATTCCCGACCGCCCCTGGGGAACCGAGGCGGATGAGGCCTTCTACTCCCTTGAACCAGGCGAGTATGCCCCCGGCAAGCGGTATGACCAATCGAAGGAGACGATTGCTACGCATGCCTCGATGGAGTTGATGCAACTCCTGGCCGATCCCGCGATAAGCGACGAGACGCTGCTGATGTTTGCCCATCACCCCGACAGCATTGGTCGGGCCGTTGCAGGCGAAAGCATCAACACGTTTGGGCGACACCACCTGATCGTCCAGCTGCTCAAGTCCAAGGACCCCCGCGGTCGCCTGACCGGTGTGCGCGCCGCCGCCGGCAAACGCAAGCGCAACGCCACGCCGATCGAGCTCACCGACGAGATGACTGAACTTATTGGCGGTATGATTGCAGACCCCGAGGAGTCATGGTGGGTGGTGATGGAAGCGATGAGCCTGATTGGCCTCGCGCCCGCCGAGAAGATTGCACCCTACTATGATAGCCTGGCCAAGTGGCTCAAGCACGAGGACTGGTGGATTCGCCAGGCGGCCGTGCGGGCACTGACGCCGTTGGTGGCGCATGACGACTACTACGCGGAGATTCTGCCGGCCATTGGTGAGCTGATGCGGACCAATAGCCGTGCCGGTGGCATGCTGGGGATCAGTGGCATCGTTACGCGACTGCAGAGCGCCAAGCCCGAGATTCAGGCGTTGGCGTTGCAAGCGTTCGCCAAGGCCTATAGTGGTTACCCGACCGAATTCAGCGCACCCGGCGGGCAGGATATGTCGAGCTGTGTGGGCTATATGCTCTCGGGCATTGCCAGAACCGTGGCCAATACGCCCGGCGGCTTCGACGAGCTCTATGCGGCCAGCCGCAAGCGCTTTCCGGATGAGGTGCTGCCGCACAAGAGCCTTTACATGGGTGCTGATTCCAGCAAGTTTGGACCCGTTGTCAAAGAGGCACTGAAGCCCATATTGTTGGACTCGCTGATTCCTAAGTTTGTCGGCTACGGCGACTATCGCGGCAACAACAGCGACTTCCTGCTCCAAGAGGCCGCCAGCACCAAGTTCGCGCCCCGCCCGAAGATGCCTGAGCTGGTGGCGCTCTACAAGCGCCTCGGGGTGGATGACTACGACTGGCATGCGTTTGGCCCCGACCGGGCGGCGATCGCGTGGGACTACCACACCTTCGATCCCCCGGAAGAGAAGATCTGGGAGCCTGGTTGGCGCTATCGCGAGGTGACCGTGCCCGCCGGCATGGAAAACTGGGCCGAGCCCGAGTTTGATACGAAGCAAGCCGGCTGGAAGCGCGGGCACGCGCCCTTTGGTCAGCTGGATGGCAAGATTCCTGCAGAACCGTTGCGGCCTGACTGTACGTCAGATTTCTG
>CAZCDU010000005.1:10526-114537 GCA_964497125.1 uncultured Victivallales bacterium | reverse complement strand
AGCTGGAGAATCAACCACTAGCGCAGCTTTTCAAAGTCCGACAGGCTGCTAGCAGCGGGGAACGGACGATGCTCGGGCCGATTAACCCTCTTCCTCTTCCTCACCGCTGTTGGAGACCGCCGCATCGAACTCGGCGGGCAGCGAGATGAAGAAATGGCAGGGGCGGCCGACTTCAGACTGAACTTGCTCACGGAGTGCATCGTCGTAGGGGTTCATTACCGCCACGAGTGCGTCGTCGCCAATCAAGTCAAAGACAACGGCACCTCGCCGAATCATGAATTCAGTCGGCAATAGGCTGCGGGCCTCTGCCGGGATGTCGAATGAAGATAGCGAGACGATCGGCGTCCGGGAATCGCGGGCAACATACCCCATCAGTCGTTCCATTCCGCTGAAGGAACGCGCATCCAGCGTATGCAATACGGATGCCGTCGAAAGATGGTCATCGGCAGACATTTCGGACAGATCCTGCGCCACACTCGCGTACTCTTCCTGGGTGAGCTCTCCCGCCTCGAAAAGGCGCCATGCAAACGAGAGTTCATCGGCGACACGAAAGGCGTGCGCTGATGAGCGCCCTGCGCGGACCGTCGGTGTTTGTTCTACCACGTCATCACCCGCGGGGGCTGATGATCCCAGTTGATCCAAACGGTCACACAGGTCGGTGATCTGCTGATCGCTCGAGCCGAATTCCCTCAACTTGCCGGCAATATCGCCCGCCGCTTCAGCGTCGCCGTCACGTATAATCACGTCGCCCAGGCGCATCAGATACTCAAGCGTCTTCACCTGGTCGCCAATGTGCTCGTAGGCGTGAGAGAGCGTCTCCAGCGAAGCGCGATCATCCGGCATGGCCTCAAGGATCTTCTCAAACGCAGCAATTGCGCTCCAGACTTCGGATTCGGCATCGTGCTGAGGTGTTTCGTCGTTTGCCGTCGCCATGGTTTCTCCCTTGGATGTCAGGATCGAGTGCGACAACTGTCGCACGCGGCTCCTGTATATCACGCCCGCACAATCAATCGCAACCCCTAAGCCAGCCGAGCTCTTTGTTCATTCATCAGCGCACATGCTGTGGCGCGTGACGCGTGATTTTGATCGGTGGATTCTGGCACGGCAATTGCTCCTTTTGTTTTGGACTTCTATAGATGCCATGACATAATGTGGCCACGAACGAAACTTGAGCACGGGCTATAAGGTGGACAGAGGGATATGGCCAAACGAGACTTAGTCGGAACGCTGTCGACGATACTACTGCGTCGTAACGCCATTGACCCCGAGGCCCTTCAAGAGGCTTGCCGCGAGGCCGAGAGTGGAAACGTTCGGTTCGAGAAGCTCCTGCTCGACAAGAAGCTGACCAGTCCTGAGAACGTGACCCTCGCTCTGGCTGAGTATCTGAGCATGCCGCCAATCTCCCTGAAGCACTTCGTCCCCCACCCCCAATTGCTTGAACTCATACCGCGTGAAACGCTTTCCAAGCGGGTCATGATGCCGGTCTCGCGCGTGGGGCGAACGCTAACCGTTGCCTTGGGTGACCCGTTCGACCTCATGGCCATCGATGAGATCACAACCCTGACGGGACTCAACATCACGCCGGTTGTGGCCCCGGAGGACGATATAAGCCTGGTACTATCTCGTCTCTCTGCCGAGTCATCCCAGGGGCTCGACATGGAAGAGCTCATGCGCAACGAGAGCGATGTGGAGGTCGTCGATGACGGCTCCGGCGAAGAGCAGAGCCTGGATGAGATGCTCGAAAAAGCCGAAGGCGCTCCCGTCATTCGCATGGTAAATATGATTCTGGTCGAAGCGCTCAGAACCGGTGCCAGTGATATTCATATTGAACCGATGGAGAAGACCATCCGTCTCCGCTACCGTATTGACGGAGCACTGATCGAAAGGCCGGCCCCGCCAAAAGGGCTCCAGGCTGCCATTATCTCTCGTATCAAGATCATGTCCGATCTGGACATTGCAGAGCGCCGCATCCCGCAGGATGGACGCTTCAATATCAAAGCCCTGGGCAAGGAAGTCGACCTTCGCGTGAGCATTCTGCCAACGGTGCACGGCGAGAAGATCGTGATGCGGACGCTCGATAAATCCTCCCTGGCTCCCAGCCTGAAGGCCCTCGGTCTTGATCCCGTCTCACAGACATCCATGGAGTATGCCATTGAACAGCCTCACGGGATCATTCTCGTGACAGGCCCTACGGGTAGCGGCAAGACGACAACGCTATATTCCTGCCTCCAGGATCTGAACAAAGCGGACACCAACATCATCACCTGTGAAGACCCGGTAGAATACCAGTTGGCAGGAATCAACCAGGTCCAGATCCATGAGGATGTCGGTCTCACCTTTTCCGCCGCACTCCGATCCATTCTGCGCCAGGACCCCGACATCGTCCTCGTGGGTGAGATTCGAGACAAAGTGACCGCAGAAATCGCGGTGAAAGCGGCTCTTACGGGACATTTGGTGCTGAGCACGTTGCATACGAATGACGCAGCGGGAGCCATCACACGACTGATCGACATGGGAACCGAGCCCTTTATGCTGGGTTCGGCCCTGGTATGCGCCCAGGCACAGCGCCTCTATCGCAAACTCTGTCCCGCTTGCCGCAAGACGACCTCGTTTACCCCGGAGGTGCTGAAAACCAACCACATCGATCCCGAGCTCTTCGAAGGTGCCACCATCTACGGCCCCCACGGCTGTCCACGTTGCACGAATGGATACAAGGGGCGCGGCGCGATCATGGAGGTCCTTCTCGTCAGCGAAGAGATTAGACAAGGCATTCTCTCCGGCATGAATACAGGAGAGATCCGCGACCTGGCTGTGCAAAATGGCATGGTAACGCTCAAGGCAGCCGGGTTAACACGTGTCCGTGACGGGCTCACCAGCCTGGAGGCCGCTCTAGCCGTGACAGGTGGAGATTAGGAAACAAGGAGCAACGATCAATGAGTCCTGCCGTCAAAGCAACCGGCTCTTCCGCCAAGAAGGCCAAGACAGCCAAGAAGGGCGTTCCCGGCGCCAAGAAGATTGTCAATGAGCTCCTGCCCGGATTCTCCCGACAGCTGGCGGCCATGCTATCAGCGGGCATGCCGATCGTCGCCACACTGGAGGCCCTCGAAGAGCAGTGTGACAATCCCAACTTCAAGACCGTAATCACCCGACTGCGGGCGAGCATCGAGAACGGCGCCGCCTTCTCCGATGCCCTGCGTCAATTCCCCAGCGTATTTGATGAACTCTATGCCAACATGGTGCGCGGTGGCGAATCCGGTGGACAGCTAGCCGAGACGATAGCCCGGCTCGCAGGCTTCCTTGAAGCGTCGGCCAAGCTACGACGCAAAGTTAAATCGGCCATGATGTACCCGACCATCATCCTCTGCATCGCCATCACCATTGCCATTGCCATGATCGTCTTCATCGTCCCCGTATTCGGCGAGATGTTCGCCGATTTCGATGCCGAACTGCCTGGACCAACCCAGTTCCTGCTCAACCTGAGTGACGGACTCAAGAAGTACGGCATGTACGTTATCGCTGGTATTGTTGCCGCCGTCATCGCGTTTAAACGCTGGAAGGCAACCCCGGCAGGGGGCTACCAGCTCGACCAGATGCTCCTCAAAGCGCCCGTCTTTGGTGAACTGCGCAAGAAAGTTGCATCCGCTCGGTTTGCCCGTACGTTCGGGCAGCTTATTCGAAGCGGTGTCCCAATTCTCTCAGCCCTGGATATCGTCTCCGGTGCGACCGGAAGTGTCGTCGCGCAGAAAATCGTCAAAGATGCAGGAACGGCGGTTGAGAACGGAGATCCACTTTCCAGCGCCATGCTCAATCAACCCGTGTTTCCAATCCTGCTTGTGAGAATGCTCCAAGCCGGTGAAAAGACCGGTAAGATCGATGAGATGATGGACAACATCGCCGACTTCTATGACGACGAGGTCGAGACAATGCTCGCAGGGCTTACGTCGCTACTCGAACCCCTTCTCATGGTGTTTCTTGGTGTCATCATTGGTGGTATCGTGCTCTGCATGTTCCTCCCGATCTTTAAAATGGGTGAGGTCGTCAGCGGATAGGAGCCGTCAACGGCTCGGAGCTCTTGGAATTGTGACGAAGCCGTCATGGATTCGTGCCACTTTTGAAAAACTGCGAATTCCCCCTTTACACCATCACTACCACGCCATACAATATGATCCTAATGAGGTAGTTTTCTATCCTTCAGTACACAAAAAAACGGAGTTCGCTATGGCCCGTATACTATTAGTCGATGATGAACCTAGTATCCTGAGCGTCCTGTGCACCGTCCTCAAGGCCGAAGACTACGATGTCGTCGCAGCCTCGGATGGCGAGCAGGCTATTGAAATGGTAAGGAATGAGACGTTTGATCTCATGATTTCCGACATCCGCATGAGCCCAATCAACGGAATGGATCTTCTGCGGCTCGTCCACGACGAGAAGCCAACCACTTCCGTGATCATGCTCACGGCCTACGGATCGGTCGAAACCGCCATTGAGGCCCTGAAACTGGGCGCGTTTGACTACGTTACCAAGCCCTTCAAAGTGGATGAGTTGCTTATCACCGTGCAGCGCGCCCTATCCTATCGGGATGCGCTCAACGAAAACGCGACCCTTAAGCAACAGCTTGAGACACGCTACGAGTTTGACAATATTATCGCCGAAAGCTCGCAGATGAAGAATGTTTGCGAAATGATTCGGCGTGTTGCCCCGACCGATACCACCGTTCTTATCTACGGACAGAGCGGCACCGGCAAAGAGCTCATTGCCAAGGCCATGCATACGCACAGCCCGCGTGGCAAAAAGCAGTTCCTGCCCGTCAACTGCGCAGCCCTCCCGGAGCCTCTGCTCGAATCCGAGATGTTTGGGCATGTCAAAGGAGCCTTTACCGGGGCTGCGTCCGACAAAGAGGGCCTCTTCGAGGCTGCCCACGGTGGAACCATTTTCCTGGACGAGATTGGCTCCATGCCACTGAGTATTCAGGGCAAGCTACTGCGCGTACTCCAGGAGCGGGAAGTACGACGCGTCGGCAGCAACAAGAACGTCCCGGTTGATGCACGAGTTCTGGCTGCCACCAATACCCCCCTTGAGACCCTTATCGAAGAAGGAACCTTCCGTGAAGACCTCTACTACCGCCTGAGTGTTATTCCGATCGAGATTGCGCCTCTTCGCGAAAGACGGGATGACATTCTCCCGCTTGTATACCATGTGTTGAAGGCAGAAACACCCGAAGGCATCGAGCCTCCGACCATCGATGCAGATGTGTGCGCCATGTTTGAGGCCTACGACTGGCCGGGAAATGTGCGCGAGCTCGAGAATGCAGTCAAACACGCCATCACATTTGCCCGCGACAAGCACATAACCACTGATGTCATACCGCCACGCATCGCCGCCACTGCTGCCAGTGCCAGCGGACGCGAGAGCGCAGCCTTCGATGCCACGCGCTGCAAATCGCTGAAAGCGTTCCTGCGCCAGCAGGAGAAGGACTACCTCAACCAGGTGCTCAGCCACACTGGGGGCGACAAGGAGAAAGCAGCGAAGACGCTGCGCATCAGCCTTGCGACGCTCTATCGGAAGCTTCCCGAAGCAACCGAGTAGCAATTCACCCTCGTTTTGCCTGATTCACCCGCATCCACGCCAGAGTTGTCGCGATTTTGTGCTCTCCATGGATGAGAATCCTGCGTCTCATATATGATAACACACATCTCTCGTTTGCATATTCACGAATCGGTCGTCAAATTGCGAGAAATCGAGTCGGCTGAATAGCGCCACAGTCACCAAAAACACTCCATAACTTGGCCATATGTAGCCATTTCAAGAAAAACTCCACAAAAACAGGCTGACTTCGCAATTCTGGCACAGTGCCTGCTAAATTTGAGAGACGTTGCTCACTGTTGAGCGAAACGGGCGGATCGCAGCCAAAAACCTAAAAGGAGGAAATGCGAATGAAGAAGTCAGGTTTTACACTCGTAGAGATCATGATCGTGGTCGCCATCATCGGCCTGTTGGCCGCAATTGCGATTCCTTCCTTCGTGAAGGCTCGTAACACATCTCAGCAGAATGCCTGCATCAACAACCTTCGCCAGATCGATTCCGGCAAGGAACAGGGCGCGATGGCCCACAACCTGTCTGACGGCTCCTCGATCGCAGCCGCAACCGTGAATTCCTATGTCAAGGGTGGAGCTCCGAGCTGCCCGGGCGGTGGTGCATACACCTACCAGAACATTGGTACGCTCCCGACATGTAACATCACGTCCCCGACCTCGCATACTCTGTAAGCAGGTTGATCGAACAGGGGGAAGCGAGGCCGGGAGGCTTCGTTTCCCCCTTTTTTTGTGTAAAAACTACTGGACCCACACCCGTGACAGGCCTAACATCAGATATGCAATTAAGTAGATCCTTCGGCTGTCAGTTATCGCGCCCCCGATCGGGGTTTACGCTGGTCGAGATTATGATCGTGGTTGGCGTAATGGGACTCCTGACCAGCCTGGCCCTTCCCTCTTTCATGAAGGCACGCAACACATCCCAACAGACGTCCTGTATCAATAGCCTCCGACAATTGGACAACGCCAAGGAACAGGCCGCGCTCGCGTATGGTCTTAGCGAGGGGGCTTCCATTGCTGCCGCCTCTGTGAACGAGTACATTCGTAAAGGAGCTCCTGTCTGCCCCGGCGGCGGGGAGTACACCTACAATGTAATTGGCGTGCGCCCAACCTGCAATATCACCACCCCCACCCTGCACATGGCTCCGTAGCCGCTCCTTCCCTCCCCGCCATTTCGAGTCTCACAACGTCAATTTTCTGCTTTGCCCCTTTACTCCTCTCTCTATTCGCGTAAGGTCTCCCCTTCTGATTCGATTGGTTACAGGAACTCACCATGTTGAAATCTGAGTACAGAATAGGTCGCGTATGGGGTATCCCCATCAAGATCCATGTCTCGCTGTTGCTACTGTTGGTCTACCTGGCCACGCGAGGAGCCATAGGCGGAATGCGTTCGGCGGGCGTCCTGGGCGGAATGCTATCGGTTCTGTTCATTCTTCTGCTAGAGTTCCTCGTCTTCACCAGCATTGCTCTCCATGAGCTCGGGCACTCTTTCGTTGCTATCCGAAAAGGATGCCGCGTACGCGAGATCACGCTGATGTTCATCGGCGGAGCTGCAAAGATGGACCAGATCCCCAAACGACCACTTGATGAATTCCTGATGGCCATAGCAGGTCCCGTCGTCAGCGTGGTGCTGGGGGGGATCGGAATGTCCCTGGCCGTGCTGCTCGGCAAAGCCGAGGGAGCCTGGGCATACCTCGGCATCGTGTTCTTCTACGCAGGTCTTGTGAATCTGATCCTGGCCGGCTTCAACCTGCTCCCAGCCTTCCCCATGGATGGTGGTCGCGTCTTTCGGGCGTTGATGACGCCGCGTTACGGACGCCTCAAGGCTACCTACCTGGCCTCGCGGCTGGGCCGATTCGTAGCCGTCTGTTTCTTCATAGTTGGTCTTTTCGGGCTGAAGGGCGTAGCGATCTTCCCCCCCGGAAATCCGTTCCTGGTTCTGATCTCAGTCTTCATTTTCATTACAGCCGGTCGCGAATACCGGATGGTGCAGTTCGAGGAACTGATGAAGAAGCGTGGATTTGGCGCCGCCTGGCCGGGCATGAACCCTCCCCCCATGCCCGAGGATGAGCGTGGGGACGATACGGTGCTGATCAGTCCCCCACCCTATGAAGGGGGCCCCGACGCCCGGTCAGAACTCCACCATGACGCGCGTAACGAATCGCCGTTCTCGCGCCTCTTCAGACGCTAGCCCGGAATCGCCGAATCAAGGCGTTGGTCGAGCTGTCGTGCGATAGAGCCGGCTCTCCTTCGGCCTCCAGCTCCGGCAGGATGTTGCCGGCCAGGACTTTCCCCAGCTGGACACCCCACTGGTCAAACGAGAACACGTTCCAGATAATGCCCTGCACAAACACCTTGTGCTCGTACATTGCCATCAGCGATCCCAACGTCTCGGGGGTCAGCTGATCGGCCATAATGGTATTCGTGGGACGGTTGCCTTCGAATGTCTTGTGGGTGACAAGATCACCGGTCGTTCCCTCAGCTTCTACCGCTTCTTTCGTCTTGCCGAATGCCAAGGCCTGGGTCTGAGCAAAGAAGTTCGCCATTAGCTTCACGTGGTGATCACCAAGCGCATTATGACTCTTGCAGAATCCGATGAAGTCAGCCGGAATCAGCTTCGTTCCCTGGTGAATGAGCTGATAGAAGGCATGCTGACCATTCGTGCCCGGCTCGCCCCAGATGATCGATCCGGTTTGCCAGCTCACGGGATTCCCGTCACGCCCGACGTATTTCCCATTGCTCTCCATGTCCACCTGCTGCAGATGCGCTGCAAAACGGTGCATGTACTGGTCGTACGGAAGAATGGCATGCGACTCGGCACCAAAGAAGTTGTTATACCAGACGCCAAGCAGGCCAAGGATGACCGGCATGTTCCGGGCAAGCGGGGTCTCGGCAAAATGCCGATCCATCGCGTGAAACCCGTCCAGCATCTTCATGAAGTTCTCGGCCCCAATGGCAACCATCAATGGCAAGCCAACGGCAGAACACATGGAATAGCGACCACCGACCCAATCCCAGAATTCAAACATGTTGGCGGTGTCGATGCCGAATTCGGCGACAGCTTCAGCATTGGTCGAAACGGCGACAAAGTGCTTGGCGATGGCCGCCTCGTCCTTAAGGGCTGCCAATGTCCATTCGCGTGCCGTACCGGCATTGGTCATCGTCTCCTGGGTTGTAAAGGTCTTGGAGGCAACAATGAAGAGCGTCTCTTCAGGGTCCAATCCCATCGCGTGTTCCGCGAAATGCGTGCCGTCCACGTTGGAGACGAACTTCACGGTCAGGTCACGGTCGCTGTATGCCTTCAAACACTCATACGCCATCGCCGGGCCAAGGTCTGAGCCGCCGATGCCGATATTCACCACGTTCCGGATACGCTTCCCGGTGAAGCCCTTCCATTCACCGGACCGGACTCGATCCGCGAACACACTCATCCGCTCAAGCACGTCGTTGACTCCGGGCATGACGTCCTGCCCATCCACCACAATCGGGCTATTGCTGCGATTGCGCAGCGCCACATGCAGAACCGACCGGTTCTCAGTCTGGTTGATCTTCTCGCCGGAGAACATCTGAGCAATAGCATCACTCAGGCCTCGCGCTTCGGCCAGCTTCACGAGACTGTCGAGGGTCTCGTCTGTCACGCGGTTCTTGGAGTAGTCAAGAAACAGCCCGCAGGATTCGAGCGTCAACCGTGTCCCTCGCTCTTCATCATTCTCGAACAGCTCCCGCAGATGCACATCCTTCAGCGTCGCATACTGCGCATCCAGCGCCTTCCATTCGTCCAGTTCAGTAATCACGCATTCTTTTAAACTCACATCAATCTCCCATTATCAGGTCACGAAAAGGCACAGCTTAGCCTGCCGCCTCACTTCTGTCCACGCCACAAACTGAACAGGGCTTTCTACAGCGATCGTGCCGAAAGCAGGTTCCAGGTGCCAGCGGTCAGGATGACCTGGTCTAGGTGATTTCTGTTTTCTGATTTCCCGATTTCTGCTTTACTCGGGCAATGCCAGCAAAGAACTCATTTACCTACAAACTCACAGAAGAACAGCAATCGACGCTCATCGAGATCCTCCGGTGCGGCAACTATCGCCCCACCGAGGTCCCCTATACGCGCATCGCGGCCAAGGGCGAGGATTGCAGTATCAATCTCTACACCAGCGGAAAGCTACTCATTCAGGGCAAAGGCGCCCAGGAATTCGTTGAGTTTGTCCTCGAACCCCTCGTGACGCTCTCCGTGTCTGTCGGCTACGAAGATATGCTCAACCCGGAGCTTGCCTCCGCACACATGGGCGTGGATGAGAGCGGCAAGGGCGACTTCTTCGGTCCCATGGTCATCGCAGCGGCCTATATCGATGAGACGCTCATCGACCCCATGCGTGAACTCGACGTCAAGGACAGCAAGAATATCACCAGCGATAAGAAAGCCATGTTCATGGGTGGCGAACTACGCAAACTCCTCGGCCGCCGTTTCGCCGTTGTCACGATCGGCCCGGCCGCGTACAACCGCCTCTACAGTAAGATGCGTAGCGTCAACCGTATCCTGGCGTGGGGCCATGCGCGTGCCATCGAAAATATGCTCGAGTCGGTACCGAGCTGCCCCAAAGCAATCTCCGACCAGTTTGGCAATAAGGAAACCGTAGAACGGGCGTTGATGCAGAAGGGACGCGGAATCGAACTCATCCAACGCCACAAGGCTGAATCGGACCCCGCCGTTGCCGCCGCGTCGATCATTGCCCGCGAGGCCTTTCTGCGCGCTCTACAGAAAATGGGCAAGCAGTATGACATTGAGTTCAAGAAGGGCGCCTCTGCCGCCGTGTGCGATGCCGCCGCGAGTCTCGTCCGGGCGAAATCGCCGGAGGTACTGCTTCAGACAGCAAAATGCCACTTCAAGACGACGGACAAAGTGCTGGGGTCACTCGGATTGAAGCGTGATGTGCTTCCGCCGGAAGGCCAAGTGGTATCAAAGCCCTATACCTACCGCGGAAAGAAGAAGAGCTAGCGCGCCGTGCCGCCGCAGATGCCGCGCTCCGATTCGGCAATGAAGTCGTGGATTTCCCGGGCGGGGCCGTCACTGAACTGCTCGCCCAACTGCTCCTGCGCCTGCGAGACATTCAGTCCCGAATGGTAAAGCAGCTTGAACGCCCGCTTCACGGCCGCACGATCCGCCGGCGAGACGCCGGCACGCCGCATCCCGATCACGTTCAGTCCGGCAACGGCATTCTCCATGGCAGGTCTCATCGTGCAAAACGGTGGCACGTCTTTTGAGATCATCGCGCCGCCCCCCAACATGGCCAAGCGGCCGACGCGGGCAAACTGGTGGACGGCAACGTTCCCGCTGATGAAGGCACGGGGGCCAACCGAGACGTAGCCGGCAAGCAGAGCGCCGTTGGCCACAATCACGTCATCCGCAAGCTGAACATTGTGGGCGAAGTGCGAGAAGGCCATCAGCATGCAGCGGCTACCGATAACCGTCTCCGTTCCCGGTTTGGACCCGCGGTGCACGGTCACTCCCTCGCGAATGGCACACCCGTCACCAATCCTGACGAAGGACTCCCCATCCTCGAAACCAAAATCCTGGGGCAGATCGCCGAGGACAGCCCCCGCATGCACGCGGCATCCCGAGCCAAGCGTGGTGTGACCGTAGATCGTCGTATGCGGACCAATATGACAGCCATCGCCAATCTGGGCGCCGGCCGCGATATACGCGAACGGGCCTACGTCAACGTCGGCCCCCACACGGGCGCCATCCTCAATGACCGCTGTCGGGTGGATCGCCACTAGACATCCTCCAGTAAATCGCGCTGATACAACTCTCTAACCATCTCCACATCAAGAGCATGGCCAGCCTTGTAAGACTTGATCACGCCAACAAATCGACCATGGTCAATCAGCGCAACCGCAGCCAGTAGATCAAGAACACCCCGGTGCCAAACCGCCTCGAGCGATTTTCCGTTGTGGATCAGATGGGGTTTGTTGACATAGCGCCGTGGTCCGGCCACGAGGATGTTCTTCAACGTGTAACCAAGGTTACGTGTGTCGGCAAACACCTTCCCGACTGTCTTGCAGTAGAGCATCATCCATAGGTTCGTATTGGTACGGGCAAAAGCCCCATGTCGCACCGTCTTGCGATTCACATCATACCGAATACGCTGCCGACCAATGGCGGTCGGGAAATCGATCGCGCAATCGACCATCAGTCGCCGGCTACCGGCTGGTGGCGGCTCAAACGTCAGGAACCCCCCGTTATCACCCACAACGGTCACGGGTTCTTTGACCGTCACGCAATGAGCGGGTTCGTGTTGTGTGACAATACCACTGTGCTCAATGGCCTCGACGATATCCATACTGCTGCGATCAAACAGAGGCGGGTCACCGGAGTCCATTCGAATCAGGACATTGTCCAGCCCCAGGTACTTCAAGGCCACGATGTGTTCGACCATGCGCATGTAGTTGTGGGGCGAGCCACTACACAGCACGATGTTCCTTACAATGGTCCACACGTTCTGCACCGACACGGCGATGGGCAGCGAATCCGGAAGGTCTTCCCTGTCGAAAAACCATCCCTGGTGCGTGGTCGGCTCAAACTTCAGCGTACGTTCGGCTTTGCCGAGAAACGTGCCCGGGCCTGTCACAGAAACGGGATTGCCAAGCGTGGTTTGGCGCCATTCGACGTCGCCCTCGGGGACGTCGAGCATCTCCTGGTCGATGTTCTGAGCGGTGAAACGGTCATAGCTGGGACGTAGGACGTCCTCATCGCCAACCAAAACACGACCATAATCCATGTTAGACATTGCAGATCCTCGCCAGACACCGTCCCCGTATGGCCACGGACTCTACCCCACTCCTGAGCCAAACCGGAAGCCTAAAATTGTGAACCATGGGGCGCGGCTGCCAATTGCACTTGAAAACAGGAGACCCGAGTGTCACCATACGCGCCATGACACCACATACACCACTCCGAATTGCCGTTCTCGGTTCCGGTAGCGGCAGTAACTGCCAGTCTATCATTGATGCCATCGAAGCTGACCAGCTGAATGCGGAGATCGTCTGCGTCATCACGGATGTGGAGGATGCCCCGATACTGGAGCGGGCCAAGCGTCATGCCATCCCCGCAGAGTTTATCAGCGGCGCTCCCTTCAAGACCAAGATTGATGGAGAGGCCGAGCAGAACTACATCGCACGCCTGAAAGAGAGTGGCGCAGAGGTGATTGCGCTGGCCGGGTTCATGCGCATCATAAAGGGCTCCCTTCTAAAGGAGTTCGAGGGGCGCATCATCAACATTCATCCCTCGCTCCTGCCATCCTTCCCGGGACTACAGGGGTGGAAACAGGCTCTCACCTACGGCACAAAACTCGCGGGCTGCACCGTGCATTTCGTCGACGAGGGCACCGATACGGGCCCGATCATCGTCCAGAAGGCCGTGCCGGTCATGGATGACGACACCCCGGAATCGCTGCACGCCCGAATCCAGGTCCAGGAGCATATCGCCTATCCTGAAGCCCTGCGCGCCATTGCGAACGGCGCGGTCCAGATCGATGGCCGACGCGTTCTGATCCGGAGCGAGGCCTGCTAAGCTCGTGATTTTTATCCTTTTTGGCTTTGATGTTTCCCTGAATACCACTATTATCCCGCCCTTTGTCACGAAGTCGTGACCACAGATGACGACATATAGGGGCTTCGGAAACCGCCCTTGGAATATAGAAAGAAGTTGCGAGTGAGTAAAATTATCCTAGGACTGCCCAAAGGAAGCCTCCAGGAGGCCACCTTCCAGATGATGCGTAAGGCGGGCTTTAACATCAGCTCCGGATCACGGTCCTACATGCCCAATATTGACGATGACGAGATCGAAGCACGCCTGATTCGTGCCCAGGAAATCAGCCACTACGTCGAGATTGGCGTTCTGGACGCCGGCATGACGGGGTTCGACTGGATCACCGAAAACGGATCCGATGTCGTCGAAGTCCAGGAATTGATCTACGGCAAGCAGGGCTTCCGCCCCGTACGCTGGGTGCTCGCTGTTCCCGAGAGCTCGCCTATCCAGTCGGTAAAGGACCTGGAAGGAAAGCGAATCGCGACCGAGGCAGTGGGCTTGACGACAAGGTACCTGAAAGACAACGGCGTGAACGCGGAAGTGGAGTTCTCATGGGGCGCCACGGAAGTCAAAGCCCCGGAACTTGTCGACGCCATTGTAGAGCTTACCGAGACGGGTTCGTCGCTGCGGGCAAACAAACTCCGCATCGTTGAAACCGTCCTGTCATCCACGACCCGCCTCATTGCGAACAAAGAGGCATGGACGGATGACGGCAAGCGCACCAAGATTGAACAGCTCTCGCTACTGCTTGCCGGGGCCCTTGCGGCCGAGGCCAAGGTTCTGCTGAAGCTGAACGCCCCTGCTGATGACGTCAGTGTCATCACCGATATTCTCCCGTCGCTGCACGCCCCGACCATTAATTCGCTCAACACAGAAGGCTGGGTGGCCATCGAAACAGTGATTGACGAATCTGTCGTACGTGAGATCATCCCCCAATTGAAGAAAGCAGGGGCTGAGGGCATAATCGAACTTCCTCTCAACAAAGTTATCGCTTAGTAATACGCAGGAGGCACCGTGGGTTCCATCAAGAAGAAACGCCGCAAGAAAATGACGAAGCACAAGTACCGCAAACGCGTACGGGCTGATCGTCATAAGAAGAAATAGTGGCGCTAGGAGATCGCTCATGCGAGCGTGGCTGCTAACAATTTGCGGCACGCTGCTCTGCCTGACCGGCTGCCGTACACTGCAGCGGGACGGGAAGCTCCCAACGTGTGCTGAAGGCCCGGCGCTTTCAGAACGCGAAGAAGCCTTTGCAGAGGCCCTGGCCCACTATGGGCAGGGCCTTCTGTATCATGCAGAAGAGGGTAGCAAGTCGGCTCGCGCACTTGAGGAATTTCAGGCTGCTGCGGCCGAAGACCCGGGCAATCACGATCTCCTCTCACGTATCGCCGTCGCGGCAATCCATCGCAAGGAGATGGATGTTGCCATCGAGGCCCTCGAGCGCTCCTATCACCACGACCCGAAGTCGTATGAACGCTGCGTTGACCTGGCAGCCGGCTACCAGGCTGCCAAACGTCACGAAGACGCCGTTGCCTTCTACCGCAAGGCTCTCAAGCGTGACGATTCCCGGGGCACCGTCTATGTCGCCATTGCCGGCCTGCACTTTCACAATCAACAGGACAAACAGGCGCTGCGGGCGCTTGACCGAGGCAAGAAGCTGGCCGCCAACGTCGGCCTGGTGCAACTCTACGTCTACGAACAGGCGAAACGCTTCATTGCCGACGGAACGGTTGAACGGGCAATCCCCTGCTTCCATCGGCTTGCCGACTGGGATGAAGCTCGCCGTCCTCAATTCCTCCACGTCCTCGCCGAACTTCATCTTGCCGTCGGCGATGAGCGGGCCTCAATCAAGGTACTCACCGAAGCCGTCGAGCTCGACAATGCGATGCCTGAGTCGTTCATTGACCTTGCGACCCTCTACCTGCGAGAGGATCGACCACGGGGACTGAAACTACTGCAGCAGGCCGCAACACGCATGCCCGAGGACCCATCGATCCTCTTCGCGCTTGGTTGCATTCACAGCGATTTCGAGGACTACGAGGCGGCGCTCCCGCTTTTCGAGAAGGCACGCAGTATCGCACTCGCCGCCCAAACCGACGAAGAAGCTCCGACGCCACTGACCGAGGTGTTCTTTCTCTATCATGGCTCGGCCTATGAACGCACGGGTAAGCTGGAGAAAGCGGAGGAGATCTTCGAAGAGTGTATTCAAAACCATCCTGAGAGTCACCGCGTTCTGAACTACCTCGCCTACACCTGGGCCGAGGCCGACATGAAACTGGATCGCGCACTTGAATACGTCAACCGCGCGCTGAAACTGGTGCCCGACAGCGCGCCTTACCGTGATACACTCGGGTGGATCCACTTCAAGCAGGGCCGCTTCGAAGACTCCCTGACAGAACTTGAGAAGGCCAGTAAGCTGATGGGGCCTGACGCCGAGATTCTTGATCACCTGGGTGAAGTCCATAACGCCCTCGGCAATAAAGCCGTGGCAACGAGCTATTGGCGCGAGAGCTATGCCCTTGATCCTAAGAACGAGGCGGTCGCCACCAAGCTCAAGAAGCTTGGTATCAATCCCGACGCCGTCCTGCTGGATTCCGTGATCGATGGTACCGGCGAGCAGGACTAGCCCGGAACCATGACCCTCGCCTTTTCACCATTTCCGCTTTCCCAATCTCAGATTTGCCGCTTCGCTGCCAATTTAGCATTGGCCTATTGACCGGAGCGGTCTGCGCTGTTTTACTTAGGCCATGTCTGCTATTCACCAATTCTCTCCCGGCCATACGCCAGGCGATGCCATCAGCAATGAGGCAACGTTGTTCCGCACGATTTTCCGGCGCTGGGGCTATACATCTGAGATCTTCAGTGAAGACCGTTGCGTTCAGCCGGCGCAGCGCAAACAGGTGAGAGATATCGAACACTACATCCCCGTCGCATCGCCGGACGACATCGTCCTCCTGCACCTTTCCGTCGGCTCCAAAGTCAACGACGCGTTCAAAGAGCTGCCATGCAAGAAAGCGATTCTGTACCACAACATCACGCCATCCAACTACTTCGAGCTCGTCAACAAGCAGACAGCGGGAATCCTGCAACGAGGGCGGGAGCAGATCGCCGCTCTCGCCTATATTGCCGAAGTGAACATGGCGGACAGTCGTTTCAATGCGTCTGAGCTGGAAGCAGCAGGCTACCGCGACGTCACGGTGTTGCCGCTGGTGCTGGATTTCTCTCGGCTGACGGACGATATCGATGCGCGGATGCGTAGCAAGCTCTCGGATGGCTGCAAGAACATCCTGTTCGTCGGTCGCTGCACACCCAATAAGAAGATTGAGGACCTGCTACAGGTGTTCGCTTATTACCAGAAGACCATTGAGCCACGTTCCCGGCTTGTTCACGTTGGATCGCATGCCGGCTCTGAACGTTACTACAGCCTCCTCACCACGTATGTGCGGGAACTGCAACTGAACAACGTCCTCTTCTGTGGTACCGTCACGCAACCCGAACTCAATGCCTGCTACGCCAGCGCAGACGCCTTTCTCTGCATGAGTGAGCATGAAGGCTTCTGCATCCCGCTCTTGGAAAGCATGTTGCACAGTGTACCGATCGTTGCACATGCATCGGCAGCTGTTCCCGAAACCCTGGATGGCAGCGGACTTCTGCTATCAGAACGCCGATATGACCTTGCCGCCGAGCTGCTGGGCCAGCTCACCGGCAACGCAGCCCTGCGAGCCGCTGTCGTCAAACAGCAATCCAAACGGTTAGCCCGCTATCGTCAGCGCGATCTCGAGGCAGAGCTGCGCGAGAACCTTGCCCCCCTACTGGCCACGTCGTAATGAATACAGAAACCGCCATCACTAATTCCGTCGAGGCCACACAGGGCCTGGCCCGCCAACTGGCATCATCCCTCTGCCCGGGCAGCGTGCTGGCCCTGCACGGTGACCTCGGTAGTGGCAAGACCTGCTTCGCAACCGGCATTGCCCGGGCCCTCGGCATTCCTGATGCCATTACCTCCCCTACCTTTACGATGATCAACGAGTACGAGGGGCAGCTGCCGCTCTGCCATATGGACCTCTATCGTATTGCAGACCCGGATGAGCTCTTCACCCTCGGACTTGACGACTACTTCGATTCCAAGGGCATCACCCTTATCGAGTGGGCCGAACGTGCCGGAGACCTGCTGCCGGAGAGCACCATTCACGTTGCCTTTGAAGTTATGGATGAACCTGATACGCGACGCGTTACGATTGAAAAACCGAACCCCGGGAGCCCTGTAGATGAAGCCTGAGCTGATTGTCGCCCTTGATGTCCCAACCGCCGATGAGATCCCCGCTATTGTGAATGCACTGCCCAGCGGGGTGACTCACTACAAGATCGGCCTCGAACTGTTTGCAGCGGCCGGACCGGCTGCACTTGAGTTTCTGGCCGAGAGCGGAAAACAAATCTTCCTCGACCTCAAGCTGCACGACATCCCACGAACCGTTGCCCGGGCCGTACAGGCGGCAGCCCAGCACAATGTGGGCTTGCTTACCGTGCACGCAGGGGGCGGGCGTGCCATGCTTAGCGCTGCAGCGGAGGCCGCCGCTCAAGAGGGTGACAAGGCACCCAAGCTCGTTGCCGTGACGACGTTGACAAGCCTTGACCAGGATGATCTCACCGAACTTGGAATTCTGCGCAGCATCGGCGATCACACCGCCGCATTGGGACGCCTTGCCATTGACTGCGGCATTGATGGCCTTGTCTGCTCGCCGCTCGAGGTGGCCAACTTCCGCGAGAATCTTGGTGACGGGCCGATACTTGTGACGCCGGGCATTCGCCCAGCCGGAGGCGATGTGGGAGATCAGAAGCGCGTTGCCACCCCCGCGATGGCCGTCAACGGCGGATCGTCCTTTCTCGTCGTCGGGCGCCCGATCCTGGAGGCCAACGATCCCGCTGCAGCCGCAGACGAGATTCTGACGCAGATGAATAGCGCCTACACGAGCTAGCCCCATGACGGTTGATGATATCCCCGCCGTCCATAAGGCACTGAAGCGCGAGTACGACAAGCACGACGCACCGATCATCGAGTTCATCCAGGCACAGACTGGCTCGCCTTTCAAGGTCCTCGTGGCGACCATACTCAGTGCGCGCACCAAGGATGAGACCACGACACAAGTCGTGAAGAAGCTCTTCAAGGTCGTGCAGTGTCCCGAGGACCTGCGGCGCGTCTCGCTTCCGAAACTGGAGAAACTCCTGCACCCAGTGGGGTTCTTCCGCGTCAAAGCGAAACACCTGAAGCAACTGCCGGATGTCCTGGACCGGGAATTCGGAGGCCGGATTCCTGAAACCATTGATGAACTATGCAAGCTGCCCGGTGTCGGACGGAAGACAGCGAACCTTGTGGTTACGGTGGCTTTTGACAAGCACGGCATCTGCGTGGATGTCCATGTCCACCGCATCTCCAACCGCCTGGGACTCCTCGTGACGAAGACGCCGCTCGAAACGGAAATGCGGCTGAGAGAGATCTTGCCAAAACGCTACTGGAAGTCTTGGAACCGGCAGCTTGTTTCGTTCGGCCAGACGCTCTGCAAACCCATACGACCCCAGTGCGAACGCTGTCCTATCGTCTCGTTCTGTGACCGCGTCGGCGTGGGTTTTGACGTGTAATTGTGCGTCACTCGCGCTAGCATGAGTCAACATGGCTCGTGACTGGAAACATCTCGCTCTCGTCCTCCTCCGGCTTGGTCTGCTTTCATTGCTCGGAATGTCCGTCATGGTGGGTGGTGTCGCCATTCTCCTCAAGGGCGCTTGGCTCGGAATTCTCCTGATCTTCTCAGGCGCCATCCTGATGGCGGTTCCGGCGGCCCTCTGCGCAACCCAGTTCCTGTGCACAAAGCTCTACGGAAAGAGCCTCAACCCCAGTGCTCCCGTCGACCCCACGGAATCAGCAGATGAAGCCATCAAACCCGTTGGCGGGAAACCCTCCGCGTTCGGCACACTGCGGGCGTGGTTGTCTGCCGAGGCACACGGCGTGCACCTGCCTCTGTGGGAAGTCATGAGTATGCGAGCCCGTGGCACGCCACCCGACATCATTGTGGACGCATACGTCATGATAAGCCGGAGCGGAATGCCTACAGCGATTGCCTCCCTCGAAGACATCTACATCACCGAGCGCCACCGCATTCACAGCGCCTTCGATCTCGTTCACATTGTCACGGGAATCAAGGACTAGCCTGAAACTTCACCTGTTTCCTAACGTTTTCGACTCCATATGTAGGATGGGCATCTTGCCCGTCGGTCCTCTTCCTCTGCCGGACAAGATGTCCGGCCTACCAAAGAAGTTGCGCCCATGATTAGTCCGAGTGCGCTCGGACCCTACTAGTCCACTCCCCCGCACTTCCCACACCGCATAATAGCCCGGAGCATCGTCCGCCACTTGCCCTAACCAGAGGCATGCGGTAGTATCCCCAGTCTGTTATGAAATTTCGCATTGTCATCTTTGTGCCGCTGACGCTCTCCTGCGCCATGCTGACCGGCTGCCGTACCCCCGCGCACTATCGCGCGCAGGCAGATCGCGTAGCCACGACAGCCGTCGATGCCACGCGCAACAGCGTCATCGGTTCCGATGAAGCATTCACAATCGAGAGACCCGCGATCACGCTGCGAAGACGCCTAATGGCTGTCCAGGACTTGCCCGCTCACAGTGCGGCGACGCTCAGTACGCACGAACTCACGCCCCCGCCTCACTGGCCGACGGAAGCCCATCCCGTGCCGCCGGATTCAACCAACGTCGTCAGCGTCTTATGGAACCAGGACGATACGGTTGAGCTTTCCCTCCAGGACGCCTTGCAGATTGCCGCCCGCAACAGCCGCGATTACCAGTCGGTCAAAGAGTCCGTATTCCAAAGCGCACTGGCGCTTGATCTCCAGGGCGATGCCTTTCGCTCGACCTTTGCCGGCGCCCTTGACACGGAGGTGAGCAGCGACCGCAGTGGCGATGATACCGTTGAGGGAGTCGAGAACGGCCTCGTCACATCCGTGAGTAAGACGTTCAAGACGGGAGCAGCAATCTCCGGGCAGATCGCCGTGGACCTGGTCAAGCTTCTCACCGGAGATCGCGAATCCGCCTGGGGGCTTTCCGCAGATGCCACCGTCTCCATTCCATTGCTTCGCGGGGCCGGACGCCATATCGCACGGGAGGCGTTGACCCAGGCCGAGCGGGACGTCATCTACGCCATCTATTCGCTCGAGGAGTTCAAGCGCGGTCTGGCTGTTCGCGTTACAGAAGCGTACCTCGATGTCATGCAGGCCAACGACCGCACCTACAACGCCCAGCGCAACTACGACACCCTGGTTGCATCCGCTGAGCGTGCGCGTTCCGTGGCAGAAGCAGGTCGCCTTCCGGAGATCCAGGTCAACCAGGCCCACCAGGATCAACTCAGGGCCTACGACCGACTCGTCGGCGCCAAACAGACTGCAGCACAGACGCTGGACCGATTCAAAGTCACCCTCGGTCTGCCGCCGGATGCAGAGCTTACGGTCCGTAGGGATGCTTTCAGCCGCCTCGTTGCCGATGCAGAAGCGCGGGGCACAGATACCACCAGCATCCCTGATGTTCGCGGCGTCACCGTGATGGCGCTCGAGAACCGGCTTGACCTGCGCGCGACAGCAGGGAGGGTCGCAGACGCTCAGCGAGCGGTCGTCATTGCGGCGGACGCGCTGCGCGCCGAGATATCGTTGCTTGGCTCGGCCTCGGCCGGAGCCAGCCGATCGCTGGGATCCGCCGGCCAGGGCAATGCGGACCTGGAGCTCTCGAAGGGAATTCTCTCCGGACTCCTCTCCATCGATCTCCCGTTCGAACGAACGGCCGAGCGCAACGCCTTCCGTAACAGTATCATTAAACTCGAACAGGCCGTGCGTGATGCCCAGGATGCGGAGGATGACATCAAACTCGATATCCGCAACGGACTGCGGGATCTGGCCGCCTCACGCGAGAGCATCACCACACAGCTGGAGGCCGTGCGACTAGCGGAACGCCGGCAGCACAGCACCGATCTCTTCCTCAAGGCCGGCCGTGCCGAGATGCGGGATCTGCTGGAGGCCGAGGAGTCACTGCTCTCTGCCCGTAACGCCCTGACCAGCGCGATCATCAGTTACCGGCTTGCCGACCTGCGTCTACAGCGCGATGTCGCCGTCCTTCAGGTCGCTGATGTCGGCATTATGACGGAATCGCCCCTGACAGCAGCCGCCCAGGCTGCCACAACCAACCCTGGAGCCGAGAATCATGAGTGACACCTCAGGAAAACGATCAAAACCGAAGTTATGGATTATTGGACTTGTTGCCGTGCTGGCACTGCTTGCTGTGATCGGGCTTGGGCGTCACAAGCAAGGATCAGAATCCGGCCCGGACGAGGCATCACTCACGTTTGCGGTCAGGCGGGGACCGCTTGTCATCAGCTTCACGGAATCGGGAACCGTTGAGGCGCAGGACAAGATCGTCATCAAGAATGAGATTGAGGGTCGCACGAGCATCATCTGGGTCATCGATGAGGGTGCACAGGTCAAAAAGGGAGATCTGCTGGTGGAACTCGATGCCAGCGAACTTGAAGAGAGCCTGTTCGCCCAACAGATCAAAGTGCAGAATGCAGAAGCGCTCTTTGTACGGGCCCGCGAGGATTTGGCCATCACGAAGAACCAGGCCGCCAGCGACACAGAGAAGGCCGAGACAACGCTGCGCTTTGCGAAACAGGATCTTGAGAAGTACATCGAAGGGGAATACCCACAGCAACTGCGTGAAGCCGAGGTGCGCATCACCCTTGCCGAGGAAGACCTCCAGCGAGCCGAGGAGAAACAGAAGTGGTCCCGCGTTCTCTTCGAAGAGAAGCTCGTCTCGCAGAGCGAACTCCAGGCCGATGAACTAGCGGCCAAGAAGGCAGACCTGGACCTGGAACTAGCCCGCAGCAAGAAAGAGCTTCTGGAGAACTACACCAACAAACGCGATCTCGCGGAATTGGAGAGCGATGCGAAGCAGGCAACGATGTCGCTCGAAAGGGCACGCCGTAAAGCATCGGCCAGCATCGTACAAGCCGAAGCAGATTTCGCGGCCAAGGATGCTGAGTTCAAACGGCAAAGCGACAAGCTTGCCGCCATCAAGGAACAGATCAAGGCGACTCGCATCGTCGCACCATCCGATGGTTTGGTTGTCTACGCCACTAGTGCATCGAGGTGGCACCATCGCAGCAACGATGAACCCCTGGCAGCGGGTCGGGAGGTTCGCGAACGTGAAGCTCTAATCCGGTTACCGGACACCTCAAAGATGATGGCATCAATCAAGGTCCACGAAACTCACGTCAAACAGCTTACCAATGGCATGCCGGCCCAGATCACCGTCGACGCCCTACCCCATGCGGTCTTTAAGGGAAGCGTGCACCAAGTTGCTCCTCTCCCGAACCCCGCCTCTTTCTGGACGAATCCGGACCTCAAGGTCTACAACACCGACGTCTACATTGACGATGACGCAGATGGGCTGCGCAACGGGATGACCTGCGAAGTTGAGATCGTTGCAAAACAGCACGCGGATGTACTCTATATCCCGGTCCAGACAGTCGTACGCATAAAGGGAACCCCTACGGTGTATGTCGTCGATAGCCATGGCAAATCAGAGGCCCGCGACATCGAAGTTGGCAAGGACAACAACCGTATGATTCATGTGCTGTCGGGGCTGACCGAAGGAGATCGCGTGCTTCTCACGCCCCCCCTTCGCGACGCCGAACGCGAGTCCAAACCGGTTGGCGATCAGAAACGCACCAATCCAGAACCCACACGCGAGAAACGCCGTGCAGGAAAACAAAAACGGCAATAGCGTTGTCATTAGACTCAAGAACGTTGACAAGACCTACCAGATGGGGACTGTCACCGTAAGAGCTCTGGACGACGTATCCCTGTCCATTCACACCGGTGAATTCTGGGCCGTGATGGGCCCCAGCGGATCAGGAAAGAGTACGCTTCTGAATCTCATTGGATGCCTGGACACACCAACCGGGGGTTCCTACGAGCTGTCGGGCCAGGATGTCAGCAACATGGGTGATGACGACCTGAGCGACGTCCGTCTCCGGCGCCTGGGTTTCATCTTTCAAAGCTTCAACCTGCTCCCTCAGCTCACCGTGCTCCGCAACATAGAACTGCCACTCTACTACCAGGGCTGGTCCTTGGAAGAGAGCCGTGAGCGCGCAAGGGAGCTGGCCTCACGGGTCGGACTTGAGTCGCGACTCCACCATCGTCCTACCGAGCTCTCTGGCGGGCAGCGACAACGCGTTGCTGTTGCGCGCGCGCTGGCAAACGATCCTGCCGTCATCCTGGCCGATGAACCCACCGGCAATCTCGATACGCAGACAGGGAAAGAGATCATGCAGATGCTCGGTGACCTCCATGAGCAGGGCAAGACCATCGTGATGGTGACCCACGAGCCGGATATCGCGGCCTATGCCGACCGGCAACTCCACATGCGGGATGGCCGGATTGCCAGCCAAGGGGGGATGTGATGTACCGCAGCCGTTTCCTGCGTAATCTCCGGCTGGGGCTAGAGAATGTGCTCCTGCACAAGCTACGGTCGTTGCTCACCATGCTGGGAATTGTCTTTGGCGTAGCCAGCGTAATCGCAATGCTCTCAGTTGGCGAAGGTGCCAGCAAACAAGCGCTGGATCAAATCCGCCGACTTGGAAGTCACAACATCATCATCACCTCAGAAAAGCCCCTGGCCGATGAAACGGCCACCGCCACGGGCCGCAAGCGCGTGATCGTATACGGTCTGAGCTATGACGACCACAGACAGATCAGCGAAACATTCGATACCATCCAACAGACCGTGCCTGCCAAGATCCTACGCAAAGAATCGCGGGTCGGGGGACGGCATGCAGACGTACGCATCGTCGGCACGACAACGCGCTGGTTTGACTTGGTGAAACGTGATGTCGTTGCCGGTCGTACGCTTGTGCAGGAAGACATTGACGAACGCCGGGCCGTGGCTGTTATCACCGAGACGGTGGCACGTAAACTCCTGGCCGTTGAACATGTTCTGGGGCAGTCGATCCGTGTTGGAAGCAACATCTACCGCGTCGTGGGAGTCGTCCGCAATGAAGGCGGCGAAGGCACGACACTACAGACACCGGACCGCGCCACCGACATATACATTCCGTTACCTGTGGCAAGAGAGCGTTATGGTGACATCGACATGAGAGTGGCAAGCGGATCGTTCAACCGTGAGGAAGTCGAGCTCCACCAAATCATCGTCAGCGTCAATACACTCGAGAACGTGGAACCGACCGCAGAAGCCATTCGCCGTATGCTTGCCACCTCGCACAAGGTGAAGGACTATCGTCTCCACGTACCACTGGCCCTTCTCCGACAAGCACGCGAGACCCAGCGGACCTTCAATGTTGTACTGGGGTCCATCGCCTGCATCAGCCTGCTTGTTGGTGGCATCGGAATCATGAACATCATGTTGGCTTCTGTCACTGAGCGTACACGAGAGATCGGCGTACGGCGTGCCATTGGCGCCAAGAAGCGCCAGATCATTCACCAGTTCCTGGTCGAAACCGTCGTGCTGTCAACGTCGGGAGGTCTGATAGGCGTTCTGCTGGGCCTCCTCGTGCCGCTGGTCATTGCCAAGCTTGCAGACATGCCAACCGTTGTCACCTCCTGGAGCGTTGGCCTATCCCTTTCGATCAGTGTTGCCATCGGCATCCTATTTGGACTCTATCCCGCCGTACGAGCAGCCAACCTTGACCCCATTGACGCCCTGAGACACGAATAGTCCCATACCAAGAGAAAGACAGATCATGACCTGCACTACCCGGAAAATGACATCCATTCTGGCTGCCCTGACCGCAGCTACGCTTCTAACAGGTTGCGATCGTCCGCCCGAGAAACCGGAACCCAAGCCACAAGCGGAGACGACAAAGCCGCTCAATCCCATGCCATTGGAGCAGTTCCTGGAAGCCGCACTCGGAGGCAAGCTGGAAAGGATACAGTTGGGACTGAAGAACGGGACCGATCCGGACATCTCTGCTCCTGATGGTCGCACGGCCTTGATGCTCAGCGCCTTCAACGGCCACACCCCCATCGTGGAAGCGCTTCTTTCGGCCGGTGCCAATGTGAACGCCAGTGATGAAACCAAGCGCACCGCCCTGATGTATGCCTCAACGGGGCCGAATCTCGATACAGTGAAGGCACTGCTAAAAGCCGGCGCTGAAGTGAACCTGACCGATGGACATGAAAACTGGACCGCCTTGATGTTCGCAGCGGCCGAAGGCCATGGTGACATCGCCGTCCTACTCCTGGACCACAAAGCCAACCCCAAACTCGTCGATACCGATGGCGACTCCGCCGCCGCCTTCGCCCAACAACGCGGCCACACCGACCTAGCCAAACTCCTGAAAACCGCCGAAGAAGGCAAATGACCAGGCCGAGGAGGACTACCCGTTCCGGAGCATCCTGTCCTAGTCTGAAACTTCCTCGTTTCACTCGTCGTTTCGTCATTAGGCGGCTACGCCGCCGTCATTGGTCATTTGTGCCTTCGGCACGTCATTGGGAAGTTTCCCGCATGATTAATGCGGTCCTCTTTCCCAATGACTAATGACGCTCGCGAAGCGAGCCAAATGACCCAATGACTGGGCCGCCGGCCCAGCTGACCTGGAACTTCACCCACAGTTCCTTAGTGTTTCCGGTTCTTCCGTAGGGCGGTCCCGCAGCCGCGGGATTCCCGCCTACATCCTTCAGTTGAACAGCCGGACAAGATGTCCGGCCTACGCAAGAGAAGTTTCCATCATGTATGATCTGGCGGAGAAACGACGCCGGCGGTGGAGCTGACCTGAGAACTTCGCCCTCCCGCACGATGCCGCCGAGGTAGGGCGAGGCGTCCCTGCCGAGCCGCGCGGCGTACGAAGTACGACGAATACCCGGTTCGATCGGCAGCGGTGCCAAACAAGGTATGCGTTCGCCGTACATCCCGGCTCACCGAGACGGTTCGCCCTACCTTACGAAGCAGACTCCAGCCAAGGAGGCTTACCCGTTCCGGAGCGCCCTCCCCAAAGCCTCAAACACTCAGCGGAGGAACGGGTGGTCCTCCGAAGGCCTAGTGAGCGCCCCGCTCACTCCAGCCAAGGAGGACTACCCGTTCTGGAGCGCCCTGCCCCAAAGCCTCAAACAACCAGCGGAGGAACGGGTAAGCCTCCGCAGGCCTAGTCTGAGCAGCCGTCCCCGGCAAGCAGACTCCAGCCAAGGAGGCCTACCCGTTCCGGAGCGCCTTGCCCCTAAGCCTCAAACACTCAGCGGAAGAACGGGTGGTCCTCCGAAGGCCTAGTGAGCGCCCCGCTCACTCCAGCCAAGGAGGACTACCCGTTCTGGAGCGCCCTGCCCCAAAGCCTCAAACAACCAGCGGAGGAACGGGTAAGCCTCCGCAGGCCTAGTCTGAGCAGCCGTCCCCGGCAAGCAGACTCCAGCCAAGGAGGCTTACCCGTTCCGGAGCGCCCCCGGCATGGTAAGATTCCGCCCCGATTCATTGTCGAAGATATGTACCCGCTGCATGTCGAGACAGATATCCAGAACACCATCCAGCTCAGCCTTCACATGCGGGTCCAGGCTGACCGTGAACTTGTGATCACCATTGTGCATGTGCGCCAGGATCTCTTCCCCCAGCAGTTCGCAGACTTCAACCGTGCCCGGCAATGCCACGGCATCGGGCGGGGTGTTCGCATCCTTCAGCGAAAACGCTTTGGGGCGTAGGCCAAGAGAAACCGGCTTGCCGACGAAGTCCTTCACCATATCGAGCTGCCGCTCCGCAATGGGTGCACGCAGCTCGCCACCAACGAACACGGTCTGACCGTTTTCAGCCACCAGTGTGCCCTCAAAGATGTTCATGGGGGGCGTCCCGATAAAGCGCGCCACGAAAAGCGATGCCGGATGATCGAACACTGTCGTGGGTTCCCCCACCTGCTCAATGATGCCATCGCGCATCACGCAGATACGGTCACCAAGCGTCATGGCCTCGACCTGGTCATGTGTCACGTAGATCATCGTGGTAGCGATCCGTTTGTGGAGGCGCAGGATCTCCTTACGCATCTCAACACGCATCTTGGCATCCAGGTTCGAAAGCGGCTCATCAAACAGGAACACGGCCGGTTCACGAACAATCGCGCGTCCCATGGCAACGCGTTGGCGCTGACCACCGGAAAGAGCTTTCGGACGACGATCCAGGTATTCGGTGAGCCCCAGAATCTCGCCGGCGTCCTTGACGCGCTTCTCAATCTCAGCCTTCTTGAACTTCCGAAGCTTCAACCCGAATGCCATGTTGTCGTAAACCGTCATATGCGGATAGAGCGCGTAATTCTGGAAGACCATGGCGATGTCGCGATCTTTCGGCGGGACGTCATTAACGAGGCGCTCACCGATCTGGACGGTGCCTTTGGAAATCTCTTCGAGCCCGGCCACCATACGCAGTGTCGTTGATTTTCCACAGCCGGATGGCCCAACCAGCACAAGAAACTCCCCATGCTCAATATGAAGATTGAACTCTTTCACCGCTGTGACATCACCAGGATAGATCTTGTACACGTCTTTCAGGGTTACATCTGCCATTGCATTCTCCTTAGCGCCTGTTTAAGTTCTTTGACAGACGAAACCTACCCTCTCAGGTGTTTTGAAACAAGGATATTTGTCTATTCATGAGATCGATAGCCATAGAGACCTTGACCGACCTGTGGTCGCCTCCTGCGGAATGGCAGCAGCAGGACGGTATTCTGGGGCTTGTTGTCATGTCCGGGAACGCCGAAGTGCCATCCCCAGCCGGGCCGACGCACCTGCCGGCCTGCACAGCGATCTTTCTTCCCCTTCAGCAAGTCACTTCTATTCGCCTCGAGGCCGCGACGGTTGTCTTCTGGCTCGTTGATGACGCTGACAGACCGGAGCTCACCGTGAACGGCAGCATCGCAGTGGATGAGATCGCCGCCACCGTTATTCATGATGTCTTCTTCGAGCACCATCGACCGGAAGAACACAGAGCATTGGCACTCCGGTTTGTCTGCCATCAGCTTCTGGACCGAAGTACCGAAGGCACGAGGGACGATTCCACAGACCAACTGGTAACACGCGTCATCGCCTATATGCAGACACATCTTGATGAGCCGATCACACTTGAGAATCTGGAGCGGGAATTCGGCTGCGGCAGAGGTCAACTGACAAGGCGCTTCCAAGTGGAACAGGGCGAATCCCCCATCCGCGTGCTGGCGCATCTGCGACTCACGCACGCTCGACATCTCCTGCAGAACACGGACCTCACAATCTCACAGATCGCGCACGCCACGGGCTACAGTGACCTGGCAGGCTTCAGCCACTTCTTCAAGCAGCGTACCGGACGATCGCCATCGGAATTCCGTGATGACTGCCGGTGGCTGGTCTAGCACCCGACGCGCTGCTTCAGCTCAACGAGCACCGAATCGGGAACATTGACATTGCCGAATCCGCGACCAAGTCGGATAGCCGGGTTCATATCACCGTGAAAGTCAGAGCCGCCTGTCATGACGAGGTCAAACTCCTTCGCCAATCCCCGGTACTCTTTTCTACGGTTGTCGCCATGCTCGGGATAGAAGACCTCTATGCCGGCAAGGCCCCACCCCACGAGCTCGGAAACGCATTTCCGCAACTGCCCCCTGCGAAGCCCCAGCGTGAACGGATGCGCCAGGACAGCCACGCCGCCGGCATCCCGAATCTGCGAAAGCCCCTCTTCCGGAGAAAGCCGAAAACGGTCAACATAAGCGGGCTTGCCTTTGCCGAGCCAATCGCGAAACGCGCTGGCACATGACTCCACATGCCCACCGTTGACCAGGGCCCTGG
Source organism: uncultured Victivallales bacterium (assembly GCA_964497125.1). Lineage (GTDB taxonomy): Bacteria > Verrucomicrobiota > Kiritimatiellia > UBA8416 > UBA8416 > CAYLXP01. The sequence goes on along the minus strand of CAZCDU010000005.1, from coordinate 85,497 downwards.
CAATGTGGGGCCGCCCCACAACATCGCCACCGGCCAATGCGGACACCTCGTCCCAGGTCACGCCCACACCAAGCTTGGCCAGACGTTCCAGAATCTTGCGGTTGCGTATGGTTCGCCCCTCGCGAATCCGGACAAGCGACTGGCAGAGCCCCGGGTGCTCGGGATCCACAAAGAACCCAAGCAAGTGCATGGTGCCCTTCGGCGTATCAGCGCTGATCTCGACGCCCGCAAGTCCCGTGATGCCTTCACGGTCACAGGCCGCCACGAAACCCGGAACGCCGTCGGTTGTGTCATGGTCTGTCAACGCAATAGCGGAGAGTCCCACCTCACGCGCCAATTGAGCCAGTTCCTCGGGAGTCAACGATCCGTCCGAGAAGGTGGAATGCGTGTGCAAATCAATCACGAGAATGCAGAGTCCTTCTCAATCTCAATCTCAATCTCAGCTTTCAGCTTTCCCCATTTCAGCTTTTATCCCTACTCCCAATAGCTCGCCGTGGAACCGGGAGTCTCGTGCACCGTAACACGGGAGATCTTGTGGCGATCGCCCTTGGCGCTGACTGAGAGTCGACGAAACAGAAAGCGGGCGATCTGTTCCGAGGTAGGGTTGAGGTCTTTGAATTCTTCGTGGGTGTTGAGGTCACTGTGATCCAGCTCATCCATCAGCTCGTTCACCGCGGACTTAAGAAGCTTGAAATCGATCAGCATTCCGAGCTCATCAAGTTCCTCGCCTTGCACAGAGACGTCAACCTGCCAGTTATGCCCATGGAGCACGGCACATGCACCGGGATAGGCCACCAGGTGATGCGCCGCCGAAAAGTGGGTTGTTATGCTCAACTCGTACATTACGCTACCGTATAGCAACATTCCACATCGTCAATGCCCTGTTCGGCGAAGTACGCGGCAATCGCCGTGTCATACGCGGCGGTATGAGCAAAGGCCTTCTGCATCAGCTTCAGGCGCTGGGCCAGTGACACCATGCCCCCATTCGACGCGATCTCCTCAAGGATAGCCGGGTAGTCGGACGGATCCGTAACCGACGCCACACGCAGGTAGTTCTTTGCCGAAGCTCGCACCATGCACGGGCCGCCGATATCGATATTGGTGCGGGCCTTCTCGGGCGTTACCCCATCTTGGGCTACGGTCGATTTGAACGGATAGAGGTTCACGATCACCATATCAATCGGCACCCCGGCAACGCGCGCCAAGTCTTCCTGGTGGGCTTCGTTGTAAGTCTCGCTCAGCAGGCCAAGGTAGATCTTGAAATCGAGCGTCTTCACAAGTCCGCCCTGCATCTCCGGCTGACCGGTGTAGGCGGAAACGGCCGTCAGATGTGTCGACGCCTTCTCGCCAAGGATCGCCTCAATTGCTTTGTACGTACCGCCCGTCGAATAGATCATCACATCGGGATTCGCTTCGACCAGCCCCGGGATGAGAACATCCAGCCCTGTCTTATCCGAAACACTTGCCAATACATGCTTAATTTTCACCGCACCATCAATCTTCTCAACAATATTCAACGCCATTTCAGCCTCCTTACAAAGCCCCATTTCAGTTCTGGTGGCGAATCATACGGAACCACTCCAGAGAACGCCAGCCCGATCCCTTCCTCATGGCCAGAAATTCCAGGCCCTTGTCCCGAATGGCGATAGATAAGCGCTGAAGAAGAACCCACCCCTAACCCCTCCCAGGAGGGGAACTTCCTGCACCGGCGCGCTTTACGCGAGATCCCCTCCTGGGAGGGGCAGGGGTGGGTTAGTGCAAAGGAGAGCTTGTCCAGGCGCCATTCGCCCTTGCCCCTCTTTCTTTTCTCGATTTCTGCTTTCAGATTTCCGCGTTTCTGTTTTACTTAGTCCCCATGAACTGCACGCTAGCTATTGAGCCATCGACCACGACGCCGTCCGCGGCCCTGCTTTGCGGGGACCAATGCCTCGGTGAAACGAGCTGGGATGCCGCGCGGGGATCAACGCAACGCATGCTGGACGCGATCACAACCCTCATGGATGCCCATGCGGTCACATTCAAAGGCGTCGATCTCTACGCCGTTGGATTGGGCCCCGGAAACTTCACGGGACTCCGCATTGCGTTATCCGCTGTGCGCGCACTCGCGCTGCCGGCACAGACAGACGTGATCGGCGTCAGCAGCGCAGAAGCCGTCGCGGCCCGGATTCAGGACGAACAGTCACCAACGGGTCGCATTGTTGTCGTCGGCGATGCACGGAGACACCGCCTGTGGATGGGGAGCTTCGACACGTCTCAATCGCCCCTCCGGATCGAAGAGGCGTTTTCGCTTATTCCTATCGACGAGTTCGCAAATCATCTCCGGCAAGGTGACACCGTCGTTTCACCGGACTGGGATCGCCTCGAGGCCGAGCTCCGGGGCATCATACCCGCAGAGGTAACACTCATTGAGGCGCCCCAACTCCCCGCTGCCGTCGACGTCGCACGCTTGGCACGACACCGCAAGGTAGCCGGAATCGCGAGTGACCCGCTGGAACCCATCTACATGCATCCACCCGTCTTCATCGAGCCACGTTTCAGTGGATCTGCAAGGCACCATCCTTAACGCCGACAGAAATCGTGGCTCCCGGCGCGACCTTGCCAGAGACGATCAACCGTGCGATGGGAGTCTCCACCTCCTGCTGCAAGAACCGCTTGAGGGGCCGCGCACCGTACACCGGATCAAACCCCTCTCTCGCGATAAACTCACAGGCTTCGTCAGAAACATCTATCGCCATGTCCTGCTCAGACAGACGACCGTTCAATTCCGAGACAAGCAAAGCCACGATGCGTTCTATCTCTTCCAACACCAGCGGCTTGAAGAGCACCACATCATCGACACGATTGAGGAACTCCGGCCGGAAATGCCCACGTAAGAGCTGTATCACTCCGTCCCGGACATCATCGCTCAGATGACCACCATCATCGATACCGTCAAGCAACACTGACGACCCAATGTTGCTCGTCATGATCACGATCGTGTTCTTGAAGTTCACGGTTCGCCCCTGGGAGTCGGTCAGGCGTCCATCCTCGAGAATCTGCAGCAGGATGTTGAACACATCAGGATGTGCCTTCTCGATTTCGTCCAGAAGCACTACGCTGTATGGCTTGCGTCGAATGGCTTCGGTGAGCTGACCTCCCTCTTCATACCCCACGTATCCCGGAGGCGCACCCACTAGCCTTGAGACCGTGTGCTTCTCCATGTATTCGCTCATGTCGATGCGAACCATACTCTCCTCAGCGTCGAACATGGCTTCAGCCAACGTGCGCGCAAGCTCAGTCTTGCCAACCCCTGTTGGTCCCAGGAAGAGGAAAGACCCAATGGGACGCTGAGGATTTTTGATCCCGGCGCGTGCCCGCAATACGGCATCCGCCACCGACTTCACGGCTTCGTCCTGGCCGATCACACGCTCATGCAGAGTCTCGTCCAGCTTCATCAGTTTCTCACGCTCGCCCTCCATAAGACGTCGAAGCGGCACACCGCTCCAGCGTGAGACGACCTCAGCAATCTCTTCGTCCGTCACTTCTTCGCGAAGAAGCGTTGGTTCTTCGGGGTTGATGCCCTGCTCCTCGGCCTCAAGCTTGGCCACCAGGTCGGGAATCACGCCGTGCCGCAACTTGGCCACACGCTCCAAATCGTGGGCCCGCTCGGCCTCTTCACTGTCATGGCGGGCCTTCTCGATCTGCTCCCGGAGCTCCCGCACCTCGGCAATGGCCTTCTTCTCCTTGTCCCACTGCGCCTTCATGGCGTCAGCATCCGCCTTGAGATCGGCCAGCTCTTTGCGTAGCAGAGCGCGGCGCTCTTTGCTGCCCTTGTCCTCTTCTTTCTTCAGCGCCGTCTCTTCGATTTCAAGCCGCATCACCTTGCGCGTGATCTCATCCAGCTCCGCAGGCATGGAGTCGATCTCCGTGCGAATCGAAGCACACGCTTCATCCATCAGGTCAATCGCCTTATCGGGGAGAAACCGGTCGCTAATGTAACGGTCCGACAAGACAGCCGATGCAACCAGGGCCGCATCCTGTATGCGCACGCCATGATGCACCTCAAAGCGCTCCTTCAAACCGCGAAGAATGGAGATCGTGTCCTCCACGGTCGGCGCGTCGACAAGAACGGGCTGAAAACGTCGCTCCAGGGCTGCGTCCTTCTCCACGTACTTACGGTACTCATCCAGCGTGGTAGCACCAATACAGTGGAGTTCGCCCCGGGCCAGCATTGGCTTCAGCATGTTTCCGGCATCCGAAGAGCCCTCGGTCTTACCGGCCCCTACGATGCTGTGGACCTCATCAATGAATAGGATGATGCGCCCTTCGGCAGCTTTGATCTCGGTCAGCACCGCTTTCAAGCGCTCCTCAAACTCACCGCGGTATTTCGCGCCGGCCATCAACGCCGTCATATCCAGCGAGAAGATCGTCCGGTCTTTGAGTCCCTCCGGAACATCGCCACGAACAATACGGTGCGCCAGCCCTTCCACGATGGCAGTCTTGCCAACCCCCGGCTCACCGATCAGTACCGGGTTGTTTTTCGTTTTCCGTGACAAGATGCGCACCACGCTTCGGATCTCACCGTCACGACCAATAACGGGATCCAGCTTGCCGCTCCTCGCTAAGGCCACAAGATCCGAACCATACTTCTCCAGCGCTTCATAGCCCCCCTCCGGGTTGTCGCTTGTAACCCGCTGGTTACCCCGCACCTGGCGCAGCACCTCCAGCACGCCGTTACGCGTTACGCCAAACTCGGCCAGCAACTTGCCCGCATCGGTCTGCTTGCCTTCGGAAACGAAGCCCAGCAGAAGGTGCTCCACGCTGACATACTCATCCTTCAGCTTCTTCGCGGCATCGCCGGCGGCCACGAGAAGCGAGTTCAAGCGCTGCGTAACATATACCTTGCCACTTTCGGTGGCGCCGCCGGTCACGCGCGGTCGCTGCTCAAGCACCTGCTCCAGGCGTGCCGTGAACGAGGCAACATCGGCCCCCAGTCGCTCTATGAGTCGCGGCACAAGACCGCCGTCCTGCACGAGCAGTGCCAGAAGCAGGTGTTCACCGTCTACCTCCTGGTGACCATACCGGATTGCCTTTACCTGCGCAGCCTGAAGCGCCTCCTGCGCCTTTTGAGTCATGCGTCCAAGATCCATTAGAAATCTCCTTTCATGTACGTCCTCGCTGGATTAGATAGCATTCCGCGTACCAGAACACCAAGAAACACGTAAGATGCTTACACACTGCATGTTACGCATCTACAAAAGGAGCTCACACAGAGTCATTATGACCCTATTCATGAACACAGGACGGAAAGGAGCGCCATTACGGCTCAATCAGAAGAGTCTGAAAGTCCCAAGCTGCGGGCTGCCATCTGAGCCCTTGGGAACATGAACGCGCAGGATGCCGTTAGTGATGCTGGCGTGCGCATCATCGGCGACACCAACAGGTCCCGGCAGAAGAACGCGACGCTCAAAACGCTGCAAGCGCGTCGAATACGGGCCGCGAACGGGAGTCAGCGCCTGGACCGTCAGAACGCGGCCGGCCAGCGAGACATCGATATCAGAGGCATCGGCACCGGGAATACTGAACGAGACGAGATAATCCGACTCTCCGTCACGCATATCCATAGTTGGCGAGGTCCGAAGGGCGTCCCACCCCTCGTCAATGTGCATAGCAGAGCGTAGACGCGCCATATTCTCGAAGGCGCCGGCAAAGAAGGCATCCATTTCGCCGAACGGATCGCGCCTCGGGACCATCATCACGGGGGATACGCGCGGTGGCAGCACGGGCTCCGACGCGACAAACTCGTCCGGAACGACGGGATCCCCGGCATCCGCCACGTCAAGAGGCTCCTGATCAGGGCGAAACAGCCCCCAGGCAATCACAAGCTGCATCCCCAGAATTGCGGTCAGCAGAACCCGCTCGATTGAGAGTCTCGTCTTCATGGCACCATCCTCGATGCACGATCCGTGCCACGGAGTGCCACTCGCCGGCCTGCACCCCCTTCTGAGACCAGCCCCCGCAGCTGGATTCAACACCCCGTAGCTGGATTCGTGAGAATTCAGATCCCAGGCTTCACCCCACCCCACCCGCCATCACCCACCCCTCACCCCGCGACATTGCGACGCACTTGACTGCGACAACCTGTCGCACTAAAGTTATGAATCAACCCATTATTGCTAGTTTATTGACTCAACATCGTGGTACTTTTCCTGCTTTCCCTAGACCAACGAGAAGGAACTGAATGCGGCATAAGCGAACCAACTTGCCTCTGACGCTCATCACGGCGTTGCTCGTGCTCTTAATCGCGGGCCTCGCTGGGAGTACGCTCGTTGTGCTCCGCCGTATGCACAGACGCTCCGCACATACCGCTGCCGCCGAAACGGTCATCAGCCAGGGCCAGGCGATGGTAGCCCGCCTCTCGTCACAGCCATCGGTGACATCAACCAATGCGAACGCCAGTGATTGGAGCGAGTTTTCCCGCCTTGTCCGCAACCTCTATACACTCGAGGATGGCCTACAGTATGTTTCTGTCGTGCGCGACGGGGTCGTTGTATTTCATGAGCAGACCCGCCTTCTGGATGGCTCTGAGCCCCCCACTCCGGTCCCCCCGGCATCCGCGCCGGTGGAAATGCGCCGTGAGCTGCTTGAAGTTGGCAGAGAGTCCATACCTGTTGTGGTCTTTGGAACAACCGTGGACAGCCCCGATGGCGTCGATACCCGAGTCCACGTAGCGCTACGCAAGGATACCGTTAACCGCGAAGAAGAAGCCAGTGAAGCGGCCATTGCGTCTATGTTCAGACTGACCCTCATCACGGTGCTCATCTCGTTCGCCATATGCGCCCTTGTCGTCGTCTGGATGATGCGACGCGAAGCCAAACGGGAGGCACTGCGGCGCGATGAAGAGCATCTCGCCTTCTCCGGAATGCTGGCCAATGGAATCGTGCACGACTTCCGCAATCCGATGTCGTCAATGCGACTCGACGTTCAGATGCTGCATCGCGAAACCGAGCGTAGCGACGGGGCACGCCCGGAACGCATGGGCAAGCTGGCCACGCGCGTGCGCAGCACACTGGACCGCATGGACAAGGTGTTCCAGGAATTCCTCTATGTATCCCGTCCGGATCGCGATGACCGCACCCGCGTCGACCTGGTCGCCTGCATCCGTGACTCTCTCGAGATGCTGCTGCCCCGATTCGAGAAGGCAGAGGTCTCCAGCGAGGTGAATGCCCCTCCCGAAGGCGTTGCCGTCTCAGCCTACGAGGGCTCACTGCGCCGTGCGCTGGTCAACGTCCTGACGAATGCCGAGGAGTTCTCGCCGGCGGGGAAGACGGTCACCGTTAACATCCGGAAAAGCGGGGAAACAGCGATCGTTGATATCATAGACTGTGGCCCCGGCGTTCCGGAACACAAACGCAAACAGATCTTCGATATGTTCATTACGGAGCGGCCGGAAGGTACGGGCCTTGGGCTTTTCCTGGCCAAGGCCGCCATTGAGAGGTCAGGCGGAACCATCGAAGTTGCCAGTCCTCCGAGCGGACAAGGCACCTGCATTCGAATCACGCTCCCTCTTTCAGCTGGCACGGAAACTGCATAGAGATTACCCCAATATGGAAGAACCGCGCATACTGATAATCGAAGATGACCCCGACGGACGCGCGTCCGTGGTCGAGGCCGTCGAGGATGGAGATATGCTCGCCGTTGCGGCCGCGACCGGTGAGGAAGGTATCGCAGCATTCAAGAGCGGCTCGTTTGACGTTGTGCTCTCTGATCTCGTTCTGCCGGATATCGATGGTATCGAGGTGCTGACGACAATTCTGAAGCTGAACCCCGAAGTCCCCGTCATGATCATGACGGCCTACGGTTCCGTTGATTCTAGCGTGAAGGCATTGAAGTCCGGAGCTTATGACTACATCACGAAACCGCTGGACCTCGACGACCTCCAGACCAAACTCGGACGAGCCGTTGAGGCATCACGCCTCCGTTGCCAGGTGGATCGTTTCCGCACCAACGCACGCAGCCAGTTCGGCTCCGGCGCCATGACCGCCGAGGACCCCGTCAGTGTCGCCCTACTCGAACAGGTTCGCACCTTGGCAGCCACGTCGGCAACCGTACTCATCCAGGGCGAGAGCGGAACCGGCAAGGAGCTGGTGGCGCGGGCCCTCCACTATGACGGGCCACGCGCCAATGGCCCCTTTGTCGCCGTCAACTGTGGAGCCTTCATCGAATCACTGCTGGCGTCCGAACTCTTTGGCCACGAGAAAGGCTCCTTCACAGGGGCGATCCGACAGCACCAGGGCGCATTCGAGCGCGCCAATGGAGGGACGCTCTTTCTCGACGAAGTCGGCGACGCGCCCGCAGACGTACAGATTAAGCTCCTGCGTGTATTGGAAGAACGCAAGGTAACGCGCATCGGAGGACAGGGCTCATTCAGTGTCGATGTTCGCGTCGTTTCCGCATCCAACCGCAGCCTGGAAGAACTGGTGGCCAATGGTGATTTCCGTGAAGACCTGCTCTATCGCCTCAAAGTAGTCGACATTGCCGTGCCCCCTCTTCGCGAACGACGTGGTGATATACGTCCACTTGCAGACCGCTTTATCGCAGCTGCCTGCGCCGAACATGACCGTGCGATTCGCGAAGTAGCGCCAGACTTCTACGGTGCCCTCGTCTCCCAAAGCTGGCCTGGAAATATCCGCCAACTTCGCAATGTCATTGAATCCGCCGTCGTGATGTCGACATCTCCCACACTATCGGCTCGCGACCTTACACTCACCCGGGATGCCCCGGCCCCGGATGTCCCCTTCACGGCCCCCAGCGGCATGACGCTGCAGGACATCGAGAAGGAGATCCTGCGCCAGACACTGGCACGCCATGCGGGTAACCGAACGCTTACAGCTGACGAACTCGGCCTTTCACGCAGAACCATCCAACGCAAAATCAAGGAACACGATCTGCCCTTGTAGCAGATGAAAAGAGGAGACGTATGACTATGCACACTAACATAGCAACTCGGAGGTGGCGCCAATGACTGAAGGCGGCAACAGCAAGGTTGAGGTCCGGGACCTGAAGAAGAACTTCGGACACATTGAAGCCGTGCGAGGCGTGACATTTGAAGTATCCAAAGGTGAAGTCCTGGGATTCCTCGGTCCGAACGGCGCGGGAAAAACGACAACCATGCGGATGATCACGGGCTTTCTGCCTCCCACATCGGGAACGGCGCTCGTCGGTGGTTGCGATGTGGCGACGGACCCGATTGGCGTTAAGGAACAGATCGGCTATCTTCCAGAGAACGCGCCCGCCTACGGCTCCATGACCGTAGCCAATTTCTTGAAGTTCACGGGATCGATTCGTGGCTTCTCAGGCTCCGAACTTGTCGATCGTGTCGATCAAACCATCACCAAGTGTCATCTGACCAAGGTGCGCGACCAGACGGTCCATACCCTTTCCAAGGGCTACCGACAGCGAACCTGCTTTGCCCAGGCCATTCTTCATGATCCCCGGGTCCTGATCATGGACGAACCGACGGACGGGCTCGACCCCAACCAGAAGTTCGTTGTCCGTGAAATGATCAAAGAAATGGCCTCCGAAAAGGTCATCATTGTCTCCACCCACATCCTCGAAGAGGTGGATGCAGTCTGCAACCGGGCCATCATCATCGCCAACGGCCAAGTCGCGGCCAACGGTACCCCCGACGAGCTCAAAGCCATGAGCAGCACAGGGCGCCTGGATGATGTATTCCGCAAACTCACACTTGAGGAGGATGCATAAATGTCATCGAACGCACGTAATATTTCCACCATCTTCCGCAGGGAACTGAAGTCCTACTTCGAATCCCCCGTCGCGTACGTATTCATGGTCGTGTTTCTGGTTCTCACCGGATTCCTGACCTTCTCGGTACATCATTTCTACGAACGTCGCGTGGCAGACCTGGAGCCGTTCTTCTTCTGGCATCCCTGGGTCTACCTCCTGCTGGTCCCCGCGGCCACCATGGGACTCTGGGCCGAAGAACGTCGCGGCGGCACGATTGAACTCCTGCTGACCATGCCTGTCACCATGACACAGGCCATCGTTGGCAAGTTCCTCGCCGCCTGGCTATTCATCGCCATGGCCATTGCACTCACGATTCCAACAATGGTGGTTACAACCTGCCACCTGGGTGACCCCGATCTGGGCGTGGTGTTCTGTGGCTACGTCGGATCGATACTGCTGGCCGGTGCGTACGTTTCCGTTGGCATGCTGACGTCATCGATGACACGCAACCAGGTCATCAGTTTCGTACTCGCCCTGACCTTCTGTTTCGTCCTGCTCCTTGCAGGATGGGAGCCGATTACGGGATTCTTCTCCCGCTGGGCACCCAGCTGGCTCGTCAACACGATCGCTTCGCTCAGCTTCACGCCTCACTACGAAGCCATCAAGCGTGGCGTCGTGGATCTGAAGGATGTTGTCTACTACCTGAGTGTCATGGTCTTCATGATCGTCGGCACGCACCTGGTACTCGACAACCGCAAATCAGCATAACGCTCAACATTGCCTAACGACTCGAATAGACAGGAGATTGGATAAGCAACCATGAAAGCAACCAAATCACTCCCCGTGTGGAAGATCGGAAGCAGCCTGCTTGGCCTGGTGGCCTTGCTCGGCATTCTGATCGCAGTCAATATCATCGTTGGAAACATGCGCCTGCGGGTGGATCTCACCGACGAGAAGCTCTACTCACTATCAGAAGGTACGGCCAACGCGCTCAAGACGCTTGAGCAACCGGTAACGCTGAAACTGTTCTTTAACAGCAGCAATCCGAAGATTCCGGCCGGCCTCAAGAACTACGCTAGCCAGGTCGAGGATCTCCTCGAGGAATACCGGTTGGCATCCAAGGGCAAGGTCAAGATCCAGAAACTGGACCCCAAGCCGGACTCAGACGCCGAGGAGTGGGCCCAGAAATACGGCATCGCGGGCCAATCGCTGGATATGTTTGGCCCGCCAATCTACTTCGGTCTTGTGGCTACAGCCGGGAAGACCGAGGCTGTTCTGCCCACGCTCGACCCGCGTATGCAGCAACTGCTTGAGTTCCATGTCACGCGCATGATCCATCGCGTCACGCACCCGCAGAAACCGGCTGTTGGTGTACTCAGCAGTCTCCCCATCATGGGAACGCCAGGGCAGCAGTTTGCGATGCCCGGACAGCCACAGCCACCACCGCAGCCGGCCTGGATCGCGGTACAGGAGCTGCGTGGCGATTACGATCTGCAGGAAATCAAGTCCGCCGAAGATGGCATTCCATCCAACATACAGGCCCTGCTGGTTGTACATCCCAAGGAGCTTTCCGATGACGCTCAGTTCGCCATCGACCAGTTCGTGCTGGGCGGTGGGCACGTGGTCATGTTTGTCGACCCCATGAGTTTCGCAGATCAGAGTGCGGCGCCCTCCCCCTATGGCATGCCACAGACGGCCTCCGACGCACCCAGGCTGCTTTCGGCGTGGGGCGTTGGCTACGACGCATCGAAGGTCCTCGCCGACTACGATGGCGCCACTCCCATGCGCTCGCCCCAGGGCGGCGTCGACCGCAATCCAACCGTCATCTCATTCAACAAGTCGAACATTGACGGCGACGACATCATTACAACCAAGCTCAATGTTCTGCGTGCTGCCTTTGGCGGCGCCCTGACGGACAACACCTCTGACGATATTGAGGTAACCCCCCTGTTGACAGCCTCTGAACGGTGCGGCTTCGTGAATGCCATGAGCGCCCGGTACGGCAGCGATGCCATTCGCAACCAGTTCACGGCGTCCCCCACCCGGCAGCACGTCGCATTGAAGCTCGCCGGCACCTTCAAGACCGCGTTTCCCGGCGGCAAGCCGGCCGCGTCGGATGAAGAGGGCACGGAAGAGAACATCGCTGAGCCTGAGGCACTCACGGAAGGCAAGAGCGTTGTCATTGTCGTGGCGGACGTTGACATGCTCTTCGATCCGCTTTGTGTTGAAGAGATCTCCTTCTTCGGCCAGACCGCCCATCGCCCCCTCAACGACAACCTGACGTTCTTCGCCAACATGGTCGAAACCATGGCGGGTAGCAGCGATCTGATCAGCATCCGATCAAGGGGCACCTTCCACCGCCCCTTCACGAAGGTAGACAAGCTCGAAGCCGATGCCGTGGCACAGTGGCGGGAACGTGAAACGTCACTGGAGAAGAGTCTCCAGGAGGCCCAGCGCCAACTCAACGAACTCCAGGCGCAGAAGGATGACAGACAGCAGTTCATCCTGAGCGATCAACAGCGCAAAGCTATCGAGGGCTTCCGCAAGCGGGAATTCGAGATCAAGCAGGAGCTCAAGGAGGTCCGCAAGAGCTTACGCCGGGATATCGAGAGATTGGGCATCCAGGTCAAAGTCATCAACATTGCCCTGATGCCACTTCTGGTTGCCCTTGCAGGAATTGTTTACGGCGTTCGCCGCAAGAGAAACGGCTGAACAACTAACGCATTACACGTGGAGAGAATGTACCTATGAAAGCAAAACAACTGATACTTCTGCTGACTGCCTGTGCAATTCTTGGCGGCGTCGCCTGGCTGACGTCACGCGATGACACAGCGGAGCCTTCGATTATCGGCACCAGCGTGCTCGAGAGCATCGACCTCAATGCCATTGATGAGATCATCATTGCGACCGGAGAAGAAACCTGCCGCGTAACCCGGGGAGAATCCGGATGGGTAATGCCATCCCGTTTCGGCTATGCAGCGGACTTCGCGAAGATACGGGATCTGCTCCTCAAGCTTGAGGGCCTGGAGATTGGCCAGGTTACTGACCTCAACGAGGATCAGAAGCGCGAACTGGGCATTGATGCCAATGCGGCAACGACGATCAAACTCAACGCCGGTGGCAATGAGATATCGGCCATCATGCTCGGCGAGCAGCGCGAACGCCAAAGCACCACACCCGGACCGATGGGCTACGGCGGCTTTCCGGATGGGCGCTATGTCTCCGTCGACAACGGTGCCACCGTGTACCTCGTCGCAGATCCCATCCGTGAGGCAACCACAGAAATCGAGAGCTGGCTAAACACCGAGATTCTCAACATCCCCGGCTCCGAGATTGCCCGCGTTCGCGTTGAGCAAGGCGACGGCGATGCTTACGAGGTGGCGCGCGATGATGATGACAAGCTTGTCATGAGCAACCTGGCCGACGGAGAAGAGTACGATTCCAGCAAGTCCTACACGATCGAGAACGCGCTGAGCTATCTCAATCTCAAGGATATTGCGGATCCCGAGCAGAGCGATGCCGACCTTGGCTTTGAGAAGCCAACCGCCTTCCACGCGTGGACCAAGGACGGCAAACAGTTCGATGTCACCGTGAGTGACCCCATCGGCGATACAGATGACCGCTACGCGAGGATCTCCGTTCAATACGTTGAACCGGAAGTGGCCGATGAAGAAGAGGAAGGCGATGAGTCAACAGAAGAAGACACGCCGGATGCAGGCAAAGCCGAACAGACCAAAACGGAAGTGGCCAAACTAAACAGCCGCCTCGGCAAATGGACCTTCCGTATTCAAGGCTACAAGGCTGGGGCATTCTACAAACCCCGCTCAGAGCTGCTGAAGGAACCGGAAGAGGAGCAAGAAGAGGAACCGGAGGCAGAAGTAGCTTCGCCCGAAACAACTGGCTCCTCTGAACCAGACGCTGAGGCGGAGGCAGCGGAATCAGCGTCCTCCCCCGCTGCGGAGAGTCATATCGAAACAGCGCCTCAAGAAGAAACAGAGGAAGAGACACCGGCAACACCCGACACCGGGGAAACAGAAGCCGTGACAAGCACAGCAACCGAAACCACCGCGGAGCCGGAAGCCGCGAAGGAGACTATTACAGAATGAGTACGGATATCGCCAAGACAACAGACATGCTCAAAGAGCAGTCGCAGACGATTGAGAAGCTCCGCCAGGAGGTGACAAAGGTCATCGTTGGCCAGGAGAAGCTCATTGATCGTATGTTGATTGCCATGATTACCGGTGGACACATTCTGCTGGAGGGCGTCCCCGGGCTGGCCAAAACCACGGCCGTGAAGTCGTTGGCCGACTCCATCGGCGTTCAATTCCAGCGGATTTCATTCACACCTGACTTGCTGCCGGCCGATGTCGTGGGGACCATGATCTACAATCCGAAAGAGGGCACATTCGCCCCCCGCAAAGGGCCGGTGTTCACCAACATCCTGCTGGCAGACGAAATCAACCGCGCCCCGGCCAAAGTGCAATCGGCCTTGCTTGAGTCCATGCAGGAACACCAGGTTACCATCGGTGACTCGACCTACCCGCTGCCCTCGCCCTTCATGGTCATGGCCACGCAGAACCCGATCGAACAGGAGGGCACCTACCCCCTGCCCGAGGCGCAGGTTGACCGTTTCATGCTGAAGTGCAAAGTAGATTATCCCTCAAAGGATGACGAACGGCGCATTATGAACCGCTTCACGCGAGATCAGAACATCAAGCTTGAGCCCGTCATGTCGTCTGACGATATCGCCACGATGCGCAGCATTCTGGATCAGGTTTACTGCGACGAGAAAGTCGCCGACTACATCCTCGACATCGTATTCGCGACCCGCAAACCGTCTGAGTACAAGGTCGATATCGACCACCAGATTGAATACGGAGCCTCCCCGCGCGCCAGCCTCTACCTCAACCTGGCGTCGCGTGCCAACGCGATGCTCAATGGACGTGCCTATGCCACGCCTCAGGATGTGAAGGAGATTGCCCACGATGTCCTGCGTCACCGTGTAATCCTGACCTACGAGGCCGAAGCCGAAGACGTCACCAGCGAAGACGTCATCACACATCTACTGAGTGAACTCCCCGTCCCATAGAAGTTGTAGCGTTGGCCATCTCGGCCAACACGCCACGCAAGTGGCACCGATGCGCAGCGTCGGAACATCTCGCCCTGAAACCTGAACACTGAACACTGACACCTCAAGATGCCGATTGACACCAAAGAATTGATGAAGCAAGTGGGAAAGATCAAGGTGATTACCAATCGCCTGGTCGACCAGCACCTCTCTGGCGCCTATCAGTCCGTCTTCAAAGGGCAGGGAATCGAGTTCGATGAAGTCCGTGAGTACGTCCCGGGAGATGATGTGCGTTCCATCGACTGGAACGTCACTGCCCGCATGGGACATCCCTATGTGAAGCACTTCAGTGAAGAACGTGAACTCACCGTGATCTTCCTCGTCGACATATCGGGTTCACAGTGTTTCGGATCCACAACTCGATCGAAGGCCGAGACCGCCGCGGAGATCACCTGCCTGCTTGCGCTCTCGGCGATCAAGAACCAGGACAACATCGGGCTGATTCTGTTCAGTGATCGTATTGAGAAGTGCATCCCGCCACGCAAGGGGCGCACGGCTGCGATGCGCCTCGTACGTGAAGTGCTGGCTGCCGAGGTCACAACGCACGGCACGGATATCGCCGGCGCCTTCCGCTTCTTAAACAGCGTCCAAAAACGCAAAGCTGTCGTGTTTCTGATTTCCGACTTCCAGGACATCGACTACGAGAAAGAGCTCCGCGTGGCAGCACGCCGTCACGATGTCATCTGCTGCCCTATCACGGATCCCCGCGAGCTGGAGCTTCCCAACGTGGGGCTACTCGAACTTGAAGATGCCGAAACGGGCGAGCTCATTATCGTGGACACGCAATCCGCTTCACTGCGCAGCGAGTTTGCGACACAGGCGCGATCGGAGCAGGAAGCCCTTCTCGCGATGTTCCGTCGGAACAAAGTCGATCACATTCCCGTATCAACAGTCCGTCCCTTTGTTGACGATGTCCGACAGCTATTCCGGCAACGACAGATCCGTGCAAGGAGAGGCTAAAGCCATGCTGAGGACACGACATTACGGTCGGCATGCCATATGCCTGTTGCTGGCGTTCGCAGGCCTGGCCTTCGCTTCTGAGCCTCGACAGGAAACGGTCACCCAGGGACCTGTCACGGTCACACTTACGGCCGACCCCGGCAGCGTCTACCTGGACCGTGATATCGTGTTCACCATCCGCGTCAAAAGCCCGGAGCAGATCGCGGTCGAGCTCCCCGCCACCCATGATCGTTTCCAGGGCTTCCTCGATGCCGGGCAGTTTGACCGCGAACCCAATCGCCATGACGACGGGACCGTAACCCTTGAACGTGTCATTCGGCTAACGCCTCTCATCGCGGACGAATACCGAGTCGCGCCAATGGCAATCACCTACAACGGCAACAGCTGGATTGCGACACCCCCCATCGTTCTGCCCATGAATGCCGTTACGGACCGGAACGTAGGTGATGACATTGAAGCTCGCCTGGACCCGGTATGGATTCACCCCTCCATGCGGACCACAGCCGGTTACCTTGGCATTCTACTCATTCTGACAGGCATAGGCTTCATCGTCTGGAAACTGATACGGCGCGCACATCGACGTATTCGACTGATGCGCATGTCGCCTCGAGAACGCGCCCTCGAGGAACTGAGTGAGCTTCTCGCCAGGAAACTGGTTGAGAAGAACCAGGTAAAGGACTTCTATGTTGAACTCACGATGGTCGTCCGTCGATACATCGAACGCCAACACCACATCCGCGCCCCCGAGCAAACCACAGAAGAGTTCCTGGCCGCGGTCTCCAGCGATCCCCGGTTTGAAGCCGACGTTGTTGAGCGGCTTCAGTCCTTCCTCGAAGCTGCTGATCTCGTCAAGTTTGCTGCCTACCAGCCTGACGGCGCCAATATCGACTCATCCATTACGACCGCCAAAGATTACATCACCACCGACGCCGATCACTCCGAAGCCGCCGAAGGAATCGCCACCGTCACCGAACACAAGGAAAAGCTATTGTAATCGTGAGTCTATTCGTCTCTTCAACAGAGGCCACTGTAACATCCACAACGTGTAACGACTGCAACGTGCAACGTGTAACGACTGAAACGTGTAACGACTGAAACGATTGTAACGACTGAAACCTGAATCTATGTTTCAATTTGGAAATCCATCTAGTTTTCTGCTCCTGGCGCCCATGGCGTTGGCGGGGTGGTGTATCTATGCGAGACGCGTGCAGCAGGGCATTCGGTTTGCGCCCATGAAGCGCGTGCCGCGGCAGGGCCGCTCGTGGCGTACCGTTGTGTCCCGCCTGCTGCCGATCGTCATTCTGACCGGACTGGGTCTGTTGTTATTGGCTATGGCTCGTCCTCAAACGGTCCTGTCCAAGAGCCGCAAGACCGCTGATGTCATCGCCATCCAGATGGTAGTTGATATCTCTGGCTCTATGGAGGCGCTGGACATGTCGACGCGAGCGCCAACCGGCATGAAATATAAGACACGTCTGGACGCCGTCAAAGAGGCCTTTGCAGCTTTCGTGGAGGAACGCGAAGACGACCTCATTGGTCTCATCGTGTTCGGCGGATACGTCTCAACCCTGGCTCCCATGACATCCGACCATGAGGCCCTCGGTCACGTTCTCGAAGGCGTCGCTACACCCAAGGCCGTCTTTGATAAGAACGGCAACGTTATGAACGAGGATGAACTACTCACGGCCGTGGGCGATGCTCTCGCGACGGCTTGCGCCCGGATTGAAAGAGCCGAACCCGTATCCAAAGTCATCGTTCTTCTCAGTGACGGAGAATCCAACACGGGAATCATTGAGCCGGATAGCGCAATCGAGGTGGCACGAAAGCTTGGCGTCAAAGTCTACACCATCGGCGTAGGCAGCTCCGGGCGCGCACCGTTCTGGGCGACAGACCGCTTTGGACGCAAGGTGATCTCACGGGCACACGTCACGCTCGACGAAGTCCTGCTTCGCCGCATCGCATCGGAGACAAACGGCGAATACTTCAATGTTAAGGACGAAAAGGGCCTCGGCCGGGCGCTGGAGAAGATCGACGAACTGGAAACGACCCGTGTCGAGCAGGACGTCTACCGCCAGTACCGTGAACTCTTCCCCCATTTCCTGACTCCCGGCATCGCACTGGTCTTGCTGGGACTAGCCCTCAACATGGCAATCGCAAGACGATTGGTATAGACAGAGATGACGCTACATTTTGAAAATGCATGGGTGCTCTACTTCCTCTGGATCGTACCCGCGATCGGGGGATGGTGGTGGGCCCTCTACAAGCGGACCACCCGTGCCATGACTGGTTTCGTAGCGCCGGAACTACAGCGCAGGATATTCCCGGGACGACGTATCAACCGCTTGCTCTGGCAAATTGCGCTCGCAACCGTCGGGTTGCTGCTGCTGCTCGTTGCCGCAGCGCGCCCGAAGTGGGGAGAACGTGAAGAAACGGTCTACCAGCAGGCACGAGACCTTGTGATTGCCGTTGATGTCTCGCGATCCATGCTAGCCAATGACGTGCATCCCTCTCGTCTTCGCCGTGCCAAAATCGACCTGATCGATCTGATCAAGGAGCTTCAGGGCGATCGTGCAGCACTGATCGGTTTTCGATCCAAGGCTTCGCTCGTGTGTCCCCTCACGACAGACTATGCCTTTCTGCGGCAGGCGCTCGACGGATTGAGTCCGGCTTCAGCCCCACGCGGCGAGACCGATATTGGTGGAGCGATTACGAAGGCGCTGGACGCCTTTGACGAGAGCGAGTCCTCCCACAAGGCGATCGTCTTGATCTCCGACGGCGAGGACCTGACCGGAAAATCCATCGAGATGGCGGAATCTGCGGGCGAGAAACGAATCCCAATCTATACCGTTGGGCTGGGAAGCCGCCAGGGCTCTCGGATACCGGACAAGGAAGGTCGTACCCGCTACTTACAGCACAAGAAGACGGATATCGTCACGAAACTCGATCACGACACGCTTTACAAGATCGCCAAGGCCTCCGGGGGCTCCTACATTCCGGTAGAAACGGCCAGCATGACGAGCACAACGCTTGGGACCATCTATCGCGATCACCTACGCAACATCAATGCCCGCGAGCTGGCGGAGACACAAGAGCGGCGAACCATCGAACGCTACCAGTGGTTCCTGTTCCCCGGCCTCTGCCTGCTTCTCGGCACCTGCTATCTCAGCCGTGGCCGCCTCGGAAGCGGTCGCATGACTCAGCCGACCGAAGCATCAGCGGCCGCAACAACCCCGACGATCAAAGACCTGACACCACCTAAACGTGAGCTCAAACAGATTGGCATAGCCCTGATTCTTGGTTTCTATGGGCAGTATCTCAACGCAGCCCCCGGCACCACCAATGCCGTCGAAACCACCAATGCGACGCCCCAGGTTGTCGAAAGCAAATCAGAACACGCCACGCCGGCAGGCCGAAACGGGGCACGGTACGCCCAGCGACTCTTCAAGCGAGGCAAGTACCGCGAAGCCGCGGAGGCCTACCTGCAGGCCGCGCAAGGAGTATCCCGCCGAGCCAGCCGTGATTTCCGCCACAACGCTGCCATTGCTCTAGCCAAGGATGGGGACTACGAGGCCTCCTCGCACATACTTCGCGAGCTGTCACTCCAGGGACGCCGTGGCGAACGGGATGAAAACACGGCCCTTGGGAGTACGCTCTACCGGTCCGCAGAGGGCTTGGACGCGAACGATCCCGAGCAGGCGGAGAAACGGGTAAGGCTGCTGAGAGAAGCCGGTGAGGCATTCAAAGAAGCGTGGCGGAGTGATCCCGACCAAACCATCGCACGGGACAACGTGGCGGTGAGCATGTCTCGCCTGGCAGCAGAAGAGCAGAACGCGAAAGCGCTCGCACTCGCCAAGCAATACGAAAAGACACCAGCCCCCCAACTGGCCGACCAGATGCTGTCCGAACAACGAGAGCTCGCCAAACAGATCACGACCGCTATCACCAACACCAGCCCGGAACGTATTCGTCTGCTGGAAGCACTGGCCGAGCGACAGCAAGAGCAGGCCGATCTGTGGATGCCATTGAAAGCGAAGCTGACGGAAGCGATGGCACAACAGGGAAGCGCCTCAAACGCCCAACACTTCGCCGCCCTGAACCAACTCATGGACGTCACGCGGGAAGAGATGCATAGCGGAGCCGGAAAGCTCAGAGATCTAGATCCAGAGGGTTTCCGCGCATCCAAAATTGCAGAACATGGCACCTACCAGCTCTGGAAGACTGTTGCACCGTATGACATGTTGCTGCGTGAAGATATCCGCCAGCAGACCAACGTGCTTGGAATGACGGAAGGGAGCCTGCCGCTGGATGAATACATAGCACCGGAAGAGATCCAAGAGGAAGCGGCCATGCTGACAGAGATGTTCAAGCATCGCTTTGAACAGGCCGTCCCTGAAGAAGGAACGGTTCCTCCTCCTGATCCCGCGTCGACCAACGCCACCGGGGAAGCCCAGGGCATCACTCCGGAGGCACGCGCCAAGATCCTCGAACTGGCGGACAAGGCAATCGAGCATCAACGAGCGGCGGCTGAGCAGATCAGGAACAAGGATACTGAAGCCGCAGTTGAAAGCCAGAAAGCCAGTCAGAACAGCTTATCCACGATCCAGACTTTGCTCCCCAAGCAGCAGAACCAGCAGCAACAGGATCAGCAGGATCAGCAAGAGGAACAGCAGCAAAGCGAAAACGATCAGCAGCCACAAGACCAGCCACAAGACGAAGAGGAACAGGATCAGCAGGAGCAACAGCAAGATGAGTCGCAAGAACAGGAGCCCCGCGAACAGGAGGATGTTCGCAAACTCCTGGAGCGAGCACTGGAACGCGAGCGCGAGCATGAAGATGAGAAGCGGCGACGCAACGACTTGATTCCGCTTCCGCCATTCGAACGGGACTGGTAGATTCCACATGACATCTCATGTGTAGCGTTGGCCGTCACGACCAACTCCTCCTGGTAGGGCGAGGCGTCCCTGCCGAGCCGAGCTGGCCCGAAAGGGCCAGAATACAGTAGCACCACACAGGGCCCCAAGAAGAAGACGCGAACCACAGTGAAACAGCAAAAGCACAGACAACGTTCCCTGCCTAGAGCATGCCTCGTAGCGCTGTACCTGTGTACGCTCTCCTCCATCGCCTGGGCCAAAGAGATCAAACTAGAAGCTTCCGTTAGCCAGGTGCGCATCTTCATCGGTGAGACCACTCGCCTCACACTCAAAGTTGACGGATTCAAGCAAGGCATGAATCCTGATCTGTCGGCCATCAAAGACTGCAGCATCACGCCTCGCGGCCATATGGATCAGAGCATCATGTCCATAGTAAATGGTCGCCGCACCGGCTTCTCCGGGCGCATATTCCAGTACGATATTGCACCCACACGTACAGGCTCTATCCAACTGGGTCCCATTACGGTCAACCACGCGCGCGGGAAGACCTCAATACCGGGCCAGACCATAGCGGTCCGTGGCGTGGAGGCCCAGCAGCGTGTCCTGCTCTTTCTGGAGCAGTCAAAGCCGGAAGTCATTGTAGACGAGACATTTACCGTTCAGCTCCGTGTTCTTGTCCAGAAACTTCCGCCGCCCTATGTGGAGACCAGTCCCCTACCATCGGAACGCCCTCCCCGCCTGCACATTCCCTACCTCAAGAACGAAGCCTTTGAAGGACTAGAGGGGCCCAACGTCGAGAAACTCCTGAACGGGATGCTGATACGAAACCGTCGGGCTCCCGGGCTGGCCGTGAATGACTATACCGTGGAGTCCAACCCGTTTGACGGCTTCTTCAACATGCAATCCCTCCACAACAGGCAGCAACCCGCCCGCTTCGATTTCAAGCCCACGACCGTTAACCACAATGGCCTCAGCTACTTCGAATACAAGCTCCCCATAGATTACGTACCAACGACCGAGGGGACGTATACGTTTGGCCCTGTGTCATTCAAGGGCGAGGTATTCGTCAAAGCAACACCGTCTGGACAAGGGATTACGGAGCCAATATTCGCCGTGGTCGAGGCAAAACCCATACGAGTCGTGGCACCGCCAGAAGAAGGCCGTCCCGCGTCCTACGTGGGAGCAATCGGAAGCCGGCTTGTCGCGAAGGCGAGCCTCGACGCCCAGACCTGCAAGGTCGGCGATCCACTCACGCTGAAAATCGACATCTCGGGCGACATCCGCCTGGAAAATCTCTTCGCCCCTCGTCTCAGTCTCCAGGAGGATCTGGGCGCCGATTTCCGCATCTACGAGGATTCCGTCCATAGTGAGACCCATGAAGACAGTCGTCTCTATCGGTATACGGTAAGGCCATCACGCGCCGGGACCTATGAATTCCCGCCCGTGGCTATCTCCTTCTACAACACGAACAAGCGTTCCTACGACACCATCCTGACCGACCCGATTCCCATCCGCGCCAACCCGGCGACCGAAGTGGAGCAGAGCATCGTGATCGACACGGTCGAGCAGAGCGTGACCATCGTGGCCGAGGACACCGACCCCAACCTGCTGGTTCCTGCCCCCATCGCCATGCCTCGGAACATCGCAGAACCGGAGTCCATCTTTACGGCTCGACTCCATCTGCCATTACTCATTCTCGGCCCCATTCTGTTTCTGATTGGAGCCGCACTTCGAGCAGGACGGCGACTAATGCCCGCTGTAGAACGACGCCACCGTCACGCCACGGCCGCAGACCACGTTCTTGAACGCCTACAACACGCTCCCGCCCTGGCAACCACCTCTGCAGCCGCCGCACGGCAGGAGATCGCAGCAGCTCTGCGCCAGTACGTTGAGATGCGGCTTGATCTACTGTCAGCGGCACTCACACCGACAGACCTGGCCCTGGCTCTGGCAAAGCACGATGTATCGAAAGAGATCGCGGCTCGTTTTTCAGACCTGCTTCTTCGAAACTTCAACGCAAGCTTCCAAGCCATGGATCAGTCGCAGGACGATATCCAGCACGACGCTTCCAACGCCTGTGACGTAATCTCCGAGCTGGACGAAGAATTTCAATCCAAAGAGGAGGACACGTCCCGTTCGCCCCTTGCCGTAATTCGACGTTGGCTTCCTGCACTCCTGGTGCTTGTTGCTCCTTCGGTGATGGCGCAAGCCAACCCACAAGCCATTGAGTTCGAGTCGCAACTGGCAATGTCGCAGCTCTCATCTGCCAGCACCCCGGGCGAATTCGACCAGACCGCCGCCGCCTTGTCACGTATTCTGGACCAGGGCATCCGCAATGCCCCCCTGCTCTACAACTATGGCACGTCACTCCTCATGGCTGGTCGCTACCATGAAGCGCTCAATGCGCTGTCGCGATCCGAACGCTACTCCGGGACGACGTGGGAGCTTGAGCGGAACATGAGACTAGCCCTGCGGGGCATTGACGACGGACTTGTGATTCCCAAGCTGCCCTGGTATCGATCACTCCTCTTCTGGCACTACGGACTCTCGGGACAGACGCGCGTAACCATCGCATCCATTGCGGTTCTTCTCGTGTGGGTATCCCTCCTGCTTCGCATGGTGGGGCTCAGAGACACATACCGAACCCTACTTGGTGTTGGAATTGCACTCCTTATTCTGTTCGGGTCCAGCGCCATCACCACCATCTATCTCGAGCTCCGCCCCGACGCCTCGCTCGCCCCACCCCCCACGCACACCGAGGTGCAACCATGACCGCCTCCCGCAGGCCATCTCAATCTTCGTCTCTTTTAGACAACCGTTTCCGGAATCTGCTTTGGATTCCCGTCCAAAGCAGCTTTCGGGAACTCTTTCCTTCGTTTCCTTTGCTTCCTTCTGTTCAACTCTCTCTCCCTCTTTTCCTTTCCGCTCTCTGCTTTCTGCTTTCTGCTTCACTCGCCACCGCCCAAACCAAAAGCGCCCCCGTTACAGCCGAGATCAGCGTGAGCAAGGACCAGCTCTACGAACGGGAGACGTTCCTATTCACACTTACGATTAAGACGGAGGGAGTCCAGATTCGTCAGAAGCTGGACCTTGAAGATCTGCCTGACAAGCGGCTTGTGGATATGTTCACCGCATTCGAGACCCTCCCGACAAAACGAATTGGAGACGGACATCGCATCACTGAGATTCACAGCTACCGCTGCAAGGCCCGGGCCATGACGCCGGGCAGCGTTCGCATCGCCCCCACATTGAAACTGGTCGCCATGCGCCGCCGCCGGCTCTTCATCGGGAGCGCATGGGAAGAACTCCCGCTTACCGTGGCTCTGACACCCATCGAGCTCACAGTGAAGACGCCGCCGCAACCGCCCCCCGATTTCTCCGGCGTCATCGGCACCGCAACCCTCGAGGCCTCGATCGACCCCTCTGATATTGCACCGGGCGATCTGGTGAATCTGCGAACTCGCATCTCCGGTGAAGCTTACATGGAAGACATCAGTGTCCCTCAGGTGACGCAGCGCCCCCAACTGAAGGTCTACGACCCCAAGCGGGTCCATTCGGACCCCGGCTCGTTGATATACGAACAGATCATCATCCCACAAACTGCAGACATCGCGGCCATTCCCGCCGTTTCGCTTACCTACTTCGATACAGAGGAAGGCTCGTATAAGACCCTCGTCGGGGGACCATTCCCAATCACCTTTCATGATGCGCCAGCCGCCACGCTTGAGCACTTCCGTCCGTCTGATACCTCCGTATCACAGTCACCCACAAACCAGGTTAAGAAGGAGGGTCTCGGCTCCCGTATTCGTACCGCCCTCGGCAGGGCCCGCTATGAGCAGGGCATCACCCACGGCATCAGCCAAGCCCGGATGGCCCCGTCGGCCAGCTCAATGGCAACGTTCGAAATGCCGGACTCGACGGAAGTGGACATCCTGCGCCATCACGACGGTTGGGCTCTCGTCGCGTCAAAGAACCGACGAGGCTGGATCCCCCGGTCCGTGCTGCAAGACGAAGCCAGGGAGTGATCCCCAGCAGAGCCTATCAGCCCCTGCTTTCAGCTTTACTCCCCCCCCACCCCCAGACTAAACTGCGACCTATGTTTGGTAGGATCCTCTTTACCTTTATCGTTGCAGCAGCGATGACAGCCACGCGGCCAAGTATCGTCTTGGCTGGGCCTCTACATCAGGCAGTACGTGCTCGCGATCTTGTGACACTGGAATCGATGCTCAATCCAGCTGCAGACATCGATCTCAGCGAGTCGATTCGGGGCGGAGTCACGGCGCTTCACCTCGCAGCCGCAACAGACCTGCATGCTGCCGTCAAACTGCTTGTCGAGCGTGGCGCCCCGGTCAACGCCAAGACAGACACAGACTTCACGCCATTGCATTGGGCCGCAAGCCGTGATGCAGCTGACACCGTCTCGCTGCTAATCGCCAATGGCGGTGATGTCAACGCGGCCGCGCGAAGTGGCATTACCCCCCTTCACTGGGCTGCCAGCAAGAACGCGGCCGCCGCCGTTAGGTTGCTTATTGATGCCGGCGCAGACCTCACCGCCCGTACCGATATGGGCTACACGCCGCTCCACCTCGCCGTTAAGAAGAACCCGTACTCGAAAGCAGCAGTTCTGCTGGCCCAGGCCCGGGTCGATACCGAACTGAACGCCGGATTCCTTATCATCGAAGACCTTCCTGAACCGGAAGTCGAAACCAACATGCCGCCTGAACTGCCGACAGGGGACCTGCCTGACAAAGCGGCACCGCTGGCGGGGCCGGAGATTCTGCCCGGCACGTTTCTCAGCGTCCCCCTCGGTCTGGGAATGCAGCTCTCCTTCGTATGGGTGGAACCCCTCGCAATCTGGTTCGGGAAGTACGAGATCACGAATCGGCAATATCGCCAGCATGACCTTAAGCACAGCAGCCGCGCCTTCGAAGGACTTGACCTGAACGGTGCTGACCAGCCCGCCGTGTACGTGAGCTGGGACGATGCCATGGCTTACTGCGGTTGGCTGAACGAGAGTTTCGCTGATCGAATCCCTGTCCAGTGTGAGTTCCGGCTGCCTACATCTGACGAGTGGGAATTTGTTGCCAGCTGTGGTGAATCCCGCCGCTACCCGTGGGGTAACGACTGGCCGCCTCTCTATGGCAACCACTCAGACGCCACTGCCCGGGAGAACCTCTCACAATGGCAAGGCATACGCGGCTATGATGATGGTTATGCTGTGACCTGCCCTGTTGACAACAGCGGCATGAACGAATGGGGCGTCTACGGCCTTGCCGGCAACGTCTGGGAATGGTGCGACAATTGGATGGATGAGACTGACCGCCAGTTCAAGGTACGCAAAGGCGGATCATGGGACTTCGACTCCAAGGAAAGCCTACGGATCCGAGCCCGCGGCATCGACCGCCCCGTAGCCCGCTACGACACCATCGGCTTCCGCATCGTCGTCGCCCAGAAACCTCTACCCCCGCCAGACTCCCCCGAGAAGTAGCATAGTCCGTATCGGCGCATCTTCCCTGCAACAGTCCGTGTAGGACAGGCTTCCCCGGTATTCCGGGGAGCCAGCGCCTCTCGCGCAACACCCGTGTAGGACAGGCTTCCCCGGTATTCCGGGGAGCCTGTGCCTCTCGCGCAACACCCGTGTAGGACGGGCTTCCCCGGTATTCCGGGGAGCCTGTGCCTCTTCCGCAACACCCGTGTAGGACGGGCTTCCCCGGTATTCCGGGGAGCCTGTGCCTCTTCCGCACTCCCAGGTAGGGTGAGTCTGCCTGCCCACCACTGAACCTAGAAAGAGCAGTTGAACTGCCGCTTCTAGGCTGAAGGGTCCCTGGCGAGCCGCACACGCCTCAGCGTGCCAACGCGCAGCGTCGGAATACCCTCTCAATTCCGCATTCCGCATTCCGCGTTCCGCGTTAGACGGCCTCTTCCTCATCCGAAAGCAGCAAATCCCCATCCAGCACGAACCCTTCGCCAAGCTTCTCGCCCAGATCCTCAGGTCCCAATGCAAAGCAGGGATCAATTTCGATCTTATGCACGGGAATGCCATCGCCGTCACGTGCAACATCGACGCCACACGCCTCGAGCCAGCCGGCATACTTCAGGATCATATCCCTCTGACACGTAGCCGGGGAATCGCTCCCCTCCGCGTTCTTTACCGGAGAGAACTCGTTCTCCCGGGCAAACTCAACGTTCAGACTGATATCGGCATCGGGAATCGAATCAAAAATGAACTTCTCGAACTTGTACGCATTCGGAGCATCCGGCTTGACGAGCTCACCGGCATCATCAAGATAAGGAACCTTCTTGTGCGCCACATGAAGCGGCAACTGCGAGGCCGCTTCCTTCTTCAAGAACGCTACCGAGAACATATGGATTGCCACGCTACCGAAAAGCAGCTTCAGCCTGCCGTCAGGCAGCCTTTCGTTCATCTGTTCCGGAGTCAGCTCGGAGTACTCGACAACCATACTGCGGTCGCCCTTCTTCGCCACGATCCCAAGCCCCTCCTCCGGGTCACGCTTGGAACATACTTTCACGGAGACATCCGCGCCCTCCTTGAGGTGCAAGCCGATGAATGTCGGATCAGCAATCTCAACAAGCGGATTATCAACCTGGAAGTAGAATAGCGTCTCAATGCCGCGGCGGTCCATGTCATCAAACATCCCCGTCTGCTGGAGCGCCGTGATGGTTCCTCCGTGTCCATCGGGGCTCACGAAGATGTGAGACGGTGAGTCTAGGATCAACTTGCCCTCGCCCGTGAGCGCGGGCCACATACGCTGCGTAAAGAACAAGACGCGGTCAGCATCGAGACCGAAGTTATCATTCTCAGCGAAGAAAGCTCGGGTCGGGGCATCATTAAGCTGACTCGTCATGATGTAGAACGGAATCTCAGCACCATACTTACGCTCCAGCGCCAGGATCTTGCGTGCATGAATCTCGAAGAGAG
This sequence comes from uncultured Victivallales bacterium, assembly GCA_964497125.1. Taxonomy (GTDB): domain Bacteria; phylum Verrucomicrobiota; class Kiritimatiellia; order UBA8416; family UBA8416; genus CAYLXP01. Next base: position 57,872 of record CAZCDU010000005.1, on the reverse strand, counting down.
AGGCCCCCGAGATTGGTGCCACCAGGTATGCCCCCTTGGGACCGTCAAACCCCAGGCGCGATCCTTGACCCCCGGCAACCAGAACAACGCCAACGTCGCCTCTGGCCAGCGCCGCGCATCCAAGGGCCGCCAGGCCTTCAGCCGCTGCACGCTCTTTGAGTTCAGGAAGCTCCACAACCGGTGATGGTTCAATTGCACCGCCGGCCTCTTCCTCTGCCTCCGACGCCAAGAGCCCCTGCATGGATGCGATGCTCGAGAAATCGATGGCCTCAATCTGTGTCAGCAATGCGTCACGCTCGTCGGCCTTCAACCGATCCCAAAACCGCAGAACATGGTTCTGACCTTTATCCTCCAACAACGCTTTAGCCTCATCATAAGAAATCATAGCAATCTCCTCATTCTTGCTTCATCGCCAGCAAATCCAGCGCCACTCTACAAAACCCCAACCGCTACGCAAAGTCAGATGTGCACTTCTCTCCCGTTCCCCGGCGGCGCATCCGCATCCAGTTGGCGACAACTGGATGTACTTCTAGAGTAGAGCCAGTTGTCTCCAACTGGCTCCTCTCTGCTCTGGTCAGCCCGCAAAGAACGGGGAAACTCCTCAACATTGGCCTGTTGACCGGGACGGTCTGCGCTGCTTTACTTCATAGATGCGCTTACAGAAATACCTCGCCCAAGCGGGTGTCGCCTCCCGGCGAGCATCAGAGCAGCTCATTCAGGACGGGCGCGTTACCGTAAACGGTGCCTGCGTTCAGGAACCGGGGGTACAGGTCGACCCCGATGCCGATACCGTGTCGGTTGATGGCAGGGAGGTCAGACATACCACCACCCGCCGCACCATTCTTCTATACAAGCCACGGGGCTACATCTGCAGCGCATCGTCTGCCCAGGGAAGAACCGTTCTCGAGCTTGTCGATACCATCGACAGCCGGCTCTTTCCGGTGGGACGGCTAGACAAGGACAGCGAAGGTCTGTTGCTGTTGACCAACGACGGCGAGCTCGCCAACCGCCTGACGCACCCTCGTTATGAACAGAGCAAGCGCTATGAAGTAACCGTCTCAGGAGACGTGAACGAAGAAGCGCTGGCCGTTCTCAATCGGCCGATGTTGATCGACGACTACCAGACGCGCCCGGCGAAGGTAACGCTTGAGCGCACTCGCCGTGAAAGCGGGAAAGCACTCCTGATCTTCGAGCTCAAAGAGGGTCGCAACCGACAGATCCGGAAAATGTGTGAGACGGTAGGCCTCCGCATACACCGCCTGACCCGTACAAAGATCAGAGACCTAACCCTCGGAGACCTGCGCCCCGGCCAATGGCGTGACCTCACAGAGGAGGAACTCAAAGCGCTTCGCGGAGACGACTAGCCGCAAAGCCCATCAGCATCCTCTGCGCCCTCTGCTTCCTCCTGTTCAGATCCCCCAGCAGAGCCTATCAGCAGCAGACGACGATCATCCGTACCCATCAGCGCCCATCCGCGGTTCCCCAGCAGTCGACGAGCTCTTTCGCGCCCCGCGCGTCTCTGCGGCTATTCGTTCAAAGCTGCAGACAGCTTGCCCAGCAGTTCCCGATCCTCGGTGCTGAGCGCATCCTTATTCGGCTCCAGCAATTCCACAACTTGCCTGACGGCCTCCTTGCGACCCAGAGCCAATTGGGCCTCACCCATGTGCAGGTGAACAGACGGTATCTTGTCGAAAATGGCTAGCGACCTGCCGAACGCCTCAACCGCTTCCTCGTAACGTTCCATCCGCAACAGGATTGTGCCCTTGGTGTCCCACAGGGCATGCTGCTTCTCGGCCAACCCAAGCGCCTCATCGATCAGCTTCTCCGCCTCCTCATAGCCACCACGGGCCTGAACCACCCAGGCGAGATCGTTCAACGTCATCGGCGACCGTGATGCACGGAGACTGCCCCGCAGTGAGTCTTCGGCCAGTGCCAGCTCACCATCTGCAATCTGTAGGCTACCGCGGACATAGAGGGCCATTCCATGCTTTGGGTTCTGCTGGAGAAGCGACTTAACACGAGACCGCAGCTTCTCCTGCCGCCCAAGCATCAGCTCCAGGCGAAGCAGTACCTCGACTAGTTCCACATTCGTGGGGTTCTGAGACAGAGCCGTTTCGAAAGCATCAGCCCCTGAGGCAATATCCTTCTCAAGCAGGGCGCGTCGTCCTCGAATCACCGATCCAAAATAGCCGCGGTCTCCCTCCAATTCTCCGAGCCTCCTCAGGCACTTGTCCAAAGTGCGGTCATTCTGTTCTGCGAATGCAATATCCGCAAGAAGGACCCATCCCCTCAAGAGCTTGCGATTGGATTGAAGTAGCTCGTCCAGAATTTCCTTCGCGCGCTCCTGCTCACCGGCTGCGAAGGCGATTCCCGCGCGCTGCAACTCGATCTGCTCGGAAGGGACACCGCTGTCCGCCGCGAGCGACAGGAACCCCTCAGCATCCTTGAACTTCTTCTGTCCAAGCCGTATGTGCACTAACCCCATCAGAGCCGCCTGATTCCCCTTGTCCCTCGCGAGAATCTCGCGGTAGATCGCTTCACTCTCTGTGGGCTGGTTCTCTCTAAGGAAGATATCCGCCATGAGCTCCTGAACGGCGCCCTTCTTGTCATTGGGAAGCATGTCTGCCGCTTTTCCCAACTCAGAGACAGCCATTCCTGCCTGGCCGGAATAGGCCCACGTCCAACCCAACTGTGCAAATGCATCGGGCGCCCGTACATAGCCATAGTAGCGTGCCAGTGACCAGATATCGTACTTCTGCTCCATATTGGCCTTGAGCGCGTCCATATCCGCCTTCACGGAGCCAGAGGGGTTCGAGGCACGCCCCGCCTCGACCATCGTTGACATGTTCAGCAGGGCGCTCACATTGTCCGGATCGATCCCGCGCGCCGACTCGTAAACAGCATACGCATCCTCTGGACGGCCAAGGTCCTCGAGGAGGACCCCCAAGTTGTTCGCCACGAGCCCAGCATGTCGTCTCCCCCAAGCATGCCAGGGATTCTCTCCCACGACAGACTCGCCTTCTTCAAGAACGGGGCCAAAACGGCTCCAGAATTCACGATGCTTCGTGACCATTTCGTCTGCATCCAGTGCCGACTTGTCCGTCGCTCCGAGGAAAACAAGCTTGTTTGGAACCGCCGCGAACCCGTACCGCTCCCAGATATCCGGCATAGCGAGACTCGCCACCTCGTCCTGAACGCCGGATCCTTCCTGCATCCATTCGGCCATCAAAGCCGGAATACCGACTTTGACGAGGTTCTGCATGCGCGTATTTTCGAACTGGGAAGCGAGATAGTCGAGATAGAGCGAACTACTCCCCGCCCCCACATTGATGACCTTCAGGGGCACCCCCTCGCGTTTGGCCGCCAGGAGTAAGTGGTTGTCCAACACGCCATCTGACAACAACCATTCTCGCCCCTCGAGGCTATCAATGACTTCATCTGAAAACGCGCTCACGAAATGAGTCTGCTGTGTGCCAGTCTGCGTCGCATTGCGAAAAGGAGTCCAGATAAGAACGCCTACCAACGGGGCAATGAGAACCCAACCAAAGAAACTGCGATAGAATCGTGTCAATGCGGCTTCAGGATCACGTCCCCACCCGGAAGGCAGGAGGAACCAGTAGGCGACAAGATACCCCGTCACCATGGCGACCAGAACGTAGGGAGTCACGAGAAGGCGACCCATACCGAGCATGGCAAACGGTGCTATCGGCGAATTCAACAGAACCGCGACCACCAACCCTGTCATGATCACATGTAGCAGGTACAGACTCCAATCCCGCTCATCGTTAAGGCCGCGTTTGGCAACGCTGAACATCGCAAACCATGGCACTACGGTAACAAACAGAATGATAAGCCATCCCTCTTTCGGAAGACTCCTGGAGACAAGCGCATACTGCTCGCGCCACATGTGCCAGATAATGTCAAAGAATCCTGCGTAGCCCCTCAACTCGTACCCTGGCGTCTTGTAGAATCCCCACGCACCGAGCAGGTACACGAGCAATCCAACGACGGTGCAGCCAACAAGCGCCAGAACAGCCGGAAGCCTGAGAACGTTGCGCTTCCACATGACGTAAACCAGCCAGGCGCCGAACACCGGAGCCACAACGATGAACGTTGCGAACTCCACCACACCAACGCCAAAACAGAAACTGAACAGGAGAGCAATCCAAAGCTTGCCATAGTCCATGTACGCCAGAAGCAACCGTGCCGCCATGAGAAGCAGAAACACATCCAGCGCCGCGGTATGCGCCCGGTTCGCCACAATCCAGAACGGTATACAGAACGTGAGGCTGAGTGCCGCGGCACTGCCCGCCAGGAGCGAAGCCGCGCGCCGACGCGTTGCAGTGCCCCCCAACTCATCCACGAAGATCGCCACACCTTCCCTGACGAGAACAAAGAGCAGGCCAACGGCACTAGCGGCGAACACCGCGCTCATCAGGTTCAGCGCAAACACGAAATTCGCCCCCGAAACAGCACGGACAACGGCCACAAGCCCCGTCCACACGGGTGACGCAGGAGAGAACCGGGGAATCAACCCGACATGCCCCGCCAAGAGTGACGCAGACGGCCCGGGACAGACCCCGGAGCTAAGCGTAGTCAGATAGACAACCAATGCCACGGCAACAAGCGCGAGGCCAACCAGCTTATCAAATAGTTTACTCGTTTCCATGCCCTGATCGTACACAGGCTCTGGGGAGTGTGACAATGCGGAAGTTCGAACGTACACGATCAGATTTGACAGCAACACGCAAATCCTTCATCGTCACTTCTCTGATCATGAGTATAGCGAACAGCAATTCAACAAAAAGCACGGCAGTTACTACAGTTTACTTGCTGCTGGCATTTCTGAGTGCCTTCGAGCTGTTTCTGGTACAACCACTCATAGCCAAACATATTCTTCCCTGGTTTGGCGGTGCTGCATCCGTGTGGACTGCATGCCTACTCTTCTTTCAAGCGCTACTGTTTTTCGGGTATCTCTATGCCTACCTGATTTCGCAGACCAGGATCATGACGCAGGTTGTCTGCCATATAACTCTAATCGTGCTTTCGCTTGCCTCACTCGGGTGGCAGCACGCAATCTGGGGCACGCCGGTCACACCACCACGCGCATGGGCAATGGCTCTTCTGGAGCATGACCCAACACTGGCGGTCGTCATCATCCTTGCTATGTCTGTTGGTCTGCCCTACTTACTGCTTTCCAGCACTAGCCCCCTCGTTCAATCATGGTTCTATGGCAAAGACAGTAGCCAGAAGAAGCCCCTCTATTTCTTCTATGCGATCTCAAATGTGGGGTCACTCTTCGCCCTTCTGGTGTATCCGCTATTGCTGGAGCCTCTGTCTGGGATCAGACAGCAAGCTTCAATGTGGGGTCTGGGATATGTAGCTTTCGCTATAGTCTGTACAGCGTGTTCGCTGCACGCCCTCAAAATGCGATCTGCCATTGCAACCAGAACTGAGGCCAAATTCCCTATCAGCCGGGTTTGGAGGAAGGGGTTGGTTTGGCTCGGCCTTTCGGCATGTGCCACATTGATGCTGATCTCCATGACGAACCAGATCTGCGCCAATGTGGCTCCCGTCCCACTGCTCTGGCTACTACCCCTCTCTCTCTACTTAATCGCCTTCATTATCTGTTTCAGCAGTCATGCAGCGAACATACCCGTGATCGCGGCCACGATTATGCTGCCAGTGACGGGTGTCTTGCTCTACGTGATGCAACACGAACTCAAGCTTGGGATGATACCCCAGTTGGCCACATACCTGATTTGCCTGTTCTGCTCGTGCATGCTCTGCCTGGGAATGCTCCACAAGCAGAGACCTTCGCCAGACTTGCTGACGTTCTTCTACCTGATGATCGCCTTAGGGGGGGCAATTGGAGGCCTTTTCGTTGGTATCGCCGCACCTATTCTCTTTTCAGACTACTGGGAACTCCGGATCGGACTCATGTTCTCCTGCGTTCTGGCGACTACCTTCCTTTTTGATCGTGCTTGGATGCATTCATGGCGAGTCCCAATGCTGGTTGCAACTGCTGCTATTCTGTTTGCCCTCTCCAAAATGCCCGAGGATGGACCAACATTGACAACCGTCGCCCGTTCTCGCAGCTTCTACGGTGCGCTCAAGGTTGTTGAAGAGGAACAAGCAAGGGGGGTCCATGTCTATTCGCTCATGCATGGCAAGATCTGCCACGGGCTGCAGTTCGACCGAGGACCATTCGCAAACATTCCCAATGCCTACTTTGGTCCCAGAAGCGGCATCGGGATCGCCTTCGCCAACCACCCAAAGCGACAGAGCGCCGAGACAGGCGTGTCTCCAAACATGCACGTGGGAGTACTCGGACTTGGCATAGGAACGGTCGCCGCCTACGGTCGCGATGGTGACCGGTTTCGGTTCTATGAGCTCAGCCCTGATGTTGTGGACATTGCCACAAACACAGCGCACTTCAGGTATCTGTCGGCTTGCCCTGCAGATGTAGAGCTAGTCATCGGGGATGCAAGGCTTTCAATGGAGCAGGAGTTGGAAGAAAACGGATCCCACAATTTTGACATTCTCAACATGGATGCCTTCAATGGCGATGCCATCCCCGTTCATCTGCTGACCGTCGAGGCGTTTGCGACCTATCTAGCCCACCTCAACCCCGAGAACGGTGTGTTGGCCATCCAAATCACCAATATGTACCTGGATCTGGTTCCCGTACTCGCAGGCATTGCCAAACACTATGGGTTGCACGGATACGTTGTTGAAGGAACAGGCGACATGCGAATCATGGCCGACTGCCTATGGGTACTCCTCTCACGTGACACAGCCTATGCGGTAAGCGCACCAGAAGGCGCAATCATCAGACCACTTGGCGCAGAGGACAAGGACATTCTCTGGACGGATGACTTCAGCAATGTCATCACGTTGATGAAGACAGCACTGCTCGTAAAGGGCAAGATCCCCGCCAAGAGCGAGGGCCACCGAGGCAAATAGATACAGCAAGGCCAAGCTCTACTTGCCGGATTTCGGCAGCGGCGTCCCCTCACATACCCCATGGTTCTTGAGCTGGTCAGAGACCTTGTCGGTGCAGGCGGGGCAGTAATTCCGCCCAGGCAATTGATCCTTACGGAAATGATCGACCTCGCTCAAGGCGCAGAATGGATTCATGCACGAATCAACTTGCAGTAGCATCCCAATTGCAAACATCAGGGCCCTATCGATTCTCGCGCTCTGCCCCGTCGGCGTAAGCTCTTTCATCGCTAGGATCGGCGAAATGTTGACCACGGAGGCACCAAGCCCTACCGAGTAGGCAACGACGGGGCCTCCTCCAGATGGTGAGTTGACAAGAGCAATGACTAGGGCATCTCCGTCAGTCACCATACAAGAAAATGCCTTGAGCTGCTCTTTCGGAGTCAGCTCCGCGGTGCGCAAAAGGGTCCTATCTGTGCGGAGCGTCCCTCTCACGTTCATTTCCAGGAACCTGAAACGTGCGTTGGCAAGTTCAGACGACACTTCCGGTGAAGCAAGAAAAAGAAGATTCTTTGACAGCGGCTGCTCAGCGTCGCAAGTGCTACCTATGATGCACATGCAAATCAAAAGAAGGAGTCTTGAGAAAACAGTCATTGGCGGATTCCCATGATACGTAGACGGCAAAAAAAAGATGGGGGCCTCGCGAGAGGCCCCCATCTACGAATCTGATTCGTCCAGAGCTAGCGGCGCTTGCGACGTACGGCCAGTGTCACGATGCCTAAGGCGAAAAGAACCATACTCCCAGGCTCCGGCACTGCTACGATGGGAGCCCATGCACCATTCACTGACCCAGGTGCATAGTCCGCATCAATATCCGTTGAGGGTAGAGCGAAAGGTGAGGCATCAACGACGCGGTACTGCGTTGCGCTCTCAAACGTCGCCCCATTGTAGATGACGGTGTAAATATTGTCAGATGTAGCTAGCGACGATCCAGGAGCATTGAAGGTAGTTCCCCATCCTGTTCCCGTCTTCCCGCTCTGCAGGGTCGTCGTGATATTAGCCGTCACCCAAGTGTCATCACCATCGAGGTGAGCTCGCGACAAATCTCCTGGATTCCTGTACATTATCATACCGCTACCAAGGCCACCCCCAATGGAAATCCCGTCTTGGTTGACGTCCTCAATGATTTCCACTAGCCAGCCTGCCGTGTAGCTTCCACCCAAGTCACTTGCGTATGCCCAAGCAATTGTACCTCCGAAAGAAGTACTCGCGGCAAGCGCGATCATCACGATCCCTAGTCCAACCCACTTCGTCATTATCTAGCTCCAATCAATTCAGTGAACCACACAAACGTTCTTTAGTATGCGGCACTATACGGACAGGCGTCTGTCAATGTAAAGTCCGTTTTTGAGATATACCAGAATCCACCGGCCACAGGAACGGTCGCAGTAACATCACCACCAGCATTCCACTCAGCCAGATCATTGCACTTATACCAAGTATCATCCGTGTAGAGCCCATATGCCTGATAGGCCTGAGCGTCTGGATCCCAAGTCACGATACGGTCGGCATTGATGTAGTTGATATCGGCAGTCGCCCCATCCGCAATCTTGGCAATATCCTGAATGGCGATCTCTGACGCATAGGGGTTTGCTGCCAGCTGATATCCCGTTACAAGGGCCACATCCTGAGTGTGTGCGGATCCACCGAGCACTTCACCACTAAGGGTAACTTCGCTCGTTGCTTCTCCTGCGGGATGAACAATCCAAAACGAAGTGCCTGGCTCCAAGACCACATCATTACCAAGAACAGAACCTGCATTCCACTCTGCAAGGTTATTGCAGCCGTAGAACGTCCCGTCTGTATACTGCGCATAGGCCTGATAGGCACCAGCTACGGTATCGAAGAGGATGATTCGATCCGCATTGATATAGTTCACAGCCTGTACGAGTTGATCCGTACCAAATACACTAAGGAGAGTATTGGTGCCATCACCGTTGGGATCATACAGGGGCGCGGATGCAATGTAGCGCTTCCCGGACTCAAGTTGAAGCGTGTTGACTCCCACGATGTTTACGCTGTTTACCGCTTGGGCTGCGATGGCCATGGCGATCAAAGCGACCAGACTTAGTGACAATTTCTTCATTGCTCCTGCCTCCTTGTTGCGGCTCTCCCTGTCGAGCCAACCCGTTACTTGTTTGAATACTACTATAACTGCTTCCGATACGTCAACCCGTAATTCAGAGCTTGCCTTAGCCCTGGAACCACTAAGGGTTTCCCCTAGGTCTACTTAATTTATACCCATTTTCTTTCTCGCCGTCAAGTGATTCTCAGCCGTTTTTCCGTTTTTTTTTTCACTCTCCCGGTGTCCCCAATACGCCTTCGGAAACAAGCTGCGCGTCCTCTTCCTCCGTAAGCGTAATGGGCAGGGGTACTCCCATGTCTCCCCCAGCTCTGATAAGGTTCATATTGTAGGCGCGGATGTGCTTGTCATAGTCCTCTCCTTTCAAGAGAGGCGCTTTGCGTTCGATTGCAAGTTGCCGCGCGAGCGCAATCTCCTCTGGCGAACGTTTCGCCAGTTCCCTCGCTCGGCGCATTCTCTTGAATGCCTGGGAGCGCTCTTGAGAAGCGACCGCGGCTTGTGCTGTTAAAGAGGAACCGGTGCCGCCAGGCGACATCGACAGGAGCCGCTCATCACCATCCTTGCTCAGAAGCGCGGTCTCGGCATCGTAGTCCGCTTCGACCACAGTGATGCCATCTTCCATTTCGCCAACAAAGAGGAAGTACGTCTTCGGGGGATTACTCTTCGTATCCAGGAACCCAACCCGAACCGCCCCGCCGCCGGCAGTAATGGCGCACATCTGGAGAGAGTCAATAAAGGATGGTCCAGTCGATACGACAGGCTTGGCTGCGGCCAACTCCGCCTCAGACGGCGCCTCCCCGAACGGCCGACGACTGAGAATCACTTCGTAGCGAGAGAAGGACTGCACCACAGCCCCATATGAGGTAGTTATCTGAAGAGCGGCCAAAACACATACTATATACAGTAGCTGCTTTCTCATGCTCATCTACCCACCTTCACCTAACGCGCTCCTCCAGCTCCGGTTCTTGATCCCCCGTTCAACGACTGCAACGTGCAACGACTGCAACGTGCAACGCCTATAACGAATCCCATCCCCATCTCAGCTTTCAGCTTTCCCAATTTCAGCTTTCTCTCTTCACTCTTCCATGGCGGGAAGCACGCCCTCTGCAACAAGCTGGGCGTCCATTTCCGGAGTCAGTTGCATTGGCAGAGGCGTGAGGCCTTTGCGAATCAGATCCATCTGGTAGTTACGCAGTTTCTCCTCGGCCTCAGCTTCCGTAACCTTTCTGGTCGCCGCCGCGCGCTCTCGCATCTGCTCAAGCCGACGGCGGCGGCGTTCCGCATACGAAACCGAACCGGGACCTTTGGCATCGGATTTCGAGGCGGCAGCCGGTACGCCTCTCCCGCCCTTAGAGACAGAGGTCCTGACGGTCACAGATGAAGGAGCCGCAGGAGCACTGCCGCTGGCAACGCTGCCTGCCCCCATATAGAGCCAGTACTGCTCCGTGCCCTTTCGAAGCAGGGCGCCTTCCTTATCGTAGTCGGCCTCGACAAGCTCAATCCCGTCTTCCGAGTCCCCAACATAAAGGTAATAAGGTTGCGGTGGTTTCGATTGGATGTTCACGAAGCCAACGCGGATGCCGGCCGGGCTTTCGGTAATCGCGCACATCCGTAGGTCTTTGACAAAGGCCGGCGGCGCCACCAAGGTCACAATGTTGTCCGCCGCATCATCCGACAACGTCGCCGCCGCAAACGGCCGGCGGTCCAGAATCAGCGAGTAGCGCGAGAAATCAGCCCCTGGCGCCAACTCCGCGTTTACGCCGAACAACAGCGAAACCACAGCTATATGAACCCAACGTCTCATCACCTCTATAATATAGAGAAAAGCCCCGTGAAACGCAACAACCTCAGGGCCATTTCGTACTCAAGACTGTTCTTCTGTCACAAAACTACTTACAGACGAAATGGCACCAAGCACCCAAATGCCCAGATACCCAAGTACCCAAAGAATGACTAAATCCGAATATCAAAACGCACGAACCCACCGTGAATCGGGGCTTTTGGCTTCGGATTTGGGTGTTTGGGTGTTTCGCCATTCCTGCTATTTCACGTAATCGTGAAATGTGCAGGCCAGCCTGATCGGACTTTAAGCAACCGACGCTTGAGAAGATAGCGTCTGCTTCAGATTGATGCAAACGGGTGTCGTTGAACCAGATATTCGCGCAGTCTTCTTCGAAAACCGACAGGCTGCTAGCCTCGATTCCGTGCCCCATCCCCCATGCCGGGTATTGGTGCCACTTCTGCGGGCAGGACTATTTCGCCCTGCTCAAATGCCAACGCCGTCGGGGCAAGCTCGAGCGAATAGAGCGGGGAGTTCGTATTCTCCATCATATCACGCCACCGCACCAACTTGCCCGTGTAGGCAGAAATCCGACCTGCGACAGCGCATAGTGTCGCCTCAGCAACGGTGCGGGCTGCATTCGCGGGCTTCCCATTCCGGGCTCCCTTGATCAGTTCAACATGCTCCTGGACGTAGCCGCTGCCATGCTCCAGCACGGGATCCGGCACGGTCACCTCTTTGCCGGATAGGCGACCACCACCATCGACCCTTCCCTCGGTACCACGCAGGACCTCGCCAACCCGGTTGTAGCAACCCGGAATCTGCCGGCACTGACTGTGGATATGGACGCCATCACCATAGTCCATGTCAACGCTGAAGAAATCAAACTGGTTGCCTGTCTCGCGACGGGCACGTCCGCCAAACCCAATAAAGGTCTGCGGCGTACGACCGATGAACCAGTTGGCAACATCAAGGTTATGCACATGCTGCTCGCAGATGTGGTCGCCCGATAGCTCCGTGAAGTTCAACCAGTTACGGGTCATATACTCGGCGTCGCTGTAGTGAGCCTTCCGTCTGTGAATCCACGGGACTCGGCCGTTCCATGACACCGTACCGCCAACAATCTGTCCGATCGCGCCGGCATCAACGCGGGCCTTGTTCATGATGAAGTTCTTCTGGTAACGGCGCTGAGTGCCGGCCACGATGGCCAGCCCCTTGGCTTTCGCTCGCTCCCCCACTTCGATCACCTTGCGCACCCCGACCGGATCCACCGCAACGGGCTTCTCGACAAAGCAGTGCTTGCCCGCCTCGATCATCGCCTCAAGATGCAGAGGGCGGAAGTTCGGCGGCGTCGCCATAAGAACAAACTCCGCGTCCGACTCCGCGGCTTTCTTGTAGGCATTGAAGCCCCAGTGCCCGCGGGACGCGTCAACGCCATGGCGCTTCAACGAGCCTTGGACCCGGTCCTCAAATGCATCGCATAGCGCGACGACCTCAATGTCCTTCCCGAGAAGCTTCGCCGCATCCCGGAAGTGGCCGAGCGCACCATTGCCGCGACCGCCGCATCCCACAACGGCTACCTTGAGGACCTCGCCTCCGGCTGCCTCCTGGGCACGGGAAGAGAGAATGTTGAACGTGCTGATCGCCGCAGTGGCCACCGCGGTGTCGCGCATGAAGTGCCGTCGTGTAACTTCACTCATCGTACTATGCTTCCTCGCGCTACTTGCGCGCCTTTGGTTTCGGGTAATCCTGGTTCAGTTCCATGTCAATCTCTGTGGGCGTACGTGATGCAATGCCATCGGCCGGCACGTCACCACCAGCGGTCCAGTAGAGCGCGTTCAACACCAACTTCCGAAAGTCATCCTGCGCCCAGTTGCGGTGAAAATGGCCGCCGGTGAATCCGAACCCACGCCCGCCATTCGGGCGCTCATAGGCCCAAGACACGATTTGAGGTACGCCCGCCTCGACAGCAGCTTGCACCGTCGGGTTCGTGCCCCGGCTGCCCTTACGCTTCAGCGTTTCGAGAGGGGGCTTCGCGGCAAGGATGGCGGTTGTGTTTTCAAACTCCGGCTGGAACCGCATGTGGTAATACCACTCGTCCCGAATCGAAAACGGTTTCACGCCGTTGCAGATCGCATGCCCGGGCAGCGGCTCGAACGTTGGCGTCCAGTGTGGATTGACCGACCAGCCGTTCTCGAAGTACCCGCCAATCCACTCCAGGAACTGCGGGCCCAACTCCTCTTTCACCACCTCAACACCAAAATGCAGGCAGGCAACCCCTACCCCCTGGTCGACAAGCGTCTGAATCTTGTCCTGGTGACTCTTGGCCAGGTGCCTGGCGTAGCCGTCACAGGAACAGCTAGGGACACACAGTCTATCCAACACCACCAGCTAGCAACAGCTAGGGACACACAGTCCATCCAAAGAAAGTTCCAACTTTTTTCGGAATTATGCGAATTCGCTTCTTCTACAGGTTAGAAGGCACCAGTAGCGTGCCGGTGAGCACGAAAGGACTCCAGTATGCGAAGAGCACGAATACGAGAAGATCACGCAGCCTACTATCATGTCATGTCACGCGTTGTTGACCGCCGTTGGGTGTTTGATGACGACGAAAAGACACGCTTTTTACAGGTAATGCGGGCTGCGGAGTCCTTCTGTGGTGTCGAGATTGTGACGCACTCCGTACTCGACAATCATTTTCACATCGTCCTGCATGTGCCAGAACGAGAAGAGGTCAGCGACAGCCTATTCCTCTTCCGACACCGAAGTCTCTATGATCGCCGTGAGGCCAATCGCACGGAAGCAAGACTTGCTGAAATGCGCGAGACCGGAGAGCATGAGGCGGCCGAAGCCCTGAAGGCCAAATACACCTATCGGATGTATGACATCTCGGAATTCCTCAAAACACTAAAACAACGCGTCACGATGTCTTACAATCGTCGCCACGGCCGCAAGGGCACGCTTTGGGAAGAACGGTTCAAAAGCCTTTTGGTCGGAGACAGCGAAGGGGCGTTGTCCGCCGTAGCTGCCTATGTCGATCTAAATGCTGTTCGTGCCGGGATTGTGAGCGATCCGAAAGACTACCGGTTCTGCGGCTACGGCGAAGCCATGGGAGGCTCAAAGCGGGCAAGAGCGGGGCTATCGCGTATCATGTGCACGCCCAATCAGGACATCTCCTGGAACGCGGTATCAAAGCAATACCGCACGCTGCTCTACACGAAGGGAGAGACCCGCGGCACAGGCACGGATGGCCAGCCCCTGAAGCCGGGCTTCAGCCCTAAGGAAGCCAAAGCCGTATTGGATGCCGGCGGCGCTCTGCCAATCAACCAGGTACTACGTTGTCGTGTACGCTATTTTGCTGATGGCGCAGTCCTTGGCAGCAAGGCCTACGTCGAAGATGTCTTCGAGAGACACCGACAACAGTTCGGTGAGAGACGCAAGACCGGCGCCCGCAAGATGGCAGGCTGCCAATGGGGAGATATATACACTGCCCGTCGTCTACGGCTTCAGGTCATCACACCGCCGGCGACCTGCTAGGCGGGGATATCCCATGTCTCACTGAGTACTACTTGCAGGTGAGCTCTGCCTATCTGCAGCCAAGATCGTTATCGTAAGTGTTCTTGCGCGCCAAATCTGCGCGCAACCACAGGGGGCTAACCGCTGACCGGCCCATAGCGGCCAGCTCAGACACAAGCATCCACCCCACTTCCCCTGCGTCAGCTGCCATTACTGACCAATCCTTACTAATTGCCTGTCCCTACTCTCCGTTCTACTCTCCGTCTCGCGATCCTCCGCGCCACAAGGCCCTGGACTGCGAAACGAGCAAAAGACGCAAAAGGGCAGATGATTCGACGACCCATCTAGACTGGCTCGACGCAGTGAGAGCATGGCGTTGCTCGCGACACATCAATCCAAACTCTATCCTCGATTCCGTGCCCCATCCCCCATGCCGGGTATCGGTGCCACTTCTGCGGGCAGGACTATTTCGCCCTGCTCAAATGCCAACGCCGTCGGGGCAAGCTCGAGCGAATAGAGCGGGGAGTTCGTATTCTCCATCATATCACGCCACCGCACCAACTTGCCCGTGTAGGCAGAAATCCGACCTGCGACAGCGCATAGTGTCGCCTCAGCAACGGTGCGGGCTGCATTCGCGGGCTTCCCATTCCGGGCTCCCTTGATCAGTTCAACATGCTCCTGGACGTAGCCGCTGCCATGCTCCAGCACGGGATCCGGCACGGTCACCTCTTTGCCGGATAGGCGACCACCACCATCGACCCTTCCCTCGGTACCACGCAGGACCTCGCCAACCCGGTTGTAGCAACCCGGAATCTGCCGGCACTGACTGTGGATATGGACGCCATCACCATAGTCCATGTCAACGCTGAAGAAATCAAACTGGTTGCCTGTCTCGCGACGGGCACGTCCGCCAAACCCAATAAAGGTCTGCGGCGTACGACCGATGAACCAGTTGGCAACATCAAGGTTATGCACATGCTGCTCGCAGATGTGGTCGCCCGATAGCTCCGTGAAGTTCAACCAGTTACGGGTCATATACTCGGCGTCGCTGTAGTGAGCCTTCCGTCTGTGAATCCACGGGACTCGGCCGTTCCATGACACCGTACCGCCAACAATCTGTCCGATCGCGCCGGCATCAACGCGGGCCTTGTTCATGATGAAGTTCTTCTGGTAACGGCGCTGAGTGCCGGCCACGATGGCCAGCCCCTTGGCTTTCGCTCGCTCCCCCACTTCGATCACCTTGCGCACCCCGACCGGATCCACCGCAACGGGCTTCTCGACAAAGCAGTGCTTGCCCGCCTCGATCATCGCCTCAAGATGCAGAGGGCGGAAGTTCGGCGGCGTCGCCATAAGAACAAACTCCGCGTCCGACTCCGCGGCTTTCTTGTAGGCATTGAAGCCCCAGTGCCCGCGGGACGCGTCAACGCCATGGCGCTTCAACGAGCCTTGGACCCGGTCCTCAAATGCATCGCATAGCGCGACGACCTCAATGTCCTTCCCGAGAAGCTTCGCCGCATCCCGGAAGTGGCCGAGCGCACCATTGCCGCGACCGCCGCATCCCACAACGGCTACCTTGAGGACCTCGCCTCCGGCTGCCTCCTGGGCACGGGAAGAGAGAATGTTGAACGTGCTGATCGCCGCAGTGGCCACCGCGGTGTCGCGCATGAAGTGCCGTCGTGTAACTTCACTCATCGTACTATGCTTCCTCGCGCTACTTGCGCGCCTTTGGTTTCGGGTAATCCTGGTTCAGTTCCATGTCAATCTCTGTGGGCGTACGTGATGCAATGCCATCGGCCGGCACGTCACCACCAGCGGTCCAGTAGAGCGCGTTCAACACCAACTTCCGAAAGTCATCCTGCGCCCAGTTGCGGTGAAAATGGCCGCCGGTGAATCCGAACCCACGCCCGCCATTCGGGCGCTCATAGGCCCAAGACACGATTTGAGGTACGCCCGCCTCGACAGCAGCTTGCACCGTCGGGTTCGTGCCCCGGCTGCCCTTACGCTTCAGCGTTTCGAGAGGGGGCTTCGCGGCAAGGATGGCGGTTGTGTTTTCAAACTCCGGCTGGAACCGCATGTGGTAATACCACTCGTCCCGAATCGAAAACGGTTTCACGCCGTTGCAGATCGCATGCCCGGGCAGCGGCTCGAACGTTGGCGTCCAGTGTGGATTGACCGACCAGCCGTTCTCGAAGTACCCGCCAATCCACTCCAGGAACTGCGGGCCCAACTCCTCTTTCACCACCTCAACACCAAAATGCAGGCAGGCAACCCCTACCCCCTGGTCGACAAGCGTCTGAATCTTGTCCTGGTGACTCTTGGCCAGGTGCCTGGCGTAGCCGTCACAGTACATAACAACGGTATCGGGTTTATCGTACCCGACCCACGGCTGTGGCCACGCCCCTTCGGTCGTTACCTGGCTGACAACGTCCAACCCGCTTTCATTCAAGCAACGGGACAGAAGGTGGCAACCAGCCTTGTGTTCATGTGCGCCGTACCCGTGGCTCTTATTACCGGCCAGGAAGAGAACCTGTTTCTTGTCATCGGCATTCAGTTTGCGCAGACGAATATTGCGGAAGCTCACCTGCATTGGTGGCCCGCCATGAAGCTGCAGGGCAATCAGCCCTGAGCGCAAGCGCTCCTCGCTGCTCTCAGAAAACTCCGCTGTCACCACGCCGTTGATCTTCTGGATACACTGGTTGCCGTTGGCGATGATGTGGTATTCGTTCCAACCATCCTTGTCGACGTGCGCGAGGATCTCCTCGCCATCCCCGACCTGCGCCACCACGCGCCGGGCTTTCCCCTGTTCGCCTACAACGGTCTTCTCGCCGCGAACGGCCAACATCTTCTTGTACTTCTCACCCCAGGCGGAACCGGTCCATTTATGGTCGGAAGAGAAGTCGGCCTGGTAGCCGCCCACAACCCACTGCTTCCCCTCTATTGGAAAGCTGCGGTACTGGATACCACTATTGTGATTGCGGATCTTGAACTCCACCTTGAGCTCAAAGTCAGCTACCTCACCACCCTCCCAGACTAAAAACGTGTTGCCCTTTGTCGGTACCTCCTCAGTCGTTTCGCCAACGACCGCACCGTCCTCGACCCGCCAGAAGCGGGGATCGCCATCCCACCCGTCAAGCGTCTTGCCATCAAAGATGGAAACAAACTCACCGGCAGTTGCCGTAAGTCCAAAGCTCATCAGAACAGCGGCTATCGTACATGACAGAATTGATTTCATGTTTCTGGTCCTCCTCTTAGTTTCGCAAAAAATGTTACGCCTTCTCCCACGCATCACGCAGGAATCCAAGCCCATCCACAGCGAGCTGCGCCGGCGTCTCGAACCGCCGGATCCAGATGGATACAGCGCGGGCAATCGTATCGTTGTCGGCGGAGAAGGTCTCAATGCAGATGTCACCGCCGTAGTTGATATCCTTCAGCGCACCGAAGATCCCGCTCCAGTCCACGTGCCCGGTCCCGGGGATTCCGCGGTGACTTCCGCTGGCGTGGATGTGCCCGATATGGTCACCCGCGGTGCGAATGGCTTCAGCCGGATCGCTCTCCTCAATATTCATATGGAACGTATCTGCATGGATCTTCAGGGCCGGGCTTCCAACCTTGTCAATCAGGGCAGACGCCTGGGCCAGCGTATTAATACAATCCGTCTCGAAACGATTCAGCGCCTCGAGGCAAAGCAGGACCCCCGCCTTCTCCGCCTTCGCGCACAGCTTCTCAAGGTGCCCGGCAATCAGATCGCTCTGCGCTTCCTTCTCCGTATCCGAGTAGAGCCCGCAGCGGCCCACGCAGGAATACATGGGACCGGCAACGATTGTAGATCCGATCTCGGACGCCAGGTCAATCAACTGACTCACGTACTCCGCGCTGTTACGCTGTGCCTCCTCCGTCCCGCGCAAATCGCGGTATTCCGGCCAAATGCCGCAAACGGGGCAATTCTCCATACCCGCCGCCTCAATCGCGCGGCGCAGCGCCGCGGCATCGATCAATTCCGGCTCAAGTACGGCAAACTCTGCGATATCGGCCCCCCAAGCCTTGAACTGCTCGATAATCGGCAGATCGTCGTTGGTGAAGCCGGACGACAATAGAAACGAATTTATTCCGAATTTCATCATGACGGGATAATACCGCCCCGAATGCCAATAAACTTGGACGAATTCCGCGAGATTGTGTATATTTTCCGCATTCTCACGGAATTGATACCTAAAGGAGCAGCCATGAGCCACGAGAGCCCCCCTATCACTACCAAGGAGTCCTTTGTGCGCTCAATAGCGGATGCTTCAACAATCCTCGACATGTTTGGATGCCTGGATGATGTGTATTTCTTCATGAAAGACCGCCAAAGCAGGTTCATGGGCGCGAATGCCCTGCAGCTCGAAAAGCTCGGTCTGGCTACAGAAAGTGACATTATTGGCAAGACAGACTATGACTTTTTCCCCAGCTACATGATTGCGCACTACCACGCCGATGACCAAATGGTCATGAAGACCGGCCGGCCGGTCATGCGCCGAAGCGAGTTGGTTGCCAACCCCGACGGATCCATGAGTTGGCATATCACCAGCAAATTCCCGATCTTCGACGCTGGCGGCAACTGTATCGGAATCGTCGGCATCATGCGTGACCTTGAACGCAGCGCAAGCGCCAGGCGGCCTTACCGGGAAATGCGGAAAGTCGTGGATCACATCAGCACCCACTACGCGGAGCCGCTCCGCATGGGGCGCCTAGCCAAGGTGGCCGGCCTCTCCATCAGTCAATTCGAGCGACGCTTTCAGAAGGCGTTGGGACAAACGCCATCACGCTTCGTAATCCAGTATCGTCTCACAAAGGCAAGCCAGCTTCTCGCCCAATCAACCTACACGATTGGTCGCATCGCACTTGAAGTAGGCTTCTACGACCACAGCCACTTCACCCGTGAATTCCGAAAAATGTTCGGCCTCCCCCCCGGCCGCTACCGCCAGGAGCACGCCGGCTAGAGTGTATCAGGCAGCGCCATAGCCTGAGAGAAGGGCCTCCCCCAGCCCACCGGAATCGGCTACGCTGTTACGGGGAATGGGAGTTTGAGATCCGGACGTGCGCCAATGGCCTGTCCCGAATACCGCTACTTTAAGGGGGGCCAGCGAGTTTTGAATACCCAATACTCAACAAGGAATCTCCAACAGCACAAGGTGAGACTTGGGCTCTGCTGTATCATCGCCTGCAGTCAAGAGCTTCTCTATTCCACTCTTGATTTCACTTGGAATCTGGAAATTCCTTGTTGGATATTGGGTGTTCAATTCTCTTGCACGAGTTGCTTAAGGTAGCAGGATTCTGGCCTGTCCCCACTGTCCCGCTAAGCGCTTTCTACGCGCTTCTTCGCTGAGAGCGGACACCTGTCTTTCGATGTCGGGCTCCTTGACCTTCTGGCTCGTCGACTTCGGGGTATCGCTTTGCGACACCACGCAGGAAGCGCCCCAGCACATCGCCCCCGGTGACGATCCATCGGTCGGTCGACGTCCAAATCAGGGCCACATCAACATCGATGACATCATCCCGTGGGTTTATCGCGTGAACGCGAAATTGGCTTACCACCTCTCTCAGGTGGGTATCCGGATCATGGTATACACGGACTGCGAACGTGTGGTCATGGGGGTTGAACTGATCGTCCTTCCCCGTGACCGCCATGGCGTACGCAGATCGGACGAATCCGTCCACGTCGAGCAAGAACCGGGGGGCTCCCGTCTTCGCGTCGGTCAGAACAAACCAGGGATGTTCAGAAATCGACAGCTTCTCACGGATAAACCTGCCGAGTTCAGGAAAGACAGGCCGATCGCCCTTGAACTCCAGCGGCACGATTGTCTTTGGGTCGAGAAGCTTCCCCGCCTCTCTCGCGGGTTCATCATCTGCCCTGGCTGCATTCATGAGGGTCATAAGCTCAGCAGGATCGAGCGTGTGCTCACCGGGGTGCATCGACTTGCCTTGCCACTCCGCCAGTTCCAGTTCCAGATCGGACAGGAGATCGCGCTCGTCGAGACGCTTTATCGGGTTCTTCCCGTACAGGGCGTCAACAGCTCGGGCCAGAGGATACGAGACAGGGCTGGTAATCCACTTCAGCACCCAGATCAGGGGAGAGAACACATAGCAGATGCGGCCGGCGTAACGGAGGAATGTGGCCTGGGCGAAGAACTCTCCGAAGACGGTTATGCTCAGCACGGGCATCACGACGGCAAGGACCCCTATGAAGAGTGTGTCGCTGAGCTGGCTGAGGTACACGCCGAAGCCGACGTTGGTGAATAGAATTGACGCAAGAGTCCAGTTCGGGTTGCGCAGGTGCTCGAGCAGCGCGCTGGCGCGCATGGCTTGCAGCGCCGCGGGGCTACCCTCTGGCGCGTTCCGCCCCCGCCAGATCATCTTTCGCAGATCACGCCGGGATAACGCAAAGTATGCCACGTTCGCCCCCGAGCAGGCGGCATAACCGCAGAGAAAGATGGCCCACGACATCCAGCGGAGCTCAACTGTCATACCAGCGATGGAAACCTGCTCCACGGCGAGCCCGACAACAGCAAGCGCCACGCCTACTAGCGCAGTTATGAAGATCAGTATACGTAGTCTCATCCTCGTGCGGCTAACTCCTATCGGCTTCTGCTTCAAGCCCAACGCCGCGGATCAGGAACAGATCTGCTATCTCCTGAATCCGTCCTATTGGGTTGTATCCAATCCCTCTCATGCGGCGATCATCCGTTGCTTCATAATTCAACAATAGTTAACGAGTGAGGCGGCAGGCTGCAAGCGCCGCCCTTGAAGGCCAGTTCTGTCTTAACCGGTACTACTCTGTCAGGAGACTCTATGCTGTTGTAGGCATCTGCGGAGTCGCCCGTGAGGACAGTTGCCTTGTATGCCCCCTCAAGCAACTTGCCCTTTATCGTGACTGTGCAGCGAACATTTTCTGAGGAATGACGATTGACCAGGGCGATTGACCACTGTGCACCCGATGCGTCCACTGTGGCAATGGCATCGATCACGGCCACAGCATCCTGTCCCTGGCCCAGTTGCCCCGAGGCGACGTCCATCTCGACCACATGTGGCTTGAGCAGGTTGGCATACATCGACATAGCGTGGAAGTGCGTGCGTTTCACGATACCGTTGGGATGGACGAAGAGCGGCCCGCGCGTATTCACCAGCGGCGCGACGGCTGCCATCGTAACGGTATCCGCATGGCGCAGGCAGGCGTTGAGGAACGATGCGCTGAAGAGCGCGTCCGCCATCGTGTACTGCTCAGCGAGATCATTCTCCCTGCGTCTCTGTTCAACAACTCTGCGGACCTCCGGATCGTTGAAGTCTTCTACCTCGTTGCGGGGGAACTTCGGATGCTGCCATGCCCGCAGGTTCCATTCGTCGAAAGAGATCTTCAGCCGATCCAGTTGCTCTGCCTTACGAAGCGCTTCAATCGTGTCAGAGATATACAGGCCAGGTAGTTCCGACTTGGAAATGGCGGTTGGATAGTCGTACCGGATCAGCTTGTCTCCGCGATCCGTCCAGTAGTTGTGGATGGAGATCATGTCAAGATAGTCAGCAGCAGCCGCGAATAGGTAGTCATCGACTACCGCATGCCTTCCGCCGTGCGCGCCAGAGCACATGATCTTCAGGTCCGGATCGAATTCCTTCATCCCCCGCGCCGTGTCGCGTACGCGGTCGATGTAATCCTTTCCGCTGCGTTCATTGCCCACGCTCCAGAACTTGACGCTAAAAGGTTCAGGCTGACCGTTGGTCCTGCGCAGTTCGGCAAGCGCCCCATCGGTAGCGTTGCAGTAGAATACCCAATCCAGGTTCTCCTGGGGGGATGCCAAACCGTTGAAACAGATATACGGTTCCGCGCCTACTCTGCGGCAGAGCTCGACAAACTCATGGGTGCCGAAGGTGTTGGGCTCGATCACTCCCCAGCGCGGATCGCCGTACGGCTCGCGGTCAGGCCCCACACCCTTCAGCCAGTGGTAGGAATCCACGAAGCACCCGCCGGGCCAGCGAATAACAGGAGTCTTCAGTTCTCTGATGGCCTGGAGGACATCAAGTCGGAATCCCTTTTCGTCGGCCAACGGCGAACCAGGCTCAAACACCCCACCGTAGATCTGGTTGTCGAAATGTTCAATAAACCCTCCGAAGATCATCGGATTGTAGACCGTGCACCGGGCGTCGCTGTCAATCTCTAGAGTAGCATCAAGTCTGTGCATGTTTCCTTCATTCCCAATGACTGGCGTCACGATGCCGGGCCTATAGTGAGAACAGGGACATTCTTGTATATCCCTACGCGCTCATCAGGCTGCCGCAAAGACATGGACTTCGGTTTCGAGACGCTTTCCGATCTTGTCTTCCTGAACTTCAAGATCGAAATGCGTCTGTAGATTCAGCCAGAACTGTGCCGAAGTGCCGAAGTAACGCCCGAGGCGCAGGGCAGTGTCTGCCGTGATTGAGCGTGTGCCGTGCACAATCTCGTTGATCCTGCGTGCCGGGACGCTGGTGTCTTTTGCCAGGCGGTACTGGGAGATGCCCAGAGGGTTGAGGAACTCCTCAAGAAGCACTTCCCCAGGATGTATCGGTCTCATTTTCTTCATCTTTATCTCCTAGTGATAATCCACAATCTCAACATCGTAGGCGTCGCCAGACCGCCAACGAAAGCAGATGCGCCACTGTTGATTGATGCGGATACTGTGCTGGCCCTTTCTGTTGCCTTTCAGGGGTTCAAGACGGTTGTTTGGTGGCACACGCAGTTCCTTGATGTCGGTTGCAGCATCCAGCAGCCACAGTTTTCGCATGGCTACTCTCTGAATGCTCTGCGGCAGCTTGCGTGAATGCTTGCGCCGATAGACCTTCTCTGTCTCAGAGCACCTGAATGATCTAATCATGAGGATATAATAACGCGGCGCGGTAATATCGGCAAGCGTTATTGTTTAGAGGCGAACGCCGACGCTGAGCTTTTCCCGAAGGCCGTCCGCGGCCTTTGGGTATATGTTCCGGCGTCATGTTCGGTGTCCTATGCTGGGTCTCCGTACTTCCTTCTGTGGATCAACGCGAAGATCTCGTGGAGATTCGTCGATGGGAGATCCGCTTCTGCGAGACCGTACTCACCCTCGATCTTTCGGTACACGGGAGCGAGGTCGCGATCGAAGAAGCAGACAAAGTCGCTGAGCCTGGACTCGTCTGTGATGAGATAGTCCTCGGGTTCCATCTCAAATACCTTGCGCATGAACTCCTCAGCGATAGCGTCGAAGATGTTGACGTACGTCTGCGCGGCAAGCTCCACCTTGTGACCTTTGAGAGGCCCGTCAGGGACGATGTACTCTTCGTCAGTCATGTCTCGATTCTGCTCACCGAACTATGTTAATGGACTGACTAAAATCATGATACTAACGATATATGCGCTGTCTTTGGCAGATGTGACAATCGTCTTCATGGCTGCTATGTCTGCTACAGCACTCAAAGGCTGTGCCTTCTTCCTTACAGCCTGCAAATAGAACATGGGACTGTCAGCGTCTTCTCCTGCATAGCGATTCCCCTGTAAGCGACCCAACCGCCACTCGACTGGGCGCTATTGCCGTGCAACTTACACAAGTTATACAAACAACTCAACAGCAAGAGAACAGGGATATGCGATTAGAGCAAAAATGCGCATAGAGGTCGCCTGGCTGGGGCTGGCGTGCTCTTGGATGCCGTGCCGCGGGACCGAAAAGGAAGGAAAACCCAGTAGTTCAGGAAGTGGGTTCAGCTCTCTTTGGATAGATTGTCCCTACGCGCGCTTTCATCCTGCTCTGCATCTTGTCCCTCTCAGAATCTAATCCCGAAGCTGAAGAAAGGAGCCCATTCCCATGTGTCGGGCTCATCCTCATCTTCGGTTAGATCATCGTCTTCTTCATCTGAGTCGCGATCGCCGCGGGTCATCGTGAGTTCAACAAAGACCGTCTGCGGCGGACCATCCTCGGGATCTGTCTGCCACTCGTACCCCAGGCCAACCGCATCGAAATCCGTATATCCATGATTGATGTGAAGTTGCGAAACGGCGGCGCGAACATAGGCTTGTTTGCCGCGTCCACATGGAAGGGGACGGAACTTGAGGTAGCCGCCATAGGACAGCCCACCGTACAACTCACCTGCGGCGGCGTACCACGCCATGCCTTCAACTCCGATTTCCACGTTATCGTACAACGTGGAAACCCCCACAGTGCCGCCGAGACCTGACATCATCCCGAAGAATGTTGTTGCCCTGACTCCAGGGACGACATCACACCAGTCATCGGGATCCGGCCGGTACTGATCTTCGGGAGCAGCGAGAGAGAGACGCACAGGAAGAGAAAGTGCGAAACACAGGAGCAACGGTGTCATGCAATGTGATCTCATTCTCTCTTCATGCAGTACGATCAGGATCAATCTCTCTTCATTCTCGATCGCTTCGGGTCACACTCTTCAAACCGCTTCCGCGCGGTTCGCCAGAGCCTTTTCATCTGATTCACAATCCGTACTGAACGAGGAACATCTGGTCGACGTTGGATAGCTCGGCCCTTGGTATGATGACTTCCTTTCCTGGAAGAGAACAGGAACATACAATGAGTGCAAAATGCCCGCGGAGATCGACGGGCTGGAGACCGCGTGCTCTCGGATGGCGTACCGTTCAGTGATTTTCTTGCCGTCGTTTCTTCGTCACTTTGAATCGCAGTTCAGGCATGTTGTCCGGCACATCCGATCTCTTACTCTTTGGTTCGCCACCGTGGAGAAGGGCGAATCTCTCCATTCCATCTGTCAGGATGTAATCTACTCTCTGCCATTTGCTCCAATCGGACGGGAAAGGTTTGGCTGGATGGTCAATCTTGAAAACAATGGCCTCATCCTCATCGTGTTCAATCGTCACATATCGATGTTGGTTTGCTTCAATCAGGGCATCATCTTCGTAAACACGGTACTTATCTTCTTTCGCCAGCTTCTGCTCGGAAATGGGGCCTGACCCCATACCGTGATCGGTGATGAAGCTATATGAGCGATACTGTTCTTCTGAATCCTGGTGGAATCTAATCTGGAACACCAATGTATGCTGCACAGCATCTCTCTCTGCCTCCATCCGTCTGTCTCTTTCTGCTCGTCTATTCTTCTCCTCCTCTGTGGGCGCCCCAAATATGGCATCAAGCTCGCTGTCCAAAAACCAGCCTGTATCCCGGAGGGCAGGATTCTCCGGGGAAGGTCTGTGCTCTTCTGGGACGCCAGCAATGTCTCCTTTTGCTCCAAGGTATGCAGTAACGTAGCCGAGGGTATAGTTCGAGAGGCAGTCCTTGATATCGTCGTTGGAAAGCTCCTGAACAGCTCTCCGTAAGCCACGGTTCGCACGAAGCTGGGTGGAGTGTCCCCCCAAGCCACACATGTGTGTTGTCAGGAAGATACAATATGCGATCTTATGATTCTTTGGCACTCCAAGTCCGTCACGGTGCATAACACCAAGGTTCGTAAAGGCATCGGCATTCTGGTTCGTGAATGCCTGCAGCCACCAGTCCATTGCTTCCGGATAGCTTTGCTCTACTCCCGTTCCTTCATAGTGATAGAGCCCAAGCTGAACCATAGACTTGCTGTCGCCCTTTTCAGCTAAGTTCTCAAGTATCTGAATGGCCTCTTCGGATGCACCCTGTTCCATCAGCCTGACAGCATCCATTCCCGTTCTCTCTTCGCACACGGCAACCGCTGCAACACCTGCAAGCAATAGAGCCAATAGGCTTCGTGGATAGTTCTTCATGTTGATCCTGTGACCTTTCATCTCTGCGAGCGTTGCGCTTGCCCTTTTCTGAAGGCCACCCGCGGCCTTCCTT
This sequence comes from uncultured Victivallales bacterium, assembly GCA_964497125.1. Lineage (GTDB taxonomy): Bacteria > Verrucomicrobiota > Kiritimatiellia > UBA8416 > UBA8416 > CAYLXP01. Next base: position 31,669 of record CAZCDU010000005.1, on the reverse strand, counting down.
GAATAGGGTCCGAACTGTTGGACTATTTCAGTGGTGCGATGTCTACGCCGACGTCACCTTCCAGCACGTCAGGGTACAACACGGGGAACAGAACAGGGACAAACACCCAATGCGAAATGCGCACCGGAATCGACATGATTCCAGAAGTAGTTTCAATCTTCTTTGGATAGACTGTGTGCCCCTAGGCGTTCCCCCTACGCGCTCCTCCGTACCGCGTCCGTACTTCCGGATTATGGCTCGCGCGGCCGAGACTCTCCCCTGCGTTCCAGGAATAGGTTCCGTTCTGGATCAAACTCTAGGTTACGGTCGCTTTCTGTCGGGTTCAGGTAGTACGTGAAGAGGATAACGCCGTGTCCACTATCGTCGAGCGTTGCTCCGCCAAACTCGAAGTCTCCGTAGATCTTCCCGTAATGGGCGCTCTTGATCTTGCCTTTGTCATCAAGAACCGTACGCACGCGAAGGGTGTAGTTCGCATCGTGTGCCGTTTCGTTAGCAACGGTCTCATATCGGTAGCGGTCACCCTCGACCGGCTTATTGCTCTTACGCCACGATTTCTTAGGCGCATAGCCGGATAGTGGCGCTTCATGCGGTGATTTGAACTGACTCTTTCCCCGAGCCTTGAATGAACGAATGCCATCTTTCCTATTCGGAAAGGTCAGCGTCAGGACAGAGTCATGATTCCTGAACCCTTGCCATCTACCGCTCACCTTGAGGAAAACATCTGCGGTTTCCCCTACCCCATGCGGAGCAACCCAATCTCCTTTCATCAGGTCGAAGCCTATTGGCTTGCCAAGTCTCTGGATCTGCACTTGAACACGCTTGGCGAACATCGGAATCGGATTGATTTTTCGGCACAGGACAAACTCGACATCCTGATCGGAATAGACATTCTTCCTGTCGATGCGCTCAAAGGTGATCACCTTCTCGTTGGAGTAATAGTATCCATCCTTCTCTGCAGTAACGGACACGGCGAACCAGGAACGGCCTGAAATGCGAGCTAGCCCATTTGTGTCCGTAACAGCTGATTCCACCTTGTTGTCAACGGAGCGCCGTGCCTCGAAGAGGCCACGCACCGGCACACCAGCCATGACCTTTCCATGCTCATCGACAACACGAACATCAATGCTGACACTAGGAGCGAGAAGCCCCTGCCCAGAGCAAACACAAAAGAGTACACTCATAAGGAGCCAAAGTAGACTGTTCTTTGCTATCCTCATTCTAAACCTCCAGTAGTGACGAGCTCGTCATAGAACTGCGTAATGTAAGGGTATGCAACGTTCTTCAAGTCACTGTGTAACCAGTTGTCATCAGGCGCGGAAGGCCTAGAACTCGGCCATCCGTCACGCTGCGCTTCCATGTGGATGTTCCTGCCCGGTGCGAGGCTTGAGATCTCATTAGCCGCCGCCGCAAATGATAGTGCCGGGATTGATTCGGCCAATAGCTTATATTGCGTCGTTGACTGTGCGGCCTGCGTATTGGCGTCTGTATCGCCTAAGGGGGCGAAAAGTTCTGATCCATCGTATGAGGGAAACCTGATGGCTTCCCTAACGCCAACAGCAACAAAGGGCTCAAAGAGCGGATTGGTGCGCAGCTCTTCGTCAGTCAGCAGTGCTGCCGTTGCCGGATCGGGAGGCTGTGTGCCGGGCGATATGCTACTGGTGTCATGTGCCGGATTGAACTGCCATCCGGCATGCTGATCCGGCATGACCACATTGTAGGCAAACAGTCCAAGCGGCCCGTCCAAGCCCTTGATCATCTCTTGGAGTGCCCACATATAGGCACCCAATTCGTCAAACTGTGCCCCAATCATTCCCCATATGCTTGTGTCTGCGTTTCGCACCACATCTTCGCCCTCAGAATAGAAGTTGTAGACCGCCGTCAATGAATCAAGAGACGAGAACCGGTTCCCCCACGTCAAGTCATGCCGACTATCGCCTGGGAATAGCTCGTGCCATTTGTTTGCCCAGAGGCGGTCGCTATATGAGGCCCAATCAGGATTCCGAATATTGTCCTTCATGTTGATGCCGCTTCCGATCATCTGGGTTGCATCGTAGGCTTCGATGGCAACAGCGGCATTGAGCATGAAATAGCGGTCTGGTGTAAACCCATGATCAGCAATGGCAGATGAAACGACCATGTTTCCAAGACTATGCGCAGCAATAGTCGTATCGCCGCTTAGAAATGAAAGCTGGGCAGCGACATTCTCACTCGTCATGAAGGCGTTGATGACGGCCTTGTGGTAGTTCTTGCCCGTGGCACCATGCCAGGTAACCCCAGTGAACTTGGCATTGGATGTGCTCCAGAAGAGACGCTTGAAGACCTCCGAATGCCACCCGCGAGCAGATTCCTGACTCACGTTGTATCCATGGACAAAGACGAAGTTCCTGGCGTTCAGGTTATTCGGCAGATTTGAGGGCGCAATCCTATCTGCCACGGTAACGGTCTGATTCTCTGCCGTGTCGAGATTGTCCGCGAGATTCCTATGGCAGAACATCTGTTCGACGCCCGACAGCTTGAGCGGCAACTCGGTTGAAAAGATCAGCGAGTCATCGGAAGCCTTCCGGGTTTCCAAAACAAGTGGTTCCTCCGTGGCTTGCCGTCCCTCAGCGAGGATGACTCCTTCGGTTGCGGCAATGACTCCATCCAGAAAGGCCATTGGGAGTTCATAACCAGTCGATGAGATATGCTCAAGTTCATCGTTGTCACGGGCCTCACACCAAGATTGATCGGTGAGGTACGTCCCTGCTGCCCTAGGTGTCAGTTCGCCGTTGATCAAGGCATTGAGCGCCCCCGCAGAGTGTTTGAGGACGTACTTGTAGTCGGTCGTTCCGAGAAGATCCAAGGTATCCTTGAGATCCACATGAACAGGGAAGAAATCGACAAAGTCACGGACGCCATCGACATAGAGAACTTCACCGATCAACGAAACGGACTTCCAGTCCGGGTCATATCCGACTTGTCCCGGAACATCAACCCCCGAAACAGCGCTCGAGAAGTCATCGTTGTCGTCATTGATCCAGAACCTGAACTGGTTGGATGAGGAAGCCTGATTCTCGTCGTCTGAGTCGATATCTCGGTCGTGATCCCAGTCGGGGGTCAAGTTGATGTCAATGACTGTGCAGTTCACGCTGTCCCCGCAGTAGCGGGACATGGGGGCGGATAGGCCGTCTGGGTCGATGTGGATGTCTAGGGCGCCTTGGCCGGGGGCTCTTCCCTCACAGTAGAAGGAGCGTGTTCTGGTTGTAGGCGTGAAGCCAAGCTCAGACAGCGTGTATCCCCGTGCACCAATCCGATCGCCGGAAACCCGTGAGGCGGTTCCTGGTTTGGTCCAGATGTTAACAGGGGCGGTTCCGCGGAAGTAGATGCGTGCTTCCCCGGTATAGAAGGTGCTCTCCGATACCGTGATCGTCATCTCGGCAAAATCATCTTCATCGGCATTGTCAAAATCTGCCGAATCAACCGTTCCATCACCGTCATCATCGTCATCGTTCATACCCATAATTCTGCCAAGGTCCGAGTCCTCCTCGTCTTCCGTCAGGCCTTGCCAGTCCACGTCCACCGTTGTTACCAGTACCGTTACAGAATGCACGTCGCCAGTGTACGTGCTTGCTGTGAAGGTGTAAAGGCCCGGGCCTGCGTCAGGATAATTGTGCTGTGGCGTGGTCCAGGCGGGCGTGGGATCTGGATATGTGTAGTCCACGCCGGTGAGTGAGACCGACATCCCCCACTCCGGCATGTTCTCGGGAAAGCCGCTTCCAGAGGAGGCAGCAAGAAGTCCGATATTGGCATCTCGTCCGGTTTCCTTGGGACAACAGAGGATGAAGTCATCACTGTCTGATGCAGTCCTGGGCTGCACTTCACTACATGAACCGAAGTAAGTCGAACGCAAACCTGTAACTTCAACAACCTCCAGTATACCCGTAACAACGCAAGGACGAGAGCCGGAATGGGCGACATGGGCAACAACGTCATAGGTGCCGGTTGCCGTACCAGAATCAGAGAGCACGCCATTATCAACATTCAGAACAGCCTCTCGACCGAGGCCAATGGCTGTCGGGGTCAGGGGCTCCCATTCGTCAACACTTACAAGTGGTCCATTGTCAGTCACCGCAGCGAACGTGCATGAGTTCTGTCTATCAGGCGTTGAAAGCAGAGCCGGGACACTGATGTCTATCCCCACCGGCCCACTGCTAATGTGAAACTCATTCGTGGATATGGCAGCTGCAAGTCTACAGCGGATGTTGTAATCTCCACCGCCAAGGCTAAAACTCAATGTGTCACCATGAAGGTTGGTCCACGCGCCACCGTCTAGAGATACTTGTGCGCCGCTCAGGTCGCTGGGCAGGGGAAACACATCAATGGTACCAAGATCACCAAACCCATAGTTATGATTACAGTTGTCACAGCGGTAATGATCAACCGGACTTCCGGTAACCGTGTAACCAACATCGAAGAACAGAACTGAGCCAACATGTAGACCTTCCCCTGGCGCCCCATCAATGGCAGCTGTGAAGACAATGTCGTCGCCACCCGATGATGGAGAGTGGGAGGAGGCAGAGAGTTGAAGTACGGCAACCGGGGCCTCCTGTGACAGAGCAATGGCGCCAGAGGAGCTCCCAAAGCTCAGTAGATTCTCCCAATCGAACGATGCACCGAAAGACCAGCCGTTGGCATGAGGAGGATGAATCAGCTTGACTCCGCACGACAATGTAGAATCAGCGGGCTGTGGCCCAATTGTTATGTCGTCGCCATTCGAGTCACAGATAGTCAGTTCCGGCCGCCACGTAAGTAGATAGACGGGCTGATCAAGTCCAATATCCGTACTGGTCCCATCATGCGCCAGCTGGACCTCAACTTCCGGGCCGTTGCCGTCATCAAAAACTGCTGATAGCGGCACGGAAATCGTGTTGTCCGCCGGAAGGACGAAACTGTCCGCACCAACGGAAATACGTAGCCCCACTGCGGCGGGCCAACCGCCTACACCGTCAGCCACGCTACTGAGAAACAGGAGATCGCCCGGTTGATAAGAATCCACAGATAGCCGAACAGAAAGCACTTCGTCTCCTTGTTCTCCGTTCCAGGACCTTTGAGAGAATGGCGCAAAGAGGAATGCAGCCGTGAGATCACGGGTCACGTGGCTCCACGATCCATCCGCATACTCAAAAGCAAAAAGAAGCTTGGTCTGCCCGATATTGGCCAACGCGTAGTCATCGCGAGCAATGCTGGCGAGAGGCCACGGGTAGTTGAGTCCCATAGCGTCGTAGAAAGGTGCAGCAATGTTCTTCAGCTGTCCGCTATTGGCAACCATAAAGTTGCCATTCTCCAAAGAGAAGGAATCTATGGCATCACTCAGCTCCTGAGACGCATGGCCGTTCGCCAGAAGCTCTGCGTAGGCCTGCTGCGCAATCCACTTCACCTGTCCCTGGTTCACAAGAGCGTAGTCATTGGTCTGACTGGCAGTCAGATCGACTACGTCTGAGTCGATCCACCATTGGGGGTATACTGCGGGTTGAGCGAAGGCGGTGGTGCCCAGCGAGAGGGAGGCCAGTGCAAGGGCAACCTGAATAGGCCGGCGTGCCAGCATCGTTATGAGTATCCTCTTCACTCTCGATAACTCCCGTCAGAGATGATTACAGACTCGGCCGATTCGTGTAAGGGCCCATCAGCAGGTCTCCCGATGGGATCACGGTCAACTCGGCACTACCGGTGATTGTCCCTGACACTTCCAGGTTGCCGTCAATGGCAACATCCCTCTCGAAAACAGCATTGCCGCGCAGCAGAGAGCTCTGGCTGACTTCAAGTATGTCGATGTTCGCAATATCGACATCGAGTGTGCCGGCCACACCCGTGCACTCGAAGACAGAAACATCACCCTCATCGTCGTTCGAGACATAGACATACTGACCATGGATATCGAGGGAGGAAGGGCCGGCCAGGCTTTCGTCGGTGGCGAATATCTCCACCGGCGATCTTGGCTGAGAAATATCGCAGACCACCAGTTCATCGCTGTATGCGGCTGTTGCAAATAGAAGGTCTCCCTCCACGCGAACAGACCCGAAACCGTCGTGCCCCGCTACTTTGTTTGCGATTAGTGATGGTGCTGAGGGATCAGAGACATCCAGCACCGAAATCCTGTCCCAATAGAAGGCAGCCGCATAGGCGTAGTCTCCTTTGAAGTCGATATCGAGAGGTCCCTTGATGTGCATCCGGGATGTCTCAACAGGATTCGTTGGCGTCGAGATATCAAATGTAATCAGCTGGTCATTGTAGTTGAAATCAAGAACACCAAGATACGCATAATCGCCGCGGACCGATACCGACCACCCCATATCCAGGTTCCCCTCATCCGGGATCGACGCGACTCTGACCGGAGCAGAAGGATCAGAGACATCAAACACAACCATCATGGGCGAGAAAGAGGCCCAAGCCGATATGTAGGCATAGTCGCCTTGGACATCGATACAGGTAGACCGCCAGAGCCCATCGCTTGAGCCGCCTACGAGGGTAGGATCGTTAGGATCGGAAACGTCGAAAATGAAGAACCCATTGCGGGTCTGATAGTCAGCCACATAAGCATAGTCCCCTTCGACGCAAAGAGACGACGGCTTTAGAATGGAGTTGCTCGTGCTTCCCATCTCAATAGGTGCAGCGGGGTCAGACAGGTCAAACACAGCTAGTTTCCCAAGGCCACCCTCACGTGAGATCGTATACCCCCGCCCTCTTTCGACGACCATTCCGCCTCCCTCTGCGCCTACGGAAAAGGTATCCACAAGACCACAGGAGAAGTTGGTAGGCGAAGAGCCGACAGCAAGACTGCTTGCACGAGCCGTGCTGAACGTCTGGGTTGAGCCGGGAAGGAACGCCGTGTTCTGAGAAACAAGCTCACTGTACTGGACCGCGCCAAACAGCAGATTGGAGACCCCGGAGCCCAGGCTTTCCGTAGAGACACAGCCTTTAGCCAACTGCTCTGCACCGATTGAATTGGGCTGTATACCCGCAACAACACCAGAGCTCAGAGCATACGGAACGGCAGTCAGCCGTTGGGCCGGGAGCATCTCAGAGAACGTCTCGGTGGCGTTGGTCGCAAACCAGACACGGAGGTAGCGCGTGTCGGTTTCGAAAAGATCTGTAGTGAGAGCGGTCATCCCGAGGGTCGTGTCACCCAACATTAGGGAGAAGACGCCAGCGTTCACAGCGTTGGTGATGTGGCCGGTAGGTTCGGCGTCAGCATCGATACCGGTACCGTCATGCGTCCAAACGTTCGTATTGCCCGCGTCGCTAATGGCGAGCTTGAAGTAGCCCACGCCATCATATGATTCCTGGGCTATTGCAATTCGTCCCTGGTAGTCGATCAGCCCCGGTGGCTGCGCTGACGCTCCAAGGCCAGCAATCATTATGACGAACATGGCGATTCGCTTTGTCATGACATTCCCTTTCGGTAGACCGTTGAACTATTTGAATGAGAAGAGAGTCGGCGCGGGGTGCACAGGAGGAATCTGGCTCCAGAAGCCGGCAGCAAGCGACTTGTCGGCTGATGTCGTTGGTTTCGTTGCGGAGGATTGGCCTAGAGTGGCACCAAAGGAAGTCGTACCGCTTGAGGAGAACGAAATGCCGCCACCGTTAATGCTCTCGGTAGTGAACGTAATGCGACCACTCGATCGTTCACCTGCTATGGATTTCTGGCCGAACAGCCAGCAGATGGTCACTAGGCAAAGACAGACTCGACGCACAATACAACTCCTACGCAGAGTGGCGATGGGAAACCTATAGCCACATGCTGCAATGGTTTGCTGTGTGTCGCACGGCTGGCAGGAGATGGCAATGTGGACTAGTACCCAAATCCATGGGTATTTCTACCCAGACCAGCGGCATAAACTGCTAGTTTTGAGCGGGTTATGAAAACCAAGAAAAGCGGCGAATTTCTTCCTCAGCGGGCTGCTGCGGAAGTGGGTGGGCCTAGATCTGCGGCAAGGCGCGCAAGCTCTATTGACGATTTCAGGCCTGTTCTTCGCCTGATGTCTTCGCGATGCCGTTCAACCGTTTTCGTGGCGATGCCCAGGGCTTCGCCAATTTCCCGGCTCTTCTTCCCCTCCGCTAGCAGACGAAGGACTTCCAGTTGGCGCGACGTCAGGTTCCTGGGATCACGTGCACCCCTCGCGGCCGATGCGCGTTCGGCCTGTCTGTCCCATCCCAGGACATCAGAAGAGACATAGACACGGCCCTCCATGACCGTATCAATTCCCCGCACAAGCCCGGCCCAGCCTTCATCCTTACGGACGTAGCCAGTTGCACCCGCGTTCAGCATGTTGAGTACGTGTTCAACGCCGTCCAGCCCAGTATGGGCAATGACCCGGACACCTTTGAGAAGTGTGACAACCAGCTTGGTCACAATGACCCCGTCAAGCCCCGGCATCACGATGTCCATGATGATCACATCCGGCCGGTGTTGCTTGGCCAGCTCAACGCACTCATCACCCCGTGATGCCTCTGCCACAACATCGAACCGACCCGAGTGAATCAGGAATGCCGCAACGCCCTTACGAATGGCTTCGTGGTCGTCCGCAATCAATACTCGCGTCTTCTCTATCACAGTACCTGAGACTCCTCGTCCACACCCAATCGCCACCACACAAAACACACTGAGGCACCGTCGGACCTTGCGCTTCTGGTTTAACAACGTTGCGAGTTTTCGTCAATCGGGGCATCCCTGATTTTTGGCTCGGGGATTCCCTTACGACTGAGACGCGGGATGAGGAAAACTGCTCTCAGTGCCTGGAGCAGAAAGATGAAACAACGTTGTGGGAAGAGTCAGGAACAGCAGCCTGGTGAGCAGTTCCTATCCGGCTGGAAACCAGCGCAGGAGCTCCCTGGTGACAATTTCGTGGCCGGATCGATTGGGGTGGTTACTCCACGATAGAAGATCTGACAGGTCCTCCCGGGAACTGTATTGCATGCAGGCGTGAAGGCTATCAACAAGGCCTATCCCGTGTGCTTCGGCAAGGCCTCGAATCTGAGTGGCGTGGTCACCGAGCATGTGCTTGTCTGCTCCCTCGTAGGTTGAAGACTGGGTGTCATCGGGAGTTGGCGTTAGCAGTAGCATCCGGGCACCAGAGGCGAGACCGGCATCGATCATACTTGTCCAGGACGCGTGCGCGCTCTCAAGCCCCATATCCCGGTCGTTCAGCCCGTAGTCAATCGTTATGATGTCAGGCCGGTGGCAAAGCACCTCGCGTTCGAATCGCTCCGCGCCGGATGCTGAGTTCTCACCGCCGATCGCCGTAACAATGACGTTGATGACCGCGAACGGAAAACGGTGCTTCAGACCAAGGTGGAGAAGGTGCGGATACGCGTTCATGGTATCCACCATGGGCGTCGCGAAATACCCGGCAGGAACGCTGTGTCCGTGACAGACGATGTTGACTGTTCTGTTCTCGGGCCAATGCGCTCTGAGTATCTCGCAGACTTCTGACAGGTATGATACTTGATCAGCAGTACTCATGTCCTCTTCCCTCCTCGCCACCGCGTGAGAATGGCCGCGTTTCGGAAGCAAGCGAAGCGCAGCAAGCGACATGATGCTATGCGAGGGTGTGAGGCTTGTCAAACCAGGCACACGCACCTGCAACACTGCGCGACAAAACTCAGGAGAAGGCGAGAAGGGCCTGCCGGAGAGGGCAGTGTCAGGAGTTCTATGAAAAGAATGAAAACGGGAATATCCAACAGCCAACAAGGAATCTCCAACATCCTGATTTGGGAGTTGGGAGTTCCTTGTGGGCTGTTGGATATTGAAAATGGGAGAGAATAACCCAGAAGTCGCAACTGCTTGGTGAAACGTTGATTAGTCCGCCTCAAGCGCAGAACCCACCCCTAACCCCTCCCAGGAGGGGAACTACTTGGCATCGCAAAAGCTAATCCGAGATCCCCTCCTGGGAGGGGCAGGGGTGGGTTTGTCGGCAAGCAGCCCTTAAACTAGAGCCATTCTTGTGTGTCCCTACGCCCTTCTTGAGTGTTGCGATTCCTGCCAGAATCCCCAGCCCCGACCCGGCTCAACGGCACGCATGACGCTCAAATCAGCCACGTCCGCGCGGTTGATTCTTAGCCGTCCATGCGTCTTGTTGGTTTTCTATTCTCCTGATGGCATCTGCCGGGAGCATAATGTCGATTCCCCGCCATTGTCCGAGATCCAGTAGGTGGGAATCACCTGAGACGATCAGTTCGGCTCGCGCGCACTGCGCGCATTCCAGGATAGCATCGTCGTCTGGGTCAGCCGTAACAACGCGGACACGCTTTCCGGGCGTAACGATCTCGCAGAGATCGTGAAGCTCCTCAATCAGTGTTAAGGCCTGATCCGAAGTGAGCCCGAATTTCGGCCGCTGCAAGACATCACGTACCTCATCCAGAATTGGTAGGGATGTGTAAGCCTGCACTGCGTCATGCAGAGCGTGCTCCAAAATGCGGGCCGGAGGCCCGCCAAACAGAAATCCCGAGATGATGACATTGGAATCGAGGACTACTCGCAATGCCCTCATCGGCGAGATGCCTTGCTCTTGCGGTACGCCTTGATCTCTTTAGACACATCGTCGGGAGAGAGCGCCTTCGCACTCGCGATGTTACTCCCCATGGCGAAGACATCTTTCCAGCGTTCCTTGCGCTGGATATACGCTCGGGCTGCCTCACGCAGCAGTTCCGATCGACTACGAGACTCGGCTCGCGCTACTTTGTCGATCTGCCGCAGCAAGGTACTCTGGAATGCAATATTGACAGTGGTTGTGCTCATAGGTCATACCATCCTCTCTGACGCCAATATACAAGGATTGTATCTCGGCTGTCAAGGAGACAACTATGTCATTAAGGCTGCGCTATCGTGCTATTAACAATATTCGCGGCATATTTGACGGACATGACTGTAGTCTTCGTGGTTGCGTATACACCGACGTTCAATGGCGGAAACTCCTGCCCTGTGGCGTTCCCGCCCTGCGGTCGGGTGACATATAGGACTTCGCGACTACGGGAGCTGGTAGCGTTTGTCCAATGAGAAGGCGTTTTCGATGTGGCGGATGGTGGGGGGATTGGGGGCGTCGATTTCGCCGATGACTTCGACGACGTCGAAGCGGAAGTAGACGTGCGGGTCCTTGAGCCGCTTGATATAGCGGACGGCACCGCGGGAAAGGGTGTGGCGCTTCTTGCGATCCACTGATGAAACGGGACGACCGTATTTCTCGCTTTTGCGGGTTTTGACTTCAACAAACACAAGGACGTCTCCGTCGCGAGCGACAAGATCGATCTCATCACGCGTGCCAATACGAACGCGCTTACCCAGGATTTTGTACCCCTTCTGCTTCAACGCCTTCGCCGCAACGCCCTCCCCCCACTCTCCTGTTCGCAGATGGCGAGGTTGGCCTATGGTCGTTCTGAGGAGTCCTCGAAACATCAGAACAGCTCCCCCTGGGGGGCTGGTGGGTGGGGAGGGGTGGTGCCGTTGGCGCGGTGGCGGATGGCGGCGGCTTCGCGGACGGGGCGGAAGGACATGCGGTGTATGGGGGTCGGGCCGTGTTCGAGTAGTGCCTGGACGTGAGCCTGGGTGCCGTAGCCTTTGTGTCCGGCAAGACCGTACTCGGGATAGACGGCATCCAGTTCCCGCATGATACGGTCTCGCGTCACCTTGGCAATGATACTGGCGGCGGCAATGGATAGGCTAAGGGAATCGCCTTTGACGATTGACGTGGAGGGCGCCGGCAGGCCGGGGACAGGACGACCATCTACGAGAATGTGGTCTGGCAGCGACGGCAGCGCTTCCACCGCGCGTTTCATGGCCGCATGGGTTGCCCTCAGGATGTTGATCTGATCGATCTCGTCAACGTCAGCAATCCCCACCCCTACTTCAACGTCATCGGATGCCTGCAGGAGCTCGAAGAACGCCTCCCGCCGCGATTCAGAGACCTTCTTGGAATCGGTGAGATGCGCCAGGGATTCCGAACTCTCGCGTTCGACGAAGTCCCGCTGAAAGAGAACGGCCGCGGCAACCACTGGACCTGCCAGCGGCCCACGGCCGGCTTCGTCAACGCCCGCGACACGTTCGTGTCCGGCGGACCATTGCTGTCGCTCATAGGCGAGCAACTTAGCTCTTCGAAGAGATCTTCTCTTTGAGGCGCGCTTTCTTTCCGGTGAGATTGCGCTGATAGTAGAGTTTCGCGCGGCGCACGTGAGCGGAACGCGTTACTTCGATCTTCTCGACATACGGGGAGTGAACCGGGAAGACACGCTCAACGCCAACACCATGAGAGATACGGCGAACCGTGAATGTCTCCGTGCCGCCACCGCCGTCACGGGCAATCACAACACCGGGGAAAACCTGGATACGTTCTTTGTCGCCTTCACGAATCTTAACGTGGACACGAACTGAATCGCCAATGGAGAACTCAGCCATGTTCTCTTTCATGCTCTCGTTGCCAATACGCTCTACAATCGGTGATACCATGACGACCTCCGTCGGCCTCTTGGGCCGGTGTTGCCTTTATTCAGACTATTCATTCCGCAGCCGCCGCTTTCGGCACCTGCCTCTTCCTACTCATCCAACAAATCTGGTCTTCGCTCCCGCGTCCGTTGTTCAGATTGCTGGTGCCGCCAGTCCGCAATTGCCGGGTGATTCCCTGACAACAGCATCTCCGGCACCTTCATGCCCCTGAACTCTGCCGGCCGCGTATACTGCGGATACTCCAGCAATCCCTCCGAGAACGACTCATCCGCCGCGGCGCCGTCTCCTCCGAGCACCCCCGGAATCAACCGTACTACGGCATCTACCACTACGGCCGCCGGTAGCACACCGTTGGTCAGGACGTAATCCCCAATGGAGATTTCATCCGTCACCAGCGCCTGCCGGACCCGCTCGTCTACACCCTCGTAGTGACCGCAAACAAACACCAGGTGTTCGTCCGTAGCCAGCTCCTCCGCCACAGCCTGCCGAAACGGCCTGCCTTGCGGCGTCATGAGCACGACACGACAACCTTCGCTACGAACCGACTCAACCGCTTCAAACAGCGGTTCCGGTTTCATCACCATTCCCGGACCCCCACCATAAGGGCGGTCGTCCGTCGTACGGTGAACATCATGGGTAAATTCCCTGAGATCCACCGTATTGAATGTCACTTTTCCCAGCTCAACAGCACGCTTCAGCATGCTCTCCCGCAGGAACCCCTGCAGCATGCCGGGAAATATCGTGATGATGTCAACCCGCATCCGCTGTCGCCGGCTCTTCTTCAGCCTCTTCAGCAGGTGCGGCCTCGACCTCAGGCTCTTCAGCGACCTCAGCCACCTCTTCAGCCGGGGCTTCAGGTGCCGCAGCAGGAACTTCGTCCCCGAGCTTGCGGGCTTTGCGAATCAGGCTTGCAGCCGTATCGCTAACCTGGGCGCCTTCGCCGATCCAGTGGTCAATGCGATCAAGCTTCAGCTTGAAGTTCGCGCCGGTTCGGCCCGGGTCATACCACCCAAGAATCTCAAGATTCCGACCATCACGGGGTGAGCGCATGTCCGCCGCTACAACGCGGTAACAGGCGTCGTTCGTTGCACCAGTTCTCGTCAATCTGATCTTTACAGCCATGTTTCCTCCACAAAAGGCATGCATGCTGGCACGTTGTACCCCGCTTTGCAAGCCCGATAATTAGTAAATATGAAATTCTGGGCTGTTGGGCGGCCCCCAGTCGGCCGCTAAGCGCTATGAGCTCTGTTTTGCCAGCGCCCGCTGGCTGAATACCAGCTCGCCTTCCTTCTCTGTAACGCGAATCACACCCTTGCCTTCGAATTCGCCACGCAGAATCGCTTCTGCGAGCGGATCTTCCAGGTATTTCGAGACCGCGCGCCGCAATGGCCGCGCTCCCATCTGGGTGTTGAAGCCTTGGTCCATAAGAAATGTCTTGGCAGCCTTGAGCAGCTTGATTCGCCATCCCTTGTCCGCCAGGCGATCGCGCACCTTGGCCAGTTCAAGATCAAGAATCTTCGCCACGTTGTCCCGATTGAGTTCACGAAATACGATGATATCATCGATACGGTTCAGGAACTCAGGCTTGAAGGAACGCTTCGCAGCTTCCAGCATCCGGTTCTTCAGCTGCTCGTAATTCGCGGTCTCCGTCACATCGCCGAACCCGAGGCCACCGGCCATCGTTCCCGTGCCATGGCCCAGGTTGGAAGTCAGGATGACAACGGTATTCCGGAAATCGACCTGGCGGCCCACGCTATCGGTCAGCTTCCCTTCTTCGAGAATCTGCAGCAGCATGTGCATCACATCGGGATGCGCCTTTTCAACCTCGTCGAAAAGCACGACTGAGTACGGGCGGCGGCGGACGCGTTCCGTCAGCTGGCCACCTTCGTCATGCCCCACGTATCCCGGCGGTGATCCGATCAGGCGGGAGACATTGAACTTCTCCATGTACTCAGACATGTCGATCTGGATCAGCGCATCTGTGTCACCAAAGATGAACTCGGCAAGTGCCTTGGCAAGTAGAGTCTTGCCCACACCGGTCGGCCCCAGGAAGATGAATGAGCCAATCGGGCGGTTTGGATCTTTGAGATCCGCCCGCGAACGCCGCAGCGCGCGAGAGATGGAATTGACGGCAGCGCTCTGCCCCACCACCATGGACTCGATTTCGTTTTCCATATCCAGCAGACGGGCCAGTGCTTCGCCCTCCATCTTCTGCAGCGGAACACCGGTTGTCTTTGCCACGACAGCCATGATCTCATCGGCGCCGACCTCGAGGTCCTTCTTGTCGCGCGATGCTTTCCACTCCTGGACAACCTCGTTCAAACCATCCCGCTCACGCCGTTCACGATCCCGCAGCTCAGCGGCTTCTTCGAAGCGCTGTTCGCTGATAGCTTTCTCTTTGGCTTCACGAATCACTTCGATCTCGGACTCACGGTCACGCAAGTCAGGAGAACGGGTAGAAGCAAGGATCTGGACACGGGCGCCGGCTTCATCAATCACGTCGATGGCTTTGTCGGGAAGATAGCGTCCCGTCAGGTAGCGGTCTGACAGTCTCGCGGCCGACTCGAGGGCCTCGTCCGTATAGTGGACACCATGGTGCTCTTCGTAACGCGAGCGCAGTCCCTTGAGAATTTCGATGGTCTGGTCAACACTCGGGGCCTCAACACGCACGGTCTGGAAGCGGCGTTCCAGCGCGGCATCCTTCTCGATGTACTTCCGATATTCATCCAGCGTCGTAGCACCGATGCACTGTAGATCGCCCCGCGCCAATGCCGGCTTGATGATATTGGAAGCATCCATCGCACCCTCGGCGCCGCCGGCGCCAACAATGGTGTGCATCTCGTCAATGAACAGGACGATATCACCCGACCGCCGGATCTCATCCATCACAGCCTTGATACGCTCTTCGAACTGCCCGCGGTACTTGGTGCCGGCAATCATCAGGGCCATGTCCAGCGTCACGACCTTACGGTTGCGCATGCTCTCGGGAACATCACCAGCAATAATGGCCTGCGCCAGTCCTTCGACCACGGCGGTCTTGCCCACACCGGCCTCACCCAGCAGTACAGGGTTGTTCTTGTTGCGGCGACAGAGAATCTGAATGACCCGCTCGAGTTCCGAAGCACGCCCGATAACCGGGTCCAACTTCTTCTCCTGGGCCAGCTCCGTTAGATCACGGCCGAAGGCGTTCAGCGCGGGGGTCTTGGCCTGGCCCTTGTCCTGCGCCTTAGGCCCCATCTCGGCGCCTTCGGGTATGGCGTCGCCCTCGGGCGGCTCAAAATTGGGATCCAGCTCGCGCAGAATCTCACGCCGGGCCGTGTCCAGGTCGATCTCCAGGTTGCGCATGACCTGTGCAGCAACGCCCTCCCCTTCCCGTAGTAGGCCGAGAAGAATATGCTCCGTCCCGATGTAGGTGTGATTCAGCGCCTGGGCCTCGGCGGCCGCCAGCTGAAGCACCTTCTTCGAGCGCGGCGTAAAGGGAACATTCCCCACAAGTTTTGTCTGCGGCCCCTGGCCAACGGCGTTTTCGACTTCCAGTCGAACGCGCTCCAGGGACACGCCAAGCCGGTTCAGGACGTTAACGGCAACGCCCTCCCCCAGCGCAATCAGCCCGAGTAGAAGATGTTCAGTTCCCACGTAGGGATGATTGAACTCATCGGCTTCCTTGCGGGCCAGGTTGATCACCTGCTGTGCCCGCGGTGTAAAGTTACTAAAGTTATTCATGATGGCCTCGTCAGCTCAAGTCCTCTCAGTTTTCTTCTTATCAGACGGGCTCTCATCGCGTCACGCTCATCCACCGATAACAGGTGTGTCGCCGCTTTCTGAAGGTGGCCCGGTTGTGTCACTAGCATCAATTCGTTGAAACGATTCATCCCAACGCCGCTCACTATACCAAACTCCAATCCAAGTCTCAACCCGGAGAGCAGGTCCAGCGCTTCCCCTGAAGATATGATCTGGGCGTGCTCCAGCACCCCCACGGCACGGCGAATATAGTCCTGCACATGCAGTTCGCGTTGCTCCATCAATCGTGCCCGCGCGTTCCGCTCGAGCTGCACCAGCGTTTCCGCAACATCTTGAACTCTCGACACGGTTTCGCGTTCGCTGATACCCAGCGTGGTCTGGTTCGACACCTGGTACATATTACCAAAGGCATCCGATCCCTCGCCGAAGGTTCCCCGCACGGCCAGCCCCATACGATTGAGTCCCTTAATGACCCGCTCGATCTCGTCCAGGAGTTTCAACCCCGGCAGGTGCAGCATCACGCTAACACGCATGCCGGTCCCCACATTGCTGGGACAGGCTGTCAGATGGCCGAGTTTGGGCGAGAACGCGTAGACCACGCGCTTCTCCAACTCCGAGTCGATCCGATCGAGGAGTTTCCATGCCGACGCAAGATCCAGTCCGGGACGCATCACCTGTAGCCGGAGATGATCTTCTTCGTTGATCATCACGGCTACACGCTGCTTGTGTGCAACCACAAGACCGCTACCACTGCTGGTTTCCGTCATCTCGGGGCTCATCAGTCGTCGTTCGCGAAGCACATCGCGGTCAACCGGACTCAGTCCGGAGACGGGCAACACAACCGCATCATCCAATGCGGGCAATGACGTCAGGGCACTGGAAAGCCGGTCGAACAGCCGCTTACACTCATCGTCGCCGGCCCAGCGCGGGAACGCGACACCGTGAACATTGCGTGCCAGGCGGATTCGACTGCTGATGACCACACCGGAGCTACGGCGTGTCGAAAGCCACGCGCTGGACCGCTTCATGAGATCATCAACTATCACGCGTCCATTCTCCTTACGCCGTCTGCACTTCCAGGGCCTTGATCGCATCACGAATCTCGGCTGCTTCCTCGAACGCCTGCCGCTGAATGGCTTTCATCAAGCTGGCCTGCAGCGTCTCAATCTCAGCGCGAGTCTTCTCATGTTCCGGGGTCTTGCCACGGTGTTGGGAAGCTCGGTGCATCGTCTCAACCATGGGGGCGAGCTCATCCGCAAATGTCTCATAGCAGTGCTCGCAACCGAGCCTTGAGGTCTTCCGGAAGTCGCTGCCGCGCATGTGACACACGGGACAGCTGCGCTGCGCCTCTGCCGATGACTCGGCAAAAGCCGTATTGGGAACACCGAACAGGAAGTCGGCCATCGCGGCGGGCGATTTGAGACCGCTCTTCTCCGCGCATTGCGCACAGAGGAACACCTCTTTCACCATCCCGTCAGCAACCTGCTTCACCTGCACGCTGGCGTCCTGGCTATGGCATGCCTCGCATTTCATGGCCACAAACTCCTTAGGCGATTGGATAGCCCTTACTACGGGCATGCTTGCGATAGACCTTCACGAGGTCACGCGTCACAGGGCCCGGGGTCCCATCGCCAATCTGACGTCTATCGATGTTCACAACGCCGATCACTTCCGCGGCCGTGCCGGTCAAGAAGACCTCATCAGCCGTGTAAAGGTCGTAGCGGCTGAGACGCTCCTCGGAAACCGTCATGCCCTTCTCACGGGCAAGATCCATCACGACATTGCGTGTGATACCCTCGAGGATGCCCTCGTTAACCGGTGGCGTTACAAGCTTGTTGCCCCGCACGATAAAGATATTGTCCCCTGTCGCCTCTGCAACGGCGCCCTGGGAATTGAGCATGATCGCTTCCATGCAGCCCGAATTGATGGCCTCAACCTTGGCCAGGATGTTGTTGAGGTAGTTCAGGCTCTTGATACGCGGATTCACGGCTTCCGACAGGTTGCGGATCGTTCCCACGGTCACGATGGAAAGGCCTTCGTCATACAGCTTCTTGGGGTAGAGCTGGATGTCGGCGGCAATAATGATGATCTGCGGTTTCTTGCAGAGATAGGGATTCAGCCCCAGCGTGCCAACGCCACGCGTAACCACGAGACGAATATAACCATCTGTCGTCTTATTGGCTTTGCAGGTCCGAGCCACGGCATTCATCATGCCGGCGCGCGTCATCGGAATATCAAGAGCAATCGCTTTGGCGGAGTCATAGAGCCGGTCGACATGCGCCTCGAGCTCGAAAATGCGGCCATTATAGGAGCGAATGCCTTCGAATACGCCATCACCATACAGCAATCCATGGTCAAACACGGAGACCTTAGCTTGACGCTCTGGAACCAGTTTGCCATTGAGATAGATCTTCATCGCGACCTCCTTAGAAAAAAACGGGGACCTCCCGGCCAATCTGCCTCCGGAAGTTCCCCTCTATCCTCTCTACTGACTTCTGAACGGCATCCGCCGTACATTCCGAAGCGAAGTCGCCGTCAAAAGGATGGCTTACCAACCCGTCAACTCGCAGTCTTCTGCGAGCGAAGCCTGGCTTGCCAAGCCGTAGCCTCGCAGTCTCCTGCGAGCGAAGGCTGGTGCACCCGAGAGGAGTCGAACCTCCACGCCCTTAACGGGCACATGGACCTGAACCATGCGTGTATGCCAATTTCACCACGGGTGCATTGCGCTTCAGAATCGTGCGGATACTACTAAACGGCTTGCGACAAGGTCAATCCCCTAATCCCTTATTTCCGTATTTCGGGTGGACGGGACCGAGGTGGGGTTCTCGGATACGGAGAACCGTCGGGCTTATGGTGCGTCTGCGACACGAAAGTCGCGCCATCCCGATTGGCCTTGATCACCGATCGCGTGAACCGATCACGCCCCGATTGGTGCGCCACGACGACGCGTCCCTTGTCGTCGAAATTCATTGCCGGGGGGCTGGCCCTGACGATAGGCCCCAGCATAAACGTGCCATACGACACGTCACGGGCGGAGTCTTCAATGAGAAGGAACGCCGATTCCGACGTATCGCGGGAGCAATAGCGAAGACTATATGTGAGCGAGGGGCTCCGATAGCCGACAAGCGGACGGGAGCGTGAGGCCAACTCAATACCCCGCACCACGTCGAAGGCTTGGGCGCGTGACGTGTACACACGCCCATCGTAACGAATTCGAGCCTGCACCTTATAGGTCCCGGCCACGCGCATATCGGTGAGGGATGTCAGTTCAACCAGGTTGGTCGAGCGATCGCCCGGCATAATGACAAACTCTCGCTCAAGCAGCTCAAAACGCGGGGCCACTGCCGTTTGGGTGCGCACCACGCTCACCAGCAGTTCGGCGTTGTTGTAGATCTTGTTGAAGACGAAAGGTGCCTCAGCGTCATTCTGAACAACGATGGTAACCACCGCCGGTTCGTTGACCATTATGGTACGATACTCAAGCTCGACCCCGATGCGCACCTGTGCCCAGGCACCTGTCGCCAACATCATCATGGCCAGGAGAAACCCGGCGAGTCGCCTGTTACGCTCTATACCTATAGTCATTTTGCCTCTCAGAATCATGGTCACTGGACCGGGAATGCGGTCTCCACTTCATCCAGAACAAGATGCAACAACACCCCGTGAGCCTCCTGGATACGTTCGGTTGCCGTACCGGGCACAATCAGCTCATGATCAGCGCGGTTAGCCAGTGCTCCCCCATCGCGTCCCAGAATGGCCACCGTCACAAGTCCCCGCTCTTTCGCAGCCGAAAGCGCTTTGTCCAGGTTGGCCGCATGACCGCTTGTGCTGAACAGAACCAGCACATCACCAGGCTTTCCAAGCCCCTCAACCTGGCGGCTGAAGATATAGTCGAAGCCGAAATCATTGCCGATGCAGGTGAGTGCCGTGCAGTCGGCCACCAGCGCCACGGCAGGCAGCGAAACACGATTGCCGCGAAATCGGCCTACCAGCTCCTCCGCCATGTGAAGCGCATCAGCCGCACTGCCGCCGTTTCCCGCCGTCAGGACCTTGTTTCCCGACTTCAGGGCTGAAACCACGGCGTCACTTACCGACTCAATGCCGGGAAGCTGCCCACGCAGGCTTTCGATTGTGTCAATGCAGGCATCCAATGCCTCGGCCATTCTTGCGCCCCGGCTCTCATCAGCAGACATCTCGATCTCCTCCAATGCAATCCCAATGTAGCTCCGGATATGTATCACTTGGGGCAAGCCCTGTCGACATCTGATAAGGTTTTGCCTATCCAGGGGCAGCGTGGTAGTGTCACGCATCAGAATGAACACGGCGAAAGAAAAGGCGGCAACACGATGACACCGGCGCGAAAGCGACTTCTGATTGTGATACTGCTGGTCGCACTTGCCGGGGTAACGACTGCCATCCTCTGGCCGATCGTTCGGGAGCCGCCGCGAAGCACCATTCCCAAACCGACCGAACTGCCGCAGTACTACGTCCTGTCTGCCACGAACGGAATTCTCAAACAGTACCTCGTGGTCGAAGGGGAACGTATCAAGCAAGATGCATCGCTTGCTCTCGTGTGCGATGCGGACTACGAGCAGCGTGTTCGGAACGCACGAGCTGCCGTGGCGCATGCCCGCCTGGCCCTGGAGGAAGCACGGCTTGAGGCCATCACGCCTGATCGGACAACGGCCGCAGGGGGCAGTCGAATCGCGGCCAGGGACCGGTCTCAGGCCAAGCGTGATGAACAAGCCATTCGCAATCACGAACAGGCCGTACGGCAACTCGATATCGCCGTTGCGTCAGCACAAGCCAAACTGGCCGAGCATAGGTCGCAACCATTCGGGAGTCAGGAGGATGCCAGGGCCATTGCGGCCACCGAGGCAGACCTGGCGCGGCTCCAGGGCAAGCGGGACGTTGCGGATATTGAGCTCAA
>CAZCDU010000005.1:0-10426 GCA_964497125.1 uncultured Victivallales bacterium | reverse complement strand
AGGCAGACCTGGCGCGGCTCCAGGGCAAGCGGGACGTTGCGGATATTGAGCTCAAACGAGTCCGTGAACGTGCGGAAACACGCATGGGCGAGGCAGGCGGCGCCGCGGCCATCCCCATTGAATCAACCGCGGTCAACAGGCGAATCAATGCAGCGGCCGAGGCACTGAAGCATAAACAGGAAGCGTTGTCCGCGGTTGTAGAGGATGCCGCAGCATTCACATCAACAATTCCGGCGCCTTTTGGTGGACAGATTATCCGCCTCCTGCACCCCAAGGGGAGCTTCATTCGTGAAGGCCAGCCCTTGGTGGTCATCATGCAGCAGCCGTAACGTTTTCCCTCGTAGGGAATTGCAGATAAGGCTTTCTTCCCGCGCCCCACGCTCATACCATTTCTTGTATGCAGCCTTTCGTTCATCTTCATCTACATACGGCCTACAGCCTACTGGACGGCGCCTGTCGCATCGACGATCTTGTCGACACCGTTGCCGATCTTGGCATGCCGGCTGTTGCGATGACCGACCATGGTGTCATGTACGGGACGGTGGAGTTCTACAAGGCCGCCAAAGCCAAAGGCGTGAAACCGATCATCGGCTGCGAGTCCTACATCACCACGGGGAGCCGCCATGACCGGAAGACTGACGGGCCACGCAAACCCACCCACCACCTTGTTCTGCTTGCCAAAGACCGGACCGGCTACGAGAACCTGAGCTACCTGATTTCAAAGGCCCATCTCGAGGGATTCTACTACAAGCCGCGTATTGACAAGGAGCTGCTCGCCGAGCGCTCAGAAGGGCTGATCGGCCTGTCGGCGTGTCTCCACGGCGAGGTAACATCCCACCTTGCGGAGGACGATGTAGACGGTGCGGTGGTGGCCGCGGGCGAATACGCCGATATCCTCGGCAAAGAGAACTTCTTCATCGAAGTTATGGATCACGGCATCCCCGAGCAACGTCGCGCCAACAAGCATATGCTGGAACTCAGCCGCCGCACGGGACTACCCCTCGTGGCAACGAATGATGTCCACTACCTGCAGCGCGAGCATGCCGCCGCCCACGAGATCATGCTCTGCATGCAGACGGGGACGGTCATGAGCGATCCCAAACGGATGCGCTACAGCACCGACCAGTTCTACCTCCGCACGCGTGCCGA
Source organism: uncultured Victivallales bacterium (assembly GCA_964497125.1). GTDB lineage: Bacteria > Verrucomicrobiota > Kiritimatiellia > UBA8416 > UBA8416 > CAYLXP01. Next base: position 9,277 of record CAZCDU010000005.1, on the reverse strand, counting down.
AATGGACAAGCTCTTCCAGGAGTTTCCGGGATCCGTCGACATCACGCTCGATATTGCCGAACGCTGCAATGTCGAGCTGGATTTCGGGACTCTCCACTTCCCCACCTATGAGACCCCCAATGGGATGAGCCAGAAGGATTACCTGATCCACCTGGGGCACGAGGGCCTGAGCAAGCTCTACGACATCCCCGACCCCAAGCACCCCCGAGACAGCCGTGAGAAGGAGATCATGGATCGTTTCGACATGGAGCTCGGCGTCATCGAGAAGACAGGATTCATCAACTACTTCCTCGTCGTTTGGGATTTCATCCGCTACGCCCTCGACAACAAAATACCCGTCGGACCGGGCCGCGGCTCTGGTGGCGGCAGTATCGTGGCCTACGCCCTCGGCATCATCAGCATCGATCCGCTCAGGTACAACCTGATCTTCGAACGCTTCCTGAATCCCGACCGCGTGTCTCCTCCCGACTTCGATATCGACTTCTGCCAGGCCCGGCGTGAAGAGGTGATCCAGTACGTCAAGGAGAAGTACGGTTCGGACCACGTCGCGCAAATCATCACCTTTGGCTCGCTGGGGGCCAAGACGATCATACGGGATGTCGGTCGCGTGCTGGAAGTGCCCTTCGGCAAATGCAACATGCTGGCCAAGATGATTCCCGAGGATCCCAAAATGAAGCTCAAGCTCGCGCTCGAGATGAGCCCCGAGTTCAAGCAGGCTTCCCAGCGGGATGAAGATCTGATTGCCATCATGAAGCACGCGCCCGTGCTGGAGGGACTCTATCGAAATGCGGGGACACACGCCGCCGGCGTGGTGATCGGCGAGAAGCCGCTTATCGACATCTGCCCGCTTGGCATTGATAAAAGCAAAGAGCCTGTCACCCAGTACGCGAAGGAACCGGTCGAGGAGATCGGGCTACTGAAGATGGACTTCCTGGGTCTCAAGACACTGACCGTAATCCAGGAAGCCGTCGATCTTGTTGCCGAAGGGCACGGCGTGGAGATTGATCTACAGAAACTCCCGCTGGATGACCCGAAGACATATGAACTCCTTAGTCGGGCTGACACCGTCGGTGTATTCCAGCTTGAAAGTGGCGGCATGCGGGATCTCATTCGCCGCATCGGAATCAGCAATATCGAGGAGATCATTGCTGTCATCGCACTCTATCGACCCGGCCCCATGGAAATGCTGCCGGCCTACATCGACCGCAAGAGTGGCAAAGAAGAGATCAAGAACGACCATCCCCTGCTGGAACCCATTCTGCGTGATACGTTTGGCGTTATGGTCTACCAGGAACAGGTCCAGAAAGCAGCCAACGTTCTGGCCGGCTACTCACTCGGTGAAGCGGACATCCTGCGTCGAGCCATGGGCAAGAAGAAGATCGAGGTGATGAACAAGCAGCGGGCGAAGTTCATCAAGGGCTGCAAAGACACCAACGACATCAAGGCGGATCTCGCGGGGCGCATCTTCGATAACATCGCCCAGTTTGCCGGCTATGGTTTCAACAAAGCCCATAGTGCCGGCTATGCCATTGTCTGTTTCCAGACCGCCTACCTGAAGGCCAATTACCCGGCCGAATTCATGGCGGCATTGATATCGTCGGAAATCGGCAACTTCGACAAGATGCCGGGCTTCATTCGCGAGGCCTCCGAGATGGGGATGGAGATTCTGCCCCCGGACGTTAATCATAGCGGCTGCCGCTTCAAGCCCGAGGGCAATGGCTTGCGATACGGACTGGCCGGCATCAAGAATGTTGGCGAGGGAGCCGCCAGGGCACTCATTGCCGAACGCCAGGCAAACGGTCCCTATACCAGCCTGATCGATTTCTGCTCCCGACTGGATACCCAGGACGTCAACAAGAAGGTCATGGAAAGCCTGGCGCGGTGCGGGGCGCTCGACGCCTGCAATATGCATCGCGCCCGCCTCTTCAACGGCGTTGATTTTGCCATGGCCCGGGCAGCAGCGAACCTGCGAGACCAGCAGGCGGGCCAGGGAAGTCTCTTCGACCTCATGGGAGGCGACGATGCAGGCTCGGCGGCCGTAGAAGCGGAGCTTCCTGAATGCGAGCCCTGGCATGAGAGCGAATCGCTGGCGGCGGAAAGAGAGCTGCTGGGGGTCTACATGAGTGGGCATCCACTTACCCAGTACGAAATGATTCTTAAGAAGTATCGTCTGTCGTCAATACCCGGCATCAAAGATCTCGATGATCGAACCTTCACCCGTGTCGGCGGGCTGGCCTCAACCGTAACCAAGAAGGTCACCAAGAAGAAGGAGATGATGGCGATCATCCGCTTTGAAGACCTCGAGGGAGATATTGAAGTACTGGTCTGGCCAGACACCTTCCGCAACTACGCGGCCATACTGGAACAGGATGCCACGCTCCTCATAGGGGCTGAGGTCTCGCGACGAGACGAAGTCCCCAGCCTCATCGCCCACGAGATCTACCCGCTACAAGACGCCCCTATCCACTTCTCCGAACAGATCAGCGTGCATATCACCTGTGCGCAGCTCGACGCGGCACTGCCGAAGGTCAAAGAACTTCTGCGCCTGCATCCCGGCAACATTCCGGTCGTTATCTGTTTGGTATTCCCATCCGGCGAAAAGGTCCTGATCAACGCCGACAGCGCATTCAACGTACTGCCCAGCATCAGCCTGATTCATGAATTGGAGCATGAGCTGGGAGAGAATACGGTATTCGTTCAAGCCAAGCGTGCCCCCTTGAAGAACGGAGAGCCCCCGAAGCGTCGCTGGGAAAAGAAGCGCTGACCGTATGATCACACTGCTGGGAATCGCATTCGGGGTCGCCACGGCACTCAGCCAGTGCTTTGCCTACATCTTCTCACGGCTCTTTGTGATTCGTCACCGAAACGCCATGTGGCAGCTCCTGCTGGTCTCGCACCTCTACATGGGTGCCGTGTCCCTGGTTGCACTCGCATTCGTCTGGCCCGACGGCCTCCCTCCCCTGGCCACCTATCTCTGGCCTTCAATTGGCGCCGGCGGATTCTATCTGCTGGGGCAGACGGGCCTCTTCGTCCTCATGCGCCTGACAAACCCCTCACGCGTGGCGCCCCTGCTGGGAAGCAAGATCCTCATCCTGGCACTACTTGCCTCTCTCGTCTTCGGGAAAACGGTGACGCCCATCCAATGGCTCGCCGTCATGGCCTGTTTCAGTGCCGTCCTCGTGCTGAACTTCTCCGGCGGCAGTCTGCCACTGCCGGGGATCGCAATGCTGCTGTTCACATGCACCGGGTATTCGCTTTCGGACATCCACATCGATAAACTCGTGCATGCACTCGGCAATCTCCCGACGCTGCATGCCGCGGTGTTCGGTGCGCTTCTGACCTACTCGCTGCTAGGAATCGTTGCGGCGGTTATCCTTCCCGTCGCAAAGCCCGGCAAGCTATTCGTCGACTGGCGGCTCTCGATACCGTTCGCGGCGCTCTGGTTCCTGGCCATGCTGACGTTGTTTGCCTGCATCGGTCTCGTCGGCCCCGTGTTCGCGATCATTCTCCAGTCCACGCGCGGACTCATGTCCGTTCTCTTGGGCGTCATCCTGGCACAACGGGGCTGGTCCAATGTCGAACAGCACGTTACACGAAAAGTCCTCGCACAGCGCGTCGCCGCGGCGGCGCTCATGATTGCCGCCGTCGCACTCTATGCCATGTAGCCCGGAATACTGCAGAAGAGCGCAGCTCGACGCAGATCGCCTTCTTCTCATCCTTGTCTCGATCCTTGTCGATTCCTGAGACATGATCGGACAACGATCATGACGATGATTAGAGAGACGAAGATCGCGACGAAGATCGAGACAAGGATGGGATCAGGTTCTAACCTGTAGGGCGGGAACGGTTGAGTCTGCGAGACCTTCCCGCCGTCTCCCGACGCAACAGCGTCCACCTCAACCCCGGCGGGACGCGAAGCGAGGCTGAATACTTGGAGGCCAACGACTCGGAGACTCGACCATTCCCGCCCTACAATGGATCCCTGATCAAGGGGCGGAGAAGCTAGCTCTGCGGTGCCGCGGGTACAGCCGCCAGTTCGGCAGTAGCCTGCTTGTGTTCGAGGGAATCCGGCTCCAGCAATTCAAGGGCTTTCTGGTACCAGTTGCGGGCACGGCCATATGCGGCTTGTGCGTCTTCCCCGCGTCCCTCCATGCCGGCATAGATGTCGCCGATGCGCTTCTCGTTGAAACCCATCACGGCCTCTTTGATCATCTTGGCGCCATTCTCCGGATTCATAACGGGGGCTGTCCAGGCAAGAACGCGTTCCATGTGTTTTCGGAACAGTGCAACGGCATCCTCGGGGCGGTTCTCCTGGAGCGCAAGATGGGCACCAACCTTGTCTGTCATCTCGGCGTGCCACTGCTCGTCATATCCATGTACGCCCCCCTCGATGACCGCAAGGGCCTGCTTGAAATCCTGGACGTAGAACGCCCCATCCAACAGCATCAGAGACAGGGTCTGCCTGGCCCGATCCTCCTCGGGCAAGCTGTCGTTGAGCCGCCGGGCAAGAGCCGTGCAGCGTGTCTGCAAGGCGGCATCCCTGGATGTCATCACCATGTAGAAGCCGTCCTTGAACACGCTGACAACGCGAGGAGGCGGACAGCCCGAGTCCAGGGCCTCCCCTGCTCTCGCCAGGAAAGCTTCCCGCTGCTGAGCGGTTGACGCCATGCGGATCCAGCTGGAGGCAACGGCATCGCGTGTTACAGGACGCGTGTCGCCGGCAGCATAGGCTGCAGCCACAAGCCGTGCGGCCATCGTTGCATCGGCCTTGGCCAGAAGGCGCAACACCGCTGTCTTCAACGAGCCGTCGCCCAACGCATCTGCATTGGCATTCAAGAAGGTCTCCGCCTCCGCAAGCTTGTCCTGCTGAAGCAGCATATCTGCTTCCAACACAAGCATCCGTTGCAGCAAGTCCTGCCGCTCAGCACCACGATCACGGACTGCGGCCAGCAATGCATCGAGTCCGGCGTAGTCACTGATCTTCAGACCCGCACCCGCCACGGAACCAACGATGGCAAGGTTCTGCTCGGGAGATCCCAAGGCGAGGATTTCGTCAAGCCGCGCCACACACGGGGCAATCGAACCACTCTCGGCATAGGCCTCGGCCCGACGCTGCCAGACATAGGCTTTCATGGCATCGGACACCGGTGCAGCCAGGATCTTGTCGTACCACGCCGCTGTTGCCTCGGCATCGGTGGCTGTGCTCGCATCCATTATTTTGCGGAACCCCAGCCTGGCAAACTCATCATCCATCGCCGCCAGGGCCAGGTAGGCATCCTGCGTGGCTTCCACCGACTCTTCACGGAGATACTCATCAAGCAGCCATTCCGTGAGCGATGCCTTGTACTCAGCCAGCGCAGGATCCTGAATCATCCCCTTCATGCGCACAATGGCAGCATCGCGCCCCTGCTCAATCTTAAGGTCGGCAATCTCGATACGAAGCTGATCGATCATCGCCGTCTCCGGCACCTCGCCCTGGGGCTTACGTCCACAGCCTCCCCGATTGCAGCCGGTCAACACGGCCAAACCCAACACCGAAACCATCACTGTTCTTGTCCACTGCTTCATGACGTATCTCCTATCTTACTTCTTCCAGACCAAATCCGAAATACCGTGCGGCATTGTTGTAGCTGATGTCCTGGACCATGCGTCCCACCAGGTCAAAGTCGTGGGGGATCAGGCCTCTCGCCATGTCGCTACCAAGGATGTTGCACAGAATCCTACGAAAATACTCGTGCCGCGTATAGGAAAGGAACGAGCGACTATCGGTTAACATGCCAACAAACCGACTCAACAGGCCCAACTGCGATACCGCTTCTATCTGGCGGATCATGCCATCCATCTGATCGTTGAACCACCACCCGCTGCCGAGCTGGATCTTGCCGGCTACGCGGCCATCCTGGAAGTTCCCCAGCATGGTCCCCAGGACTTCGTTGTCCCGCGGATTGAGTGTATAGAGAATCGTGCGGGGAAGCTCATCCTTGAAATCCAGCCGATCGAGGAAGCGGGAAAGCGCCTCGGCAATCGGCCAATCCCCAATGCTGTCAAAACCGGTGTCAGGACCCAGCAGTGCCCCCATGCGAGAGTTGTTGTTGCGCATCGCCCCATAGTGAATCTGCATGGTCCAATCGGATGCTGCATCCATTCGGGCACATTCATAGAGCATTGCCGACCGGAACTTGAGAGCTTGCTCAGGCGAAACCAACTTCATGGCCCGGGCCGTTTGAAAGGCATCCTCGACTTCCGCATCGGTGTAGGGCTCTGCGTCGATCGTCGACAACCCATAATCCGAGAGCTTACAGCCGACCGAAGCAAAGAAATCATGTCGCTGCTGTATCGCAGAAAGCAGGGCATCCACGGAGTCAACGGAACTCCCCGTGGCTTCCTCGAGCTTCTCTATCCAGCTATTCCAGAGGTAGCCCTTATCAATAGCGAGTACCTTGTCCGGACGCCAGGTAGGCAGTACCCGCACGCCAAAGTCAGCATCGGCAGCGATGGCCTGGTGGTGCTCCAGCGAGTCTGTCGGATCGTCCGTCGTGCAGACCAGGGCCACCTTGCTCTGTTTCATGAGGCCCCGCGCCGACATCTCCGGAGCTTGCAGGCGTTCCCGGGTCCGCTCCCAAACCGTATCCGCCGTGGCGGGGGAAAGAACGACATCATCAATATCGAAGTAGCGCGCCAGCTCCAGGTGCGACCAGTGATACATCGGGTTACGGAGCAGGTAGGGCATGGTCTCGGCGAACTTGTCAAACTTCTCGCGATCGGAGGCATCCCCGGTACAGAAGCGCTCATCGATCCCATTCGACCGCATGGCACGCCACTTATAGTGATCCCCGTAGAGCCAGACTTGGGCGAGGTTATCCCAGCGTTTGTCTTCAGCCGCTTCTGCCGGTGGAAGATGGCAGTGATAATCTACAATCGGCATCGCCTTGGCAAAATCATGGTAAAGCCGAACGGCCTCTGCCGAATCCAGCGCAAAATCGTCATGAATGAATGGTTCGCTCATCGAATCTCCGTTGTGATATGTCGTCGTTGTACGCGCAGTTTTTACCACACCGTATTCCGGGAATGCAAGAATCACGCGCAACCAGAGTCTAATGCGCCCTGACTCGCTTCATGACTCTGGTGAGGTCTACTGACACCGTCTCTTCGGCATCAGGACGAAGCAGCAGTTCTTTGACGACCGTCCGGTACCCCGCGCGTTTGAGCGTCATGACGACATTGCCTGTCTGGATGCCATCCATGCGAGCGGGCGTAGACTTGCCTGTGGATCGACCGTTCAAGAGAATCTTCGCTCCTTTCGGATTGGAAGCGACGTGCAGGACTCCATAGCTTGCGGTTACGGGGTCGAGTGTGGCGACTGGCTGCTCTACACGAGCCAACGCATCAGGATCAGGAACGTCGTCGTTGACTCTTGCTGTAATACTCCACTCATCAATGTAGCGCCCGGAGATCTCTACCCATGGCTCCTGCGCAACACCGAGTGCCGCCTTGGTTGCATCGCTAACATCCTCTTCGAGTTCTGAGACGAGCTGCTTGATGCTATAGGGGCGACCGCTTGTTGACGCCTGCTTCAGCGCCTGGAACAGATGGAAGGAGAAGAACCCGTAGACAGGTTTCTCGAATGGTCGCTCGAATGCCCGCTCATTGGGCCCGCAGGAATACAGCGTTGCCGTAAATCGAGGCAGGCGTTTCTGCCGCAGGCGGGGAAGACGCAGAGCGGGAACTACTTTGAGACCACGAACAAACTCCTCACTAAGAGATGAGCCGCCGCTCCGACTGGGAAGGGGGTCATTACGACATGCATCCAGGATCACGAGCTTCCTTTGAGACGCAATCCCGGCGATGGCCTCGCGCAGAGCGTCGGCCGACAGCCCTGTAGCGGCAATTCGCTCCTCGCGAATGTCTGTGTCGTGAGTGACCAGATAGCTCTTCCGCTCGCGGATCACGCCATGTCCCGCAAAGAAGAAGACAAAAGAATCCTCGGGGCGTGCGGATTCTGCGACGGCGTGAATCGCTTTAAGAATATCCACCCGACCAGCCGTGCCATCAGCCGTGGACAGAAGCCACGAACCGCCTCCCGCGGGGATGAATCCGCCGTATTTGGTAAGCGCCGCAGAAACAAGCTGTGCATCGTTCTCTGCTCCGCGCAACTGCGTCACGAGAGGACTTGTATAGGCATCAACCCCCACGCAAACGAAGTACCGGTTCTCTGCCCGGAGCATGACTTGCCCGGACAGAAGGAAGACAACCACAATCCATCGCAACATGACTCACTCCTTTCACGGGAAGGAAGCTGGACCTCGTGATTCAGAATACCAGGATCGCACCTAAGGCAATACCGGTAAATGCCATGTCCCATTCGCTGGTCTCGTCGACTCCCCCTCCTGCCGAAATGAGCTCAACAGGCACCTCAAGCCGTTCGAAGTACTCCTTGTGTCTTGCGCCAACCGTCAGCACGAGATTTCGAATCTGCCATGAGAATCCCGCTTCACCGGCGAAGTGTTCGGCGCCAGCGCCGTTGAGGTCCGCCACCATGACCGAGGTGCTCGCGTACCACCCCACCGGCCAAGACCCGAAGTTGCTGCCAAGGCCCAGGTATAGCATAGGACCCAAGACATCCTCCTCTTGCGTCCCAAAGACTGATGACACGCCATACAGCCCCTGCAGGTAACGGCCCTCCGCGCTGAAACGTCTCAGAAACTTCGAGTATCGAAGGCCAATACCGATGTCCGCGTATCTGAAGGTACGTGCCAACAGGAGTTCGGCATCCGTCTCTTCCATACTCACAGTAGCGATCAAGAACGTCCCCAAGTCCCCGATGTTGTCCCCGTGATCCTGAAAGCTATCTTCAAACTCACCCTCCATCCACATAGCGGAAATCCACCAATCCTCGGTCAGCTCATATGTTACCTGTACGCCAGTGAGTTCCGATTCCGAGATTTGCTCCTCCAACGTGAGGAACTGGACGTTCTTCGGATCCGCGAACCAGATCTTCGGTCCGACCGATATACTTCCGCGTCCCAGCGCATCGGCGCCGACACCAACCAACAGCCAAGCAAGAACTACACCTAACATGAGACGGTTCATTTTGCCTCCGTTCCTTCTATAATTCCCCTGCATTCCGATTTTGTGGCCGCCCCGGGGGTAAGTCAAGAACCGTGAGCCACAATCACACATTAGAAGAATCAGGCGGAGCGATCTCTTTTGCTGTTCTATTACTCTGCGAACTGGCATACATACAAGATCATGAAAGACACGGCATACCAGGCGATCA